>NZ_BAABII010000017.1:0-97611 GCF_039542665.1 Saccharopolyspora cebuensis
GATCATCGCCTGCGGACAACGCGCCGGACTCATCCCCGCAGAACGCTGCGTCGCCCTGCTCGCCCGCGCCACCGACACCGAACTCATCGCACGCGGCTCCTTCTTCCAACGCGACTTCATCCGCAAACAACGCAACGCAGGACTACCCCTCCACCTCATCGCACACGAAGACATCATCATCTTCCGCACACCCTCAGCGACATGACAGAAGCGGCGTGCCCGACAAGCACCACACTCGCAACAATTCGCCGATCCCGGAAAAGCGAGCAGACGGGAACCATCATGACCACACGAGATCGAGCGGGAGGCTCTGCGCCGGAGACCGGCAATGCGCAGTCTTCCCTCCCCGCGGACGTGCAGTTGTATACGCCAGCGCAGGCAGCCGAGCGTCTCGCGGTCAAAGAATCCTGGTTGCGCCGCAAGGCAAGCTCTCGCAGCATTTCATGCACCTTTATCGGCAAGCACCTTCGGTTCAGCGAGGACGACCTGCGGGAGATCCTGCAAACCGGACGCATCTCGAACAGGAACGAAGAGAGACACTACTCCGGACACCGACTCCCGAGCCATCGCTCGTGACGCGCCGCCGGAAAATTTCTCTTCATCCGTGACCACATACCGGTTCCGCTCTTCCTGAAGTTGAGCGTCAATGGGGTTCGCCCGGGAAATTCCGGGCGAACCCCATTATTACAAGGAGATGCCGCATGGCTTGGGTTGAAAAGCACGGCGCAGGATGGCGCGTGCGCTACCACCGCTCCGACGGCAGCATCGCCAGCGAACCCGGCTACACCCACCCCGACAGCGCTCGCGACCGCGCCGCAGACATCGAATACGAAACCCGACGCGGCACGTTCAGCGACCCGCGCAATGCGCACACCACGTTCGGCGAGTGGGTCGAGATCTGGACCGATGCCCACGACGTCGCCGAGAACACCTGGGCGAAGTACCGGTCACACCTCAACAACCACATCGTGCCGAAGTTCGCCGACATGCCCCTGTCCGACATCACCCACATCAAGATCAAGCACTGGGTGAAGGGTCTGCGCCGCCGCCTCAGCGACGCCACCGTCGCCGACATCGTCACCATCCTGTCGATGATCCTGTCCGAGGCGGACGACGAGGGCTACATCAGCAAGAACCCCTGCCGACGCCTCAAGCTCAACCTCGACCCCTCAGCACCCAAGGACACCGCCACCGCCAGCGTGGTGCGCCGTATCGCTGACCGCTGCGACCCGGACTACCGGACCCTGATCATCACCGCCGCCTACACCGGCATGCGGTGGGGCGAACTGGCGGGGCTGCAATGGCACAACGTCACCCTCGACGGCGCCGCCACCATCACGATCGACAAGGACAAGGGAGCGCTCCACGAGATCGGCGGCCGACTCGAACTCGGCCCGCCCAAAACCCCCGCCAGCGCCCGCACCCTGCACCTGCCCCCGTTCCTGGCCGGGCTCCTCCGCGAACACGCCGCGAGCCAGTTCCACGACCACGTCTTCACCGGGCCCAACGACGGGCTGCTGCGGCGGGGCAACTTCCGCAGCCGCATCTGGCAACCCGCCGTTGCCGGACACAAGCAACGGGGCTGGGCCGCCCTCCAGGCCGGGCTGACCTTCCACGAGCTACGCCACACCCACAAGACCTGGCTCAACGAAGACCGCGTCGACAAAGCACTCCAACACCAGCGGCTCGGTCACCGCATGGCCGGGGTCGAGGGCATCTACTCCCACGTCACCCCACCCATGATCGACCACCTGACCACCACCCTGGAGCGCCGCTGGAAGCGTTCACTTCCCTCCCGGGACACCAACAGCCAGGGGTGAACACAGATGCCGTGAACACAGTAAGTCAAGATCAACTGCTCCCACAGCGCTCCCAAAACAGTAGGAGCCCCAACCAACTAAGATCGTCGGCTGGGGCTCTCACCAGGGTATATACTTGGTGCGCGATACTGGGATTGAACCAGTGACCTCTACCGTGTCAAGGTAGCGCTCTCCCACTGAGCTAATCGCGCGAGGCGGAGGCGGGAATCGAACCCGCGTACAGGGCTTTGCAGGCCCTTGCCTAAGCCACTCGGCCACTCCGCCGTGCTCCGCTCCCGCGCCAGGGCACGGGCTTCAGAGTTCCAGAGCGGATGACGGGATTCGAACCCGCGACCCTCACCTTGGCAAGGTGATGCGCTACCAGCTGCGCTACATCCGCCTGCACGTCGGCGCCGATCCGCCGGGAGCAGCTCCCGGGTTCGCCGCCGCGTTGCACGATGAACTTTAGCCCACGCCGCCGAACCCGATCTCACCGGGGGTCGGCGACGACGCGTCGAGCCGCGTACGACCTGGTCAGCCCAGGTCGTGCGGCAGCAGCCGGGTCAGCGCCTCGTCCACGTCGACCCACAGGTTCTCGTTGCCGGGGACCACCACGTCGTAGGTGCGGTCGAGGAAGTCGGCCAGCTCCTGCGCGGAGGCCTCGAAGACGGCGTGCCCGGACGGCGAGCTGAGCTCGACGGCCACGACCTCCGGGTCGTCGGCGGCCGGGCGGATGGTGACGTCGCCTTCGCCCGCGTACGCGATCAGGCCGTCGGCGAGCAGGTCGCGGGCGAACACCCACTCGACCCAACCGGCGCGACCGGTGCGGAACGCGGCGACCACCGCGTAGGGATCCGTGGTGTCGTAGCGCAGCTCGACCTGGACCGGCACGGCGGGCGCCTGCGGCGCCAGCAGATCGAACACCGCGGTCGAACGGAGTGTCACGTGATCGTTGCGCATTGTCCTCCCCTTTCAGCTCCCTCCCGGCCTGGCTATCGGACCGAGCAACACAGTTGTGACGCCTTCGCGGGCCGGCACGCTCGCAACTCTCCGATACATCACCCGTACAGGGCAGGACCGAATTCGTTGGGCGATCGGGCGGACGCACTGCGTGTTCAGCAGCCCGCTTCCGGCGATCGCACCGGGCCGGGCCGTCCGCCGGCGATCACGACGTCGCCCCCGGCGCCCCGGTACGGTCGGCCGGCACTTGGCTCGCGCGGCCCTGCCCGTTCGGTGACGAACGTGGACACTTTCCGTAATCAAGCGGACTGTGCGCGCGACCGACTGGAGATCGGCCGCTCCACTTCGGCGAAAACCCCTCCGCGCCCAGCTGACCACCGGATACACGCTTCGTCGGCAACGCCGAGCGTCCGATTCAGAATAAGGGATCGGCGGCGCTCCGGGCTTCCGCCAGGTGTGCACCGATGAGATGCTCACCACCCTCGTTCCCCGGAACGGGTTAAGCAGCCATCGCCCCTCCGTGACCGACTGCCACGCCCGCGCCCACGCGCGCGAGCGGCACGAGCCTCGGTGACCTGGATCGGAGAACATCATCCGGACAACTCCGGGGAAAAACCCGAGACAACGTCATGATTCATGTCACAAACCGGTCCGGCGCGCGGTGAACCGCACCCGTCCGCCCGGTTGACAACCAGCCAAGACATCGCAGCAGGCCCTCGACGACGGGACGTCGGCGACGACGATGGGCCGTATCGTTGCCCACAGCGGACGCGAACGGCGGAGCAAACCCGCACCGCCGTTCGTTGAGCGACCAGAACGATGTCCCGTCGACGAGCCGGACAGGTGGAAGCCCTGAGCAGCACAGCCGAGTCGGACCCCAGCCGCGCCGGAACGGAGCCGACCATCGACGAACAGCGACCGAGGCGTGCACGGCTGCACGCCGCGCGCACCTGGATGCACGCCCGGCGGGAACGGGTGCGGACCCGGCCCGCGCTGAACCTGACCTACCGGGTCGGGCTCGGCACCCTGGGCGCCATCGTGCTGATCGCCGGCCTGGTGATGGTGCCGTACCCGGGCCCCGGCTGGCTGATCGTGTTCGCCGGGCTCGGCATCCTCGCCACCGAGTTCCACTGGGCGCACCGCTGCAACACCTTCGCCAAGCGCCACTACCACCGCTGGGTCCGGTGGCTGGCCCGCCAGCACCTCGCCACCAAGCTCGGGGTGATGGGCTGCACCGGCCTCATCGTGCTCGCGACCATGTGGATGCTGGGCCTGTTCAACATGGTCGGCGGCTGGTTCGGCCTGCACTGGCACTGGCTGGCCTCCCCCCTGTTCGGACCCTGAGAACGATCGTGTAATGTTCTCTTCGTCGCCGGGAACGGCGGCGGACCCGGGCGATTAGCTCAGCGGGAGAGCGCTTCGTTCACACCGAAGAGGTCACTGGTTCGATCCCAGTATCGCCCACCGGGTAGAGGGCCTGGTCAGGACTTCCACAGGGAAGTTCCGGCCAGGCCCTTCTTCGTGTTCGAGGTGCGTGGTGTCAGCGGCCCGCGCTCCTTCTCGGCTGCGGTGGTGCCGGGGTCGGCCGATCGGCTCGTCTTTTCGGTCCGGAGTCGGCCTTTCGGCTGAGGTGCACCGGCTTCCGGGCCGAGGTGCTGGTGCGGCCGAGGGCGAAAGATCGGCTGTGGCGGAGGAAACCCTCCGCGCCGATCCGAGCCTTGGAGAGCAGCAATGGCAGCAGAGGACGCCGCGCGCACCGTCGGACTCCCGAGACCGCCCGGGATGACGCGGCTGCACGAGGTGGGCACGCCCGGCCATCCCGGCGGCACCGGCCATCCCGGCGGCCCCGGTGAGCGGTGGCCCCGGGTGACCGATCCGCCGGGAGGGGACGACCGGTCCGGCGCGGCCACCGCGGGCCGGAACGCGGGCGGCGACCGGGTCGGAGCGCTGGACGCGCTGCGGGGGCTGGCGCTCGCCGGCATCCTCTTCGTCAACATCCCGCCCGTCCTGAACCTGACCGCGGTGGCCGGGGAACCGTGGTCGATCCGCCACTTCCTCGACCTGTTCGTGCAGCAGCGGTTCTTCCCGATCTTCTCGGTGCTGTTCGGCATCGGTTTCGCGATCTTCCTCGAGCGCGCCCGCCCGAAGGCGCGCCGCCCGCGGGTCCTGCTGCTGCGCCGCCTGCTCGTGCTCGGCGTCCTCGGCTGGCTGCACCAGGTCCTGCAACCCGGGGAAGCCCTGCTCCCCTACGCGCTGGTGGGCCTCGTCGTCCTGCTGCCGCTGAGCTACCTGCCGTGGTGGCTGAACCTGGTGGCCAGTGCGGTGCTCCTGGTCGTGGCGATGGTGCTGACCTCCGGTGGGATCTCGCTGCTGCCCGGGATGCTGCTGCTCGGCTTCGCGCTCGGCCAGTCCGGGGTGCCCTGGGCGTTGCACCGGCACGGCCGAGCGATCGCGGTCCTGTTCGCGCTGGCCACCGCCGCCTCCGTCGCCGCACTGCTGTGGCAGGAGCAGGAACCGCTGATGGCCGGGTTCAGCGCCTCCTCCGCCATCGCCGGGCTGTGCCTGGCCACCGCCTACTCGACCGGCCTGCTGTTGCTGCTGCGGACCCGCGTGGGCCCCGCGCTGTCGGCCGTGCTGGCACCGTTCGGCCGGATGGCGCTGACCAACTACCTCACCGCGACGCTGCTGTTCATCCCGCTCGGACACCTCACCGGCGTGGCGGACTCCGGGCACTGGGTGCGGATGCTGCTGCTCGCCTGCGGGATCATCGTGCTGCAACTGGTGTGGAGCCGACTGTGGTTGTCCCGGTTCCGCTACGGCCCGCTGGAATGGGCGTGGCGTTGCTCGACCTGGTGGCGCGTGGTGCCGCTGCGCCGGGACGCCGCACCAGCGCCTTCACCGGACAGCGCCGTGCGATGAGGACTGCCCGCGGAGGCGGATCCGGGCGGCTGGTGGCAGCACTCGGCGGTGCGGCTGCGGCCACCCCCGGACCCGCTCGCCCCCGGATTCGCCCCCGAATTCGCCGGAGTACAGGAACAGCGCCCGGGTAGGTCGAGCCGGACCCGCCCGGGCGCTGTCCCCGCGGCGGTTCAGGCCGAGACCATCTCCCCGTCGAGCCGTTGCAGCGAATGCTTGACCAGCGCGATCAGGGTCGCCTTGGACGATTCGCGCTGCCGGGCGTCGCCCTCGACGATCGGCACCGACGCGTCGAGGTCGAGCGCTTGGCGCACCTCCTCGACACCGTGCGGCGGAGCGCCGTCGAAGCGGTTGAGCAGCACGACGAACGGCATCGCCCGGCGCTCGAAGAAGTCCACGGCCGGAAAGCTCGCCTCGACCCGACGGGTGTCCACCAGCACCACCGCGCCGATCGCGCCCTGCGCGAGCTCGTTCCACATGAACCAGAAGCGGTCCTGACCCGGGGTGCCGAACAGGTACAGCACGATCTGCGGGGTGATCGTGATGCGCCCGAAGTCCAGCGCGACGGTGGTGCCCTTCTTCTGCTCGATGCCCGACAGATCGTCCACGCCCGTACCGGCATCGGTGAGCATCGCCTCGGTGCGCAGCGGCGCGATCTCGCTCACCGACCCGACCAACGTCGTCTTGCCCACGCCGAAGCCACCGGCGACGACGATCTTCAGCGCCTTCGGTGCGACGTCGTCGGCCATCTGATCAGAGCTTGCGAACACCATCCAGCACCGCCTGCAGTAGTTTCCGATCGAACATTCCGGTCACTTGGGGAACCGCGCCGGCGACCACGATCCCGCGTTCGAGGAGATCGCTGACCAGGACCTTGACCACCACGAGCGGGATGTCCAGGTAGGCGGCGACCTCCGCGACCGACAACGGTTGCCTGCACAGCTCCATGATCTCCCAGTGCTCCGCGGACAGCCCGACGCGTTCGCATTCCCGCCGCGCTGCGACCAATTGGGTGACCAGGTGCAATTCGGGACGACCCGGACGGGTCCGCCCCCGCGTCCACGCGTAAGGGCGGACCAGCGGACCCGCCGCCTCGTCGACCCAGAACTCGCCGCTGACCCACGGCATCCCAGCGCCTTCAGCGGCCCGGCGATCCGGTTCCCGTGGTCTCCCGGGGCGCCGAGCTCAGGTGCTCACCGACCCGCACGACCAGCAGGTTCATCTCGTAGGCGATCATGCCCATATCGGAGTCCGCGGTGCTCAGCACCGCCAGGCACGCACCCGAACCGGCCGCGGTGACGAACAGGAACGCGTGCTCCATCTCCACCACGGTCTGCCGGACGTCACCGCCCTCGAAGTGCCGTCCGGTCTCCCGCGCCAGGCTCTGGAACGCCGAAGCCATCGCGGACAGGTGTTCTGAGTCCTCAGTGGACAATCCGGCGGACTTGGCCGTCAGCAACCCGTCCGCCGAGAGCACGACGGCGTGCTGCGTCCCCACGACGCGTCCGATCAGGTCATCCAGCAGCCAGCCCAACGACTCGCCGGCTCCGGTGGCCTCGTTCTTCCCCACTGCGCTCTTCCCCTCATCGACGACCGCTCCGTCGCCCGCCGGAGGTGTGGCGGGCCTGGCGGGTACCCCGTTGGAACGCGGCCATGTTTCCACGGGTCCGCTCCGCGGAGTATGCATTTCGCTCGGTAAGTTCGACCACCGGTTCGGCGGGCGCCTCCCGCAGTTCGGGCACCAGGCTGTGCTGCCGCCGGCGGCGCGGCAGCGCGGGCAGCCCGTGCCCGCTCGGCACCGACCGCGGCCGCGACCGGACCTCCGGCTCCGCCGACCGCACCGCCACCGCGACATCGCCTGGTGAACCCCCGGACGGCGCCCCGTCCTGGTCGGTGAACGGTTCCGCGGCCACCAGGTCCTTGGGCAGCAGCACGAACGCCGTGGTGCCCGCCCGCTCCCCCGGGCGCAGGTCGACGCCGATCCGGTGGCGCGCGGCGAGCGTCGCCACCACGAACAGGCCGAGCCGGGTTTCACCCCGCTGGGTGATCTCGGCGAACCCGGGCGGATCGGCGAGCAGCGCGTTGGCCGCCTCCCGGTCGGTCTGCCCCAGCCCCGGCCCCTCGTCGTGCACCTGCACGAGCAGCCCGCGCGGGGTCGAGCCGCAGCGCACGTGCACCGACGAGCGCGGCGAGGAGAACGCGGTCGCGTTGTCCATGAGCTCGGCGAGCAGGTGGATCACGTCGCCGACGGCGGTGCCCGCCAACGCCACCTCGGGCGCCCGGTTGACCCGGATGCGGAAGTAGTGCTCGGTCTCGGCGACGGCCGCCCGCAGCACGTCGACCAAGCGCACCGGTTTGCGCCACCGCCGCCCGGGGCGTTGCCCGGCCAGGATGATGAGGTTCTCCGCGCTGCGGCGCGAACGGGTGATGAGGTGGTCGAGCTGGAACAGCTCGTCGAGCCGCTCCGGCTGCTCCTCGTGCCGCTCCATCCGGTCGAGCACCTTGAGCTGGCGGTGCACGAGCCCCTGGTTGCGGTGCGCGATGCCGAGGAAGACCCGGTTGAGCCCGTCCTTGGCCTGGTTCTCCCGCACCAGCGCCGTCACCGCCGCGTGGTGGGCGAAGTCGACGGACTGGGCGATCTGCCCGATCTCGTCCGGGCCGTGCGCCAACCGCCCGCGCTCGGCGTCGACGTCGACCCGCTCGCCGTGCTCCAGCTTGGCCACCACGTCCGGCAACCGCTGCCCGGCCAGCTCCCGGGCACCGTCGCGGAGCCCGGTCAGCCGGTCGACGAGCGCGCGGTCGACGAAGCGGCGGGCCCCGCGCACGGCCAGCCCGATCCCGGCCACCACCGCCAGCAGCGCGGCGACGCTGATGCCGAGGGCCCGCCACCACCGCCCGGCGGCGTCGGCCACCGCGAGCCCGGTGGCGGCGTGCGCCTGCTCCACCGCGACCGCGACGAGGTCCGCGGCCACCTCCGCGCCGAGCGCGCGCCACCGCACCGGATCGACGGCGGGGGCCGGAGCGCCCGGCGCGAAGCCGACCAGCGCGTCCTCCGCCGGGACCCACCAGCGCCACGCGGGTCCCGCCACCAGCCGTCGGTGCAGTTCGGACGCCGCGGGCGCCGCGCGCCCGACGCCGGAGTCCAGCGCGGCGTGGTAGGCACCGACGAGCCCGGCGAACTCCCGGTGCGCCGCCGGGGTGAACCCGCCCTCGGCCAGCGCGGTGCTCGCCAGCGCCGCGGCGCGCGACATCCGGTCCGCGGCGCCGAACACCTCGCTGGCGACCAGTGCGGCGTGCGGGACCGGCGAGGTCCGGGCCTGGGCGGCGAGCAGGTCGATCGCGGCGGCCAGGGTGCTGTCGCAGTGCGCGGCCAGCGCCTCGGGCGGGGCCTGCCCGGAGTCGACGAGCGCGCGAGCGGCGGGCAGCCCGGCCAGGGCCCGGTCCAGTTCCGCGGCCCGCGCCGCGACGGGGGCGGACCGGGAGTGCTCGCGCAGCGCGTCGCGCATGTCCCGCGCGGCCCGGTCGGTGAGGGTGCGCTGCGACGCCAGCGCCTCGGGATCGGCGCCCGCGACCACGAGCCTGCGCTCGGCGTGCACCGCGACGAGGCTGTTGACCAGCGGGGCGGTGGTCGCTTCCAGGGCGCCTGCGGCGCTCCACCGCTGCTGCGCCCCGTGCAGCAGCACCGCCGCGAACACCGCCCACAGCAGGAGCAGGACGACGCACGGCACCACGACGACGCGGGAGAGCCGGGACCGGAGGGTCCGGCCGTCTTCTTCTGAACTGCTCGCCACAACGCTCCGCAACTGTCGCCTCGACCGGGTAAGGGCGATGACCGCCCCAGTTCGGTTCGACGAGCGGCGCGTCCGCGCGGTCGACGGGAGCTCCCGTCCGCCGCGGTGACACCGGCGTCCCGCGGGGACCGACGTCCCGGCGCGGCCGTGCTCCGCACCCTCATTCCCGGACCGAACTTGGTACCACTGCCCCCGAGGCCGCTCCGCCGGAGCCACCCAGACTGGAGACCGGACCCTAGCACGACGTGATCAGTCCGTGATCCGCACGTGCCCGATGTTCGCCGGTTTCCGCCCGCGGTGGCCGCGCGGTCGAGCACCGGTTCCGGGGGCGGACAGCGGCAGGCCCCGCAGCACTTCCGCGAACGCCGCGGCGATCCGGTCCGTCCTCGAGCGCGCGGACGCGGGCGCATCCCGGGGCTGACGTGAGACGATGAATCCCGGTGCGTCCCTTGCGGACACTCGCCCGTCGGTGCCGAAACCGGTGCGACCAGAAAGGAGTTCCGCCCTGGCCCGCCACGCTGACCGACTGCCCCCGGAACTCCCGGCCGAGGTCGAAGCCGCGGCCAGGGCGCTCGTCGTCGTCTGGGGCCGCAGTTCCGAGCGGTTGAAGCCGACGATCTCGGCGGCGCAGCTTCGGGCGCTGGTGGTCGTAGACCGGCATCGGACGATCAACCTGGTCAGCTTGGCCGACGAGCTCGGTTCGACGCCGTCGGTCGCCAGCCGCCTCTGCGATCGGTTGCAGGCGGCCGGTGTGCTGGAGCGCGGCACGAGTCCGGGCGATCGGCGCGAAGTGGTGCTGCGGCTGTCCCAGGACGGCAGGCGGTTGCTGCGCCGGTTCCACCGGGACCGGCGCGCGGACCTCGACGAGGTGCTGCTGGCGATGGTGGCGCGTTCGCGCACCGCGCTGCTCGACGGGTTGAACGCCTTCCACCTGGCGGCGACCGAACTCGGCCCGCCCGACGAGGAATTCGCCTGATCGGACCGGCCGTTGCGCGTCCGGAGGTGCGGGTCAGAGGTCCAGCGGGGTGTCGTCGCCCAGCTTGCCGCGCAGCTCGTTCAGCGTCCTGGTCAGCAGGCGCGAGACCTGCATCTGGGAGACGCCCACGCGGCGCGCGATGTCGGTCTGGCTCATCCCGATCACGAAGCGCAGCAGGATGATCTTGCGCTCCCGCTCGCCGAGCGTGTCGAGCACCGGCCGCAGCAGCTCGCGCAGCTCGGCCTGCGCGAGGTTGTCGTCGGCGGCGCCGAAGCGGTCGTGCGGGTCGCCTTCCAGCATCCCGTCCAGCGAGGTGCCGTAGCGGCTCTGCCCGGCGGCCAGGCCCTCGTAGACCTCCTCCACCCCGACCCCGAGGTGTTCGGCGATCTCGCTGGGCCGGGGCGCCCGGGACAGCTTCGCGGTCAGCTCGGAGCGCGCCGCGCTGATCGAGGTGTGCAGCTCCTTGAGCCGCCGGGGAACCCGCACCGACCAGGTCCGGTCGCGCAGGTAGCGGCGCAGCTCACCGGTGATCGTGGGGATCGCGAAGGACAGGAAGTCGTTGCCCTGCTCCGGGTCGAACCGGTTGATCGCGTTGGTCAGGCCGAGCAGCGCGACCTGCACGAGGTCTTCGTGGGCCTCGCCGGAGTTGCTGAACTTCCACGCCAGCCGCCCCGCCAGGTCCAGGTGCTCCCGGGCGAGCCGGTCGCGGATCCGCTCCTTGCGCGCCTCGTCCTCGGCGGCGGCGAGCTCGCGGAACAGGTCGAGGGTGTCCTGGCCGTCGGTGGGCACCGTCACCCCTGGCCCTGCGCCCGGTCGAGGACCAGCTCGAGCCGCGCGCGATGGCCGTCGCCCTCGGCGACCACGGTGCGCTGCGCGGAACTGGCCAGCACGGTCAGGAGCTGCCAGCTCAGCGAATCGTCCTCGCCCGCCCAGGGTTCGGCCGTCGAGCGGGCCGAGACGGTCGCCGCCAGGCTGCTGTCGGCGATGCTGAACGCGCAGCTCACGTAGCCGTCGGCGGACACCGGGACGAGCAGGGCGCAGGCCTCGCCGACGGCCATCCGGATGTCCTCGATGCCGTCGAGGTCGAAGTCCTTGCGCATCGCCAGATCGGCCGCGACGTTGCGCAGCGGCGGGATCATCTCGGCCACCGCGCTCACCCGCGTCTCGAACACCAGCGACCGGGCCCCTCCGGATTCCGACACTGGCCACTCCTCCCCTCGGCATCCGGACCGACACAGCGTCCGGACCTCATCGCGTACCGGCCACGTCGAGCGCACTCGCCCGGCACGGCCTCGGCCGCGTCCGGGCATCGCCACTGTAGACGATCCGACCGAGCCGCCGACCACGGCGCGAAAAGCCCGTTCCTCCCCGCCCCGCACCGGAATCGCGGCGCCCGGCGGTCGGCGGATCCGGCCGCTCCCGCGTGATCCCGGCCACGAGCGCCGCACGCATGGCGGGCCCCGGAACGGGTACCCAGCCGCACGAAGGAGAACGACCCGTGCGCACGGAACGGAGGGCAGCGCAGTGGGCATCCTCAGCTGGATCGTGTTCGGGCTCATCGCCGGTGCGATCGCGAAGTTCCTCATGCCCGGCAAGGATCCCGGCGGGATCATCGTGACGATCGTCATCGGCGTGGTGGGCGGTCTGCTCGGCGGCTGGCTCGGCAGCTCCGTGTTCGGCGGCGGCGGGGTCACCGGGTTCAACGTGGTGAGCTTCGTGTGGGCCGTGATCGGCTCCCTGATCCTCCTGCTGATCTACCGCTTGGCGGTCCGCAGGCGGGCCTGACACCGGGACCCTGGGGGCCGGTCCGGCCGGTCCGGACCGGCCCCCGAACGGGTGGTTCTCCGCTCCTCCTCCGCCTCGCCCCGGACCCCGGCCGACGCGCACCGGCCCCGCGCGCCCGGTCGGCCCGGCCCGCGTCCGGCCGCGGCGCCGCAATGGCGGGGCCGCAGGGGTTCTGGGCGAAGTGCTCGCCCTCGGGCAACGGAACCGCGGTGCGTTGAGCCGTTCGCCGGAAGCCCGTGCGGCCGGTCGGCGGCGCGTGTTCGGACGAGCGCACCGGGTGAAAATCGCTGGTTTGACTTCCGCCGGTTCGGGTATCACCCTTGCGCACCGCACTACGCCGGATGCCGCGGGACGGACAGGTGGCGCACCGGCGCCGACCGCCCCCCGCAGGCACGAGAGAGGACGCCCAGCATGACCGCGCAGCACCCAGCACCCGAGGTCGACGCCGCGGGACGCACCGCGCCCGCCCGGACCCCGGGGCCGAGGCGGCTCCGCGTGGCCGTGCCCAGGGCCGACGCGCTGGTGGTCACCGTGGACGGCGAGATCGACGCCACCACCACCGACGAGCTGGACACCGCGCTGTGGCCGCTGCTGGACGCGACGGTCGAGGTCATCGTCCTCGACCTCACCGGGGTGCGGTCGATGGACGTGCCGGGCATCCAGTTCGTGACCCGTTCGTACATGCACACCCAGGACCACGGCATCGCGCTGCGCGTCGTGGTGGCCGACGACGCCACCCGGCGGGCGCTGGCCGACGCGGGCGTCGACGTGCTGCTGGAATGCCACCCGACGGTCGGCGCCGCCCTGGGAATCGCCCTGGGTTCGCAGGGCGCGCTGGGTTCCGGGATCGCGACGGCACCGGAGCAGCGCAGGCCCGCCGCGATGTCGTGAGACCCGCCCCGCGCCCCCGGAGGTCGAACCCCGGGGACGCGGGGCGCGCGGCTACTCCTGCCCGTCGCCGGTGAGACCGTGCGTGGCGCGCTGCCAGCCGTCGCGGGTCCGCTGCTGGTCGTCGGCCAGGTCGGCGAACGCGGCGCCGCCGGCGGAGGCGGCCAGGGCTTCCGCCACCCCGGACAGCGCCTCCGCGCCGCGGGTGCCCGCCCGGGCGAGCGCCGCGGCGACCTCCTCGGGGACCTCCAGCGGCTCCCCGGTCTGCTCGACGCTGCTGTGCACGGTCTCCCACGCCGAGCTGAGCTGCCCCAGCGCGTCGAGCACCGTGCGCCAGAGGGTGAGCTGTTCGATTCCGGGTACCGCCTCGTTCATCACCGCTCCCGTCGTGGTCCTCGAGTGCGTACGAACGCTGCGTACCCCGTCCGGACGGCTCCCAACCGTGCAGAATCCCACCCGATCGCGTTTCCCGAGGTTCGTTGCCCGCAGGCGGGCGAAACCCGTGCACCGGCCCGTTCGAGCGTTGATCGCCCGGCGGTGTCCTGACAGGGTGAGCCGGTGTCCACGACGAATCCGACCGAAGCGACCCCGCCCGACGCCCCCGAGTTCGGCCTCGCAGTGGAGTGGGACGACCGCACCGCGATCGTCGTCGTCTCCGGCGAGGTCGACATGCTCACCGCGCCGCGGCTCCAGGAACGGCTCCTCGAGGTGTTGGAGCGCTCCCCCGCCGTGCTCCTCATCGACCTGAGCGGCACGGACCTGTTCGCCTCCGCCGGTCTGTCCGCCGTCGTCGCGGCCTACCAGAGCGCGGGCGACCGGACCTCGATCCGCGTGGTGTCGACGCACCGCACCACCGAGCGGCCGTTCCGGATGACCGCGCTGGACCGCAAGATCGCCCTGTTCGACAGCCGCGAGGCGGCGCTGCGCGCCGGGTCCTAGTCCGCGGCGCCCCGCTGGGTGTCCTCCGCCGCCTCCTTCTCCTCGGCCTTGCGCTTCCGGCGCTGCCGCTCCCGGTAGCCGTAGGCGGCCTGGCGCACCGCGGCATCGGACTCCAGCCCGGAGCCCAGGGCCCCGGCGATCAGCGCCATCGACGCCACCATCCAGGCCAGCCGGGCGTAGGTGCCGATGCTGCTGGGGTGCCCGAGGGTGCTGGCGAGCACCTGCTGGTCGAGCAGGTTGAGCGCGGCGACGAAGCTGACCGCGTACACGGTCACGTACAGCAGCCCGACGCCGACGACCAGGGTCGCGATCGTGGAGGTGTTGTAGAGCAGCGCCACCCGGCGGCCCGCGCCCCCGCTCCCGCCGATGCGCTCCCACAGCCCGTGCGAGGCGATCAGCCAGGTCGTCATCAGGGCCACCGCGAAGACGCTGGTGGCCGCCGCGCGCCACGGGCTGAGCACGTCACCGACCTGCCACACCGTCGAGGTGAACAGGCCGAACCCGGCCGCCGCCAGCGCCGCCGCCAGCGCGCTGGACAGGCCCCACAGCAGCCGCCACGGCCGGTTGGTGAACACCATCCCGGTGACCAGGCGCCACCAGCCGCGCACCCGGGTCCCGGTGTAGCGGACGTCGACCCGGGTGTCGGTGGAGCCGCTGCGCCGCACCGGGGAAGTGCGGCCGGCCAGCCAGCGACCGGGCTGCTCCTGGTCGGGCTCCTCCTGCTCGCCGCGCAGCAGGTCCGCGACGACCTGGGTCAGCACCCGCCGCATCCGCCGGTAGGGCAGGACGCTGCCCAGCGCGGGCACCGAGATCAGCGCCGCGTGCCACCGGGTGCTGACGTCGGCGACCAGCGGTCCGCCGGGCGGCAGCAGCGGGAGGTCGGTGAGGTACACCGCGAACCGCCAGCCGCGCTGCTCGCGGTACCGGCGCACGCCCTCCAAGATGCGTTCGCTGCTGGACTCGCCGGCGGCCACCGGTTCGGAGACCACCTCCACCACCCAGTCCAGCCCGGTGCGCTCCTCCAGCCAGCGGGTGACGCCCTCGGAGAGGCGGGCGCCGACCTGGGTGGGCATGTCGGGGTCGGCGACCAGTCCGAGCACCTGCTCCTGGCCGCGGGAGTCCTGATCGCCCTCCGCCCGGTGTTCCTGCGCCACCCGCTGCTCCCCCGTTCGCACTCGTCGTCCCGCGACCGTCCGGCCGCGAAAGCCCTATCTACCCAGGGCGGCGCCGTCCCACACCCGCACCGGCCGAGACACCGGGCACAGCGGCATCACCGCCGGTCGGGGCGCCGATGCGCAGCTTGGCCGGGCGGCATCGCGATGTGCCATAGTGGCGAACGTGAGTTCCGCTGACTTCTCTACGCACGCAGATCCGGAGCCTGCCGCGGACGTGGCGGTGGACGTCGAGTGGCAGGGCGACGCGGCCTCGGTCCTCGTCTCCGGCGAGATCGACATGCTGAGCTCGCCCCGCCTCCGGGAGGCCGTCGACTCCGCGCTGGACGACGGGCCGCGGCTGCTCGTGATCGACCTCTCGGAGGTCTCGCTGTTCGCCTCCGCCGGGCTGTCCGTGCTGGTCGCCGCGCACGAGCGCGCGACCGGACTGGACGTCGGGCTGCGGATCGTCGCGCAGGGCCGCGCCGCGCTGCGGCCGATCCAGGCCACCGGTCTGGACCGCAAGATGCCGGTGTTCGAGACGCGCGCGGAGGCCCTCGCCGGGTGACCGGAAGACCCCGCTCGGTGATGCTGGACCCTTTTCCGCCGGGAAGTGTTGGTTCAGACCGCCGAGCGGGTAAGTCCCATCTGTTGCGTGCAGGCGAGGCAGGAGAGGACGGCCCAGCATGGCCACCCGGGAAGACGAAGAGACCGCACCATCGCGGGCGGGCGACTTCCACCGCCCGGCGATTCCCGCCGAGCCGACCCGGATCCGCACGCTGCGCCGCGAGCTCGCGGCGTGGGCGACCGGTGCGGGCATGTCCGAGGAGCGGGTGGAGGCCCTGGCCCTGGCCGCCAACGAGGCGCTGGCCAATTCCGCCGAGCACGCCCACCCCGCCGGGGTGACGGGTTCCGTGGCGGTGCGGGCCGTCTCGCGCGCCGGCACGGTCGACGTGACGATCTCCGACGACGGCCGCTGGCGCCCGCCGGGCCACAACGACGATCAGTTCCGGGGCCGCGGGCTGCTGCTGATCCGGAGCCTGGCCGACGAGGCCGAGGTGCGCCACGGCGAGCGCGGCACGACGGTGCGGATGGCCTTCCGGCTCACCAGCTGAGCGAGCGGGAGTTCAGCGCGGCACGCTGAGCGCGACGAGCGCCACGTCGTCCTCCGGCGCGGGCGCGAACCCGTTGATCAGGTCCACCAGTTCGTCCATCAGCGCACCGGCGCCGGTCCCGACGTGGTCGGTGAGGAAGTCGGCCAGCCTGCGCTCGTCGAAGAACTCCCCGCCCGGTCGCGCCTCGGTGAGGCCGTCGGTGTAGAGCAGCAGCGATTCCCCCGGCGCCAGGCGCAGCCGGCGGCTCTCGAAGTGCGCGTCGCCGAAGGCGCCGAGCAGCATCCCGCCGAGCAGGTCGATCTCCTGCACGCGCGGGTGCCGGTCCGGGCGCAGCAGCATGGCCGGTGGGTGCCCGCCCCCGGCGAGGGTCACGTCGAACCCGCCGCCCGGCAGCGGTTGCAGGATGCCCAGCAGCACCGTGCAGTGCTGCGGCACGTTCGGGTCGTTCAGCAGCGCCGTGTTGAGCTCGGCCAGCGCGCTCTCGGCGTCCGGGCTGTGCAGCGCGGCGGCGCGCAGCGTGTAGCGGGTCAGCGAGGTCGCGGTGGCGGCGGCGACGCCGTGCCCGGTGACGTCGCCGAGGAAGAACGCCCACCGGCCGTCGCCGAGGGAGAAGACGTCGTAGAAGTCGCCGGTCACGTCGCTGGGCGAGACCGCGTGGTAGTGCGCGGCCAGCTCCAGCCCGGGCACCTTCGGCAGCGACGGCGGGAGCAGGGTGCGCTGCAGGGTGGTGGCGAAGCCCTCGAAGTGCTCGCGGAGTTGGCGCTCGGTGCGCAGCCGGGCCATCGCCGACAGCCGCAGCTCCAGCTCGTCCATCACGACCGCGGCGAGGTCGCGCAGCGTGTCCAGCTCGGCTTCGGTGACCTGGCGCGGCTCGGTGTCGAACACGCTGACCACGCCCAGCCGGAAGCCGTCGGCGGTGGTGATCGGGGCCGCGGCGTAGAAGCGGATGTGCGGCGCGGAGCGGACCAGCGGGTGCTCGGCGGCCCGGGGATCGGTGCGGGCGTCGCTGATCGCGTAGGGCTCGTCCTGCAGGATCGCGGTGGCGCACAGCCCCGGGCTGCGCGGGGTCTCCACGGCCCCGTCGAGGCCGTGGGACGCCTTCGCCCAGATCCGGTCGCGGTCCACGAAGGACACCGAGGCCATCGGCGTGCCCAGCATCCGGGCGGCGAGCTTGGCGATGCGGTCGAACGACCCGTCGGCGGGCGTGTCCAGGATGTCGTAGCGCGCCACCGCCGCCATCCGGGCGGTCTCGGGATCCGTTCCGGGCGCACGCCCGGTAGACGGACGACCAGTGCTCGTCGCTGTCGCGCTCACGGGCGGAAGACTCCTCACTGTCGGCCGAGCTCGGCGCAGCCTCGCCATGGTACCGAGCCGCCGACGGATGACCCCGCGACCGGCGCACCGGCGCTGTCCGGCGTCGGTCGACGGGCCGTTGTCACCTCAGCGGGTGAACTCATGATCAGAGGCTGACTGCTCAACCCTGCCCACAGCGTACCGACTTCGGCTCCCGGCCACACAGCCCTCGAACGGGGCACGGGCCACCCAGGACCCACCAGCCGTTCGGGTGGCCGGGAACGGGATGCTCGGTGGGTACTCAACCGGCACCCGTCCGCCGAGGAGAGGAGCCGCCCGTGCCGCAGCCGGACTCCCACCAGCAGCCGATCGCGCGCGGCGCACCGCCCGGTCCGCGCGGCCGCGTCCGGCCCTGGCCGCTGACCGGCCTGCTGCTGGCCGCGCTCGGCTTCTGGCTGTTCGGGACGATCGCCGCCGAGTTCCACGAGCACCCCGGGACCTGGCTCGACGCCCGGTTCACCCGCTTCGGGGAGACGGTGCGCGACGCCGGTCTGGCCGGGGTGTTCGCCGTGCTGACCTGGGCCGGGGACACGCTGGTGGTGGTCCCGCTCGGGCTCGCGGCGGCGCTGCTGCTGGCCGTGCGGTTCCGGACCTGGGTGCCGCCGGTGCTGGTGGCGATCGCCTCGGCGGGCATCGGGGTGCTGGTCGGCGTGCTGAAGAACGGCATCTCCCGGCCGCGCCCGAACCCGGCCGCGGCGGTGGTCGAGGAGACCGGCTTCGGGTTCCCGTCCGGCCACTCCGCGCACTCCGCCGCGGTCTACCTGCTGCTGGCGGTGGTCAGCGCGCTGCTGCTGCGCGACCGCAGCCGCCGCGATCCGACACGGGACCGGCACGCCGCCCTGTGGTCGGTGCTGGTGATCGGCGCGGTCCTGGTGGTCCTCGCGGTGGGCCTGTCCCGGGTGGTGCTCGGGGTGCACGCGGCCACCGACGTGCTGGCGGGCTGGGCGCTGGGGACGAGCTGGTGCCTGGTGCTGGCGAGCCTGTGGCGGTGGGGACGCGCGGTGCGCTCCCCCGGCGGATGACGGAGCGGATGACGGCCCGGCGCGGCCGTCGCGGGCGTTCGGCGCCGGTATACCGTCCGGGCATGCGACGCACCCGGCTGCGGACCGAGGCCACCGACGACCGGGTGCGCGCGCCGTCCCCCGACCGGGCGGCGGCGATCGCCGAGCACCGCCTGCTGTGGTGGGCCGCCGCGGCCTGCCTGGCGTTGCGCAAGGGGCGGACCAGGCGGGTCGGGCTGCGCGGTGCCGTCGCGCTCGCCGGCGCCGGTGCGGTGACCCGGTGGGTGCGACCGCTGCGGAGCGCGGCGCCGACCGCGAGCGCCGCCGCGTTCGCCACCGCGGCGACGATGGAGTCCGACTGGGGCGCGGTGCTGGCCCCGGTCGCGGCGGGCTGGGTCTGCGCGCGGACGCGCCCCGGGCAGCGGCCGGTCCTCGGTGCGGCGGTCGGGGTCGCCGCGGCGCTGGTCACCCGGCACTGGTGGCCGGTGCGGCCGTCGCGGCCCGGCTACGCCCGGCCGGTGGAGCAGGTCGCCGCGCTGGAGTCCGGGCGCGGGCTGCTGCTGCTGGTCAACGCCGCCGCCGGGCTCCGCGACCAGACCGGTGGGCTGGCCGAGCTGTGGCCGGAGGCGACCGCGGTGAGCCCGGCCCCGGGCGAGGACCTGGCGCTGCTGCTGCACCGCGCGCTGGACGCGAGCCCGCACCCGGTGCGGGCGATCGGGGTGGCCGGCGGGGACGGCACGGTCGCGGCGGCGGCCTCGGTGGCGGCCACCCGGCGGTTGCCGCTGGTGGTCGTCCCCGCGGGCACGCTCAACCACTTCGCCCGGGACGTCGGGGTGACCGGCCCGGGCGACGCCGACCGGGCGCTGCGGGACGGGTCGGCGGTGCACGTGGACCTCGGCACCGTCCGGATCGACGACGGACCGGCGCACTGGTTCGTCAACACCGCGAGCCTCGGCGGCTACCCGGACCTGGTGCGGTTGCGGGAGAAGTGGGCTCCGCGCTGGGGGAAGTGGCCGGCCGCGGCGGCCGCGCTGGTGCGGGTGCTGGCCCGGGCCGAGCCGATCCCGGTGCGGATCGACGGCGTCCCGCGGCGGATCTGGCTGCTGTTCGTCGGCAGCAGCGGCTACCAGCCCAAGGGGTTCGCGCCGTCCTGGCGCCCGCACCTGGACGACGGGCTGCTCGACATCCGGTACGTGCGGGCCGACCTCCCGTTCTCCCGCGCCCGGTTCATCGCGGCGGCGCTGACCGGCGCGCTGGCGCGCAGCCACGCCTACGTGCAGCACGAGACCCCGCGGCTGCTGGTCGAGGTGGACGGCGCTCCGGTCGCGGTGGCCCACGACGGCGAGATCGGCCGCCCGGGCACCCGGTTCGAGTTCGAGGCCCGGGACGAGGCGCTGCGGGTCTACCGCCCCGACTCGCCGTGAGCGCGTTTCGCGGCACGGCCGGGCGGGTACCGCAGACGATCGAGGAACCGCCGCATCCCGGGAGAGGAGCCGTCCGTGGACACCGACGTCGTCGAGCTCATCCTCGCCGACCACCGCCGCTTCGAGGACCTGTTCCGCGAGCTGCGCAGTTCCGAGGGTGATCGCCGCACCGCGCTGGCCGAGCTGGCCGGTCTGCTGGTGGCGCACGCCGAAGCCGAGGAGACCCAGGTCTACCCCGCGCTGCGGCGGCTGGGCGCGGCCGACGGCGAGGAGGTCGAGCACGGGTCCGAGGAGCACGACGAGGGGCACCGCGCGCTGCTCGCGCTGCTGGAGGTGGGCGAGCCCGGCGGCTCCGGGTGGGACGAGGCCCTGGAGGAGCTCAGCGGGGCGATCACGCACCACCTGGACGAGGAGGAGCGCACCCTGCTCAACGACGCCCGCGAGCGGCTCACCCGCGACCGGCGCGGCGCGCTGGGCGCGGAGTTCGCCCGGATGCGCGCCCGGTTGCTGGATTCCGGCTGCGGCGGGGTCGAGCAGGTGCGCGAGCTGGTGCGCCGCGCCGGCTCCTGAGCTCGGCGCCGGTCGGTGCGGTCAGCCGGGGACGTCGTAGCGGGGTTCGGCGCGCAGCAGCGCGGGCTCCTCCGGGATCAGCGGGGCAGCGGACCGGTCCGCTGCCACAGGTCGTCGAGGTGGCGTTGCAGGCTCCTGCCGAGCAGGTAGGGCCCGGCCGGGGCCACCATGCTGTAGGTGTCCGACGGCGATTCGGGGACCACCGCGATCCGGCCCGCCGAACCCCACCGCACCTCGATGCGCCACGGCGCGCGGCGCACCGCCCCGGACTCGCGCAGCCCGACGGACAGCTCGGCGCCGCGGTCGGCTCCGTGCAGGAAGGCCCCGATCGCGCGGGCGTCGTCGGCCGGGACGTCCCGCCGGGTCAGCTCGTAGGCGAGCCAGTCCGCCCCGGCGTCGGTGCGGGCGGCGGCCACTTCCCGGGCCTCGGCGAGCAGCGCGGTCGGCACCGTGACCTCGCTGCCGGTGGCGGGTTCGGCGGCGGGCAGGGCGCCGACCAGCGCGGGCCACGGCGCGTCCGGGCGCACCCGGTCGGCGACGACCTCCGCCGCGCGGACCCGGATCCGCACCGCCGCCCCGCGCGCGACCGCGACCAGCGCGCGCAGGTCCGCCGAGCGCAGGAAGCCGAACACCGCGGCCTCGGCGAGCACCGCGAGCACCCGCCGCCAGCGGGCGCCGCCCGGCGCCGCGCCCGCACCCGGCATCGGGTCGTCGAGCAGGAACCCGGTCACGTCCGCGCCGACCGGGCGCTCCCGCAGCAGCGCCCGGAACCCCGGCGCGTCGCACCGCACGGCTCAGCGCTCGACGCGCGGCTCGGCGCGCCGCCGCACCACCCCGGACAGCACGCTGCTGACGATCGTGACGATCAGCGCGCCCCAGAACGCCGACCAGAAGCCGTCGACGTGGAAGGGCAGGCTCAGCGTGCCGGCGAGGTAGCTGGTCAGCCAGAACAGCAGGGCGTTGACGACCAGGCCGAACAGCCCGAGGGTGAGCACGTACAGCAGGCACCCCAGCGTCTTGGCGATCGGCTTGATCACGATGTTGACGATGCCGAACAGCAGGCTCACCACGAGCAGCGTGAGGACCTGCGCGAGGGTGTCCCGGCCGCCCAGCGTGATGCCGGGCAGCGCGGTGGCGATCCACACCGACACCATCGTGATCAACACCTGGAGCAGGATCAGCACGGCACGTCCTCCCGTCGTCGGTCCTTCCCGCCGACGCTACCGGGGCCCACGATCGAATGCCGCGCCCGGCCCGGCGGGAACCACCACCCGCGCAGCAACCCCCACCCGCACGGCCCAGCACCCGAACCACCCCGAACTGGTGCGCACCCGGTCAGTGACCAGTGGGACCGTGGTGACCTCCAGGTCGGGGCAGACCTCGGCGAACTCCACCCGGAGCCGGGGCCCGAAGGCCGGCGCCACGTACAGCAGCGCCGCCTCGGGGTGGGTGCCCGCCCTGGGTTGGCGCGACCTCAGCCGGTGTCAGCACCAGGGCGGGGCACGGTGTCCTCCTGCAAGAGCGGTCGTCGCCGGTGGCGGGTTCAGTGGTCGACCGGGGTGTCGCTCGGGGCCGGCTCGAGGTCCTTGAGCAGGGACCAGGCCATCGCGGCCGCGGCCAGGAGCAGCAGGGCGCCCACACCGGCGGCCGAGGCGAGCCCGGAGGTGAAGGCCTCCCGCGCCGCCGTCACCAGCTCGTGCCCCTGCGAGGGGGGCAGTTCCCCGGCGGCCCGCGCGGCTCCGGCCAGGGAGTCGTGGGCCATCGCGGACAGCTCTGCCGGGGTGCCCGCGGGGACCTGGAAGCGCTGGTAGACACCCATCACCACCGAGCCCAGGGTGGCGATGCCCAACGCCATGCCCAGCTCGTAGCCGGTCTCGGAGATCGAGGCCGCGGCCCCCACCTCCTCCTTGCGCACGCTGGACAGAACGATGTCGTTGGCGGTGGTCATCGTCATGGACAGGCCGATGCCGCTCAGCAGCAGGCACGCCCCTACGAGCGGGTACCCGGTCTGCGGGCTCAGCAGGACCAGCGGGGCCAGGGCCGCGCCCATCAGCACCAGCCCGGTGGTGAGCACCGCCCGCGAGGAGGTGCGTGCGACCAGGGCCCCGGCCAGCAAGCTGACGACGATGACCCCGGCGGTGGTGGGCAGCCCCGCCAGACCGGCCTTGAGCGGGTTGTAGCCCTGCACGAGCTGGAAGTACTGCGAGAGGAAGTAGATCAGCCCGGCCGATCCGAGCACCGAGAGCAGGTTCGCGCCGACCACCCCGGAGAAGGCCTTGTTGCGGAACAGGTCGATGTCGATGAGCGGACGGAGCAGTCGCTTCTGCCGGCGCACGAACAGCCACAGGGCCACCGCGCCCACAGCGGCGGCGAGGGCCGCGGCGGGGTGGAAGCCGTCGGCGGCGATCTCCTTGACCGCGTAGACCAAGCCGATGATGCCGACCATGGACAGCCCGACGCTGGGCAGGTCCCAGGGGCCGGGATCGGGGTTCTTGGCCTCGGGCAGCAGCAGCACGCCGACGGGCAGGATCAGGGCGATGACGGGGACGTTGATGAGGAAGACCGATCCCCACCAGAAGTGCTCCAGCAGCACCCCGCCGACGAGCGGGCCCAGGGCTCCGCCTCCGGCGGTGGCCGCGGTCCAGATGCCGATCGCGGTGCGGCGCTGGTCCGGGTCGGGGAACAGGGCCCGGATCAGCGACAGGGTGGAGGGCATCAGGGTGGCCCCGGCCACCCCGAGCAGGGCGCGGGCGACGATCAGCATCTCGGCGGTGGGGGCGTAGGCGGCCAGCGCCGAGGCCAGCCCGAACAGGCCCGCGCCGATGAGCAGGAGCTTCTTGCGGCCGATGCGGTCGCCCAGGGTGCCCATGCTCACCAGCAGGCCGCCCAGGACGAAGGAGTAGATGTCGCCGATCCACAGCATCTGGGTGGAGGTGGCGGCCAGGTCCCGGGTGATGAAGGGGATCGCCATCGCCAGGACGGTGCCGTCGATCACCACGAGCAGGACGGTCAGCACCAGGACGCTGAAGCCGAGCCAGCGCCGCAGGTTCGTGCGAGGCGCCCGGTGGGAGGTGGAGGTCATGTGCTCTGTTCGTCTTTCCCGGGGTTGTGCACTCCGCGGAGCACCATTTCCGTGACCATGCGGGTGAAGTCGCGCTGGGCGCAGCGGCCGCTCTGGATGGCCCAGACCGCGCCGGCGACGAGGCTGTAGAACGCCTCGGCCATCCAGGCCGCGCTCAGCCGGGAGGTGAACTCGCCCGAAGCCTGGCCGCGCTCGAAGAGTCCGAGGACGGCTGCGTCGATCTCTTCCCAAGCCGGGTGGATCTGGTCCGCGTCCTCTTCCTGGCTGAGTGTGTAGAACAGCGCCAGGTAGGGGGCGCTGGGCTCGAAGGATGCCACCAGTCGCTCCAGCGCGGCGGCGCAGTCGCCTTCCGCCGGTGCGGCGGAGAGGACCGCCTGGTGCAGTTCCTGCCCGGCCATGTCCGACAGGGCTCGCAGGAGTTCCGCGCGTCCGGCGAAGTGCCGGTGCAGGGTGGCCCTGCTGACCCCGAGGGCTTTGGCGATCTCGTCCTGGGTGGCGTTGGGCCGCCTCCCCAGGTAGTCGGCTGCCGTGAGCAGCATGGTTTTCCGTTCGTCCGGCATGAGACAAGTATATCTCATGTGAGACGCTATTGTCTCAAGCGAGGTTCCACGGAGCGAACCGATCACCTCGGGGGCGCCGCAGCGCCCCGGAACGGAGAACCATGAGCAGGACCGAGCACGTGCTGGTCGTCGGAGCCGGGGTCGCGGGCCTGACCGCGGCCATCTGCCTGGACATGGCGGGCATCCGGGCCACCGTCCACGAGGCGCGCCCCGAGCACGCCGACGTCGGCGCCAGCTACCTCATCCGCAACCACGGCCAGCGCGTCCTGGACCGGATGGGTCTCTTGGACGAGGTCAACCGCCACGCCTTGCCGATGCCCCTGCGCTACTTCACCCTTCAGGGTTCCTCCGCCGACGAGGTCGTCTACCCGCCGTCGGACATGGACCACGAGGAAGGCGGGATTTCCCAGGCCGTGTGCATCGACCGCTCGACCTTCGTGAACATCCTGCTGGCCGAGGCACGCCGCCGCGGCGTGGTGATCGCCTACAACAAGCGCCTGCACACCCTGGAACAGGGAACCGACGCGGTCACGGCCGTCTTCACCGATGGTTCCCGGGCCGAAGGCGATGTGCTCATCGGCGCCGACGGGCGCGGCTCGGCCACCCGCTCGGTGCTGTTCCCGCACGCAAGGCTCGCCTACACCGGTGGATGGAACGTCTACGGCCGCTCGCGCACCGAGACCCTGGCCGCGGCCCCCGCGGCGGAACTCGTCGGCGGAGCGGCGTTCATGCACACCGTCCAGGGCCTGTCCTGCATGGCCTACCGCGACGACGCCCTGGACCCGGCCAACATCACCTGGCTGCTCTCGGGCACCACCGCCCGCAAGCTCCCCGCCAAGGACTTCGAGCTGGCCGACCGGCAGGTGCTGCTCAAAGAGCTGGAGGAGGGCCTGCGCCACCGCTCGCCGTTCTTCGCCGACATCATCAGGGCCTCCGTCCGGACCGCCCCCACCCAGGTCTTCCACCTGCCCCCGCTGCCCGCCTGGTCCCAGGGCCGGGTCGCCCTCATCGGCGACACGGTGCACGCCGCCGACCCCATGACCGGCATGGGCACCACCCTGGCCCTGGAAGACGGGATGTACGTGGCCAAGATGCTGCGCGAGCACCACTACATCGACGCGTTCTACTACCTGCACGCCGACCGCCACCAGGCGGCGGAGGAGTTCAACGCCGAGCTGGACCCCGACCGCATCGACGACAACCCCTCCCGGGCCCTGAACTCCTACCGCTTCGACGTCAACTGGGACCTGGCCGACGAACGACCGCTGAGCGCACTCCTGAGCGCCGCCCCCTGATCCGCCGTTCCGGCGGCGCTGCACGCACCACCCTTGGCGGCCGTCCTCCCCGATCCGGGAAAGACGGCCGCTGAGGTTCCGCCACCCGCACCGCTCCGAAAAAGGACCACCACACAGGAAGACCTCAGGCGAACAGCGCCGAGGCCATGCCTTTGACGGCCACCCTGGGTTCCGGCCAGCCCTCCCGGTAGGCCTCGCCGAACCGGAACACCAGCCCTTCGCGCAGTCCCCACGGGCAGATCTCCAGCTCCTCGACGCCGATGCAGCGCAGGGTCCGCTCGGCCACCACCGCCCCGGCGAGGATGCGCCGCGCGCGGCTGCGCGACACCCCGGGCAGCGCGGCCCGCTGCGCCTTGTCCAGCACGGCGAGCCGGTCGATCCACGGCGCCAGGCGGTCCCGGCGCAACCGGATCGGGTGGCGCACCACGTCGGTGCCGGTGCTCTCGCTGAGCACCGCGAGCTGCCGCAGCACCGAGGACAGCGCCAGCGGGTGCCCCAGGTCGCGCCCGGCGAACGGGTGCAGCGCGGCGGGCAGCCGCTGGCCGAGCACCGCGTCCAGCTCGGCGAGCTGCTCCGGCGCGGGCGGGTCGTCGGGCAGGTACTGCCGGGTGAGCCGGGCCGCGCCGCACGGCAGGGTGACGACGTCGTCGGGCTCGTCGGCGGTCCCCGCGGCGACGTCGATGGTGCCCCCTCCGATGTCCACAGTGGTCATCAGGCTGCCCGGGCGGCCGTGCCAGCGGCGGGCGGCGCAGTAGGTCACCGCGGCCTCGTCGCGGGGGCTGAGCACGCCGATCCGCGTCCCGGCCGCCTCGGCGAGCCGGCAGCGCAGCTCGGCCCCGTTGACCGCGTCGCGCACCGCGGAGGTGCCGAAGGCGACCAGCACGTCCGGTTGTTCCGCGGCGGCGGCCCGCACGCAGCGCCGCACCGCGCGCACGGCCTGCTCGATGCCGCGCTCGGTCACCACACCGTCTCCGCCGGTGTGCTCGGCCAGCTTGGTCTTGGCCTTGACGCTCCAGTCCGCCTTGGGCATCCGGGATCTGTCCAGCTCGACGATCTCCACGCGCGCGGCGGTGGAGCCGATGTCCAGCAATCCCAACCTCATTCGGCAACCACCTGTGCTCCTGCGTCGCTCCGGGGGTGCGACGGGTCCGTTCGGCATACCCGCCGAGGGTGTCCCCGAATCATGCAGTTCGGTGCCGAACGCGCGAATTGACTGAGATGCGCGTCACAACCATCCCTCCCGCAGGCCGGTGACTCGCGGGTAACCTCTGATCCACCCCGGCGACGCCGCCGCAGGCCGTCGCCGCCGCGACGCCGAGAGGACCGCCCATGCGCATCGGGATGCCGCTGAACTACAGCGGAGGTTTCAAGGAGACCGTCGACGACCTGGCGACCTACGAGAAGGCCGGGCTCGACATCGTCTACGTCCCGGAGGCGTACTCGTTCGACGCGGTGAGCCAGCTCGGGTTCATCGCCGCGCGCACCGAGCGGCTCGAGATCGCCTCCGGCATCCTGCAGATCTACACCCGCACCCCCAGCCTCACCGCGATGACCGCCGCCGGGCTGGACTTCGTCTCCGACGGCCGGTTCACCCTGGGCATCGGCGCGTCCGGGCCGCAGGTGATCGAGGGCTTCCACGGCGTGCCCTACCAGGCGCCGCTGGGCCGCACCCGCGAGATCGTCGAGGTCTGCCGCAAGGTGTGGCGGCGGGAGAAGCTGGTGCACGAGGGCAAGAACTACTCCATCCCGCTGCCCGCCGAGCAGGGCACCGGCCTCGGCAAGCCGCTGAAGCTGATCAACCACCCGGTGCGCGAGCGGATCCCGGTGATGGTCGCGGCCATCGGGCCGAAGAACGTCGCGATGGTCGCCGAGATCGCCGAGTCGTGGGAGCCGATCTTCTACCTGCCGGAGAAGGCGCACGAGGTGTGGGGCGAGCCGCTGGCGGCGGGCAAGGCCAAGCGGGACGCCTCGCTGCCGGAGCTCGACGTGGTGGCGCAGGCGCCGCTGGCGATCGGCGACGGGCTCGACGACCTGCTCGACGCCGCCCGGCCGAACCTGGCGCTCTACATCGGCGGGATGGGCGCCAAGGGCAAGAACTTCTACAACAACCTGGCCCGCCGCTACGGCTACGAGGCCGAGGCCGAGCGGATCCAGGAGCTCTACCTCGACGGCAAGAAGGACGAGGCCGCCGCCGAGGTGCCGCGCGAGCTGCTGGAGCGCACCTCGCTGATCGGCCCGCCGGGCCACGTCAAGGAGCGGCTCGCGGCGCTGAAGGAGTCCGGCGTCACCACGCTCAACGTGCACGCGCTGGGCCGCGACGCCGCCGAACGCGCTCGCCTCATCGAGCAGGTCAAGCAGCTCGCCGTCGACGCCTGACCACCCGACTCTCACCCGGAAGTGTGCTGGGTCCCGGAAGTGTCCTGAGTGAGGGGCACCTCCATCCGGCCATGTCGGATGCAGGTGCCCCTCACCTGGGCGGAGATCACCGGGACGGGGTGCGGGTCCCGGTCTCGCGGAGCAGGTACGCCGAGAGCAGCGTGACCAGGGCCATCAGCAGCAGGAAGCCCGACACCGCCGCCGAGCTCCCGGTCGCGGCCAGCAGCGCGGTCATGATGAACGGGGTGCCGCCGCTGACCAGGATCGCCGCGAGCTGGTAGGCCAGCGAAGCCCCGGAGTAGCGGACCCGCGCCTCGAACAGCTCGCTGAGGTAGGCCGCCAGCGGACCGTAGGTCAGGCTCGACCCGACGCTGCCGACGCACGCCGCGAGCGCGACGCCGACCACCGTCGCGGTGTCCACCAGCCAGAAGAACGGGAACGCCCACAGCGCCAGCAGCAGCGCGCCCGCGAGGATCATCGGGCGCCTGCCGAAGCGGTCCGACAGCGCCCCGCTGGTGTAGATCACCAGCACGCCGACCGCCGAGGACAGCAGCGTGACCAGCAGCAGCGTGGTGCGCGCCATGCCGAGCTCCCGGGTGCCGTAGTCCAGCAGCCCCGAGATGCTGATGTAGAACACCGAGTTGGTGGCGAACAGCAGCCCGGAACCGAGCAGCACGGTCCGCTTGTGCTCGCGCAGCACCTCCACCAGCGGCGCCTTCACCACCTCGCGGTCGGCCTCGGCGGCGCGGTCCCGCAGCTCCTGGAACACCGGGGTGTCCTCGACCTTGAGCTGGATGTAGAGCACCACCGGGGCGAGCACCGCGCTGGCCAGGAACGGGATCCGCCAGCCCCACGCCGCGAAGGCCTCCGGCGTGACCAGGGCGCCGACGACCAGGAACGACACGTTGCCGAGGATCACGCCCAGCGGCACGCCCATCTGCCCGAAGGTCCCGGCCCGGCCGCGGCTGCCGCCGTCGGTGTTCTCGGTGAGCAGCAGGATGATCCCGCCCCACTGCCCGCCGACGGCGATGCCCTGGAGGAACCGCAGCACCACGAGCAGGATCGGCGCCGCCACGCCGACCGTCGCGGCGCCGGGCAGGACGCCGATCAGGAACGTCGAGGTGCCCATCAGCACCAGGCAGGTCACCACGGCGGGTTTGCGGCCGATCCGGTCGCCGAGGTGGCCGAAGACGAGTCCGCCGATGGGCCGGGCGATGAAGCCCGCCCAGAACGTCGCGAAGCTCAGCAGCACGCCGATCAGCGGCGTCGCCTCCGGGAAGAACAGCGGGCCGAAGACCAGCGCCGCGGCCGTGGCGTAGATGAAGAAGTCGTACCACTCGATCGAACTCGCGATCAGCGCCGCGAGCTTGAGCTTCCGGGGTGTTCGGGCCGTCGTCGGGGCAGTCGCTGACATGGGGTCTCCCTCTGCTGCGCCTAGCCGATCACCGCAGACCGACCGGTTGGTATGACTGTGATGTGCGTCTCCTCTCGCGTCAAGAACGGATTTTCCGGAGGGCTCAGCCCGCCGTGAGCACCCGGATCGGCTCCCCGCGCAGGTAGGCGGCGATGTCCTCCGCGGTCTCGGCGTAGAACGACCGGTACGTCCCGTCGGTGACGTAGCCGAGGTGCGGGGTGAGCACGGTGCGCGGGGTGTCGCGCCACGGGTCGTCGGCGGGCAGCGGCTCCTGGCCGAAGACGTCGATCCCGGCACCGGCCAGCCGTCCCTCGTGCAACGCCCGGCGCAACGCCGCCTCGTCCACCACCGGACCGCGCGAGGTGTTGATCAGGTAGGCGGTCGGCCGCATCCGGGCCAGCTCGGCGGCACCGACCAGCCCGCGGGTCCGCTTGCTCAGCACGGTGTGGACGGTGAGCACGTCGGAGAGCTCGAACAGCTCCTCCTTGGTCACCCGCCGCGCCCCGGCCGCCGCCGCGGCCTCGTCGGTGAGGTTCTGGCTCCAGGCGATGACGTCCATCCCGAAGACCCGGCCGACCTGCGCGACCTGGGCGCCGAGCCGACCGAGCCCGAGCACGCCGAGGGTCCGGCCGGAGACCTCGACGCCGATCGTGCGCTGCCAGCCGCCGTCCCGGATCACCCGGTCCTCCAGGCCGATGTTGCGGGTGACCGCGAAGATCAGCCCCCAGGTCAGCTCGGCCGTCGGCGCCCAGGACCGGTCGGCGGCCACCGCCCCGCTGCCGGTGCCGGAGACCACCACCCCGCACTCCTCGGCGGCCCGCAGGTCGATCGAGGCGTTGCGCATCCCCGTGGTGACCAGCAACCGGAGGTTCGGCAACCGCTCCAGCACCGCCCGGGGGAACGCGGTCCGCTCGCGCATCGCGGCGACGACCTCGAACGGCTCCAGCCGCCGCACCAGCTCGTCGGGGTCGGCGATGTGCTCGTGCACGAATTCGACCTCGGCGTCCAGCGCGTCCCAGTCCGCGTAGTACCGCGCGACGTCCTGGTAGTCGTCCAGCACCGCGACCCGCACCGCCATGACGTTCTCCTTCCTCGACGACCCGGCCGATGGTAATCCGGTCGATCAACGCGGTTGCGCGGAGCGCGCCGAGGACCTGGTTCCGCGCCGGGGGCGCGGGAGAGGATGTCGGCATGACGAGCCTGCTGCACCTGATCCCGCTGAGCACCTTCCACGCCGACCGGGACGCGCCGATCAGCAGCGCGAGCCTGGCCGACGAGGGCTTCGTGCACTGCTCGCCGGACCCGGACACCACGCTGGCGGTGGCCAACGCGCTGTACCGGGAGGTCGAGGGCCCGGTGGTCGCGCTCGAACTCGACGCCGACGCGCTGTCGGCCCCGGTCCGCTGGGAGCAGGCCAGCCCGGCGTTGCCCGGGGTGCCCGGCGACGCGCTGTTCCCGCACGTCTACGGCCCGCTGGAGCGGGCGGCGGTGATCGACGTCCGGTACGCGCGGCGGGACACCGCGGGCGGGTTCGTCGCCCTGGAGACGCGCAGCCGCACCGCCGAGGAGTTCGACCTGCTGCCGCACCCGGAGGGCGGCTGGTACCGGCGGACCTGGGAGAGCCCGGTCCAGGTGGACGCGCCGGGCGGGCGGCGCCCGTCGGCCACCGCGATCCACTACCTGCTGCCGTCGGGCCAGCGATCGAGCTGGCACGCGGTGGCCTCCGACGAGCTGTGGCTGTGGCACCGCGGCGGGCCGCTGACCCTGCACCTGGGCGGTCGCGGGCAGCGCCCGGACGACGAGCCGGAGACCACCGTCCTCGGCGCCGGCGCCGGGCAGCGGCCGCAGGTGCTGGTCCCGGCCGGGACCTGGCAGTCGGCCACCGCCTCGGCGACGGTGGAATCGCTGGTCAGCTGCGTGGTCTCACCCGGTTTCGACTTCGCCGACTTCCGCGCGCTGTGAGCACCCCGCGCCATCGGCGGGGACGGCGCATCGCCCCCGGACCGCCGCGCTGCCAGCTCGGGCTCGGCGGGCGCAGCAGCAGCACGGCGCGGTCGGCAAGCGGCGCGCGGACCGGCCGGTGGACCTTCGGCAGGATCCGGCGGCGGGCGCGGCCGGACCCGACCAGCCGTCGTTCCACCCAGCACATTCCGAGCAGGGACACCAGGATCGCGCTGATCCCGATCGAAGCGGCCACTGCGAAACCGGACAGCGAATTGATCACCGGCACCACCTCCGCGGCGCACGTTGAACTCGATGGCAGGCTGGAGAAAGCTGGATCCGTCAGGTGATGTGCCCCTCGGCGCGTCGAAGCGCCCGCGGTTCACCGTAGGGCCACACCCGGTCGGGTGCTCGGCGTGTCGCCGCTGACTCACCCGTGTCAGTGACACTCCTCGGCACAGCCGCCGGTGTTCGGCTCACCACTGCCCGATCAGGCAAAACGCGTTCGACGGGCGGTACGATCGGAAGAAGGCTCCACGTCCGGTGTCGCGCTTCGGGGTGATCCGGGGCACGCCGGGCAACGACGAGGCGGACGCGTGCGTGCTGGTGTCGACCGGAGCCTGCCCGGGGCGTCCGGGCGCGCTCAGGGAGGTAACCAGGTCGTGAAGGGCTACGCGGTTCATCTGCTGTTCCACCTGCTGGCGGTGGTCGCGGGCGCGGGGATCGGCGTCGGCGCCGCGCTGTGGTGGACCGGTCAGCAGCCGTTCGCGCTGTGGCTGGCGATCGCCGCGCTCGTGTTCGGCGTCCTGCTCCTGGTGCTCCAGGGCCTGTTCCTCGCCCGCGGCGGGCAGCGGTCCCGGACCGCGCCGCGCCCCGCGCCGGGACCGGAGCTGCGCCGGGACGGCACCTCCACGGTGCCGCCGGAAGCAGCCCGGATGGCGCCCGTGCGCCCCTCCCCCGCTCCGCCCGCCCGGGACGGCGGCGTCCGAGCACCGGCCGAGGACCGGCCCGCACCGGACGGCGGCACCCGGACCTGGACCCCCGAGAACGAGCCCGCCCACGACGGCGGCACTCGGACCTGGTCCGCCGAGGAGGAGCCCGCCCACGACGGCGGGACGCTGCGCACGCCCGGCGAGGCCGACGACGGCACCCGCTCCCCGGCGATGGACCGGCTGAACCGGGAGTGGAACGAGCGGATCAAGCGGGGCTGAACCCCTCCCGCCCGCCGGTCAGCCGAGGAGTTTCCGCCGCCGTGCCAGTGGGCCGCGGTGGTCTCCTGGGCCCGGGATGCGCGGCGTGGTGTCGCTGGTGGCGGCCGGGATCCCGGTGCTCAGCGAGGCCGGGACGCCCTTCCCGCGCGGCCGCCGGCTCAGCGCACCACGATGACCGGGCAGTGCGCGTGCTGCACCAGCCGCATCGCCACCGAACCGACCATCATGCTGGTGAAGGCGCTGTGCCCCTTGTTGCCGACCGCCATCAGATCGGCCTGCTCGGAGAGCCGCACCAGTTCGTCGACGTCGTCGCCGCGGATCAGCCGGCCCTTGATGTCGACGTTCGGGTACTGCTCCCGGACCGGGCGCACGGCGGCGTCGAGGGTGCTCTGCGCGCGCTGCTTGAGCTCGCTGTCCGGGGTGGCCAGCCGGTAGCCGAACTGGACCGGCTGGTGCCAGACGGTGATCGCGTGCAGCACGCCGCCCACCTGGTCGACGTAGTCGGCCGCCCAGCGCAGGGCGTTGCCGGACTCGTCCGATCCATCCACTCCGGCGATGACGGTCTTCGGCATGGTCGACTCCCTCCGCGACACCTCGGTCGATCACGCGAAAGCCTAGGACAACCGCTCGGGAACCGCACCGGCCGACGCCCTCACCTGCACCGATGCTCGCGCGGAGCGGGCTCAGAGCTGGTCGACGGAGGTGACCTCCAGCGCCGCCGCGCCGAGCTCGTCGGACTCCGCCAGGTCGACCACGGCGCTGATGCCCCAGTCGTGGTCCCCGGCGGGGTCGTCGAAGATCTGCCGGACCACCCAGCGCCCCGGCTCCTCGGTGATCATCAGCAGCGCCGGGCCCCGGGCGTCGGCACCGGTGCCGATCTCGTCGTGCTCGTCGAAGTACTCCTCCAGCGCGTCGGCCCACTCGTCGGCGCCCCACCCGGAATCGGCGTCCAGGGCGCCGAGTTCCGCGTAGTTGCGCCGCGCCGCCAGCTCGACCCGCCGGAACAGCGCGTTGCGCACCTGCACCCGGAACGCGCGCCGGTTCGCGGTCACCCCGGCGGGCGCCGACGGCGGCGCCACCGCGACGGACTCGCCGTCGAGGTCCGGGTTGCGCAGCTTCTCCCACTCGTCGAGCAGGCTGGAGTCGACCTGGCGGACCAGCTCGCCCAGCCACTCGATGATGTCGGTGAGCTCCTCGGTCTTGGCGTCGTCGGGCACCGTGTGCCGCAGCGCCTTGTAGACGTCGGCGAGGTAGCGCAGCACCAGGCCCTCGGAGCGGGCCAGGCCGTAGTGGTTGACGAACTCGACGAAGTTCATCGCCCGCTCGTACATGTCGCGGGCCACCGACTTCGGCGACAGCTCGTGCTCGGCGACCCACGGGTGGCCCTTGCGGTAGGTCTCGTAGGCGGCTTCGAGGAGCTCGGCGAGCGGCTTGGGGTGGGTGACCTCCTCCAGCAGCTCCATCCGCTCGTCGTACTCGATGCCGTCGGCCTTCATCCGCGCGACGGCCTCGCCGCGGGCCTTGAACTGCTGCTGGGACAGCACCTGGCGCGGGTCGTCGAGCGTCGACTCGATCACCGACAGCAGGTCCAGCGGGTAGTCCGGGGAGTCGACGTCGAGCACCTCGATGGCGGCCAGCGCGAACGGCGACAGCGGCTGGTTCAGCGCGAAGTCGAACTGCAGGTCCACGGTGAGCCGCACCCGCCTGCCCTGCTCGTCGGGCTCGTCGAGCCGTTCCACCACGTCGGCGGCCAGCAGCGCCCGGTAGATCGCGATGGCGCGCAGGATGTGCCTGCGCTGCGCGGGCCGGTCCTCGTGGTTGTCGGTGAGCAGGTGCTTCATCGCCGCGAACGCGTCACCGGGCCGGTTGATCACGTTGAGCAGCATCGAGTGGCTGACCTTGAAGCTCGACGTCAGCTGCTCCGGCTGGGCCTCGACCAGCTTCTCGAAGGTCTTCTCGCTCCAGGACACGGTGCCCTCGGGCGGCTTCTTGCGGACCACCTTGCGCTTCTTCTTGGGGTCCTCCGCGGCCTTGGCCAGCGCCTTCTCGTTCTCGATCTCGTGCTCGGGGGCCTGCACCACGACGAACCCGGCGGTGTCGTAGCCCGCGCGCCCGGCCCGCCCGGCGATCTGGTGGAACTCGCGGGCCTTGAGGTGCCGGGTGCGCACGCCGTCGTACTTGGTCAGCCCGGTGAGCACCACCGTCCGGATCGGCACGTTGATGCCCACGCCGAGGGTGTCGGTGCCGCAGATGACCTTGAGCAGCCCGGCCTGCGCGAGCTGCTCGACCAGCCGCCGGTACTTCGGCAGCATCCCCGCGTGGTGCACCCCGATGCCGTGCCGCACCAGCCGGGACAGCGTCTTGCCGAACCCGGCGGTGAACCGGAAGTCGCCGATCGCCTCGGCGATCCGGTCGCGCTGCTCCCGGGAGGCGACCTTGACGCTCATCAGGGACTGGGCCTGCTCCAGCGCGGCGGCCTGGCTGAAGTGCACGACGTAGACCGGTGCCTGCTGCCCGCCCAGCAGCTCCTCGATGGTCTCGTGCAGCGCGGTCTTGGCGTAGCGGAAGCTCAGCGGGATCGGCCGCTCGGCGGAGGTGACCACCGCCGTGGCGCGGCCGGTGCGCCGGGTCAGGTCCTCCTGGAAGCCGCTGACGTCGCCCAGCGTGGCCGACATGAGCACGAACTGCGCCTTCGGCAGCTCCAGCAGCGGGACCTGCCACGCCCAGCCCCGGTCCGGCTCGGCGTAGAAGTGGAACTCGTCCATCACGACCTGGTCGACGTCGGCGCCCGCCCCGTCGCGCAGCGCGATGTTGGCCAGGATCTCCGCGGTGCAGCAGATGATCGGCGCGTCGGCGTTGACGCTGCTGTCCCCGGTCATCATGCCGACGTTGTCGGCGCCGAAGACGTCGACCAGCGAGAAGAACTTCTCCGAGACCAGCGCCTTGATCGGCGCCGTGTAGAAGCTGCGACCGCCCGAGGCCAGCGCGGTGAAGTGCGCCCCCGCCGCGACCAGGCTCTTGCCGGACCCGGTCGGGGTGCTGAGGACGACGTTCGCGCCGGTGACGACCTCCATCAGCGCTTCCTCCTGCGCCGGGTAGAGCGCGATGCCCTGCTCGGCGGTCCAGGCGGTGAAGGCCTCCAGCAGCGCGTCCGGATCGGCGCTGCCGGAAGTGGGGTCGGTGGGCGGGAGCTGCTCGGTGAGGTTCATCGTGCCCCCGATCGTCCCCGGTCAGCTCCGCCACCGACCACCCGGGGTGGTCAGGGCCACGCGCGGTTCGCGCCCGGCGGAACCGGAATTCCGCGCGGCCCCTCCCGGCCGCGAATGGGCGCCATTCCGCGGGCCCGCACGACCGGAACCGCCGTACGACCACAATCACCGGGCAACCGGAAATCATCCGGAAACGGATCACGGCACCGCGTTCGCGCATTCCACCGGAGCAACCCCGGGAGCGGCTGTTCGCGCTGCTCCGCGGCGTGCGGCGGAAAGCCGTTCGCGCTTTTGCGGAACCGCTCGGGAATCGGCACAATCCGCCGCCGAGAGCGGACGCGAAAGCACGGCACCGCCCATTCGGCAAGCCGATTTCCGCACTGTCGAGCGGCTTTCCGAACCTCTACACTTCATGGCCGGAAAACCCCCGCGCGTCCGGTGGCGGCGCGCCGGCGAACACCGGGACCACGACCAGCACCGGGAGGTGAGCGATGCCGAACCATCGCGTGCGCTTCGTGGGGGGACCGCTGGACGGGCGGGAGCAGTCCCTCCGGGAGACCGACGCCGTCGCGGGACGACTGCTCCGGCACATCCACCTGCACGACGGCCCGAAGATCGAAACCCACTACGAGCTGCACTACACCGCAGGCGGAGGATGGGTATACCAACTTCTAGGCCAGGATCGCGGATGAAGGTGTCCCACCATCAGGCAGTAGCGAACGCCAGCATCGTCAGGCACCCGCCAGCGCCACCGCCGTCAGGCAAGCGGCGAAGCCGCTTCCGCTTTGCTCCACGCACGCAGCTTGCACCGCCGCGGGTTCTCAGCGGTCTTCTCGCGAGGACGCCCTGACGCTGTGTACGTGGTTGGTACATGAGGAAGGGCGCCCGGAGCGAGAAGGCCGCTGAGGTTCCGCCACCCGCACCGCCACGCAAGAGGACCACCGCGGTTCGTGGGTGCTGCTGCTGGCAGCACCCCCTTAGGCACCCCTGCGACATGGCTCACAGCTTGGACCGGTTCCGCCCCGACTCCGCCCGCTTACCATCAGTGCTCATGGTGGCGCACTCGACGTCGAGCGGCGGCGGCCCGGACCTGGCGCTGGCCGCGGAATTCCCGGACCCCTCCCGCGAGCAGTGGCAGGAGCAGGTCGCGAAGGTGCTGCGGCGGTCGGGGCTCCTCGACGACGAGCACGCCGGTGCGCCGGAGGACGTGCTGGACTCCACGACCTACGACGGCATCCCGGTCCACCCGCTCTACACCAGCGCTCCGGCGGGCGCGGGTCTTCCGGGGCTGGCGCCGTTCGTGCGCGGCAGCCGCCCGGAGGGCGCCACCGCGGGCTGGGAGGTCCGGCAGCTGCACGCGCACCCCGACCCCGCCGAGACCCACCGCGAGGTCCTCGCCGACCTCGACGGCGGGGTGTCCTCGCTGTGGCTGCGGCTCGGCCCCGGCGGGCTGGCCGCGGACGACCTCGCCGACGTGCTGCACGGCGTCCACCTGGACATGATCAGCGTGGTGCTCGACGCGGGCCCCGACACCGCCCGCGCCGCCGAGGCGCTGCTGGCCGCGGCCGCCGAGCAGGGGGTGCCGACCGGCGCGCTGCGCGCCACCCTCGGCGCCGATCCGCTCGGCGAGCAGGCCAGGACCGGGACCGCGGGCGACCGCGAGGCCGCCACCGCGCTGGCCGCGCGCTGCACCGAGCACCCCGGGCTGCGGGCGCTGGTCGCCGACGGCCTGCCGTTCCACGACGCCGGGGGCTCGGACGCCCAGGAGCTCGGGTGCGCGCTGGCCGCGGGGACGACCTACCTGCGCTGGCTGACCGAGGCGGGACTGGACGTGGCGGCCGCGGCCGGGCAGCTGGAGTTCCGCTTCGCCGCGACCGCCGACCAGTTCCTCACCATCGCCAAGCTGCGCGCCGCCCGGCGGCTCTGGGAGCAGGTGACCCGGACCTGCGGTGTCCCGGAGGGGGCCCGCGGGCAGGTGCAGCACGCGGTGACCTCGGAGGCCATGCTCGCCCGGCGCGACCCGTGGGTGAACATGCTGCGCACGACGATCGCCGCCTTCGCCGCCGGGGTCGGCGGCGCCCAGGCGGTCACCGCGCTGCCCTTCGACGCCGCGCTCGGGCTGCCGGACACCACGGCCCGGCGCGTCGCGCGCAACACCCAGTCGCTGCTGCTGGAGGAGTCGCACCTCGCGCAGGTGATCGACCCGGCGGGCGGGTCCTGGTACGTGGAGTCGCTGACCGACGAGCTGGCCCGCGCCGGGTGGCGGTGGTTCCAGGAGATCGAGGCCGCCGGTGGTCTGCCCGCCGCCCTGGGCTCGGGCCTGGTCGCCGACCGGCTCGACGCCACCTGGCAGCGGCGGCGCAGCGCCGTGGCGCACCGCACCGACCCGCTCACCGGCGTCAGCGAGTTCCCGAACCTCGACGAGCCCCGGCTGCCGCGCGCCGCCGCCCCGGCGCGGCCCACCGGCGGCCTGCCCCGGCACCGCTACGCCGAGCCGTTCGAACGGCTCCGGGACGCCGCCGACGCCCACCCGGGCGGTCGGCCGTCGGTCTTCCTGGCCACCCTGGGCCCGCTGGCCGCGCACACCGCGCGCGCCGCCTTCACCCGCAACCTGCTCGCCGCCGGCGGGGTGGGCGCGACCGAGGCGGGACCCACCGGCACCGCCGACGAGGTGGTCGCCGCCTACCCCGGGACGCCGGTGGTGTGCTTGTGCGGCAGCGACGCGCTCTACGCCGAACGCGCCGAGGAGACCGCCCGGGCGCTGCGCGCGGCGGGCGCCGAGCACGTGCTGCTGGCGGGTCGGCCCGGTGACCCGCCGCCGGAGGGCGTCGACGGGTTCGTCTTCGCCGGATGCGACGCGCTGGCCGTCCTCGACGAGGTGCAGCGCCGGTTGGGAGTGGAAGCATGATCCCGAACTTCGCCGAGGTCCCGCTGGACCCGGTCGCCGACGCGCCGGAGGGGTCCGGCCGGTGGCACGAGGCGCTGCTGGCCGCCACCGGCAAGGAGGCCGACGCGCTGACCTGGGAGGCCCCCGAGGGCATCGGCATCAAGCCGCTCTACACCGCCGCGGACGTCGAGGGCCTGGACTTCCTGCGCACCTACCCGGGGCTGCCGCCGTTCCTGCGCGGGCCGTACCCGACGATGTACGTCAACCAGCCGTGGACCATCCGCCAGTACGCCGGGTTCTCCACCGCCGAGGAGTCCAACGCCTTCTACCGGCGCAACCTGGCCGCCGGGCAGAAGGGCCTGTCGGTGGCCTTCGACCTGGCCACCCACCGCGGTTACGACTCCGACCACCCGAGGGTCGGCGGCGACGTCGGCATGGCCGGGGTGGCGATCGACTCGATCCTGGACATGCGGCAGCTCTTCGACGGCATCCCGCTGGACCGGATGAGCGTGTCGATGACCATGAACGGCGCGGTGCTGCCGGTGATGGCGCTGTTCATCGTGGCGGCCGAGGAGCAGGGGGTGGCGCCGGAGAAGCTGGCCGGGACCATCCAGAACGACATCCTCAAGGAGTTCATGGTCCGCAACACCTACATCTACCCGCCGCAGCCGTCGATGCGGATCATCTCCGACATCTTCGCCTACACCTCGCAGCGGATGCCGAAGTTCAACTCGATCTCCATCTCCGGTTACCACATCCAGGAGGCGGGGGCCACGGCCGACCTGGAGCTGGCGTACACCCTGGCCGACGGGGTGGAGTACCTGCGCGCGGGCCGGCAGGCCGGGCTGGACATCGACTCGTTCGCGCCCCGGCTGTCGTTCTTCTGGGGCATCGGGATGAACTTCGCGATGGAGGTCGCCAAGCTGCGGGCCGCGCGGTTGCTGTGGGCCAAGCTGGTCAAGACCTTCGGGCCGGAGAACCCGAAGTCGCTGTCGCTGCGCACCCACTCGCAGACCTCCGGCTGGTCGCTGACCGCCCAGGACGTCTACAACAACGTGGTGCGCACCTGCGTCGAGGCGATGGCCGCCACCCAGGGCCACACCCAGTCGCTGCACACCAACGCCCTCGACGAAGCGCTCGCCCTGCCCACCGACTTCTCCGCCCGCATCGCCCGCAACACCCAGCTCGTGCTCCAGCAGGAGTCCGGGACCACCCGGGTGATCGACCCGTGGGGCGGCAGCTACTACCTGGAGCGGCTCACCCAGGACCTCGCCGAGCGCGCCTGGGCCCACCTCACCGAGGTGGAGGACGCGGGCGGCATGGCGCAGGCCATCGACGCGGGCATCCCCAAGCTGCGCATCGAGGAGGCCGCCGCCCGCACCCAGGCGCGCATCGACTCCGGCCGCCAGCCGCTCATCGGCGTCAACAAGTACCGGTTCGACGGCGACGAGGACCTGGAGGTGCTCAAGGTCGACAACGCCGACGTCCGCGCCCAGCAGCTCGACAAGCTGCGCCGGTTGCGCGCCGAACGCGACCCCCGGGCGTGCGAGGACGCGCTGCGCAGGCTCACCGGTGCCGCCGAGGCCGCGCTGTCCGACGAGCGGCCCGACGACCTGGCGCACAACCTGCTGACCCTGGCCGTGGACGCGGCGCGGGCGAAGGCCACCGTCGGGGAGATCTCCGACGCGCTGGAGAAGGTCTTCGGCCGCCACTCCGGGCAGATCCGTACGATCACCGGCGTGTACCGGGAGGAAGCCGGCGCCTCCGACTCGCTGGACCGCGCCCGCGCCGAGGTGGCGGAGTTCGCCGAGGCCGAGGGCCGCCGACCGCGCCTGCTGGTCGCCAAGATGGGCCAGGACGGCCACGACCGCGGGCAGAAGGTGATCGCCACCGCCTTCGCCGACCTCGGCTTCGACGTCGACGTGGGGCCGCTGTTCCAGACCCCCGCCGAGGTGGCCCGGCAGGCCGCCGAATCCGACGTGCACGTGGTCGGGGTGTCCAGCCTCGCCGCCGGGCACCTGACCCTGGTGCCCGCGCTCCGCGAGGAGCTGCGCGCGGTGGACCGCGAGGACATCATGGTCGTCGTCGGCGGGGTCATCCCCCCGGCCGATCACGACGCGCTCCGCGACGCCGGGGCCAGCGCGATCTTCCCGCCCGGCACCGTCATCGCCGACGCCGCGATCGGCCTGCTGGCGGAGCTGCGCGAGCGGCTGGACGGCTGAGGACCGCATGGGCCGCACCCCCGACGTCCGGCAGTACGCCGACGGCGTGCTCGCCGGGTCCCGCACCACGCTGGCGCGGGCGATCACCCTGGTGGAGTCGACCCGCGCGGACCACCGGGCGCTGGCCCGCGAACTCCTGGTCGAGCTGCTGCCGCGCAGCGGAGGCGCGCACCGGGTGGGCATCACCGGGGTGCCCGGGGTGGGCAAGTCGACGTTCATCGAGGCCCTGGGCACCACGCTCACCGCCGCCGGGCACCGGGTGGCGGTGCTGGCCGTCGACCCGTCCTCGACCCGCAGCGGCGGCAGCATCCTCGGCGACAAGACCCGGATGGGCGCGCTGGCGTCCGACCCGGGCGCCTTCGTCCGGCCGTCCCCGTCGGCGGGCACGCTCGGCGGGGTGGCCCGCGCGACCCGCGAGACGATCGTGCTGATGGAGGCCGCGGGGTTCGACGTCGTGCTGGTGGAGACCGTCGGCGTCGGACAGTCCGAGGTGACCGTGGCGGGCATGGTCGACTGCTTCCTGCTGCTGACCTTGGCCCGCACCGGCGATCAGCTCCAGGGCATCAAGAAGGGCGTGCTGGAGCTGGCCGACATCATCGCGGTGAACAAGGCCGACGGCGCGCACCGGGACGAGGCCCGCAAGGCGGCCCGCGAGCTCCGCGGTGCGCTGCGGCTGCTCACCCCGGTCAGCGCCGCCTGGCGGCCACCGGTGCTGACGTGCAGCGGGATGACCGGCGACGGGCTGGACTCGGTGTGGGAGCAGGTCGGGCAGCACCGCGCGACGCTGGACGAGGCGGGCGAGCTGGCGGCCAAGCGCAGCCGCCAGCGGGTCGAGTGGACCTGGGCGCTGGTCCGTGATCAACTGATGTCCGAACTCACCGGCCACCCCCGGGTGCGCGGCATCGTCGACGACGTCGAGGAGCGGGTCCGCGCGGGCGAGCTCACCGCGAGCCTGGCCGCCGAGCAGCTCCTCGACGCCTTCCGCCAGGGGTGACCATGCGACTCAGCGTCGACCCGGACTCGGACGTGGCGCCGTTCGAGCAGGTCCGGTCCGGCATCGCCGGGCAGATCAACGACGGCGCGCTGCCGGTGGGCGCCAAGCTGCCCACCGTCCGGGCGCTGGCCGCCGACCTCGGCATCGCCGCGAACACCGCGGCCAAGGCCTACCGGGAGCTGGAGCGCGCCGGGCTGATCGAGACCCGGGGCCGGGCGGGCACCTTCGTCGCCGCCACCGGCGACCGCAGCCGCGCCCGCGCGGCCGAGGCAGCGGCGGCCTACGCCCGCACCGCCCGCGACCTCGGCTTCGACCGCGACCAGGCCCTCGACATCGTCCGAGCAGCCCTCGACACCTGACGCCCCACCGCTCCCGAGCCGGGACACCGAACCTAGGCGACACCCAACCCGGGGACACCTGTTCGTGAGCTGAGTGAGGGGCACCCTTGTCCAAGTTACTGGGGCAAGGGGGCCCCTCACCCCGCAAAGTCACCCGGACGGGTTTTGAGTGAGGGGCACCCTGTACCCCGTCACTTGGTACAGGGTGCCCCTCACTCAGTTCACATCGTGGGACGGGTGGGGAGGTGGTCAGGGGAGCTCGTGGCGGAGGCGTTGCATGGTGGCGATTTCGTCGCGCTGGGTGACCAGGACGTCCTGGGCCATCGCGTGCACCTGGGGGTCGCGCCCCTCGGCGAGCAGGTCGGTCGCCATCGTCACGGCGCCTTCGTGGTGGGCGATCATGAGGTCCAGGAACAGGCGGTCGAACTCGGCGCCGTGCGCGGCGGCCAGCGCGGCGAGCTGCTCGGGGGTGGCCATGCCCGGCATGGCGGTGTGGCCTTCGTGGCCGTGGCCGTGGGTTTCGCCGGTGGGGTGTTCCGGGAGGGAGTGGGTCGCGAGCCAGCCCCGCATCGCGTCGATCTCCGGGCCCTGGGCCCCACCGATGCGTTCGGCCAGGGCGCGGACCTGCGGGTGCGCGGCGCGTTCCGGGGCCAGCGCGGTCATCTCCAGCGCCTGGCCGTGGTGGGCGATCATGTCCCGCAGGTAGTCGGCCTCCACCGCGACCGGGCGCGGCTCGGTCCGGGCGGGCACCTCCGCGCCGGTGACGACCTCGGGCCGGTCACCGGGTGCCCCGGGCAGCACGACCGGGGCGGGCTGCGGTTCGGGCTCCGCGGCGGCGCAGCCGGTGAGGGCGAGCGCCAGCGCGGCGGTGCCGAGCACGGACCGAAGGGGCATCGGATACTCCTCGCGACCGGGAAAAGCGCCCAACCAGCCGATTGGGCCCACGAACGCGGGACAGGATACTGATCGGCGGTGGTACGTGGGTACCGCTGTTCGCGCTCGCCCCGACACCGGGAAGCGCTGGACCTGGCGAATGTGGGGTGGGTGTCGTTGAATCCGAGTTCCAAGAGCAGGCGGGCGGCAGGGGTCCTGATCGGGATCGCACCGCTCGTGCTGGGCATGGCCCTGGCCACGCCGTCGGCGGCGACCCCGCCGAGCGACGGACCGGAGGTCGCCGCGAACCAGCCGGTGTCCGCGCAGGCATCGGCCTCCCGCGACGTGATCAGCAGTGACAACATCGAGCAGGTGGCGCACCTGCCGAAGCAGGCGCCGTTCGACACCGTCGACGCGGTGGGCACCGACATCGCCTTCCAGGGCGATCACGCATTCGTCGGCAACTACGACGGCTTCGTCGTCTACGACATCAAGCACCCGAAGAAGCCGCGGATCGTCAGCCAGGTGCTGTGCCCCGGCGGTCAGGGCGACGTGTCCATCTCGGGCGACCTGCTGTTCGTCTCCACCGACTACCCGCGCAGCAACGACACCTGCACCAGCGAGGCGACCGACTCGGCCGATCCGAACGGCTGGGAGGGCATGAAGGTCTTCGACGTCAGCGACCCGGCGAAGCCGCGCTACGTCTCCTCCATCCCCACCGCCTGCGGTTCGCACACCCACACGCTCGTGCCGGACAAGGCCGGCGAGTCGGTGTACCTCTACATCTCGTCCTACGGGCCGAGCGAGAAGTTCCCGAAGTGCCAGCCGCCGCACGACAAGATCTCGATCGTCGAGGTCCCGCTGGCCGACCCGGCGAACCCGGTGCTGGTCGACGCGCCGGTGCTGTTCCCGGACGGCGGGAACCCGGGCACGCCCACGGTCAGCCAGACCTCCGGCTGCCACGACATCACGGTGTTCCCGGAGAAGGACCTCGCCGCCGGTGCCTGCATGGGTGACGGCGTGCTGTTCGACATCAGCGACCGGACCGCGCCGCGGGTGATCAACCAGGTCCGCGACGACGAGAACTTCGCGTTCTGGCACAGCGCCACCTTCAACAACGACGGCAGCAAGGTCGTGTTCACCGACGAGCTCGGTGGTGGCGCGGCGGCGACCTGCAACGCGGAGACCGGCCCGCAGCGCGGCGCCAACGGCGTCTACGACATCGTCGGCAGCGGTGCGGACGCGAAGCTGGAGTTCCGCTCCTACTACAAGATCCCGCGCCACCAGGCCGACACCGAGAACTGCGTGGCGCACAACGGTTCGCTGATCCCGGTCGAGGGCCGCGACATCATGGTCCAGGCCTGGTACCAGGGCGGCGTGTCGGTGTGGGACTTCACCGACTCCGAGAACCCGCACGAGATCGGCTTCTTCGACCGCACGACCTTCGACGAGGGCGCGTTGCAGCTCGCCGGTTCGTGGTCGGCGTACTACTACAACGGCCACATCTACTCCAGCGGCATCCAGGAAGGACTGGACGTGCTGGACATCCGGGACCACCGGACCAACCCGGCCAAGAAGGTCCGCTTCGAGGAGTTCAACCCGCAGACCCAACCGGTCTACGGCCGCTGATCCGCTGACGACGAACGGCCCCGCCACCCCGGCGGGGCCGTTCGTCCGTCCGAAGTGGACCAGTCACCGGCCGGTGCCGTGCGGCCTAGTACCAGTAGCCGGGCTGCCACTGCACGCACGTCGGCCGCGCCCCCGTCCGGGCGTACTCGGCGACGGCCTCGCGCACCTGGTCCAGCGGCAGCGACGCCGAAGGCGGGAAGTCGGCCCCCTCCGGGTCGAAGATGAGCGCGGGCGCATGGTTGGGCGCATCCGGGTTGTACGAATCCACCAGGCGACCGTCCGGCGCGCCCGGATGCATGTAGTTCAACGCGCCCCAGCCCCGATCACGGTAGGCAGTGATCCGCAGCCGCCCCCGCGGGAATTCATGGACGCTGCCGTCGTGGCTCTGCCTGCACGGCCGATCCCACACGTACACCTGTGCGAACTGAATCGGCGCCTCGTTGATGATGGCCTCGACCAGTTCGGCAACCTCCCCCGGTTCCCGGGCGTAGCGGAACTCCCTGCCGAGGATGCCCGTCACCACGGGCATGATCGTCGTAGTCATGGTCTGGCCTTCCCGTGGATTTCGATGGGCTGGTCTCGGCCGGGCTCCCACACTGCCAGCACCGACCCGAGAGGCAGGATCGCGGCGACCGCCGCTTGACAGTTGTAGTCACCTGTGCACATGCCATTGTTCAGGACGGCTACCCCGTAGGTCTGCCCTGTTTCCTTCATCCTTTGGGCGTACTTCGCTTCGACGTGCAGCATGACGCCAGGGCCGCCGCGGTCGTCGATCGGCGGGAACACGTCGGAGTTGTGCAGGCCGAGCCGCACCCGCTCGGAGATCTCCTCGCGCCCGCTGATGATCCGAATCTCATGGCCATCACGGTCGTACACGATCCCGCTCGTCTGGCCGATTCCGCCGTCGCGCTTTGGAAGCCGCTCGCGGACGGCGTCGATCCATGACCGGTCGCGGGCGGCATCGGTCGGCACCTTCCCCGTGGTCGACGGGTGCGACGCGCTCGGCGGTGTCCGCTCGACGGCCTCGGTGACTTCGAGGCCGGCGCGGTAGGCGGTGACGGCGTCGATCACGTGCGCGAGCAACTGCCACGCCCGCAGCATCTCCGCGCCGCCGACCGCGTAGTTCTGCAGCGCGTCGAGCGCCTCGGGATCGTGGGTGCCGTCGAGCAGCCACAGCGGCGCTTCGGCCTCGGCGTGCCGGTCCTGCGCCATCAGCAGCGCCTCGCGGGCGCGGCCGAGCATCCCCTCGATCGCCCCGAGCCTGCGGGCCAAGTCCTCGATCGCCGACACGTGGTGTCCTCTCCCCAGGAGCACGGTAGCCGCTGCTCCGGCCACGAATGGTGAACAGCGGCCACCGTCGATATCGGGTATCTGCCTGCACCCCGCGCCGCTGCCACTGGTCCGGGTCCTGCATCACGGTCTCCTGCCTGGCCGGTCTCACCTCCTCTCGCGGGGTGGCCGATCAGCGAGCCGCGTCTGGGGTGGATGGCCGACCGGCGCCCGGGGCGCCGGTGGGGCCGGTCGGCCGCGGCTCACCGCTGGGGACGGGGCATCCAGCGGTGATCCGAGCAGGTGCCGCGCTACGCGCAGCGGCCGGGGCGGGTACGCTCGTCGCCGGTCCCCGGCAGATAGGTGCTGCCGGGGACCGCTCGTGTCGCGGCTTCGGCGTACGCCTCGATCAACCGGGGCAGCGGTCGGGTTTCCTGCATCGAGGCGGAAACCGCCCGGAACGGCGCCTCGGCCGGTGCAGGCGGGCCCGAGACCCGGAGCGCTTGGGCGAACCGGCGCGGCGTGCCGTCGATCGCCACGCACGAGCTGCACGGCACGTGCTCACCCGGGCAGATCACCCCGTCCAGGTCGTCAGCGTGCAACCACACCCCGCGCAACGGGTGCTCGCACACCGCCGCACCACCGCCGCGGCTCAGATGTACCCGCGTCTCCCGCGACGAGACCGCCCAACGGGCACCGCCCGAGCTCCGCACCGGAACCACCGGTTCCGGGCGCTGCCCGGCCAACCGCTCAGCGGGCACCGCCTCGCCGCACCTGCTGGCGCGGTGCCGCTCGACCGGCCCCACCCGCCGGGCGACCCCCAGCACGCCCACGACCACCAGCCAGCCCACGCCCGCCACCGGACCGCCCAGGAACGCGACGACACCGAGCACCAGGCCGACGACCAGCCACGCCCGGGCGCTCACGACCGCGCCCTCGGCGCCGAGCCGTGCGTGTCCTCGTGGGCCGACAGCTCGTCGAGGTCGTCGATTTCCTCGCCGCACCGGTAGCAGCTCCGCGTGAGCCGCGCCCGGTGCTCCTCCGGGGTCTCCCCCGGCCGCTGAGCCATGTGCGGCCGGAACGCGCCCCGGCTCACCGCGCACCTACCGTTTCGCCCTCGACGGTGACCGGGCGGTCGCCTGGCATCGGCACGCCCGCGATCTCGTGTGCCGCGACGTTGCAGGGCTCGCACGTGAACCAGAACCACGCCAGCTCGCCGCGATCGACGACGATCGTCGTGCCGCACAGCGTCTCGACTTCGGTGCCGTGGTCGCGGTTCTCGGCCAACGTCGCGTGCCGCTTCTCCGCGCCCGGCGTCCATTTGAACGGGTGCTGTTCGTGTCCGGAAGTCATACCCGCCGCCTCTCGGTGCCCTATAGTGACGATCTGCATCCGGGTCGCCCCATTCCGTATGGGGCTGCCCCAGAATGATGGGGCAGCCCCAGGCCAAGCAAGGCTCCTTTGGAGTGATCTCCACACCCCATCCGTGGCGCTATGGTCTGGGGCATGAGCGGAACACGGCCCGGGAGCCCACGCGCCCGTACGTTGGGCGCTGAACTGCGGAAAGCCCGCGAGGAGCAACGGATCAGCGTCCGCGAAGTGGGGCGACGGCTCGGCGTTGACCACACGTTCGTGACCCGGATCGAACGCGGAACGCGGACAGCTACCGCCGAAGACGTGGCCGCGATTGCCGTCGCACTCGGGCTGTCGACCGACGAACGTGAGCGCCTCGCCGCCCTCGCTCGCGAAGCCGACCAGTCAGATTGGTTGCGCGCCGGAACACCGGGAATTCATCAGGAACTTGTGACGCTGATCGAGTACGAGCGAACAGCGTCAGCGATCATCGAGGTGGCACCGCTGCTGATCCCTGGATTGGCGCAGACCGCGGACTTCGCACGCGCAGTCATGGTCGATCACCCGATCGGCGAGCGCGAGGCGCGCGTTGGAATGCGGACCGCCCGGCGCGAAATCCTCAGCCGTCGCGATGGGCCGACGTTCGAGGCCATCCTCATGGAGCGCGTTCTCGACGACGCGATCGCACCCGCGTCCGTGATGGCGGACCAGCTCCGGCACCTGGAGCAGCTCGGACGCCTGCCGAACGTCACCATTCGAGTCATTCCCGCCGACCTCGGACGCTGGACTCCCGCGCATTCCGGGCAGTTCCTCATGTTCGAGTTCTCGCGCGCCTCGCCGATCCTGCATCTCGAACACGTTGCGTCCGCAAGCTTCATCACAGCAGAATCCGCGATCGACACCTACAGGCAAGTCGTCGATACGCTACGTGAAACGGCGATGAGCCCGGACCAGACAACCAAGCTCATCGCCGCGAAAATAACTGAGTACGAGGAGAGCCTACCGTGACACAGCAGCCCGCAGGCTGGCGGAAGTCCAGCCGGTCGAGCAACCACACCGCCTGCGTCGAGGTCGGCCGGGTCGCCGAGGGTGCCGCCGTCCGCGACACCAAGGACCGGGCCGCCGGGTACTTCACCACCACCGGCCCCCAGTGGTCGGCGTTCCTCGGCGCCATCAAGACCGGCCGCTACGAAGGCTGAACCACGAACACGACGAACCCCCGTCCGGCGATCCGGGCGGGGGTTCCTCGCGCCCGCGGACCATCGACGCAGAGCCGGGAACCGGCCGCCTCGGTCCACGGCACGGGGCGCGTTCGTCGTTCCGCTGGTCTAGTACCAGTAGCCGGGCTGCCACTGCACGCACGTCGGCCGCGCCCCCGTCCGGGCGTACTCGGCGACGGCCTCGCGCACCTGGTCCAGCGGCAGCGATGCCGAGCGGGGGAAGTCGATGCCGCCCTCGTCGTCGAATGGCACGACCGGCGTGGTTTCGTCCGCAGCAGGGTTGAAGGAGTCGACCAGCGCGCCGTCCTCCCGGGTGCGGTGGACGTAGTTCAACGCACCCCACCCGAGGCCGGGTTCGCTGGTGACCCGCAGGCGTCCGTCCGGGAATGCCGGGCCGGTCGGCTCGCGGAATGACACGCACGGCCGGTCCCACACGTAGATTTCGCACGTTACCTGCGGCGGGGCCTCGACGATCTCACCGACCAGTGCCTCAACCTCGCCGGGCGTGCGCGCGTAGCGGAAGATGTGGTGGAACACGACCGTGATCACGGTCGTGGTGTCGATCGCTGTCATGGCCTGGCCTCTCCGTGGATCTCGACGGGCGACGTGGCTCCGGGCTCCCAGATGACGAGGGTGGAGCCGCGGGGCAGGATGGCGCGCGCCGACGCGCCGCACCCCGTTTTCAGGTTGCACACCGCGTTGTTGAGCACGATCACGCCGTAGGTCTGCCCGCTCTCGCGCATCATGGTGGCGTACTTGGTCTCGACATGGGTAACCATCGACGGCGGCCCCGCATCGCTGTAGGGGGTGAAGCTGTCCGAGTTGTGCAAGATCAGCCTTGCCCGCTCGGACACGTCTTCGATGCCGCTGACGAGGCGGTGCTCGTTGCCGTCGCGGTCGAAGACGATGCCCGTGGTCTGCCCCCGGCCGCCCGGCCGCTCGGGAAGCCGCTCGCGGACGGCGTCGATCCATGACCGGTCGCGGGCGGCATCGGTCGGCACCTTCCCCGTGGTCGACGGGTGCGAGGCGCTCGGCGGTGTCCGCTCGACGGCCTCGGTGACTTCGAGGCCGGCGCGGTAGGCGGTGACGGCGTCGATCACGGGCGTGAGCAACTGCCACGCGCGCAGCATCTCCGCGCCGCCGGCCGCGTAGTTCTGTAGCGCGTCGAGCGCCTCGGGATCGTGGGTGCCGTCGAGCAGCCACAGCGGCGCTTCGGCCTCGGCGTGCCGGTCCTGCGCCATCAGCAGCGCCTCGCGGGCGCGGCCGAGCATCCCCTCGATCGCCCCGAGCCTGCGGGCCAAGTCCTCGATCGCCGACACGTGGTGTCCTCTCCCCAGGAGCACGGTAGCCGCTGCTCCGGCCACGAATGGCGAACAGCGGCCACCGTCGATATCGGGTATCTGCCTGCACCCCGCGCCGCTGCCATTGGTCCGGGTCCTGCGTCACGGTCTCCTGCCTGGCCGGTCTCAGCTCCTCTCGCGGGGTGGCGGATCAGCGAGCCACGCCTGGGGGTGGATGGCCGACCGGCGCCCGGGGCGCCGGTCGGGGCGCCGCCGGGTACTTCACCACCACCGGCCCCCAGTGGTCGGCGTTCCTCGGCGACTTCGAGGCCGGCCGCTACGACGGCTGAACCACGAACGCGAAGAACCCCCGTCCGGCGATCCGGGCGGGGGTTCTTCGCGCCCGCGAGCCATCAGTCCGGTTCGACGGGCATCCTGCCGAGCAGGTCCGGCACGTCGAAGGCATGCACCGGGCGGCTGAACAGCTCGCCCGCCCCGACCGCGCAGCCCAGCTCGCGCCAGCGCGCCGCCTGCTCCTCGGTCCGGATGCCGTCGACGCAGAGCCGGGCACCGACCGCCTCGATCAGCGGCACGATCGCGTGCAGCGCCCGGATCTCCGGGGCGTCCGGCGACTCGGCCTCGTGGACCAGGCGCACCAGGTGGTCGTCCAGCCGGACGACGTCCACCGGCAGCGCCCGCAGGTGGTGCAGCTCCTCGGGCGAGCCCCGGAAGCCGTGCACCGACGACCGCACGCCCATCCGGTTCAGGTGGTGGACGTTGTCCCGGGCCTCCTCGCACCGCTCGCCGAGCAGCGCCGACATCGGCACCAGCAGCCGCAGCCACCGGGGGTCGAGCGCGCGCTGGGCGAGGGCGCGGCGGATCACCACGACGAGGTCGGGGTCGCGGGTCTGGTTCTCGCTCAGCGCCAGCGCCAGCCGCACCGGGTGGCCCGTCGAGTGCCAGTCGTCGAGCTGCTCCCACGCCGTGACCAGCATCCAGTCGCGCAGCGACAGCGTGACCCCGGAGCGCTCGGCCAGCCGCAGGCACTCGGCGTGCCCGATGGCGCCGTCGCCCGCGGTGTCCCACAGCAGCTCGGTCTCCAGCGCCACCACGCCGCCGGTGGCCAGCGCGACCAGCGGCCGGTACACCACGTCGAACTCGCCTGTCTCCAGGCCGCCGGGCATCACCGCGGCCAGCCGGGCCTCGGTGCGCTCCTCGGGCGCCCGGTCCGGGTCGAACAGCGCCCACTGCCGGGTGCCCGCCGCCTCCGCCCGGCGCAGCGCGACGTCGGCCGCCCACAGCATGTTCGTCGCGTCGCCGTCGCGCACCGCCCGCTGCACCACGCCGATGCTGGCCGAGGCCGCGATCCCGTAGGTCTCGGTGCTGAACGGCTCGGCGAGCACCTCGTTGATCAGCGCCGCGAACTCGGGGACCGTCGGCGTCGCGGACCCCTGCCGCACCAGGATCGCGAACTCGGTGCCGCCGAAGCGGGCCACCAGGGCCTCCTCGCCCTCGACCAGCTCGGAGAGCCGGCGCGCCACCAGCCGGATCACCTGGTCGCCGACCTCGTGCCCGAGACCGTCGTTGATCAGCTCGAAGCCCTCCAGCGCGAGGTGGTAGAGGGCGAGCGCGGCATCCGGCGGGAACCCGGCCAGCGCGGCCTCCAGCCGGGTCCGGAAGTACTGGCGGTTCGGCAACCCGGTCAGCGCGTCGTGCAGCGCCTGGTAGTGGAACCGCTCCTGCAACGCGTGCAGCTCGGTGATGTCCTCCACCATCGTGACCAGCTTCGCCGGAGCACCGTCGGGACCGCGCAGCACCGACACCGCCAGGTAGGCCGAGGCCTCCTCGCCGTTGGCGCGCAGCAGCCGCTTGCGGTCGGTCAGCCGCCGGGCCTCGCCGCCCTCCACCAGCTCCGCGTAGGCGGCGGCGAGGAACTCCGCGTCGTCGGGGTGGAACAGGTCGTGGATGGTGCGCCCGTCGAGCTCCTCGCCCCGGTAGCCGAGGGTCTCCTCGAATGCGCTGTTGACCTCGACGAACCGGCCGTCGAGCGCGCAGATCGCGACGCCGATCGGGGTCGTCAGGAACACCTCGGAGAGCTGCGCCTCGCTGGCCGCCAGTTCCCGGTCGGCGCGCAGCTTCGAGCGCAGCAGCGCCCGCTTCAGGTTCTCCTGCTGCTCGAAGGTGCTCGCCCGGTCGGCCCGCGCGTACTCCACGGCGATCGCGGTGAGCAGCCCGAGGACGTCGTGCACCGCATCGGCGGCGCCCTCGCCCAGCAGCGCCTCGCGGATCAGCCGCAGGCTCACCGCGAGGCTGTCCTGCCCGCGCGCGTGCATCTCCACCAGCCGCCTGCCGACGGCCCGCCCGGCCTCCTGGATCCGGGACGGCTCGTCCAGCGCGGCGACCACGTCCTCGACCAGGTCCCGCAGGCAGCGATCGATCGTCTCGCGGGCCAGCGGGAGGTAGGAGGCGGTGCTGAGCTCGTCGGCCCAGCGCTCGGCGACCTCGGCGCGCCACAGCTCGTCGTACCGCTGCGGTCGCAGCACCTCCGGCGGGTGCGCGGTCATCGCACCCGGGCGCCGCGCCGCGCCGGTGCGGTGCCGCTCACCTCCTGCGCCCGACACCGGCGTAGATCTGCGAGCCGCCCGGCTCGGCCCCGGCCCGCTCCGGTCGCTCCGGCCGCCACAGCGCGGTGCCCACCACGCCCGGCTCCACCAGGTCGAACCCGTCGAACAGCGCCAGGAACTCCGCGCGGCTGCGGGGGTGGATCGGGTCCGCGCTGCGGCTCATCACCGACACCACCTCGGCCATCTCCGCCGGGCTGATGTCCGCGGTGAAGTGGGACAGGGCGAGGTAGCTGCCCGGCACCAGCCGGTCCCGGAACCGCGCGAGGATGCCGGGCGCGTCGGCCTCCAGCGGCACGAAGTGCAGCGCCCCGGCCATGATCAGCCCGATCGGCCGGTCGAAGTCCAGCAACCGGCGGGTCTCCGGATCGTCCAGCACCGCGTCCGGATCGCGCAGGTCGGCCTGCACGATCGTCGACCGGGGGTCGTCGGCGAGCAGGAGCTGGCTGTGCGCCACGGCCACCGACTCGTAGTCGACGTAGACGACCCGGGAGTCCGGCGCGATCTCCTGGGCGATCTCGTGCACGTTGCCCACGGTGGGGATGCCGGAACCGACGTCGAGGAACTGCCGCACGCCCTGCTGCGCCAGGAAGACCACCGCGCGGCGCAGGAACGCCCGGTTCAGCCGGGCGACGTCGCGGGCGCTGGGCAGCGCGGCCAGGAACCGCTCGGCCAGCTCCCGGTCCGCCGCGAAGTTGTGCGCACCGCCGAGCAGGTAGTCGTACAACCGGGCGGCGCTGGGCATCTCCTCGTCCACGCCGCTCGGCACCCACGTCGCCTGTTCGGTCACGGTCACCCCTCGGAAGTCCGGCCGTCGCGTGTCGCTCCACCCTACTGCGTCACGGTGCGCGACCGGACGACCAGTAGCCGGGCCGCGACCCACCGTATCGATCGTCGATCGGGTTCCGGAAGTGTTACCGAGGATCACGAGTCCCGGCACCGCCGACGAGCCGGAACGGGGGCTCAGCGCGTGCCTCGAAGCGGCGGTAGCCGCTTGCGGCCACCTACGGCGCTCGCACCGCCGCCCGTGCTCGGACGTGACCGCTCAGCGGTCTTCTCGCGAGGACAGCCGCGACGCCGTGTACGTGCTTGGTACATCAGGAGCGGCTCCCGGAGCGAGAAGGCCGCTGAGGTTCCGCCACCGGCACCGCCACGCAAGGCGAGCCGAAACGGGGGCTCAGTGCGCTTCGCCCTCCAGCGACTCGCCCTCGGCCACGATCGCGCCGAGCTCCTCGATGTCCTCGGGCGACAGCTCCACCCGGCCCGCAGCGGTGTTCTCCTCCAGGTGCTCGGGCGTGGACGTGCCCGGGATGAGCAGCACGTTGGCCGCGTGGTGCAGCAGCCACGCCAGGGCCACCTGCGCCGGGGTCGCGCCGACCCGCTCGGCGACCGCGCGCAGCACCGCGTGATCGCGCGCCTGGCTGGCGGTGAAGCCCGAGCCCAGCGGGAAGAACGGGACGAAGGCCAGCTCCAGCTCGGTGGTGCGGTCCAGCAGCGCGGCACAACCGCGGTCCACCACGTTGTAGCGGTTCTGCACCGCCGAGATCGGGGTGATCTCCCGCGCCTGCTCCAGGTGCTCGACCTCCACGTTGGACAGTCCGATGAGGCGCACGAGCCCCTGCTCGCGCAGCTCCGCCAGCGCGCCGAGCTGGTCGGCCAGCCCGTAGCCGGACCCGTCCCCCATGTGCCGCAGGTAGACCAGGTCGAGCGAGTCCACCCGCAGCCGGCGCAGGTTGTCGTGCACCTGCGCGCGCAGCGAGTCCGGGTGCCCGCTGGGCAGCCACCCGCCCCGGTGGTCGCGGTAGGCGCCGATCTTGGTGGCCACCACGACGTCCCGGTACGGGTGCAGCGCCTCGGCGATCAGCTCGTTGACCACCCACGGGCCGTAGAAGTCGCTGGTGTCGATGTGGTCGATGCCGAGCTCGACGGCGCGGCGCAGCACGCCGATGGCCCGGTCGCGGTCGGCGGGCGGGCCGAACACGCCGGGACCGGCGAGCTGCATCGCGCCGAACCCGACGCGGTTGACCGTGACCTGGGCCGAGAGCGGGAAGGTGCCACCGGGGCGCGGCGCGAAAGTCGTCATGCCCCGGATGGTAGTCACCGCCGGGGCCGGTTCGCGCCCGTCACCACTGCGGCATCAGCAGCAACCAGCGCGCGCCGAAGACCAGGGCGGCCACCCCGATCACCAGCCACAGCCCCAGCCACAGCGCGGCGGGCACCCGGGTCAGCCGGGCGAGCTGGTCGGCGTCGGAGTCCGGGGCGCGGCCCCGCGACCGCAGCCGGGCCAGCTCACCGATCGGCCGGATGCCGCCGATCAGCAGGAACCAGCTCACCAGCGCGCAGCAGATCGCCTGCCATCCCGGCGTGGCGAACCAGGACACCGCGAACAGCGCACCCCCGGTCAGCAGCACCGACAGCACGCCGTAGGCGTTGCGCAGCGCCAGCAGCATCGCCGCCAGCAGTCCGATCAGGACCCACAGCACCAGCCGGGCGCGGTCCTCGGCCACCAGCCACGCCCCGCCCAGCCCGAGCAGCGACACCGCCGGGTACCCGGCGAACAGGGTGAGCACCATGCCCGGTCCGCGCGAACGCCCGGTGGACACGGTCAGCCCGGAGGTGTCCGAGTGCAGCCGGATGCCGTTGAGGGTGCGGCCGGACAGCAGCGCGACCACCGCGTGCCCGCCCTCGTGGGCGATCGTCACCACGTTGCGCAGCAGCCGCCAGCTCCGCCGGTGCGCCACCAGCAGCAGCGCCGCCGCCGCGGTCAGCAGCGCCGCGGTGCTGCTGGAGTCGAGCAGCCGGTCGGTCCAGTCGCGGACCACGTCGGCCAGAGCAGGAGCGTCCACGGGCCATCCACCGATCGAGTGCAGGGGCACCGCGAGCGTATCCGCCGCCGTTCGCCGGTCAGGCCGAGGCCCGCACCACCAGCTCCGGCGCGATCGCGGTCCGCTGCGACACCGGCTCGGCGCCGTCCCAACGCGCGGTGAGCAGCCGCACCGCCTCGGCGGCGATGGCGCCCTGCGGCTGGCGGACCGTGGTCAGCGGCGGCTGGGCCAGCGCGGCGTAGGGGATGTCGTCGAAGCCGGTCACCCGGACCTCGTCGGGGACCGCGACGCCGCGCTCGGCCAGCGCGCTGAGCACGCCGAGCGCGATGGTGTCGTTGCCGCACACGATCGCCCCGGGCAGTTCCGCCCGGTCCAGCAGCCGCGTCCCCGCGCGCTGCCCCCACTCCTTGCTGAAGTCGCCGAGCAGCACGTCGTCGGCCCCACCGGGGGCCGCCCGCCGGTAGCCGTCCAACCGGGCCTGCGCGGCGGAGTCGGTGGGTTCGGCGCCGACGAACGCCGTGCGGCGGGTGCCCAGCGCGGCGAGGTGCTCGACGACCAGGGAGATCCCCGCCGCGTTGTCCACCCCGACCCAGCTCGCGGCGGGGCCGTCGACGTGCAGGTCGAGCTGCACCACCGGCACCCGTGCGGCGGCCTCGGCGAGCACCTCGGCGCTGCGGACGCGGTGGCACGGGACCATCAGCAGCGCGTCCACCTGGCGGTCCAGCAGCGCGCCGACCTGGCGGCGCTCCAGCTCCGGGTCGTAGCGCGAGTTGGCCAGCAGCAGGCTGCGGTCCGCGGCGTGCAGGCGCTGCTCCACCTCCTCGACCAGCGTCGCGAAGAACGGGTTGGCGATCCGCGGCACCACCACGCCGAGGCTGCGCGTGGTCCGGCTGCGCAGCGCGGCGGCCACCGCGTTGGGCTGGTAAGCCAGCGCGTCAGCCGCGGCCAGCACCTTGCTCCGGTTCTCCGGGCGCACGCCGCGCTGCCCGGACAGCGCCCGCGACGCGGTCGCCACCGAGACCCCGGCCCGCGCCGCGACGTCGTGGATGGTGACGCCCACCCGCTCCCCCACTCTCCGGCGCGCTGGACCTCGCCGTGGAAATCGGTTGCCTCCACCACACCCTAGTGGACGCCCGAATCGGCGTGGTTCACTGTAGCCCCGCCGTGGAAACCGATTTCCACGGCGGACGCGGCTCAACGAGGAGTGAAGCGCTGATGGCCGACGAAGCGCGCCGGGGTCACCTGGAGCTGGTCGGGGTCTCCAAGATCTACCCGGGCGTGCGCGCCCTGGACGCGGTGGACTTCGACGTGCGCCCCGGCGAGGTCCACGTGCTGCTCGGCGAGAACGGCGCGGGCAAGAGCACGCTGATCAAGATGCTGGCCGGGGTGCACCCGCCCGACACCGGCGAGATCCGGGTGGACGGCGACCCCGTGCGGCTCACCGGCCCGGAGGACGCCGAAGCGCTGGGCATCGCCACCATCCACCAGGAGATGGCGCTGGTCCCGCAGCTCACCGTCGCCGAGAACATCCACCTCGGCCGACCGCCGCGCCGCTTCGGCCTGGTCGACCGGTCCCGGATGCGCGCGCGGGCCGCCGCCCTGCTGGAGCGGATGGGCCTGGACCTCGACGTGGACGCGGTCGTCGGCGAGCTGGGCGTCGCGCAGCGGCAGACCGTGGAGATCGCCAAGGCCCTCGGGCTCGACGCCCGCTTCCTGATCATGGACGAGCCGACGGCGGTGCTCAGCCGGTCCGAGGTGGACGCGCTGTTCGGGATCGTCGGCGACCTCACCGAGCGGGGCGTCGGCGTCGTGTTCATCTCGCACCTGCTCGGCGAGGTCGCCGAGATCGGCGACCGGGTCACCGTGCTGCGCGACGGCGCGGCGGTGGCGCAGGTCCCGGCGGACACCGACCCCGACGAGCTGGTGCGGCTGATGGTCGGCCGCTCGGTGGACCAGCAGTACCCGCCGCGCCGGGCCGAGGTCGGCGACGTGCGGCTGGAGGTGCGCGACCTGACCGCGCGCGGCGTGCTCGACGGCATCAGCTTCACCGCGCGGGCCGGCGAGGTCGTCGGCATCGGCGGGCTGGTCGGCGCGGGCCGCACCGAGCTGGTCCGGGCGCTGTTCGGCGCCGACCGCTACGACTCCGGCGAGGTGCTGGTCGACGGCCGCGCGCTGCCGCCGGGCGACATCGCCGCCGCCCGCGCCGCGGGCCTGGCGCTGGTCCCCGAGGACCGCGCCGGGCAGGGCCTGGTGCTGGGCGCCTCGGTGGCCGAGAACCTCGGCCTGGCCACCCTCGCCGACCGCACCCGCGCGGGGCTGGTGGACCTGGCCGAGCAGCGGCGCCGTGCCGCCGACTCGGTGCGGCGGCTGGGCATCCGGGTCGCCGGGCTGGACCAGCCCGCGCTGACCCTCTCCGGCGGCAACCAGCAGAAGATCGTGATCGGCAAGTGGCTGCAGGCCGCGCCCCGGGTGCTGATCCTCGACGAACCCACCCGGGGCATCGACGTCGGCGCGCGGGCCGAGATCTACGAGCTGATCGGCGAACTCGCCCGCGACGGCACCACCGTGCTGGTGGTCTCCAGCGACCTGCCCGAACTGCTCGGGCTCAGCGACCGCGTGCTGGTGCTCGCCGACGGCGCGCTGCGCGGCGAACTGGACGGAGCCGAGGCCACCCAGGAGCGCGTGCTGGCGCTCGCGGTCTCGGCGGACAACACCTCGGGAGATGACGATGCCTGACGACGGGGTCAGCGCGCAGCGGCGGACGGCCGCGCTCGGCCGGGCCGCGGGGCCGCTCGGCGGACTGGTCGTGCTGGTGGTGCTGCTCGCACTGCTGTCGCCGGACTTCCTCACCGCGAACAACCTGCTCAACGTCGGCGTGCAGGCGTCGGTGGTGGCGGTGCTCGCCTTCGGCATGACGTTCGTGATCGTCAGCGGCGGCATCGACCTGTCGGTGGGCAGCGTCGCCGGACTCGCCGGGATCGTCACCGGCTGGGCGGTGGCGGGCGCCGGGTTGCCGCTGTGGCTGGCGGTGCCGCTGGGTCTGGCGGCCGGGGCCGCCGCCGGGCTGGTCAGCGGCGTGCTCGTCACCGCGGGCCGGGTGCCGCCGTTCATCGCGACGCTGGCGATGCTCAGCATGGCGCGCGGTCTGGCGCTGGTGATCGCCGACGGGCGGCCGATCTCGGTGGGCGGCTGGCTCGGCGAACTCGGCAGCGGCGAGCTGTTCGGGTTCCTGCCCTACCCGGTGCTGGTCATGGTGGTGATCGGGCTGCTCACCGCGCTGGTGCTGCGCCGCACCTACGCGGGCCGGGCGATGTACGCGATCGGCGGCAACGCGGAGGCGGCGCGGCTGTCCGGCATCAAGGTCACCCGGCAGAAGCTGCTGATCTACGCGCTGTCCGGGCTGTTCGCCGCCGTCGCGGGCATCCTGCTCACCGCGCGGCTGGCCTCGGCGCAGCCCGAGGCGGGCACCGGGTACGAGCTGGACGCGATCGCCGCCGTGGTGATCGGCGGGGCCAGCCTCGCCGGCGGCGTCGGCTCGGCGCTGGGCACCTTCCTCGGCGCGCTGGTCCTCGCGGTGCTGCGCAACGGCCTGAACCTGCTGGACGTCTCGGCGTTCTGGCAGCAGGTGGTGATCGGCGCCGTGATCGCCGCGGCGGTCCTGTTCGACACGCTGCGGCAGCGGCGGCGCACCGGGCGGCGCGGACCGCCGCCGCTGCGCTCCCCCGCGCTGCGGCGCGGTCTGGCGGCGGTGGTCGCGCTGGTGGTCGTCGCCGGGGGCTGGGCGGTGTACCAGCGCCAGCAGGGCGCCGAGGACGGCAGGCTGGAGATCGCGCTGTCGGTGTCGACGTTGAACAACCCGTTCTTCGTGGACCTGCGGGCCGGTGCCCAGCAGGAGGCCGCGCGGCTCGGGGTCGACCTGAACGTCACCGACGCCGGGGAGGACGCCTCCCGGCAGGCCGACGCGGTGCAGAACGCGATCGCCCGCGACGTCGACGCGATCGTGGTGAACCCGGTGGACTCCGACGCGGTGGTGCCCTCGGTCGAGGCCGCCGGACGCGCCGGGATCCCGGTGGTCGCGGTGGATCGCGCGCCCAGCTCCGGCACCGTGGTCACGACGGTGGCCTCGGACAACGTCGAGGGCGGCCGGCTGGCGGCGCGGGAGCTCGCCCGGCTGGTCGGGTCCGGTCCGGTGGCGGTGCTGGAGGGCCAGCCCGGCACGTCGGCAGCGCGGGAGCGCGGCCGGGGCTTCACCGAGGAGATCGCCCGCTTCCCCGGCATCGAGGTGGTGGCCTCCCAGCCCGCCGACTTCGACCGGACCCGCGCGCTGAACGTCATGCAGAACATCGCCCAGGCCCACCCCGACGTGCGCGGCGTCTTCGCGGCCAACGACGAGATGGCGCTGGGCGCGATCAAGGCGCTGGGCGACCGCGCGGGCGATCAGGTGAAGGTGGTCGGCTTCGACGGCACCCCGGAGGGCCTCGACGCGGTGGGCGCCGGAACGGCGACCGCCACCGTGGCCCAGCAGCCGAAGCTGCTCGGCCGGGCCGCCGTGGAGCAGGCGGTCCGCGCCGCCCGGGGCGAGGTCCCGGCCGCCGCGGGCACCACGACCAGCATCCCGGTCCAGGTCATCACCAGGAACAACCTCGAAGCCTTCCGCACCGGACGCTGACCCAGGTGAGGGGCACCCTGTACCCAGTAATGCGGTACAGGGTGCCCCTCACTCACCTCCCGAACGGGTGACGTGGCGCAAAAGTTTTTCGAGGTGAGGGGCACCCTTGTCCCACATACTTGGGCAAGGGTGCCCCTCACCTACCTCCCGAACGGGTGATCAGGCGAAGTAGGCGGTGACGTCGAGGGGTCCGCCCGCTTCGGCGAACTCGGCGCGGGTCGCCTCGCGCAGCTCCGGGTCGGCGAGGTAGTCGAGCGCGGTCAGCGCCAGGCCCGCCGCACCGTCGACGGTCGCCCGGTCACCGGCCGCCGAACCGGCCGCGGCGGCGAACTCCTCGGTGTGCAGCGACAGCGACTCCTCGCCCAACCCGATCATCGGGTGGATCGCGGGCATCCGGTAGCTGAGGTTGCCGAGGTCGGTGGAGCCGGTGATGTGCTCCGGCACCACGCCGCGCGGCAGCGCGGTGCGCCCCCGCCCGGCCTGGTGCACCGCCCACCGGGCGGCGAGCGCGGCGTTGTGCCGGATCGGCAGGTAGCCGGGGCTGCGGTCCCAGTGCAGCTCGACACCGCAGCCGGTCAGCTCCGCGGCACCGCGCGCGATGGCCTCCACCCGGCGCACCAGGTCGGACATCGACCCGGGCTCGGCGGAGCGGACGTAGAACACCGCGGCCGCCCGGTCGGGCACCACGTTCGGGCGCTTGCCGCCGTCGGTGATGATGCCGTGCACCCGGTCGGTGGAGGGCATGTGCTGGCGCAGCATCGCCACGCCCTGGTAAGTCGCCACCACCGCGTCCAGCGCGTTGCGGCCCATGAACGGCTGCGCCGAGGCGTGCGCGGCGACACCGCGGAACACCACCTCGACCTGCCTCCTGCCGAGGAACGGGTGGGCGGCGATGTCGTGCGAGAACGGGTGCAGCATCGCCACCGCGTCCACGTCCTCGAACACCCCGGCGCGGGCCAGCAGCTCCTTGCCCCCGCCGCCCTCCTCGGCCGGGGTGCCGATCAGGCTGACCCGGCCGCCCACCGATTCCACCGCCGCCGCGGCGGCCAGGAACCCGCCGGTCCCGGCCGCGCAGATCACGTTGTGCCCGCACCCGTGGCCGATGCCGGGCAGCGCGTCGTACTCGGCCAGCACCGCCAAGTGCGGACCGCCCGACCCCGCCTCGGCGCGCAGCGCGGTGGGCAGCCCGCCGACGCCCACCTCGACGTCGTGACCGTGCGCGCCGAGCAGCTCGGCGACCCGGGCGGCGGACCGGTGCTCCTCGAACGCCTCCTCCGGGTGCGCGTGCAGGTCGCGGCTCAGCTCCACCAGGTCGGCGCCGTGCCGCTCGATCCAGCGGTCGGCCGCGGCGCGCACCGCCGGATCGGCACCGCTGAACGGGGACCGCAGCGGCTCGGCGCCGGCCACGGCGCGGGCCGTGGCCGCGGCGACCGAGCGGAGGTAGGAGTCGTCCGGCTGGGTTGGCTCGTCATGCAGCGTCACACCCCGAACCCTAGGGCGTCGGCGAGGGATCGTCGGCGGTAGCGCGCTCCTGCGGTCCGAGCAGCCGGTGCGCGAGCAGGGTGCCGCCGACCACCGCGGAGGGGATCACCACGAGCTGCGCCACCGGGACCAGGCACAGCAGGTAGGTCGGCAGCCCGAAGCCCAGCGCGGTGCCCTTGCGCCGCCACAGCGCGCGGTGCCGGGCGCCGACCTTCAGGCCGCGCCGGGTGAACACCATGCCGACCATCTCCAGGGTGACCAGCCACGCGCCGAACAGCGCGCCCAGCACCGGGACCGCGGTCTGGCCGAGCACCGGCACGAACCCGAGGGCGAACAGCAGCACCGCGCCGACCAGCGCCACCAGCACCAGCTTCAGCGAGTCGACCACGCCCCGGCCGGTCGAGCGGATCAGCCCGGCGCCGTCGTCGGAGGTGTCCAGCCCGAGCCGCTGCTCCACGACCTCGGCGATGTGCTCGTAGAACGGCCCGCCGATCAGCAGGGTGAGCGCGATGAACGACACCGAGGCCACCAGCGCGGTCGAGCCGACCAGCACGACGCCGATCAGCACCCGCAGCGCGGTGCGCCAGCCCTCCGCCCAGCCGTCGGCGAACGGGGTCATCCAGGTGACCAGGTCGGGGCTGAACCAGATCAGGGTGCCCAGGCTGACGAGCAGCAGCACGGCGCTGATCAGTGCGGGGATGGCGCCGAGCAGCAGCAGCTTCGGGTGGCGGACGAGGACGCCGAACCCGGTGCCGAGGGTGCGGGCGCCCGCGAAGAAGGAACTCATCGGGGTGGGCTCTCCAGGTGATCGTCGATCAGGAGCCCACGCTACCGCCCCGTCACCCGCGCGTGGGGCGGGACCGCGAGGTCACCGGTGCCGCGCGACGTGCCACCGCCGCCGCGCGCCGCGCGAGGGCGGCGGGGTGCGCCGCCTGCCCCGGCGGACACCCCGGTCCCGGTGGCTGCTGCGGAGGGCGTGCAGCTCGACCAGCACGGCGTCCGGATCCTCCCCGGCCCGGCACCGCCACAGCAGGCGCAGCAGCTCGTCCTCCGCGAGGACCCATCGGCGGCTGAAGACGTCGTCACCCATCGCGACTCCCCGAAGTGGCGCGAACACCCCACGTCCATCATAGGAGCCGGAGGAACTGCGCAGTGGAGTCCGAAGGGCGGCCACCGCGCTACCCGGTGAGGCGGATCACCGGAGCCTCGGTGCGCTGCGCAGCGCCGCGGCGCGGGCCGCGGAGCGGGTGAGCGGGGTCGACGATGACCACAGTTCGCCACCGGTTTGTTAGGTTAGCCTTGCTTGCGCAACACGGGCGTCCCGCCCACGGCACGAGAAGGATGCGGTCATGACTCCTCCCCTCGCTGGTCCTCGGCAGTTGAACCGCCGGGGTTTCCTGTTCGGCGCGACCGGCGTGCTGGCGGCGGCCGGCCTCGCCGCGTGCGGCACCGGAGGCGGTGACCAGGCCCCCGCCGACCAGGCGCGCCCCGCCGGTCCCGGCTTCCCCGCCAGCATCCCGAACCGCTACGGCACCGCCGAGATCCCGGCCGCCCCGCAGCGGATCGCCTCCCTCGGCATCACCGACCACGACGTGCTGCTGCCGCTGGGCCTGGTCCCGGCCGGGCTCACCCAGTGGGGCCCGTGGGACAGCGGCGTCGGCCCGTGGGTCGAGCCGATGCTCAACGGGCAGCGCCCCGAACTGCTCAGCGGCGAGGTGGACGTGGAGCGCGTCCTCTCGCTGAACCCGGACGTGATGCTCGCCCTGCAGAGCGCGCTGACCGCCGAGCAGTACAACCGGCTGACCAGCTTCAACCCGGTCGTGGCGCAGCCGCCGGGGTCCATCGACTACGGCGTCGACTGGCGGGTGCAGGCCGAGACGATCGGCAAGGCGGTGGGCAAGGTCGAGGAGGTCGCCCGGCTGATCGCCGACACCCAGGCGCGGATCGATCAGACCCGCACCGCCAACCCGGGCTTCGCCGGCCGGACCCACGTCACCGTCCGCACCGACTCGGCGGGCACCTACGCGGCCTACACCAAGCAGGACGCCCGCACCGTGCTGCTGGAGCAGCTCGGCCTGGTGCTGGCACCGTCGATCGACGGGCTGGACAGCGGCGGCAAGTTCAACGTCAAGGTGAGCAAGGAGCGGGTGTCGCTGCTCGACGCCGACGTGGTCATCGTGACCACGGCCAAGCCCACCGACGTGGCGGCGGTGCGCAACGACCCGCTGCTGAACAACCTCCCGGCGGCCAAGCGCGGCTCGCTGGTGCTGCTCGACGACTACGACCTCACCATGGCGCTGGGTTCGGCCACCGTCTCCAGCATCCCGTTCGCGCTGGACCGGCTGACCCCGAAGATCGCCCAGGCGTTGCAGGTCTGATCGGACGTGCGGCCGGGCACCCCCAGCAGCCCGGCCGCACGCCGTGCTCACCCGGTCGTGACATGAGTGAATGTCCCGGTGGGAACCACTTTCGCCGATGGCTTGCGTGGCCGTGCGGGTAGCGGAACCTCAGCGGCCTTCTCGCTCCGGGAGCCGCTCCTGATGTACCAAACACGTACACGGCGTCACGGCTGTCCTCGCGAGAAGACCGCTGAGAACCCGCAGCGGTGCCGGTTGACGGCCTCACCGCATGCGGCTCCGCCGCATTCTGAAAAGAACCTGAGTGAGGGGCACCCTTGCCCGAGTTACTTGGACAAGGGTGCCCCTCACTCAGCTCAGCTCACCCGGGCGGGTTGCGGGTGTGGGCGACCCCTCCCGCGAGAGCCGGGCTCGTCGCGGGAGGGGTCGGATCGGGGGACCGTCAGGCGATGATCCGGATCGGGTCCTCCAGCAGCGCGGTGAACTGCTGCAGGAAGGCGGCGCCCACGGCGCCGTCCACGGCGCGGTGATCGGCCGACAGCGTCACCCGCAGGATCTTGCGGACGACGAACTCGCCGTCGCGCACCTTGACCTCGTCGCTGGCCGAGCCGACCGCCAGGATCCCCGCCTCCGGCGGGTTGATCACCGCGGAGAACTGCTCGACGCCGAACATGCCCAGGTTCGAGATGGTGAACGTGCCACCGGACATCTCGTCGAGCTTGAGCTTGCCGTCGCGGGCCTTGAGCGCCTTGTCCCGGCTCTCCGCGGCGATCTCCGAGACGCTCTTGCGGTCGGCGTCCGGGATCACCGGCACCAGCAGCCCGGCGTCGACCGCGACGGCCACCCCGAGGTTGATCCGCTTGTGCTGGAGCATCTTGTCCCCGGCGAAGGAGACGTTGACCGACGGGTTGGCCCGCAGCGCCGTGGCGACCGCCTTGACGACCAGGTCGTTGAGGCTGACCTTCGGGCCTCCGGAGGCCTGTAGCCGCTCGTTGAGGTGCCCGCGGAACTCCACCAGGTCGGTCACGTCGATCGCGCTGGTGAGGTAGAAGTGCGGGGCCTGCTGCTTGCTCTCGGTCAGCCGCTTCGCGGTGACCTTGCGGACGCCGCTGAGCGGGATCTCCTCGACGTCCTCGCTCGCCACCGCGGGCGCGGCCGCGGCGGGAGCGGCCTCGGCGGCGGGGGCCTGCGGCTGCGCGGACGGGGCCGAGGACGCGGCGGCCTCGATGTCGGCGCGGATGATCCGGCCGCCGGGGCCGGAGCCCCGGATCCCCGCCAGGTCGACGCCCAGCTCCCGGGCGACCGCCTTGGCCAGCGGCGACGCCTTCGGCTTGGACCCGGGCGCGGCCTGCGGCTGCGCGGACGGCTGCGGCGCGGGCTCGGCGGCGGGCGCGGGCTGCGCTGCCTCGGCCTGCTCAGCCTCGGCCTGCTCCGGCTCGGCCGCCGGGGCGGGCTCGGCAGGGCTGGCGGACTCGGCCGCGGCGCCGGAACCGTCGCCGACCACGGCGATCGGGGTCCCGATCGGCACCGTCTGGCCCTCGCCGACGAGGATCTTCTCCAGCACGCCCTCGTCGTAGGCCTCCAGCTCCATGATGGCCTTGTCGGTCTCGATCTCGGCCACCACGTCGCCGCGGCTGACCTGGTCCCCGACCTGCTTGTTCCAGGTCGAGATGACGCCCTCCTCCATCGTGTCGGAGAGCCTCGGCATCTGAATCTCAGTCATCAGTTCCTCGGAAGAGACGGGCCTCAGCGGCGGCGGCCGACGGCCTCCAGCGTCTGGTGGACCGCGGCGGTCAGGGACTCGGCGGACGGCAGCGCCGCCTTCTCCAGCGGCTTGGCGTACGGCAGCGGCACCTCGGCCGCGGCGACCCGGCGCACCGGGGCGTCCAGGTAGTCGAACGCACCGTCGGAGATCGACGCCGCGATCTCGGCCCCGATGCCGTAGGTCAGCCAGTCGTCCTCGGCCACCACGGCGCATCCGGTCTTGCGCACGGACTCCACGATGGTCTCCCGGTCCAGCGGGCGCAGGCTGCGCAGGTCGATGACCTCCGCGTCGACGCCCTCGTCGGCCAGCTTGTCGGCGACCTGCTGGGCGACCATCGCCATCCGGGAGTAGCCGATGATGGTGATGTCGGCACCCGGCCGGGTCACCTTGGCCTTGCCGATCTCGACCGGCTCGGTGACGTCGGGCACCTCGCCCTTGGTGTTGTAGAGCGAGAGGTTCTCCAGGAACAGCACGGGGTCGTCGTCCTGGATGGAGGCCTTGAGCAGCGCCTTCGCGTCGGCCGGGGTGCTCGGCGCGACGACCTTGAGGCCCGGCACGAAGGCGTAGTACAGCTCGATGTTCTGCGAGTGGGTGGCGCCGAGCTGCTGCCCGCCGCCGCCCGGGGTGCGCAGCACCATCGGCACGCTGGTCTGACCGCCGAACATGCCGTAGATCTTGGCCGCGTGGTTGACGATCTGGTCCAGCGCGATCAGCGAGAAGTTGATCGTCATGAGCTCCACGACGGGGCGGAGCCCGAGCATCGCGGCACCGATCGCGGCGCCGACGAAGCCCTCCTCGGCGATCGGGGTGTCGCGCACCCGCTTCTCGCCGAACTCGTCGAGCAGCCCGGCGGTGATCTTGTAGGAACCTTCGAAGATCCCGATTTCCTCGCCGATGAGGAAGATGTCCTCATCGCGCAGCATTTCCTCGCGAAGCGTGTCGTGCAGCGCTTGGCGGTAGGTGATGACGGCCAAGGGTGATTCTCCTGGGTGAGGACCGCGGCTCGTGGCCTCGTGGCGTCTCGGCGACGAGCCGCGGTCCGCTGTGGCGGGGCGTCGGTTCCGCCCGGTGGCGCGGGCGGCCTGCGCGGTGGTGGTGGGAGCGGTCCGGTCAGAAGACCGGGTCGGCCGGCAGCCGACGCGAGTCGTTGGCCACCGGCGTGGCGTAGGTGTAGTCGAACAGCGTCGACGGGTCCGGGTGCGGGCTGTCGTCGGCGAAGGAGACCGCGGCGTCGGCGTCGGCCTGCGCCGCGGACTCGATCTCCGCCGCGGCGTCCTCGTCGAGCACACCGGCCTCGATGAGCTGGGCCCGGAAGGCCGCCACCGGGTCGGACTCGCGCGCCTTCGTGATGGACTCGTCGCTGCGGTACTTGCCCGGGTCGACCACGGAGTGCCCCTTGAGCCGCTCGCTGACCAGCTCCAGCAGCGCCGGGCCCCCGCCGGAGCGGGCCTGCTCGACCAGCCTGGCGGCGGCGTCGCGGACGGCCAGCACGTCGTTGCCGTCCACCCGCTCGCCGTGCATCCGGTAGGCGGCGGCGCGCTTGTGCAGCTCGGGCTCGGCGGAGGACATCTCCACCGTGGTGCCCATGCCGAGCTGGTTGTTGACCACCACGAACACCACCGGCAGGTTCCACAGCGCGGCGATGTTCAGCGACTCGTGGAAGGCGCCGATGTTGGTCGTGCCGTCGCCCATCTGGCACATCACGACCTCGTCGCCGCCGCGGTAGTCGATGGCCAGCGCGGCGCCGGTGGCCAGCGGGATCTGCCCGCCGACGATGCCGTAGCCGCCGAGCAGCCCGGCCTCCACGTCGAACATGTGCATGGAGCCGCCCCAGCCCCGGGAGGTGCCGGTGGTGCGGCCGTAGAGCTCGGCCATCACGCGGCCCGGCTCGATGCCCTTGGCCAGGGCGTAGCCGTGCTCGCGGTAGTTGGTGAACAGCACGTCGGTCTTGCGCAGGGCGCGCATCAGGCCGACGACGGTGGCCTCCTCACCCAGGTTCAGGTGGCAGTAGCCGCCGATCTTGGCCTGGGTGTAGCCCTGCGCCGCGCGCTCCTCGAAGCGGCGGATCAGGGTCATCTCGCGGAAGTAGTCCCGGAGGAGTTCCTGCGGCTCACCGGCGAGCGGTCCGCTCTGCGAGCCGTGCGCCGAGCTCGCGGCGCGCCGCGACTTGGTGCTGCGGGAGGACGTCTTGCCGCGGGTGGCGGTCTGCTGCGCCATCGGGATGTCCTTTCGACGTCAGGTCAGCGCTTCTTGGGCGGTGCTACGTGGATCGGCAGTCCCAGCGCGACCATCGCCGCCTCCATGCCGATCTCCCCGAGCGTGGGGTGCGCGTGGATGGTCTCGGCGAGCTCGTCGAGCGTCGCCTCCAGAGCCATCGCCAGCGAACCCTCGGTGATCAGGTCGCTGGCCGACGGGCCGATGATGTGCACGCCGAGGACCTCGCCGTACTTCGCGCCCGCGACGACCTTCATGAAGCCCTCGGTGTCGCCGTAGGACTTGGCCCGGCCCAGGGCCGCGAACGGCATCTTGCCGACGACCACCTCGTGCCCGGCCTCCTTCGCCTGCGCCTCGGTGAGGCCGACGCTGGCGATCTCGGGGTGGGTGAAGGTGGCGGCGGGGATGACGCCGTAGTCGATCCGGGCGTGGTGCCCGGCGATCGTCTCGGCGGCGACCACGCCCTGGTGCGAGGCGACGTGCGCGAGCAGCGCCTTGCCGGTGACGTCGCCGATCGCGTAGACGTGCTCGACGTCGGTGCGCAGCGCCTCGTCCACGCCGATGAAGCCGCGCTGGTCGGTGCTCACCCCGGCGCGCTCCAGGTCGAGCTGCGCGGTGTTGGGCTTGCGCCCCACGCCGAACAGGACCACGTCGGCGTCCACCTGCTGCGGCTTGGCGCCGTCCACGGCGACCCGCAGCGCACCGTCGGCCTGCTCGATCCCGGAGACGGTGGCACCGGTGAGGACCTTGATGCCGCTCTTGCCGAACGAGCGGCCCAGCGCCTTGCCGATCTCGGCGTCCTCGGCGGGCACCAGGGTGTCGAGCATCTCGACGATGGTGACCTCGCTGCCGAGGGTGTTGAACAGGCTGGCCCACTCGGCGCCGACCGCGCTGCCGCCGATGACGGTGAGCCGCTTCGGCACCTCCTGGAGGCCGAACGCCCCGTCGGAGGTGATCACGCCGGGCAGGTCCGCGCCGGGCAGCGGGAGCTGCACGGGGACCGAACCGGTGGCGATGATGACGTCGCGCGCCGAGACCTGCTCGATCGGCTCCGCGCCGGTCGGCTCGGCCGCGTAGCGGGGGCCGCCCGCGCCGAGCGGGGACTCGCCGGTGGCGTAGACGTCGAGGGTGGTCGGTCCGGTGAACCGGGCGTGACCGTTGATCACGGTGACGCCGTTGGCCTTGAGCAGCCCGGCCACCCCGTCGGTGAGGCCCTTGACGACGTCGTCCTTGCGGCGGCTGATCGCGTCGTAGTCGACGCTGACGTCCCCGACGTTGATGCCGAAGTCGGCGGCGTGCAGCACGGTCTCGTAGACCTCGGCCGAGCGCAGCATCGCCTTGGTGGGGATGCAGCCCCAGTTGAGGCAGACACCGCCCGCCTTCTCCTTCTCCACCACGCCGACCGACAGGCCGCGCTGCGCGGCCCGGATGGCCGCGACGTACCCGCCGGGGCCACCACCCACTACGAGAAGGTCGAACTCCTGCACTTCGATGTGCTCCTTCGTGCCGTACGCGCCCGTTGCCCATCGCCCGGATGGACGGGCGAATCTCACTCAGAGTGTCGTGAGCACGACCACTTTCGCGCTATGCCCGCTCGCCCAGACTTCACCGGGTGCGACTGTGCAGAACGCACATCAGTCGCTCGAACGAACACCAGCGGTAGTCATATCATCACCGACGGTGCCGAGACCCGTGCCACACGCCGGGGCGACCCGGGCGGAAATGTCCGGATGTGCGGTGCATTCCGGCCGGCGCCGGACCACCGGGCGGACCAATCGGGCATTCGGGACGGTGCGCAGGTTGCACAGCGCGAGCTCCCCGATCAACCCCGCAAGCCGTCCCGCAGCCGCAGCGCCGACAGGGCCAGCGACAGCGACACGTAGGCGCTGCGCCCCCACAGGGGTTGCCCGATCAGGGAGGTGATCCGGTGCAGCCGGTTCAGCACCGTGTTGCGGTGGCAGTGCAGCCGGACCGCCGCGTTGGCCGTCGAGCAGTTCTCCTCCAGCCACGCCGTCAGCGTGTCCAGCAGCATGTCCCGCTCCCGCACCGGCAGCGCCAGCACCGGGCCGAGGCGGGATTCCAGCAGCCGCTGCGCCAGGTCCGGGGACTGCACCAGCAGCGCCTCCGGGTAGCGCTCCTCCAACGTCACCAGCTCGGCGACCCCGTGCGAGGAGGTGCCCAGGGCGGTGAGCGCGAGCTGGTGGGCCAGCCCGGCCTCGGCCAGGCCGCGGACCACCGGCGAGGCCGCCACCCGGGCGCGCGCCAGCGGGCGCAGCGCGTCCAGCACCAGGTTCTTGTCGTGCTGCTCCAGCGCGACCAGGCCGACCAGGGTGTCGGCCCGCACCTGCCACACCGACCGGACGTGCAGCGCGTGCAGGGCGTCCTGGTGACCGCGCAGCGCGAACGCCCCGTCGGGCTGCATCTCGGCCACCACCGCCAGGTAGTCGCCGCCCGGCGGCAGGTCCAGCTCCTTGGCCGTGCGCTGGGCGAAGGCGATGTCCCGCGCGCGTCCGGCGAGCAGGTCCTCGACCAGCGCGTGCCTGCGCTGGTCGTCGCGGCGCACCTGCTCCAGCTCGGTGTTGCGGTACGAGGTCGACAGCGTGGAGGACAGCCCGTCGATGACGGTCCACATCGAGGTCGCCACGCCCAGCATCGAGTCCGGGTCCGCGTGCTCCTGGTGGGCCTGGTCGACGAGCTCCTCCCAGATGATCCGCCCGCCGAGCCGGAAGGTCCGCAGCATCACCTCCAGCGGCACGCCCTGCTCGGCGCGCCGCCTGCCGATCGCCGCGGCGACGTCGTCGCCGTCCGGGCCGCCGACCGCACCGCTGAGGATCTGCAGGATGCGCTCCAGGTAGCGGCGGCAGCCGTCCCACAGGTCCTCCCGGGGCACCGGGCTGTAGTCGGTCCACTCCGGGTTGTCGGTGAAGATCGCCGCCATCAGCCGCTCGGTGAGCGCCGGGAGGTCCTCCAGGCGCGCGCGGGCGAGCGCGTGGGTGACGGCGGCGGAATCGGCAGGATCGGCTACCACGCTCCTCGACGATACCGGCGGCCCCGGCCGGCCCGGCCGAACCAGCCCGCGCGGGATCAGCGGGAGAGCGAGAGCAGGCCCTCCTGCGCGACGGTGGCGACCTGGCGCCCGGCGCGGTCGAACACCGCACCCCGGCCCAGCACCCGGCCGCCGCCCGCCACCGGGCAGTCCTGGTCGTAGAGCAGCCACTCGTCGGCGCGGAGGTCGTCGTGGAACCACATCGCGTGGTCCAGGCTGGCCAACCGCACGTCGGTGGCGTGCCGGTCCACGCCGTGCAGCAGGAAGACGGGCTCCAGCAGCGTCATGTCCGAGGCGTAGGCCAGCGCACAGGCGTGCAGCAGCGGGTCGTCCGGCAGCTTCTCCGGCGCCCGCATCCACACCAGGTGGCGGGAGGCCTCGGTGGCCCGCACCGGCGGCGGGTACGGCGGGTCGTCCACGTGCCGCAGCTCGATCGCCCTCGGCCGCCGCCACCACTCGGGCACCGGGACGTCCGATGCGGCGAACCGCTCGTGCAGCGGCAGCAGGTCCTCCGGCGACGTGGCGGGCGGGCAGTGCGCCTGGTGCCGGAGGCCCTCGCGGGCGCGCTGGAAGGACACGGTCGCGGAGAACACCTCGGCGCCGTCCTGCCGCGCGATCACCCGACGCGCCGAGGTCGCCCCGCCGTCGCGGATCCGCTCCACCGAGTACTCCACCAGGTCGGTGGGCACGGCGGCCCGGACGAACAGGCCGTGCATCGAGTGCACCGGCCGCCCCTCCGGCACGGTCCGCCCGGCCGCCGCGATGGACTGGGCCAGCAGCAGCCCGCCGAACAACCGCTGGGCGGGCAGCGGCTGGGTGCGGCCCAGGAACCGGTCGCCGCCGGGCTCGGCGAGGTCGAGCAGGTCCTGCAGACGGGGAACATCCATGCGAGGAACCAACTACCCGGGCCGAGGCGGCGGCAAGGCACCGTGAGGGGGGACACAGCCCGCGGCCGGGGTCCCGAGATCGACAGAACCCTGTGTTACGAGGGAGTTTCAGGTCACACCCGGATTAGCCGATCGGGTCGTAACGTTGTCGCCCTGGGTAGCGACAAGCGGTTGGCGGTGTCGCTACCGCCACATTTCCCCCATCCCTGCGAGAGGAAGCAGAGGCCCCGCCCATGCAGAACAACAGCCGCACGATCGTGTCGGTTGTGGGATCGATGATGATGGTCCTCGCCACCGTCGTCTTCGCCGCGTGGGGACCTCCGCAGGAACATCCGACGCCGGCCGCCAGCGTCAGCACCATCGAGCACGTGCAGCGCTGACCCGCGCTCCCGCGCGGCGGCCGGGCTACCCCTCCCGGACGACCTGACCGGCGCTCTTGTCGGTGCGCAGGCCGGAGAACCGGGGGTGGCGGAGCTTGCCCTCGGCGGTCCACTCGGTGAACCCGACCTCGGCGACCAGCTCGGGCGCGACCCAGTGCGCCCGTTCCCCGACCTCGTCGGCGAACGGCGACCGGTCCCGCCCGAGCCGGTCCAGCCGCTCCTTGAGGTCGCGCAGGGTCCGCTCGTCGTAGCCGGTGCCGACCTTGCCCGCGTAGCGCAGCCGGGAACCCTCGTAGTAGCCGACCAGCAGCGCGCCGAAGCCCTGCCGGGCGCCCTGCGGATCGGTGTAGCCGCCGACGACGAACTCCTGCCCGGCGACGCACTTGAACTTCAACCAGTCCCGGGACCGGCCGCTGCGGTACGGCTGGTCCGCGCGCTTGGCGATGAGCCCCTCCCAGCCGCGCTCGCAGGCCTGCCGGAAGAAGTCCTCCCCGTCGCCGCCGCGGTGCGCCGAGAAGCGCAGCGGATCGGTGAACCCGAAGCACTCCCGCAGCAGCCGCTTGCGGTCCCGCAGCGGCAACCGGGTCAGGTCCACGCCGCCGAACGCGAGCAGGTCGAAGACGTAGTAGTACACCGCGACGCCGGTCCGCCGGGCCTCCTCCGGGCGGGTCAGGTGGATGCGCCGCTGCAACCGCTCGAAGCTCGTCCGGCCGCCCTCGAAGGCCACCACCTCGCCGTCGACGACGAATCGCTCCGGTCCCTCGCCGAGCGCGTCGGCCACCTCGGGGTAGGCGGCGTCGGCCCGCTTGCCGTTGCGCGACCACAGCCGCGGCGCGCCCCCGTCGCGCCCGGCGATCAGCCGCACCCCGTCCAGCTTGCGCTCGAACAGCCAGCGCTCGTCGGAGAACGGCCGGTCGGTCAGCACGGCCAGCTCCGGGGTGTGCCAGGTGCCGCCGCCCCAGGCCCGCAGCAGCTCGTCCTGGCCCTCCTGGAGGAGGCGGAACGGATCGCTCATCGCCGCTCACCCGGGTCGCATCGGGGGTCGCATCGGGTAGCGGCTACCCCGCCGGGCGTCGCGGCCAAACCGGCGGGAGCTGAGACGTTCCTGTGAACGCGCTGAGAGGGACGACCCGGACGAATACACGTTCGTGTGAGTGCGCGAGACTGGATCAGAACTGCCACGCAGAGCGAGACGTTCCTCGCCGTTCGCCGAAGGTGAAGCAGCCGATGCCGAAGAGCTCCAACCCGCTGACCCAGAAGAGCGGGATGTCCACCAACATCATCCTCACCGTCGTGGTCGTCGTCGTGGCGGTGCTCGTGATCGGCGGGGTGCTGCTGTTCAGCGGCGGCGGCCCGGGCGGCGGGGGCGGCGACGACCGGGTCTCCGCCGACGTGCTGCGCAAGCCGGAGAGCAACACGCTCAGCGAGGCCCCCGGGGACAAGGTCACCGTGGTGGAGTTCCTGGACTACCAGTGCCCGGCCTGCCAGCAGTACTACACCGCGCTGACCAAGCAGGTGGAGGCCGATTACCAGGGCCGCATCGACTTCGTCGTCCGCAACTTCCCGCTGGACATGCACCCGCTGGCGCGACCCGCCGCGCAGGCCGCCGAGGCCGCCGCGTTGCAGGGCAAGTTCAAGGAGATGTACCACGCCCTGTACGACAACTGGCAGAGCTGGGCGATGACGCCCGACGGCAGCGGCTACGCCAGCGACGTGCCCGCGGCGCGCGCCAAGTTCGAGGAGTTCGCCCGCCAGATCGGCCTGGACATGGCCCGGTTCGCGCAGGACTACGACTCCCAGGCGGTCAAGGACCGCATCGAGCAGGACATCGAGGACGGCGAGGCCGCCGGCGTCTCCGGCACCCCGACGATCTTCGTCAACGGGCAGAAGTGGGAGCCGACCTCGCAGACCTACCAGGAGCTGTCCCAGGAGTTCCGGACCAAGCTGGACCAGGAGCTCGCGCGGTGACCACGGCGCAGCACCCGACCCCCGTTCGCGGGCTGGCCTGGCTGCACATCGTCGGCGGCCTGATCGGCCTGGCCTCCGCCCTCGCGCTGACCATCGAGAAGCTGGCCGGCCTCGCCGACCCGACGTACGTGCCCACGTGCAGCCTGAACCCGATCATCTCGTGCGGTTCGGTGATGGACAGCCCGCAGGCCGCGGTGCTGGGCTTCCCGAACCCGCTGATCGGCATCGCGGCGTTCCCGGTGGTGGTCACGGTCGGCGTCGCGCTGCTGGCCGGGTACCGCCCGCCGCGCTGGTTCTGGCTGGGGCTGCTGGCCGGGACCGCGCTCGGCGCCGCGTTCGTCCACTGGCTGATCTGGCAGAGCCTCTACGAGATCGGCGCGCTGTGCCCGTACTGCATGGTCGTGTGGGCCGTGGTCATCCCGATGTTCTGGTACACGCTGCTGCACGTGCTGCGCGACGGCCACCTCGGCGGCGGCCGCTCGCTCGGCGCCGCGCTCGGCCGCTTCCACAGCGTCGTGCTGGTGCTGTGGTACCTCCTCGTCGTGGTTCTGATCCTGATCCGTTTCTGGGACTATTGGAGCTCGCTGTTCTAGGGGCGTGCGGTCGTTCGCGCGAACGACCGCGGGCCGAGGAGCTGAGCGACTAGCGGGACGCCCCGCCGGGCGATCGACCCGGCGGGGCGTTCCGCGTTCCGGGCCGACGACCCGTTGGGGCGGTGGCGGTGGCGCCGTCCGTTTGTTCGGTGCGGGGCTCGGGTATGAGCTGATTGTGAGCAACGTGTGCGCCACCGACGCACAGACCGAGACGAGGTGGCCCGGGGATGAGCGTGGAGCGCGAGGTCGCGCAGGTCGAGACGGACGAACCCGCAGCGGACGCGGTGGAGGTCCGCGTGCTCGCGGACCCGCGACAACTGGCGGTGATGCGGGCCGTCATCGGTGACCTGGCGATGCGCGCGGATTTCGACGTGGACGCGATCGCCGACCTGCGGCTGGCGGTGGACGAGGCGTGCTCGTCCCTCGTGCGGCTCGCCGCACCGGAGGCGACGCTGCGCTGCCGGTTCCGCTCGCTGACCGACACGCTGTCGATCAGCGCGGAGGTGACCAGCGACGATGCTTTCGGACCGCGCAAGGACACCTTCAGCTGGCGGGTGCTGAGCGCCCTGGCCGACAGTGTGTCAACCTCGGTCGAGCCGGACCCCGCCAGCGGCGGCAACCTGGTCCGGATCGACCTGATCAAGGGACGGACGGCCCACGTGTGAAGCGAGCGGTTCCCGGATCTGCTCACTCGTCGAGAAACGAACGCTACGACGAACTGGCTCCGCTGTTCGTCGAGTACGCCGAGCTGAGCGCAGACGACTCCCGTCGCGGCGAGCTGCGGGAGAAGCTGGTCACCGAGCACCTGCCGGTGGCCGAGCACATCGCGCGCCGGTTCAGCCACCGGGGTGAATCGCAGGAGGACCTCACCCAGGTCGCCACCCTCGGGCTGATCAACGCGGTGGACCGGTTCGACCCCGGACGCGGCGTCGACTTCCTGTCCTACGCGGTACCGACCATCATGGGCGAGGTCCGCAGGCACTTCCGCGACACCGGCTGGGCGGTGCGGATGCCGCGGCGGCTCCAGGAGCTGCACCTGTCGGTCTCCTCGGCCATCGCGCGGCTGTCCCAGGAGCTGGGCCGGGCGCCCACGCCCAGCGAGCTGGCCCGGCACCTCGGCATCAGCACCGACGACGTCTACCGGGGGCTGGAGGCGGGCAACGCCTACCGCAGCGCCTCGCTGGACGAACTGCTCACCGACACCGACGAGATCCCGCTCGGCGACGCCATCGGCGAGGACGACAGCGAACTGGCCGAGGTGGAGAACCGGGAGATGGTCCGCCCGCTGCTCGACGAGCTGCCGGAGCGCGAGCGCCGCATCCTGGTGATGCGGTTCTTCCGGGGCATGACCCAGACCCAGATCGCCGAGCAGGTCGGCATCTCGCAGATGCACGTCTCCCGGCTGCTCGCGCGCACCTTGAGCTGGCTGCGCGACCGGCTGGACCAGGACGCCGCCGCGAAGGCCGACTGACCGCGGACCGCCGCCCCTTCGACATGAGTGAGGGGCACCTGCATCCGACATGGCCGGATGAAGGTGCCCCTCACTCGGAATCGCCTGAGCGCGGCCGGGGCCGCGGGGCTCAGGACTGGACGTCGATGCCGCGCTCCTGGAGCCACGGCAGCGGGTTGATCTTGCTGCCGCCGGTGATGATCTCGAAGTGCAGGTGCGGGCCGGTGGACTGGCCGCGGTTGCCCATCGTGGCGATCTGCTCACCGGCGTCGACGCGGTCGCCGACGCTGGCGTCGATGGTGTTGATGTGGCCGTAGACGCTGATCGTGCCGTCGTCGTGCTGGACCCGGATCCACTGGCCGAAGCCGCTGGCCGGTCCGGCGTTGATGACCTCGCCCGCGGCGACCGAGCGGATCGGGGTGCCGATGTCGTTGGCGATGTCGATGCCGTTGTGGCTGCTGCCCCAGCGGGCGCCGAAGCCCGAGGTGAACGTGCCCTCGGCCGGCTTGACGAAGCCGGCCGCCTTGCGGGCCTCCTCCTCGGCCTTCTCCCGGGCCGCCTGCGCCTCGGCAGCGGCCCGGGCCTTCGCCTCCTCGGCGGCCTTCCGGGCGGCTTCCTCGGCTTGGCGCTTGGCCTCGGCGGCGCGCTGCTGCTCCAGCTCGCGGGCCTTCTCGATCTTGCCGAGCTCGCCCTCCTCGGTGATCGGGCTGCGCGCCTGCAGCAGCTCGACCGACGCGGGGCGGTTCTCGGCGCCGTTGACCGCGAGGCTCAGGTCGGTCTCGCCGACCAGCGGCTGCACCGGGCGGTGCTCGCCCTCGGCCGCGGTGGCCGTGAACGGCACCCCGACCGCGGCGAAGGCACCGGTGGCCACGACGGCGGCCACCACCTTGTTGCGGACCGGGAGCTTGCGGGACTTCGGGAGATCGGCGTTCGGGGACTGCTCGTTCTCCTGGCGATGATCGCTCATCGTGACCTTCCGTCTCGGGGGAGATCCGGCCGCGCCCGCCTGGGGGGTCGAGCGGGTGCCCTCCATCGGGGGTTGAGGGCTTCGTGACCGAACCGTGACGTACGAGCCGGGACCGTAGCGGAGGGTGACGACGAGCCGCAAGCAATGCTCCATTCAGGGAGCTTGTCCGGACCGAGTTTCAGCGACTAGCTACTCCGAGTGAACACCCAAGATGACCATCCGGTAACGCGCCCCCGGCCCGCGCCACGCGGCGGAGCCGATCGATCGACTTTTCCCCACCGGAAAGCCGAAATCGATCAGGGGACGGACCGTTTTCGCTGGTCAGCGCACGCAAGAGTCGAACGCGGAGATCATCCCGGCAGGCCCGTGCGAGGCTCGGCGCGCCCGCGCGGCGGGCGCCGCGGACGATCTCCACCGGGAGCCGCGGGAACGCCGCTCGGGCACCGCGAAGATCGCCGCCGAGGCCGTCGGTGGCCTTGACCACACCCCGTGCGGAAGGGTCCCGGCGGGCCTCCCGGACTGTGGGAGCCGACCCCACTCGTCCGCGTGATCTGTTTGACTGTCCGGCATGGCGCATGGAGATCAGTGGCGGCTGCTGGCGGAACGCCTCCACGTGGACCTGCTGCGCGTGATCTCCGCGGGGTGTCGGCGCGAGCGGTAGGCCCGCCACCACGCCCCGCTCCCTTCCCCGGCCGCACCGGCGACGCGGCCGCGTCCGATCCGGCCCCCGCACCACCGCGCACCCGCGGTGGCCCCGCGCGCGGGCGTCCGCACGCACCCATCGGAGGCATCGTGCACGGGTTCATCCTCTTCGCCCTCGGCGGCTTCATCGCCCAGCTCGTCGACGGGTCGCTCGGCATGGCCTACGGGGTCACCTCGACGACGATCCTGCTCACCGCCGGACTGGCCCCCGCCCTGGCCTCGGCCTCGGTGCACCTGGCCGAGATCGGCACCTCGGTGGCCTCCGGGGTGTCGCACTGGCGGTTCGGCAACGTCGACTGGAAGGTCGTGCTCACCCTCGGCGTGCCCGGCGCGGTCGGCGCGTTCCTCGGGGCCACCGCGCTGAGCAACGTGTCGACCGCGGCGGCGGAACCGTGGATGGCCTTCGTGCTCTTCGCGCTCGGCCTCTACGTCCTGCTGAAGTTCGCGCTGCGGCCGCTGCGGCGCCGCACGCTCACCGGGGTGAGCCCCAAGCTCACCGCGCCGCTGGGGCTGGTCGCCGGGTTCGTCGACGCCACCGGAGGCGGCGGCTGGGGGCCGGTGGCGACGCCGACGCTGCTGAGCACCGGCAAGATCGAACCCCGCAAGGTCATCGGTTCGGTGGACACCAGCGAGTTCCTCATCGCGGTGGCGGCCAGCATCGGCTTCCTGACCTCGCTGAGCGGCCGGCAGCTGTCCTGGACGACGGTGGGGGCGCTGCTGCTCGGCGGCGTCGTCGCGGCGCCGCTGGCGGCCTACCTGGTGCGGATCGTGCCGATGCGGCTCATCGGCGTCGGGGCGGGCGGTCTCATCGTGCTGACGAACGCGCGCACCCTGGTCGAGGCGATCGGCCTGCCGGGCACCGCGGGCGTGGCGGTCTACGTCGCGATCGTCCTGGCCTGGGCGGCCGCCCTGGCCCACACGACCCGCACGGTGCTCCGCGAGCGCCGCGAGCTCGACACCGCCGACCAGCCCGAACCCGCCCGCTCGGCAACCGACTGAACCACCCGGAAGTGGGCTGAGTGAGGGGCACCCTGTACCACGTGACGTGGTACAGGGTGCCCCTCACCTCGAAAAGATCACCTAGTGGTGCGGGGTGGCGCGGGGGGAGCAGCGGTTCACCCGGGTGGAGCAGGCCGGGGCGGGTCTCCGGGCCCGGTGAACGGCGTTCAACACCCACGTGCCGTATCGCCGACCTCACCCACAGGAGTTACCGTTCAGTAGACCGTGTGGAAGCCCCCCGACACACGGTAGGTGCCCCGGGTCTGGCGCAGAGTCCATGCCCGGGGCACCGCTCCCCGTACCGCGACTTTTCACGCAGCCGCAACGCTCAGGCTCAGTCTGCCTTCCCGTCTTGGCATATTCCACCCCGGGCGCGGCACAGTTCGGGCACGGGCCCGCATCACGGGTGTCAATGGCGTGCGCCCGGCGGCGCGGCCCGGGGCGAGCCGCGCCACCGGGACCCGATCAGGAGTCGGTGCGCAGCGGGCTCGACGCCGTGCGCCAGTTGACCGTCGGGCGCATCGCGCCGAGGTCCACCCGGTCCTTGTGCGCCTCGGCGACGCCGAACAGCGACTCGATGAGGGTGTTGGACAGCAGGTGCGGCTCCAGGCCGAGCTCGACCAGGCCGGTGTGCTTGACGTTGTAGTAGTGCTCGTGCTGCTCCACGCGCGGGTTGTCGACGTGCTCGACCTCGACCTGCCCGTCGAAGCTGTTGGCCACGACCTTGGCGATCTCGCCCACGGAGAAGCTCTCGGTGATCTGGTTGAACACCCGGAACTCGCCCTGCGCGGCGGGGTTCTCGGACGCCAGCCGGATGCACTCCACGGTGTCCCGGATGTCGATCGCGCCGCGGGTCTGCCCGCCGGAGCCGTAGACGGTCAGCGGGTGGCCCAGCACGGCCTGGATGACGAACCGGTTCAGCACGGTGCCGAAGATGGCGTCGTAGTCGAAACGGGTCGCCAGCCGCGGGTCGCGGACGGTCTGCGGGGTCTCCTGGCCGTACACCACGCCCTGGTTGAGGTCGGTGGCGCGCAGCCCCCAGATCCGGCAGGCGAACTCGATGTTGTGGCTGTCGTGGACCTTGCTCAGGTGGTAGAAGGACCCCGGCTTCTTCGGGTACAGCATCCGGTCGCTGCGCCCGTTGTGGGTGACCTCCAGCCAGCCTTCCTCGATGTCGATGTTCGGAGTGCCGTACTCGCCCATCGTGCCCAGCTTGACCAGGTGGATCTCGGGGTCCACCTCCTGGATCGCGAACAGCACGTTGAGGTTGCCCACGACGTTGTTCTGCTGGGTGTACACCGCGTGCTTGCGGTCGATCATCGAGTACGGGGCGGCCCGCTGCTCGGCGAAGTGGACGATGGTGTCCGGGCGGAAGTCCCGGATCATCTCGGTGGTGAAGTCACCGTCGACCAGGTCGCCGTAGTAGGACTTGATCGTCTTGCCGGACACCTCGCGCCACGCGTCCACGCGGACCTGCATGGGCTCGATCGGCACCAGGCTCTGGACGCCCATCTCGTGGTCGTAGCCGCGGCGGGCGTAGTTGTCGGCGACGGCGACGTCGTGGCCGCAGTCGGACAGGTGCAGAGCGGTCGGCCAACCGAGGTAGCCGTCCCCCCCGAGGACGAGGATTCGCACGCCTATTTCTCCTCTACGTCATGCGGCACCGCAGTTGGCACGGTGAGCCGGGCGGGTCAAGTCGCCTCCGACGAGCTTCACCCGATGGGTACAACAACGCGGTGATGTTCTCATCCTTGTGGCGGACTGCGAAGCAGTGGCCACCTCCATCGCGACCGGCGATGGGCTGGGTAGGGTCAGCCGGGCAGCAGCAACCGCGGAGGGGTCAATGGTGCAGCACGCCGACGAAGGGACCCAGCCGACGCGCGGGCGGTACTGGCGGCTGGCCCGCCGGTTCGCGGCGGCGTCGGTGGTCGCCACCGCGGTCAGCCAGGTCGTCTTCGTGGCGGCCTACGCGCTCGGCGCCGCGCCGGCGGCGGCCACCGCGCTGGCCTGGCTGGCGGGCGCGGTGCCGAACTTCGCGCTCAACCGGCGCACCTGGGGCGGCGGTGGCCGGGACGCGCTGCGCGGCGAGCTGCTGCGCTACGGCCTGATCTCGGTGGGCACCGCCGTGCTGGCCGCGCTGGCCACCAGCGGCGCCGAGCACCTCGCCCGCTCCGCCTTCGCCGACCAGGAGGCCGCCCAGGTCGTCGTGGTCTGGGCGGCCTTCGTCGGCACCTACGCGGTGATGTTCGTGGTGAAGTTCTTCCTGATCGACCGGCTGGTGTTCACCGCTCGGCGGCCACCGCGGCCTCGCTGACCGGCTCCGGCGCCCGCCGCGACGCGGTGGCCCGGCGTTCCCGCAGCCAAGTGCCGAACACGACCTTCGAGTAGTTGTAGCCGTAGCGCAGCGCGCCGCCCTTCTTGGACTTGCCCGCCGCGCGCACCAGCATCCGCATCGGCTGCTCCAGCACCCGGTAACCGCGGCTGAGCACGCCGACCAGCAGCTCCGAGGACTGGTACTGCGGCTGCTCCAGGGTGACCGACACCGGCACCTCGGCCTTCATCCCGCGGAAGCCGAACGAGGTGTCGGTGATCCGCTGCCGGGTCAGCGCGCTGACCGCCCAGGCGAACACGTGGGTGCCGATCCGCCGGACCAGCGCCGGGCGCTCGTTGCTGCCCAGGCGGCGCGAACCGGTGACGAAGTCCGCCCGGTCGTCGATCAGCGGTTGCAGCAGCTTCGGCAGCTCGGTGATGTCGTACTGGCCGTCGGCGTCGGTGGTGATCACGTACCGGGCGCCGCGCTCGGCCGCCAGGTGGTAGCCCAGCCGCAGCGCCGCGCCCTGCCCGCGGTTGGCGGGGGCGACGCAGGTCTGCACGCCGCGGCCCACCGCCACCTCGGCGGTGCCGTCGGTGGCCCCGTCCACCACGACCAGGGTGTCCACGTCGAGGCCGCAGCTGCTCGACGGCATCCCGTCCAGCACGCCGCCGAGCGCCTCCTGCTCGTTGTAGGCGGCGATGAGCACCACGACCGGGGCGAACCGGTGGTCGCCGTAGCGGGTGGCGTAGTCGTCCAGCGCGGCCCGGTCCACCGGGTCCGGGTAGGCCGTCATCTCGGTCTCCTTCGGGGATGCGTGCGGCGCGGGCGGCCTGCGCCCGCCCAGGACGGCGGTGATGGCCAGCGCTCCCGCCAGCGGCAGCAGCACCAGGCTGGGCAGTTGGTACCGCCAGGAGAACTCCATCGCGGCGGCGGTGCCGAGCACGGTGGTGGCGAGCCCGGCGGGCAGCAGCACGACCGAGCGGAGGCCGGAGCGCCGCGCCCGGCCGGCACCGGCCACCGCGAGCACCGCGACCAGCAGCGCCACGCCGAGGACGGTGCCCGAGGTGTAGCCGCCGCCCAGCTGGTAGGCGCGCAGGAAGCCGGCCAGCTCCGGGTCGACGGAGATCTCGCCGTCGTCGTGGCGCTCCACCCACTCGGCCACGTACCACTCGTCGGCGTACATCGGGTAGAAGGTCTGGAACTGCCACCGGTGCAGCGGGACGTCCCCGGGGCTCTGGGTGCGGGTCGGCGCGAAGCCCTTGAGGAAGTCCTCGACGACCCCGCCGATCACGTCCAGCGGCTGGTTGAGCAGCACCTTGGCGGCCAGCGAGCCCTGCGCGGAGACGAAGTCCATGCCTTCCGGCAGCAGGTTCTCCACGTTGTGCTGCTGGTGCCAGAAGTGGATGTAGTGGTCGATGCCCTTCTGCTGGCGTTCCGCGACCGGCTCGTCCGGGCAGACCAGCTCCTCCTCCGGGGTGAGGTCGAGCTGCTCGCACTCGGCCACCACGGCGGTGCGGCCGTAGACGACGCTGCCGGTGGAGCCGCCCAGCGCGGGCACCCCGGTCCACAGCATGTGGTACCCCGCGTACCCGCCGAGCACGGCGGCGAACGCCCCGACCAGCGCCGCGGTCGAGGCCCACCGGCGGCGCCACCCGTCGCGGGGGCGCAGCCCGGCGGCCAGCAGCACGAAGACCGCGGCGGGCACCACCAGGGTCACCCCGACGATGCGCACGATGACCGAGGCGGCCAGCACCAGCCCGGCCAGCGCGGCGAGCTTGGGCCCGGGCGTCCCCCACCAGGTCAGCAGGTAGATCGTGCCGAGCAGCAGCAGCTGGAACAGCAGGTCGGACATGATCAGGTGCTCGATCTGCACCTGGTAGGCGTCCAGCAGCACCGGCGCGGCGGCCAGCGCGGCCAGCCAGGGCCGCACCGAGAAGCGGCGCAGCAGCGCGTAGATCGCCACGCCGAGACCGAGCCCGAGCAGGTGCTGCACGGCGGCCACCAGCGTCAGGTTGCCCACCGCCAGCAGCGGCCACAGGAACAGCTCGTAGCCGATCGGGTTGATCCCGCCCGGGAAGAACACCCCGAGGTCGTCGAGGTACCGGAACGAGTCGATGTAGAGCAGCGCCGGGCGGTAGGCGAGCTGCGCGACCACCCGCAGCGCCGTCCCGGCCACCAGCAGGAGCGCGAGCAGCCAGTGCGCGCGGAGGAAGCGCCCGAGCGCGGCCGTCATGAGGCGGCGGAGGCGCGGAAGTCCGCCCACACCGTGCGCAGCCCGGCGGTGAGCTCCACCGCGGGGGTGTAGCCGAGTTCCCGCTGCGCCTTGGTGACGTCGACGATCACGGCGGGCATCTCGCCGTTCTTGGCGGGCACGTGGGTGCTGGGCACCGGCTCGCCGGTCGCGGTGCGCACCGCCTCGATCAGCTCCAGCACCGAGATGGAGTCGCCCGAGCCGATCACCGCGGTGCCGGTGTACTCCTTGTCCCAGGCCGCGAGGATGCCCTGCACCACGTCGTCGATGTGCACGAAGTCGCGGCGCTGGCCGCCGTCGCCGTAGACCTCGACGCCGGTGCCCGCGAGCGCCGCGCGCATCAGCCGCGGCACGAAGCTGTCCTTGTGCCCCATGCCGGGACCGTAGATGTTGGTGAAGCGCAGCGCAGCGGCCTTGAGCCCGTAGGCCCCGGCGTAGCCGGACAGCAGCATCTCGCAGGCCGCCTTGGTGGCGCCGTAGGGCGTGAGCGGGGTCAGCGGCAGCGCTTCGGAGATGGTGCCGTGCCCGACGTCGCCGACGACCGCGTTGGTGGAGGCCAGCACGAACTGGTCCACGCCGCGGAGCCGGGCGAGCTCCAGCAGGCCGTGGGTGACCGCGACGTTGGTGGCGAAGGTGTCGTCGGGCTGGTCCACCGAGCGCAGCACCGAGGTGATCGCGGCGAGGTGGACGATCCCGGCCGCGCCTTCCTCGACGGCGGCGTCGCGCACCGCCGGATCGCGCAGATCACCGGCGAGGTAGTGCACCAGGTCGCCGCGCAGCGACTCCGGGGGCTCCTGGAGGTCGACGATGGTGACCGGGGTACCGCGTTCGACGAAGGCCTGCACGACCGCACGGCCGACGAAACCGGAACCTCCGGTGACGACGACCCGATCGGCGGGGGCGGGATCGGGGCTCACGCTTGACACGGGCCAGACTCTAACCGGCGCGCATCACCCGGTGGTGGACGGCCGCGTCGAACCGGTTACGGCGCGTCGCCCTACTCGGTGACGTGGCGCTCTACTCGGTGATGTGGCGCTGGAGTCCCGCGAGCCCGGCGGCGAAGACGCCGGTGGCGAAGGTGCGGTCGAGCTCGGCCTCGTCGGCGGCGTCCGCGTCGTAGTCGGCGCACCACTCCACGAAGCTGCGCCCGCCCGCCGTGTCCTCGGCGACGCGGAGCGTGGCGCGGTAGCGGCGCACCGGGAACGGGCTGGTCACGAACTCGTAGCTGGTGCTGCGGGCGGTGTCGTCGAGGGCGACCAGCCGCTCCCGCACCTCACCTCCCGCGCCGAGCGCGAGCCGTCGCACCGCGCCGATCCGGTCGGCGGGACCACCGCCTTCGATCTCGCTGCGCTCGATCGCCGGGTGCCAGCGGGGCAGCCCGTCGAAGTCGCGCACCAGTTCCCACACCTGCTCGACCGGCGCGTCGACGACCGCGCTCGCGTACGACCTGGCCACGGATTCCTCCTCAACGGGTGATGTTGGTGAACGCCCGGGTGCGCTCGGTGATCGCCTGCTCCACCGGCAACCGCTCCATGCTGCTCGCGCCGAAGAAGCCGTGGCAGCGCTCGGTGCGGGCGAGCACGTGCGCGGCGTCGGCCGGTTCGGCGATCGGCCCGCCGTGGCAGAGCACCAGCACGTCGTCGCGGACCTCGGCCGCCGCCCGCGCCCACTCGTCGATCGAGCGCACGCAGTCGTCCAGCGAGGGCGCGGTCCCGGCGCCGATGCTGCCGCCGGTGGTCAGGCCCAGGTGGCAGACCACCACGTCGGCGCCCGCCTCGGCCATCGCGCGGGCGTCGTCGGCCGAGAAGACGTACGGGGTGGTGAGCAGGTCGGCCTCGCGGGCGGCGGCGATCAGCTCGACCTCCAGGTCGTAGCTCATCCCGGTCTCCTCCAGGTTGGCCCGGAACACCCCGTCGATGAGCCCCACGGTGGGGAAGTTCTGCACCCCGGCGAAGCCCAGGTCGCGCAGTTCGCGCAGGAAGCGGTCGCGCAGCAGGAACGGGTCGGTGCCGTTGACCCCGGCCAGCACCGGGGTGCGCGGGACGACCGGCAGCACCTCGCGGGCCATCTCCAGCACGATCTCGTTGGCGTTGCCGTAGGCCAGCAGCCCGGCCAGCGAGCCGCGCCCGGCCATCCGGTAGCGGCCCGAGTTGTAGAGCACGACGAGGTCGATGCCCCCGGCCGCCTCGCACTTGGCGGAGAGCCCGGTGCCCGCGCCGCCGCCGATGACCGGCTCGCCGCGCGCGACCTTCTCGTGCAGCCGCCGGAGGATCTCCGCGCGGTCGGGTCGTGCCGTCACATCGCCTCCGCAGGGGTCGTGACCTCGTGGAACGCCGCGATCACGGCATCGGCGAACCCGGGGTCGTTGAGGTGGTGCGGCACCCGGCGCACGATCCGGCCCGGCCCGGTGCGCACCTGCCGTTCCAGCTCGTCGAACAGGACCGCATCGGCGGCCGGGTCGTGGAACGCCTCCCCCGGCGCGTCGAGCGCCGAGACCCCGCCCTCCGGCAGCAGCAGGCGCACCGGTCCGGGGTGGGCGTTGAGCTTGCGGGCGAGGAACTCCGCGATCGCGCGGCACTCCTCCGGCGTGGTGCGCATCAGCGTGACCTGCGCGTTGTGCTCGTGCAGCAGGCGGTCGCGGTAGTGCGCGGGCACGGTGTCGAGCGGACCGAAGTTGACCATGTCGAGGGCGCCGCAGGAGGCCACGAACGGCACTCCGGTGCGGGCGGCGGCGTCGAACCGCTGCTCCCCCGCGCTCATCACGCCCCCGGCGACGAGGTCGGCGACCTCGGTGGTGGTGAGGTCCAGCGCGGCCCGCACCATCCCGGTGCCGACCACGTTGTCCAGCGCCCGCCCGCCGACCCCGGTCGCGTGGAAGACCAGCGGGTCGTGCTCGGCGCGCAGCCGCTCGGCCACGGCCGACACGCACGGCGTGGTGACGCCGAACATCGACAGCGCGACGGCGGGCCGGTCCTCGCCCGCGGGCACCGGGTGCGCCAGCGCCCCGAGCAGCGCGTGCGCGGCGTTGCCGAGCACGGTGCGGGAGATCCGGTTCAGCCCGGCCACGTCGGTGACCGACGGGAACATCGCGATGTCGCTGGCGTCCACGTAGGCCGACACGTCGCCGGAGGCCACGGTGGACACCACCGCCTTCGGCACGCCGATCGGCAGGTCGCGCAGCGCCGGGGTGATCAGGGCGGTGCCGCCGGAACCGCCGAGCCCGAGGACGCCGTCGGGCGCCCGGCCGGGCAGGAAGCGGCGCAGCGCGGTGCTCATCGCGGCGACCGCCGACCCGCGCTGCCCGGTGAACACCGCCCCGGGGCCGTCCGGGTGGTGCGCGGCGACCTCGGCGGCCGGGACGTCGGCCCCGGAATCGGCGGCACCGCTGGTGCTCACGTCGACGGTGACGACCTCGTGCCGCGCCGCCAGCAAGCCGGCGACGTAGCGCAGCTCGGCGCCCTTGGTGTCGAACGTGCCGACGACGTAGGCCTTCGCCACCACGACCTCCTCGCCTCCGGTGCCACCGGGACCCTACTGTCGATCACGGTTCGGCGGCAGTCCGAAGATCGGGGGATCGTCACGCGCGGCGGTCGGCGGGCGGGACGCTCCACACGACCCGGAAGTGCGGCATCGTGTGCGGGTTCTCCCCGATCGGCTCGCCGTCGACGGCCACCCAGGCGTGGGCCTCGAACGGCTGCATCCGGACCCCGGTGCACCACTCCGGCCAGGTCCCGGTCAACCGGCAGGTCAGCGCGGTGGCGATCGCCCGCTCCAGGCACCACTCGCCGCCGCAGCGCACGCTCACCGCCAGCACCGCGTCCAGGGCGCGCCGCGCCTCCGCGCCGGTGGCCGGGCGCGCGCCCCGCCGAGCGGCTTCGAGCACCCGGCGCAGCCTGGCGGGTTTCAACCGGCCCAGGAACCGAGCGCCGAGCACCGCGACCAGGGCCACCGGACGCCACCACCAGCGCACCGGACCCGCCGGTTCCCAGCCCGTCACCCGCACGCTCATGGCAGCACCAGCCCGCTCCGCCGCAGCTCGTCGAGCAGTGCCGCGACGTCCCGCGCGGCGATGTCCCCGTCCAGCGACGGGTTCGCGGCGCGCAGCGCGGTGGCCGCGTCCGCGGCCGTGCCGTCCCGGGCGAGGGACCGCACGACGACGGCGCCGTTGCCGTTGGTGATCCAGTACCCGCCGGTCTCCCCGTCGAGCAGGACCACGCCGTGCTCGGTCTCGGTGAGGATCACCTGCGGCGCGAACTCGATCACCGCTCTCCCCCCGCGGCCGGTGCCGGGGCCGGTCCCGCGCCGGTGCCCAGCCGACCGGCGACCTCGTCCGAGCGGAGCCACAGCTCGCACGCCAGCGTGGGTTGCAGGGGCAGGATCGGCAGCAGCGTGGCGTGCAGCCCGAACACGGTCGAGCGCAGCCGCTCCGGATCGATGAAGCCGAGCCGGGCGAGGCGGGAGTCGTCCCACAGCGCGCGCAGCGCCGCCCGGTGCCGGTCGAAGCTCTGGTACAGGTCCTGGTTCCCGACGCCCTTGTACGCCCGGTTCAGCAGCTCGTCCGGTACCGCGCCCGCCAGGGCGGCGGCCAGCACCGGCTTGTTGCGGCCGTCCCGGACGCGGTCCCGCAGCCGGATCGACATCGCCGCCTCGACCACCTGGTCGTCGAGGTAGGGCGCCTCGAACGAGACGCCGAAGGGCTCCGCGATCCGCGAGCACTGCCGCACGGTCATCCCGTTGGACTGGACCTGCCGCAGCATCTCGTGCTGCAACGGCATCGGGCTGAACGGTTCCGGATCGCTCGCGGCGGCTTCGGCGAAGAACCGCCGCACGATCGCGACCGCCTCCGGCGTCGCCCACACCGGCATCCTGGCCGGGTGGTCCCAGCCCACCCCGGCGGCGCCGACCGGGTCCGTCACGGTCTCACCGCAGCGGCGCAGCCACTCGGCGAACGGGATCGGCGGGCGCAGCGCCCGGAGCGTCCCCGCCACGGTCATCCGGCGGTTCGCGCGGGTCCGCCGCAGGTACGGCAGGGAGCGGATCGGGTGCCTGCGGACGAACGCGTTGCAGAAGGTCAGCTCGGTGCGGAACAGCTCGTCCGAACCGTGCCCCCCGACGTGCGCGTGCGCCCCGGCCTCGGCCGCGGACTCGGCGAGCCGCTCGACCAGGTGCCTGCTCAGGTGGACGTACGGGGCTTCGAGGCTGGGGCCGTGCGGATCGGGTTCGCTCACCTCGCCGTAGAAGCCCGACCACGAACCGGCGCGCAGCAGGCGGTGGCCGTCGGCCGCCAGCCGCGGCCGGCACCACTCGGCCCAGGCGTGGTCGGCGTTGGCGGGATCGACGGATTCGTGGTGCACGGTCGAGAACCGCAGCCCGGCCCGACCGGCCAGGAAGCACAGGCTGGTCGAATCCATCCCGCCGGACAGGTCGAAGCTGGTGAGGGCGGTCCCGTCCCGCCCGCCGCAGGTCCGCACCGCGTCCTCCAGCGCGGCGCGCAGCACCTCGCGTCCCGCGGGCAGCGCGACCTCGGGTTCCGGCGGGCGCCACCACCGGACGTCCCGCACCTCGCCGTCCGGGCGCATCCGCAGGTAGTGGCCGCCGGCCACGGCCCGCACGCCGCACCACGGGCCGAGGTCGCTCAGCGGCCACGGCGGGCCGTACGGGGCGAGCAGGTGCAGCGCGAGCACGCGCTCGTCCAGCCGGGACCCGGCCAGCGCCGCGATCCGCTCCGGCCGGTCGGCCGCCACCGGGACGCCGTCGGCGGTGGTGTGGAAGATCCGCCGGTTCGCGGCGATGTTGCCCTGGACCCGCACGTCGCCGTCGAGGGCGAGGAGGGCGTGGAAGCAGCCCGGCACGCCGGAGAGCACCCGGTCCAGGTCCTCGACGCCGGATAACCGGGCCAGGCGCGCCCGCAGCTCGTCGGCGCCGACGTCGCTGCGCCCGAGGAGCACCAGCCGCTTCGGCCCCGCCACCACGTCCACGACGGCTCCGGCGTCCCACCGGCCGACCACCCAGGGCCGGCCCGAGGCGTGGTGCAGCACCTGCGCACCGTCCCACTCCAGCCGCCGGACCAGCGGTTCCGCCGAGGGACTGTCCGGGAACACGGTGAATTCCACGACGCTCCTGCTCGCTCCGGCACCGACGGCCTGGACCGGTGTCCGACCCGCGCACGCCGTTCGAACGCCGGAACCGACCAGGCCGTGGTGCTTCATCGTTCGGGGACCAGCGGTGACCGCGCGGTCGCGATCACCGGTGCGCTCACCCGCAGTTGCCGATGCAGAACACCCCGTACGGGCTGTCGATGTAGTTCCCGCTGGTCTTGATCCGGGTCACCTCGGTGAAGTCGCCCACCGGAAGAATCGCCGGCGCCTCGTAAGCGCCGTCCCGCACGTCGATCCCGTTCTCGGCCATCGCGAATCCGTCCTTTCCCAGAGGATTGATTGCCGGTTGTCGCGGCGATTCACGAAGCTACCGAGGCGAATTTGGCGGGTCAATACACCCGAAGCGGTACCACGAAAGGCCCATCGACGATTTCATGAATCATTTTTCGCGCACCTGGCCGAGCGCTCCGGAGGCGGCGCGAGCAGCACGGATCGACGCGCGCAGCCGGATCCCGATTCCCCGGAACGTGCCGGGAACGGCCGGTGCGCGGGTCCGGCGACGACGACCGCCCGCGATCCCGGGCGGAATCCGCGACGGCATCAGGCGCGGCGGCGATCGGAAAGCGGATTCACCGCACGACGTCAATTCCCCGACGATTCCGGAATCAGCGATCGCGTCGGCGATCCGATGCGACTCAGCCCTCCAGGCGCTTCTGCGCGTCGGCGAGATCGCGGGTGACCTTCTCGATGGCCTTCTCGAAACCGGCGGTGAGCTGGTCGAGCTGGTCCTCGAAGGCGCCCATCGCCCCGCTGTCGGTGCGCAGCCGCTCGGCGAGGTCGTCCTGCGCGGCGGTGACCGCCTCGCGCACCGCCTCCGCCACGGCGGGCGCGCCCCGCTCCAGCAGCTCCGGCTCCAGTTCCAACCCGGTCAGCCGCCCGTTCGCGTCGAGCACGGCCCGCACCGCGCCCTCGGCCGCCGCACCGCTGCCCCGCACCTCGTCGTCCACGTCGCCCACCAGCCCAAGATCAGAACGGTTTTCCGCGAAACCATCCCACACCGCCGATCGGCCCACTACCGTCCGCCGGGAATCGGAGGTGCACCACCGTGGGAACGTTCTCGGTCGACCCGGACCGGATGCGGGAGTCGGGCGGCGAGCTCCGCGCCGCCGGGGCCGACCTCGGCGCCGCCGCGGGCCGCGCTCGCGCCGACACCGCGGGGGACGCCTCGGTGTGGGGCGTCGACGACGCGGGCGCGGACTTCGGCGCGGCGCACCAGGAGCTCGCCGACCTCGCCGCCCGCGCGGTGGCGGCGCTCGGCCGCGGGGTCGACGAGCTGGGCGCGGCCCTGCGCGCCACCGCCGACGACACCGAGGAGACCGACCGCGAGCACGCCGACCGGCTCCGCCGCCTGAGCGACGAGCTGCGGCCGCCGCGATGAGCATCGCGCTGCCCGGCGAACTCGCCGCCCTGCTCGCCGAGGTCGGCGAACCGTGGCCGGAAGCCGACGAGGACCGGCTCCGGGACCTGGCCGACGGCTGGCGCCGGACCGGTGACCGCCTGGCGGAGCTGCGCGACCGCGCCGCTCCCCCGGCGCGCGCGGTCGCCGCCCACCACCGGGGCCGCGCGGTGGACGCCTTCACCGCCCGGTGGGCGGAGCTGGAACCGCGGGTCGCGCTCGGCGCGGCGGCGGCGCACCAGGTCGCCACGGCCGTGGACGCGCTGGCCACGGCCACGGGCGTGACCAAGGGCACCGCCGTCGAGGTGCTCGCGGCCGGGCACGCCCAGCGGGAGCGGGTCCGGCACCAGGCCGCCGGAGCGGTCGTGGCGCCCCTGATCAGCACGCTGCTGCGGATGCTGGCCAACGCGCTCCGGCCGCTGCTGCACCGCCTCGGGCAGCTCCTGCGCTCGGTGGCCAGGACGGTGCTCGACGTCGCCAAGCGCGCGTTCCAGAGCATCGTCGACTTCGTCGAGTCCCTCTTCGGCCCCGAACCACCGCCGCCACCACCGCCGGTGCCACCGCCCCCGCCGCCACCGGAGTACCGGCGGGACGGCCCCCTCCCGCACGCCCGAGAACTCATCGCCAACGGTTCGGAGTGGACCGAGCCGGGCCGAGGACGCGGCGGCCGGAAGCTGCCGAAGGAAGCCGACCCGAACGAGGTCCTCTTCCTGCGGAATCCACCTGGGACGGGAGCGATCACGAGCTACTCCGTCTACGACGAACGCGGCTTTATCATCAAGCGCGTCGACATCGTCGGCACGCACGGGGGCATGACCGGGCACGTGCACGAGTTCTCGTTGCACACGAACCCCAAGACCGGTGAGGTCCACGTCGGACAATCCGAGGTGCGGAACGCGGAAGAACAGGAAACGGACTACCGATGAATGAGCAGGACGGTGCCGAGCCCCGTCGTTTCCCCAGCTTCCTGGACCCGTGGCGCAAGACGAACGGTCCCGGGTTCACGCCGCTCAGCTTCCTCGGGTGGGGCGGCGGGATCGAATTCGTGCTCGCCGCCCAGTGGCTGTTCCGCCCGGAGTTCATCGAGCACCGGGGGGGCATGTTCTTCTCGGGATCCAGCGCCGACGACAGCGGCGACCGGCGGCAGGCGATCGACACGTTCTTCAGGAGGTTCGACGATCGGATCGACCTCGTGGAACGGCACTCGAACCTGCTGTCGCTCCAGGACCTCTTCGGCAACGATGACCTGGAGCCGCACGATGCGGACCTGTCCACGCTCGTGAACACCCTCGCCGACTGCTGGCGGGCGTTGCTGGCCGCCGAGTTCCCGGACCGGGAGTTCGTCGTGGAGGTGTTCGACGACCCCGACGAGCCCTACGACCCGCAGATCACCTTCCACCGCCGTCCGCCGGAGCCGATCGTGGTGCACGACCTGCCCCCGGGGCGGCTCGCGCCGGTGGACGGCGAGCCGGTGGCCGTGCACCTGGACCTCCCGCCGTCGCTGCACGGGGCCTTCACCGGGCGGGAGCGCAGCGCCGTGCTGGACGCGCGCGGCGGTCCGGACCTGGGTGCGCTGCTGGGCGCCCTGACCCCCGGAGCGGCGTCGGTGGAGGGGGCCCTGACGGGATCGGGGTGCGAGGCGGTGCTGGTCACCGGCTTCGAGCAGCTGTGGGTGAAGAACCGGCCCGCCGCCGAGGCCCTGGTGCGCGGCCTGGTCCCGGCGCTGCGCACGGCGCGGGCGGCCGGGGCCACCGCGCACGTGGCGCTCGCCGACCTGGCGGCCGACACCGTGGACGCCGTGGTCGGGCTGCTGCGGGACGTTCCCGCCGGGAGCGGCCCGGTGCCGGTGGTGCGCTACGCGCCCGGCGCGTGAAAACGACCCCCGGGCGGACCGGGGGTCGCGGAAGCCTCGGTCAGTGGCCCTTGCCCTTGCCGAACAGCTTGTTCTTGACCTGGTCGATCTTCTCCTTGTTCTTGGGGTCGGAGGCGTACTTCTTCGCCTGCTCCATCGCCTTGCGGCCCTGCGGGCTGCTGGCGAACTGGCTGACCTTCTTGAACAACGACATAGCGTCTCCTCAGCTCCGGCCGGGCGCGGTCGAGCCGCGATCAACTCCACCCCCAGGGTACCCACTCCCGGCCGGCTCCCGACGATCTCGGCGAACCGCCCACCGGCCACCGCCCCACCAGCACCTCCCATTTCACCCGGAAGGGGAATGAGCGAGGGGCACCTGCATCCGACTGTGCCGGATGAAGGTACCCCCTGACCAGGGACGGGACGGTCAGCCGAGGGCGCCGGAGACCGAGGCGTGGCCCTTGAGGAGGTTGCGGGCGATGGTGCGGCGCTGGATCTCGTCGGTGCCCTCGAAGATCCGCAGCAGCCGCAGGTCGCGGTACCAGCGCTCGATGGGCAGCTCCTTGGTGTAGCCCATGCCGCCGTGCATCTGGAGCACCCGGTCCACGATCTCCCCGGCGCGGGTGCCGCCGTAGAGCTTGGCGATGGACTGGGCGTGCCGGGAGTCGCCGCCCTGGTCGACCTGCCACGCGGCGTGCAGCACCAGCCAGCGCAGCGCCTCGATCTCCACCGCGGAGTCGGCCACCATCCACTGGATCGCCTGCCGCTCGGCGATCGGCTCGCCGAAGGTCTCGCGGGTCTTGGCGTAGTCCATGCCCATCTCCAGCAGCCGCTCGCAGGCGCCGAGGGCGTGCGCGGGCAGCAGGTACCGGCCGCGGCCGATCCACTGCATCGCCAGCCGGAAGCCCTTCCCGACCTCGCCGAGCACGTTGCGCTCGGGCACCCGGACCTCGTCGAACACCAGCGCGGCGGGGCGGCGCTCCCACGGGCCCATGATGTCGATCGGCTCGGACTTCCAGCCCATGTCGCGGTCGACGAGGAAGCAGGTGACGCCGCCGTCGGCCCCCTTCTCCCGGTCGGTGACCGCGAACACCATCACGAAGTCGGCGTCGATGCCGCCGGTGATGAACGTCTTCTCGCCGTTGACGACCCACTCCGAGCCTTCCTTGCGCGCGGTGGTGCGCAGGTTCTTGGCGTCGGACCCGGCGCCCGGCTCGGTGATCGCGAAGCAGGACTTGCGGGTGCCCTCGATGGTGGGCAGCAGGTACTCCCGCTTCTGCTCCTCGTTGGCGTGGTAGAGGATGTTGTCGGCGTACCCGCCGAACCGGAACGGCACGAAGGTGCGGCCCAGCTCGACCTCGATGAGCGCCGACATCACGGCGGAGAGGTCCATCCCGCCGTACTCCTCCGGGGTCTGCACCCCCCAGAAGCCCGCCTGCTTGGCCTTGTCCTGGAGCTCCCGCTGCTCGTCCTTGGTGAGGCCGCGCTCGCCGGCGCGCTCCCGGCGCAGCACCTCCGGCTCCAGCGGCACCAGCTCGCGCTGGACGAAGTTGCGGACCCAGTCGCGGATGTCGCGCTCGGTCTCCGACAGCGAGAAGTCGACCATGGGGCTTTCCTTTCCGCGCCCTGTGACTAACGGCGTTAGTTTTATGGGAGTCTAGGACCGCCGCGACGAGGCCCGCAAGGGTGTTCCGAGGAGGAGGGACCGTGCCCCGCCCCAGCAATCCCCTGCTGTCGCCGGACCGCATCCGGCTGGCCGGTCTGGAGATCATCGACGAGCTCGGGCTGGAAGCGCTGTCCATGCGGCGGCTCGCCGACCGGCTCGGCGTCAAGGCCGCGTCGCTCTACAACCACGTGCCCGGCAAGGACGAGCTGCTGCACGAGATCGCCGACGGCGTGATGCGCGCCGTGGACGTCAGCGGCTTCGAGCAGGACTGGGCGACCGGGCTGCGCACCTGGGCGCGCTCGTTCCGGGCCGCGCTCATCGCGCACCCCCACCTGGTCCCGTTCCTGGCCTCCGGCCCGGCCCGGCGGGAGACCGCGCTGCGCCGCGCCGACGCCGTGCACGGCGGGCTCACCTCGGCGGGCTGGCCGCAGCGGTACGCGACGATGATCGGCGCCTCCACCAAGTACCTGGTGGTCGGCTCGGCGATGGGCTCCTTCTCGGCCGGTTTCCCCGACGAGGCGGAGGTCTACGACGAGCGCTTCCCCCACCTGGACCGGGCCCACCTGCTGCGCGAGCACGCCGCCGAGATCGACGCGGACAGCTTCGAGCTCGCACTCGCCGCCCTGGTCGACAGCCTGACCCGCCTCCACCACGACCTCACCACCAAGCCCGACTGAGCCACCCGACCGCCACGGGCTCCCGTTCACCCGTCTGCGACCTGAGTGAGGGGCACCCTTGCCCAAGTAACTCGGACAAGGGTGCCCCTCACTCACTTCACGAACGGGCGAACGCTCCTGCACTCGCGCACAAGAAGCACCACCGCCAGGCAAGCGGCGCCAGCCGCTTCCAGCCGAACCCGCAAGCTCGCCCAACCGCCGTCAGGCAAGCGGCGAAAGCCGCTTACGTCTTGCCCCACCTGAGCAACCGGCACCGCCGCGGGTTCTCAGCGGTCTTCTCGCGAGGACGCCCTGACGCTGTGTACGTGGTTGGTACATGAGGAAGGGCGCCCGGAGCGAGAAGGCCGCTGAGGTTCCGCCACCCGCACCGTCACGCAACCGGACCACAACACCTTCCCGACGAGAAGGCCGCTGAGGTTCCGCCACTGGCACCGCCACGCACAAGGACCACCACACCTTCCACCTGAGATCACCCTCGCGTTGTGTTGACTGGCTTCCCGCACCTCCGTAGCGTCCGAATCCGACCGGCCCACAACTCAAGACCGCGCCGACGACGTCGTGCGGGAGAGACCCCACGTCACGGGGCGCCGAAGGAGCAATCTCCCCAAGAAACTCTCAGGCACCGGCACCGCGCGACAGCAGGCGAACACGGAGAAAAGCAGGAGCCCCGCTCCTCGCCCACGGTGCAAGCCGCCCGGTGTCCTGGCGCCGGACCGCGGTGAAACTCTCAGGCCAATGACTCCGGGGAGACCCCGACCAGCGCGAACCCGCGCAGGTCGACGTCGGGGTGCCCCGGATATGGTTGTGCTTCGCGCGGCTGACCGGCCCCTCGTCCGCCGACCCGCGCCCACCAGGAGGAGCCATAGCCATGTCGTCGCCACGACGGACCCCGCTGCACGAGGTGCACGAGTCGCTCGGCGCCACCTTCACCGAGTTCGCGGGCTGGCGGATGCCGCTGCGGTACTCCGGTGACACCGCCGAGCACCACGCCGTGCGCACCGCCGCGGGGCTGTTCGATCTCACCCACATGGGCGAGCTCCGGATCAGCGGCCCGCAGGCCGCCGAGGCCCTGGACCACGCGCTGGTGGCGAAGGCGTCGGGGATCAAACCGGGCCGCGCCCGCTACACGATGCTCTGCGACGAGCGGGGCGGCGTGCTCGACGACCTCATCGTCTACCGGCTCACCGAGCAGGAGTACCTGGTGGTGGCCAACGCCGCGAACGCCGCGGTGGTCGCCGCCGAGCTCGCCGAGCGCGTCGGCGGGTTCGACGCCGAGTTCGCCGACGTCTCCGAGGAGTACGCGCTGCTGGCGGTGCAGGGCCCCCGCGCCGCCGCGATCCTGGCCCCGCTGACCGACACCGACCTCACCGAGGTCAAGTACTTCGCCGGCTACCGGAGCGCGGTGGCCGGTCACCCGGTGCTGCTGGCCCGCACCGGTTACACCGGCGAGGACGGCTTCGAGCTGTTCACCGCGCCGGGCGACGCGGCGGCCATCTGGCAGGCGCTGACCGAGGCGGGCGCCGAGCACGAGCTGCGGCCCGCCGGGCTGTCCTGCCGGGACACGCTGCGGCTGGAGGCCGGGATGCCGCTGCACGGCCACGAGCTCTCCACCGAGCTGACCCCGTTCCACGCCAACCTGGGCCGCGTGGTCAAGCTCGACAAGCCGGGCGACTTCGTCGGCAAGGCGGCGCTGGCCGCGGTCGCCGAGCAGCCCACCGCGCGCACCCTGGTCGGGCTGACCACCGACCAGCGCCGCGCTCCCCGGCACGGCTACCGGGTCCTCGACGACGCGGGCACCGAGGTCGGCGAGGTCACCAGCGGTGCGCCGTCGCCGACGCTGGGGCACCCGGTGGCGATGGCCTACGTGGACCGGGCGCACAGCGCGCCGGGCACCGCGCTGCAGGTGGACATCCGGGGCAGGACCGCGCCGGTGGAGGTCGTCGAGCTCCCCTTCTACCGCCGCAACGCCTGAGAGATCACTACAGGAGGCAACACCATGTCGACACCTGACCTGTTCAACGACCAGCTCGCCGCGGTGGACCCCGAGGTGGCGGGGGCGGTCGGTGCCGAGCTGAACCGCCAGCAGAGCACGCTGGAGATGATCGCTTCGGAGAATTTCGCGCCGCGGTCGGTGCTGGAGGCGCAGGGTTCGGTCCTGACGAACAAGTACGCGGAGGGCTACCCGGGCAAGCGGTACTACGGCGGGTGCGAGCACGTCGACGTGGTCGAGCGGCTGGCCATCGACCGGGTCAAGGCGCTGTTCGGTGCGGAGTACGCCAACGTGCAGCCGCACTCGGGTGCGCAGGCCAACGCCGCGGCGATGTTCGCGCTGCTCAAGCCGGGTGACACCATCATGGGTCTGGATCTGGCGCACGGTGGTCACCTGACCCACGGGATGAAGATCAACTTTTCCGGGAAGTTGTACAACGTGGTGCCCTACACGGTGCGCGACGATGATCACCGGGTCGACATGGACGAGGTCGCCCGCCTGGCCCGGGAGAACCGGCCGCAGCTGATCGTCGCGGGCTGGTCGGCCTACCCGCGGCAGCTC
>NZ_BAABII010000018.1:0-201406 GCF_039542665.1 Saccharopolyspora cebuensis
GACACCCCCCAAGCATCGCCCACACATCCCGGAACAACTTTTAGCAACACGCCCTAGATGTGCTGTTCGGGCACGTTGGTGACAGGTCGGCACGCGGTGGATGATCTTGATATGGGTGAGGGCCTCCGGGTTCGGTGTGGATCACCACGAACACACGCCGACCCGAGGAGGCCCTCTGGTGGTCCACCGTAACGCTCCGCTGACTCCGACCGGGCGGCTGCGGCTGGCCCGATGTGTCGTCGATGATGGCTGGCCTGTTCGTCGTGCGGCCGAGCGGTTCCAGGTCGCCCACACGACCGCGGCCCGCTGGGCGGGCCGTTACCGCCACGACGGCGAGCAGGCTATGGACGATCGCTCCAGCCGTCCGCACCGCAGTCCGCAACGCACGAGTCGGGCGGTCGAGGACGAGGTCCTGCGGCTGCGTGACGAGCACAAGATCGGGCCGGGGCGCATCGCCGGCCGGGTCCCGGTCGCCGCGTCGACCGTGCACCAGGTCCTGCGCCGCCACCACCGTCCGATCCTGGCCGCGTGTGACCGGGCCACCGGCGAACCGGTGCGCCGCTACGAACACCCCCGCCCCGGCGAACTGGTCCACGTTGACGTGAAAAAACTCGGTCGGATTCCCGAGGGCGGCGGCCACCGCGTCCTGGGGCGTGCCGCCGGCCGGGGCAATCAAGCCCGCGCCTGCGGTGGCGGATATCTGTTCCTGCACACCGCACTCGATGACCACTCCCGACTGGCCTACACCGAAACCCTGGCCGACGAGAAGGCCGCGACCTGCGCCGCATTCCTACGCCGGGCACAGGCCTGGTTCACCGGCCACGGCGTGACCATCGAGCGAGTACTCACCGACAACGCCTGGTCCTACCGCAAAAACACCTGGCAACAAGTCTGCACCGACCTGGGCATCGCCCGACGATTCACCCGCCCCTGGCGCCCACAAACGAACGGAAAAGTGGAGCGCTACCACCGCACCCTGCTCGACGAATGGGCCTACCAACAGCCCTACCACTCCGAACGCGAACGCCAGCGAACCTTCGCCGACTGGCTCGACTGGTACAACTTCCACCGACCCCACACCGCCATCCACGGAGCCCCACCAGCAGACCGCGTCCCCAACCTCTCCGGATCACACACCTAGAACGAGTCGGACGATCGTGGTTCGAGCACTCCGGCCTGACACCTCTGCTCGCGCAGGTCGACGCCGACGCCGAAGCCGTGACCTTCTGGAAGGCCGTCGAGGTCGACGACCCTATGGAGGCGATCCGCGTGACGGCGCAGGGCATCGCGCGGGCGATCGAGCACGCCGAGCTGGGCGACGGGACCGTGCGGCCGGGATTCAGCGTCGAGGTGATCGCCGAACAGGACAGCGATGACCAGCGTTGACGATCTCCTCGCGGCGCTCCAGGTGACACGCGAATCCCTGCCCCACGACGCGGTTGATGAGTACCGTTCCAGGCTGGACGGCGTCGAGCAGCAGGTGCTGACGGCGCTACGCACGAGCCGCGATGAAGGCGCCGTCCTCGCAGTGATCGCCAAGGCCCGCGAGGATGGCTCCACCCAGATCCAGAACTGCTTGACCAGCCTCGATGAGCTGATCGCCTCAGCCGGGAATCACTGGTAGGACCCGATGCAAGCGCCGGCCCAATGTCAAGCAGGCCGATCTCAGTGCATCGCGTCCCCAGTGAACGGAAAGCGTTCGAGGACACGCCATCGGTACTGGTGGTCGGCGCGGTACAGCTCGACCAGCCGCAGCTCGTTGATGACGATCTCGGCCGACGGAAGCGTCTGGGCCTCGCGAGCAGCCACGACGAAGGGACGTGGGTCCTGCGCACGGCTGCTGTAGGCGATCCCCACATGCGGGCGGTACAGGGTCAACGGGTCGACTTCGTCGTGGCCGGAGGCCACCGACACCGCTCGGTGCAGCGCAAGCAGCGGGGACCACGGGGCGACGCTGAACCGGACGGCGCCTGGTGAGCCCGCCAGAGGCAGCAGGTGAAGGCGGAAGGGACTGGTCCCCTGACAGTGCTCGCCGACGCCTTCGACCGCGGCGTCGAGCTTGTCGACGGGGACTTCATCGACGTAGCCGAAGCGCCGCACGGTCAGGTGCAGGCTCTCCGGTGGGATGAGGTCCAGGCCGTCTTCGGGGAGGACCGTTCGGCAGCGCTGGCTCAACTCGACGGCGCGAGGCTGCTGGTCCAGTGTGATCATCCAGTGCAACGAACGCCGATGCGGCCGGTCCCAGTGGCACAGCATCTGCTCGACCTGCTCGAACGCAGCTTGGTCGTGCTGAGCGACGCAGGTGGGGTCGTCGGGGTCAGCGGGCGGCGTGACGGGGAAGGTCGAGCTGTACGAGGTTCCCATGCGGTACACACCTACCGGCCTTCGATGAACGGCCGTCAACGGGTTCCGCCTGAGATCGCCTGGACCTGGGGGCGACCGCGCCAGGTGCGGAGTTGGTCGGCGAACTCGATGACCCGAGGCTCGTTGGCCCAGCGCTGGGTGAGTTCGTGCAGCGTGGTGGCGCGCTGCCAGACCGATCGGATCGGATGGTCGGCGCACACGCGCAGCGCTTCCCGCCCCAGCGCAAGGGCCTGCTCCAGGTCGGCATCGTCCTGTCGGAGCACGGCCATAGCGATGTCGAGCCTGACCAGAGCCCGACTCCAGTCGGAATCCGCTTGTTCGACGGCGGGATCAACGTCGCCGGTGTAGTGCAGCACGCGTGCGGTATCGCCCAGCGGGACGTAGGCGGTGGCCGCGTTCGCGGCCACCCGAGCGTAGCCGTACGGCTCAAAGGAGATACATGGCGTGAGCCCGGGGTCGATGTCGTACCGATCGATCAACGCCAAGGCTTGTCCGACGGCCGCATCGGCACCGGCGCGATCACCGAGCTGACCGAGCGCCCGAGCCTCGCCGTTGGCTAGGAGGCGAATGGCCTGGGGGCTGTTGGGTGCCAATGCCCGGCCCCGCGCTGCGTGGGCGTGAGCGTGGGCGTAGTCGGCCTGGTAGTACGCGCCCAGCGACCGGGTGCCCCATACCCAGACCTGGAGGTCGATGTCTTCGATCTCGGTGGCGAGGTGCAGGGCTTCCGCGCAGTACGCGCTCGCGAGCCGAAAACGGCCGGTGTTGATGGCCATGTAGCCCAGCAGGCCGGAAAGCTGCGCCGCGGCCCGGTGCAGCCGGTAGCGGGTTCGCAGGAGCTGACGGCCGCCCAGCAGTTGGTGGACCTGTCGGCGCAAGCGGGCGGTGGGTGGTCCGAGTTCAGCGGGGCCGCGCTGCTCGTACTCGGCGACGATGCGATGCACCTGGTCTTCCAGAAGCCGCAGTTGGCCGTCACCGATGTTCGACTCCTGCAGTTCGTGCAGGTGCAGCAACACCTCGTCCGGGTCGTCCCACGATGAAGTGGGCGAGGCGGCGCGGTGCTCCGGCAACTGGCCGGCAGCTGAACGACGCTCAGCGGCGGTCTCGCGTAGAAGCTCATCGACCTGGGCGGGTGTCATACCGAGCACGATCCGGATACGTCGGCACTGCTCAGGCAGGGGAGCGACGGCGCCGGTCTCCCAGCGCCAGATGGTGCTGCGCTCGACCCCGACCGCTTCCGCGAAACGCTCTTGGGTGTAGCCCAGGCCGGCACGGCGTGCAGCCAACCCACGTCGCTGACGCGCCATGCCACCCCCGAATACGTTCGCCATTCGCTGAGTACATCTCGGCGAAGCCACAGCCAGCCGGGCTAGGACCCCATTCGATCAGGTGATTGTAGTGGTCACGGCCACAGCATCGGCACAGGTCAGCTCCTCGTGTGCAGCCGCTGTGCAGCATTCGTGCAGCAAGTGTGCTCTGGTCGCCCACCTGCGGGGCGGGTTGACTGCCACTCGGTTGCGGCGAGGCGGCCCCCGACCCGCTCCCCGCCCTCCCCCGATGCCTCGCCGCAACCAGTTCCACTTGCAGCCAACCGTGAACCGGTACCGCCACGTCATGAACTCCAATCACCAGCCCGCAGACGCCGCGTTCCCCCCGGAAATCGACGAGCTGTTGACCTCCGTCGCACGGGATGGCTTCACGCTGCGCTACTGCAACGGGCCGCGACAGCCCACGCTGATCGTCGGTACCTATGACTGGGGACCGTTCGTCGACCTCGTCGTCATCCGCGACCTCGACGATGTGATCAGTGCCCGAGTGCCGACCGCAGACGTCACGGACATCTTCACGCCCGAGGTCATCGTGTGGCTCTACGCGGCCGACGCTCAACGGGCGCTGCAAGCCCTGCTCGACCTTCCTCACCCGGAGCATCCGCAGGCGCCAACGACATCGGCGCCCGCGCCCTCCGCGCTGCACGTCCCGGCCGCACGGCAGTGCCCGGTGACCGTTCGCCCGCCATCAGAGTTGGCTGCCCGCACGCGGCAGGTGCGCCTCGGCGCGGCCCTACTCGCCGAAACTGCCGAAGTCCCAAGTGAAACGGGGTGAACCGTGAGCTACCGGATCGGCAAGTGCTTCACTTTCGATGCAGCGCACTGCCTGCCGAGTTTGCCAGCTGACCACAAGTGTTCCCGTCTTCACGGGCACACCTACACCGTCGAAGTGGTGCTCGCGGCAGAGAGTCTGACTCCGCCGGGGTTCGTCACCGACTTCGGTGAGTTACGGCCACTTCGCCACTACCTCGACGCCACGATGGATCACCAATACTTGAACAAGGTTCTCGACATCGAGCCGACCAGCGAGAACCTTGCTTGCCACATCGCCGAATGGTTCCGAAAAAACGTCGAGCCGACGATTCCCGCCCGCCTGGAGACGGTACGCGTCCATGAGAGTCCGACCAGCTGGGCCGAGTACGAGGTTCCGCAACCATGACAGCGCTAACCGATCCCATCGCACGCCCCTTGCTCGTGTCGGAGCGCTTCGGCCCCACGGTGCAAGGGGAAGGTTCCTCAACGGGAAGGCAAGCGCTCTTCATCCGGCTCTCGCGATGCAACTTGTCGTGCCCAGGTTGCGACACTCCATACACATGGGACTGGTCTCGATTCGACCCGAGTCGAGAGAGCCAGAAGATGACCGCCGACGATCTATATAGCTGGGTTACTGCCCAATCCGTCGATCTCGTCGTGATCAGCGGTGGAGAGCCGCTGCTTCAGCAGGAATCGCTGAGCCCTCTCGTTCGATCCCTCGCCGCAGCCGGCCGCCGCATCGAGATCGAGACCAACGGAACTATCGTTCCGATCCCGGCCATCCTCCACTCCGTAAGCCAGTTCAATGTCTCACCCAAGACCGCAGCGTTCGCCGGAAGGACGGTGAGCAGGAGCACCAGGATCAACCCAGAAGCAATTCGCACACTTGCTTCATCAGGGAAATCCATTTTTAAATTCGTGGCGGCTCACGAGAGTGACCTCGAAGAAATTTCTCACTACGCACAGGAATTCGATCTTTCGCCGATATGGGTCATGCCGGAAGGAACGACACGCGAGCGAGTTCTCAGCCGGATGTCCTGGCTCGCCGACGAAGCGATCCAAAGGAACTGGAACCTCTCCACGCGGCTGCACATCCTGCTGTGGGGAGATGAGCGCGGGCGCTGATGCGTAAGCATCATCGAAAGAGCGGGGAGTTGACGTGTGCCCTCCGGGTACGCCCCAGTCGACCGATTATGCCAGGACACGGCTGGGGCACGATGGCCGACAAGGCCGTGTCGGGCGCACGCATGAGCGGCACAATGCAACCCTGCCTGTCGCACCAGGCCCTGGCTGCGACTGCCAGGCAGGCAGTACGTATGTTGCGCCGACACGCATCCATCAGGCGCTGTGCCTCGTTGACCGGTCAATTGGGGCGCCGCCCAGGATGCCGACCGCGACTTCAGCTGGCTGTCGTCAGGAAGGGATGGTCCTATGCCTGCTGCTATCGGGGTCATGTCTGACGGGCTCATTGGGCACGACCAGTATGTTCTCCTGTGTCGATATCAAGGTGGCCAGCATTGGACGCTCCCTGGAGGAGCGGTCACGCCCGGTGACCCCGTGGAAAGATCGTTGCTTCGGACTCTGCGGGAAGATTTTGGGCTCTCAATTCACGACTATCGATTTTCTGCGGCAATCGAGAACATCGACGAAAAGGGCGCCAAAACCAGTCACGAGATTCATTTCGTTTTCGAGGTAGATCTCGCCCAGCCGGCGAGTGAGGGTATCCGCAACGGCCGCGAGTTGAAATGGTGCTGGTGGGGCAGCATCGATAGTCTCGACATCCGCCCGCGTTCTGTCGCCGAGCATCTGCGCGATCCTGAGCAGCAACAGCGCGTATGGGCGCCCTGGGCCGCGAACGCTGATCCGGGGACACAGTGAGCTTCACGGAGCAAGCACCAGTGCCGTGACTGTCCCCAGCACTAGGAACGGACCGTGCCGAAGCGCCAACGTGGCCAACCGCCTCCTGACGGCTCGCGCGACGAGGTAGGCCGCAGCCTGAAGCAGCCAGATCAGCAGCAGCGCTCCCGCCAGCCAGGCGAGGAGTTGAACCCCCGCCGTCAGGAGGTGCGGATGCGACGCCGTCGGCCACCCTTGCCACCCGAGTACAGCTCCGGACACCGCCGAGAGCTTCAGGTCGCCGCCGCCCATGTGACCAGGCAGAAAGACGTACCACGCGCCGTAGAGCGCGGCGAACACAATCGAGCCGACCAGAGCGGCGAGCAAGCCGCTCGCTCGCAGGTGCACCAGCGTGGCCACGAGCAGGCCCGCGAGCGTCAACACGTGCGCGAGCAGCGTCAGCCAGTTGGGCAGTTTGCCGGTGCGCAGGTCGACTGCGGCCAGCGGTACGGCAGCTGCGGCGTAGCCTGCGGCGGCCGAGACTTGCAGGGCGCTGCCGTGGCGCCAAGCAAGCACAGCGAAGAGCCCGCTCGTGAGGATGACCTGCGCCAGCAGCTGTTGCCGCGGGGTCTGCTGCTCTCGCCGCCGGACAGCGAGCGCGATCAGTGAGCCGGCCGTCAGACCGCAGCCGGCCCACAGAGCGATGGCAAGAGCAGATGGCACGTGAGTGACGCTCCGAGGTGACGTGACACGTTCTGTGATCGCATGACGTGTTCGCTGCGTGTTGGATCAGTAGCCCAGTGGAGCAACTGCAAGAGCCTTATGCCCCCAATTACTACTCCAATCGAGTGAATTTCCCTGCGTCGGGGGCTGTGGAAGGCGATTCGCCTCCTTGGTCTGGTTGATGTGACCGAGGTAACCGGATGTACATGTGGTCGGGTACCTCGATCACGTACAGCGGATGACGACCACCGTACTGGGGAGTTGTATGCGTAGTCCGGTTATCCCGTCGGTCGCCCTGTCGGGTTCGGTAATCCTTTGCTTGGCGGCGGTCGCTTGCAGCTCGCAAGATCCGCAAGCGCCGGCCTCCCCGCCGGACCCATCGACGAGCGTTGAAGCCCCGCCGTCACCGTCAGCCCCGTCCCCAGCCGATACGGCCCGAGAGCAGGCCAAGGCAGCTTATGTCGGAATGTGGCAGGCGATGGCCCGAGCAGGGCAAACCTCTGACTGGCGCTCGCCCGAGCTGGCCCGCTACGCCACGGGCAACGCCCTGACCACGATCACCAGGTCGCTGTATGCGGACCACTTCAACCATGTCGTCAGCCGCGGAACCCCGAAGAACTTCCCGCAGGTCACGTCGGCTGAGCCGCCGAATGCCCCGGAGACGGTCATGATCTCCGACTGCGGCGACTCAACCGGAACCTCGAAGGTCATGGAGGCAAACGGTCAGCCAGCTCCTGGCGACACTCCTGGTGGCCGTCGATCGATCGTGGCCGAGGTCAAGAAGCAGCCAGACGGCACTTGGAAGGTGAATCAGTTCGCCGTCCAGGGGGTGGGCACATGCGGCTGAGAAGTTCTGTAGTCGTGACCCTGTCGGTGTCCACGCTGCTTGTTGCTGGCTCGGGAACCGCGCTAGCGGATGTGTGGGGCGGTGTCGACTGCGGCCAAGCGAACTACGCAGGGTGCCGGCTCGGGGCGGGACAGGGCGGTCAGCCCGACAAGCCCCCGTCACCGCCTCAGCAGCCGGGCCAGAGCGACGGCTCGGAGTCCGATGGTGGTAGTCCCCCGCGCCAGCAGGGGGACCAGATCCTGGGAGACCCGAACCTGGCGAACTGCCGGTACGTGCCCAGCGACTACCAACCGCCGAGCCAGGGGACCACCACGGTGGCGTACCACCCGCCGAAAAGCGGCGGTGCGATCACGGTGACCCCGGCGGTGTACCGGCCGTCCACATCGCCGGCCCAGGCTCGGTTCGCCCAGCAACAGCCGCCGGGCCAGTCAGGAGCTTGGTACGTGTACCAGTGCTCCGGCCAAGGTTTCGCCGATGCGCTGTACCGGCCGCCGATCTGGATTCCCAACGGGCCGCAGCCGACTCCCTCACCGGAGCAGTTGGCCCAGCAGGCGTACAACCAGTTGCGGTTGCCGTCACCGCAGATTCACGCGTCACCTGCCGAGACGCAGCTGGTGAACCTGCCGACGTGGCTGTGGATGGACCGCAGCCAATGGCGACCGCAGACGGCGACCGCCTCCGTGCCTGGGGTTTCGGTGACGGCGACCGCGACACCGCAGTCGGTGACGTGGTCGATGGGCGACGGCTCCACGATCACCTGCCAGGGCGCGGGTAGCCCGTTCCCAGCAGGCGGTGATCCGAAGGCGGCCAGCCCCGATTGCGGCCATACCTACCGGCAGACCTCGCAAGGGCAGCCGAACAACACCTACCCGGTCGCCGCGACCGTGCACTGGACAGTGGCGTGGTCTGGAGCCGGACAAGACGGCACCTTCCCGGACCTGACAACGACGTCGAACGCAACGTTCGCAGTGGCCGAATCGCAGGCGCTCAACAACGCGCCGCGGTAGCAATAGGTCCACTGTAGACATACAAGGAAATCCGACGACACAACACCCCATTTCCTGAAGGGAAAGGGGTGCGGGGTACCGCATTGTCTGGAGGCGCTGGATGTCCACACCTACATCGACTCATGAACCCGCCCAGGGGCCGCCTGCCGCCTCGCGGTCGTGGGCAGGCCGTAAGCCTGGCGCGCCGTCGCGGATTTCCAGTGGCGGCAGCCGGCGCCGACGGGTGCCGTACCTCGTTTTGGGGGTACTGCTGGTCGTGGTCTGCGCGGCCGGGTCCGTGATCACCGTGCTTCAGGTTGGCGATCGCGAGCCGATGCTGACCTTGGCGCGGCCGGTCAACGTCGGGCACGTGTTGGCTCCACAGGATTTGCGGCAGGTGCCGATGTCGGCTGGTTCCGGCACGGATGTGGTTCCCGCGAGCCAGGCGTCGTCGGTACTCGGCCAGCCCGTCGCTTACTCCCTGCCGGCCGGGACGCTGCTGTCCCGGTCGGCCTTGGGGCATCCGCAGGTTCCGCCAGCCGGCCAAGGCGTCGTTGCCGTGGCGGTCAAAGCCGGCCAGGCTCCACCGGACATCGCCCCAGGCGCGACCGTCTCGGTGATCGTCGCGCCGAACAGCGGAACGAGTTCGACCACCGGCTCGACTTCATCGACCGCCTCTGGCGGCCCATGGCAAGCGGCAGTGGTCAGCGTGGCGCCGCAGACCAATGACCAGTCGACGGTGGTCTCGCTGCAGATGCCCACCGCCACCGCCCGCCAGGTCGCCGCGATTCCGCCCGGCCAGTTGGCTCTGGTCGCCGTTCCGGCAGGAGGACAGTGATGCTCGTCGGAATCTGCTCGGTGAAGGGTTCGCCCGGGGTCACCACGGCAACGCTCGCCCTGGCAGCGCGTTGGCCGGTTGGCGACCCGTTGGTGATCGAGGCCGACCCGGCAGGCGGGGACCTCGCCGCACGGCACCGGCTGACGGCCAGTCCGGGACTGGTATCGCTGGCCGCGGCTGCGCGCCGGCAATCCAGCGCGGAGTTACTGGCAGAGCACAGCCAGCAGCTCCCCGGCGGCCTACGGGTCGTGCCCGGCCCCGTGGCCGCCGAGCAGGCCCGCGCCGCATTGGGCGTGCTGACCACGCGGGGTGTGCGGGCGATGCGGGCGGCGGCCAGTCCGCAGGATGCGGCGGTGTTGGTCGACGTCGGCCGGTTGGATTCCTCGTCTCCCGCGCTCCCCCTGATCCGCGGGGCGGAGGCGCTGGTGGTGATGGCTCGGCCTCGTGCCGATGAACTCTCCCATGTGGCCACATTGCTCAACGAGATTCCGACGTGGACGCGAACTCCTGGGCTGGTGCTCATCGGGGACGGCTACAACCGCATTGAGGTCGAGCAGGAACTACGCGTGCCGGTGATGGGCACCTTGCCCGACGACGCCTCCGGTGCCGCACTCCTCTGTGGACACCAGCGGGGGCGCCCGCCAGAGAAGTCCGCGCTCGGCCGCGCCGCCGCGCGGATTGCTCGCAGCTTAGTGGCGCACGTCCAGCCCTCTGCGCCCTCCGATGGCTCGCAGGCTGGCGACGCACTGGCTGCACAGGTACCGGCAGGCGGAAATGGAGTGGTGCCGCGATGACAACGAACTCGTACGAGCCCCGGACATCGGCGATGCCGCCACACCCTCAGCCTCAGCAGACACGCACACCACCCGGCCCGGCGAGTCTGGACGGGGAGCACCCTGCCGTTGGGCCGTTGCGCACACGTCTGCGCCAGGCGGTTTCGGAAGGGCTGGCCGAACGTATCCGCGAGGACGAGCAGTACGGGCGCCCTCCATTGGACTACCACGCGCGCCGAAGCCTTGCGGAGAAGCTGGCCGGCGACGCCGCTGATGCCTACGCCAACGAAGAACTGGCCCATCCGTCGGGCGCTGGTCTACCGCCCGATGACGTCGAGCGCCAGGTGATCACCTCGGTGCTCGACGAGATCTTCGGCATGGGTGGTCTGCAGCCCCTGCTCGCCAACGAGGACATCGAAAACATCAACGTCAACGGCTACGACCGGGTGTTCGTGCGCTACAGCGACGGTCGGCGCGCGCAAATGCCACCGGTGGCGACGTCGGATGATGAGCTGATCGACCTCGTGCGTTCGTTGGCGGCGCGCGCTGGGGTCGAAGAACGGCGCTTCGATCGCGGATCGCCTGGCGTCAACGTCGAACTGCCCGATGGTAGTCGGCTCTTCGCGGTGATGGCGGTGACCGGGCGTCCGTCGGTGTCGATCCGGCGGCACCGCTTCTCGCAGGTCACGCTGGCGCGATTGCGCCAGCTCGGCACGATCGACTCGGGTTTGGAAGCCTTGCTCGGTGCGCTGGTACGTGCCCGGTTCAACATGCTCATCGTCGGCGGAACCGCGATCGGCAAGACAACGATGCTGCGCGGGTTAGCTTCGGCCATACCGCCGCATGAGCGGCTGATCACCATCGAGGACAACTTCGAGCTGGGCCTGGATCGCGATCCGCAGCATCCCGACACCGTGGCCTTGCAAGCCAGGGAACCGAACGTCGAGGGCGAAGGAGCGATCTCGCAGGCCGACCTGGTGCGGTGGGCGCTGCGGATGAGCCCGGACCGCGTGATCGTCGGCGAGGTCCGCGGGTCCGAGCTGATCCCGATGGCCAACGCGATGACCCAGGGCAACGACGGCAGCATGGCCACCGTCCACGCGAGCGATTCGCGGGGAGCGTTCACCAAGCTGGCGACCTACGCGGCCCAAAGCCCCGAGCGGTTGGGGCTGGAGGCCACGAACCTGCTCATCGCATCTGCGGTGCATTTCGTCATCCACCTTGCCGAGGCCCGGGATGACAAAACCCGTGTCGTGTCCTCGATTCGCGAGGTCGTCGGTGCCGATGACAAGCAGATCGTGTCCAACGAGGTGTACCGGCCCGATCCCACCGGCCGCGCCGTTCCCGGGGTTCCGCTGCGGACCGAGACCGTCGAGCGCCTGACCGAGGTGGGATTCGACCCGGATGTACTGGAACGGCCGGAAGGGTGGTGGAACCCGTGACCGGCTCGATCGCGGTGGCGGGAGCCCTCGGGGTTGGGTTCGCGCTCGGGGTGCTCCTGCTCATTCTCGGTGTGCGGAGCCGCGACCCCGCCGCGTCGGCCATGCCCAGCCGCTGGGCACAGTGGGTAGAGCGGCTGCGGCACCGCACGTCCGCGCGGTGGATCGCGGTGAGCGTAGCGGCCGGCGTGCTGGTGGGCGCGGTCACCGGGTGGGTCGTCGGCGGCGCCTTGACCCTGCTCGGTGTTTGGGCGCTGCCCCGGGTGCTGGGGCGCAACCAGGATCAGGCCAGGCGGGTTGCGCGGATCGAGGCCATCGCCGCGTGGACCGAGATGCTGCGCGACACCTTGTCCGCCGCTGCTGGCCTGGAACAAGCCATTCAGGCCACGGTGGACACCGCTCCGGCGGCGATCCGCGACGACGTCCGTGAACTCTCGGTGCGCATCGAACGCGGGGACAAGCTCGCCGACGCGTTGGGTGGTCTGGCTGATGACCTGAACGACCCGACGGCTGACCTGGTCATCAGCGCTTTGGTGCTGGCCTCCCAGCACCAAGCCCGCCAGCTCGCCGATCTGCTCGGGGAACTGGCGACCGAGGCCCGGGAGCAGGTCTCCATGCGCCTGCGGGTGGAGTCCGGACGGGCACGCACGCGCACGAGCGTGCGGGTGATCGTCGCGACGACGCTGATCTTCGCCGCGGGCCTGGTGGTGCTCAACCGTGGCTATCTCGACCCCTACGACAGCGCGTTCGGCCAGATCATGCTGCTGGTCGTCGGCGGATTGTTCGCCCTGGCGTTCGCGTGGCTGGCCAAGATCGCGCGCATCGGCGAGCCGGAACGGTTCCTCACCCACCTCACCGGCGCCGAGCCGCGAGCGACACAGGAGGTACAGCCATGATCACCACTGCTGTGCTCCTCGGAGCCGGTGTTGGGCTCGGCCTGTGGGCGCTGCTGGTCTGGTTACTTCCGCCACGTCCCTCACTGGCCAGTGCCCTGGCTGCCGTACGCACGACCAGCCAAGACCGGCCCACGATCACCGCTGTCGACTCGGGCGGCTGGGCCACGCGCTGGGGCCGTCCCGCGGTGCGACCGCTGCGGGCGCTGGGCCTTCCCTCCGAGCGGCAGCGCCGGGATCTGCTCGTGCTGGGCCGGTCGCCGGACACGTTGCTGGCGGAGAAGGCGGTACTGGCCGTCGCCGGTCTGCTGCTGCCCGGCCTGCTGCAGGCGATGCTGTGGGCAGCCGGGGTGGTCTTCCCCTGGCAGGTGCCCTTCGTCGTCGGCGTCGGCTGCGCGATGGGCGGATTCCTCCTGCCGGATCTGGATGTGCGCCAGCAAGCCGAACGCAAGCGCACCTCCTTCCGGCACGCCTTGAGCGCCTACCTCAACCTAGTGCGGGTTTCGCTGGCAGGCGGCGCCGGGGTGGACGGCGCGCTGAACGACGCGGCGGCCATCGGTCAGGGATGGGCTTTCGCCCGCATCCGCCGGGCATTGACCACGGCACGCCTGACGCGCACCACCCCCTGGGACACCCTGCGCCAGCTCGGCGAGGAACTGGACATCCGCGAACTGGTCGAGCTGTCCTCGTCGGTCTCGCTAGCCGGAACCGAAGGTGCCAAGGTTCGCGCCTCCCTGGCGGCGAAAGCCGCGGCGATGCGCACCCACGAGCTGACCGAAGCCGAAGGCCAAGCCCAAGCAGCGACCGAGCGCATGAGCCTGCCCGTCATCTGCTTGTTCGCCGGCTTCCTGGTCTTCATCGCGTACCCGGCCATGGCGACCGTCCTCGGCTCGTTGTAGCCCGCACAGAAAGGGATCAGACATGTTGGCGTACTTGACCGTCATCGTCGCCACCGTCCGCGCCCGCATCGACCAGATCCGCGCGGACGAGCGCGGCTATTCCACCGAAACCGTCCTGGTGACCGCGCTGCTGGTCGCCGCAGCCATCGCGGTGATCGCGATCATCGTCGCAGCCGTCACCCGCAAGGCCAACGAGATCGGAGGCAAGATGTGACGGCGCGGCCCGCCGCGATCCAGCGAGTGCGCCAGGTGTGGCGTCGCTTCGGCGGCGATGAACGCGGCTCGGTCACCGCCGAACTGGTGCTGGCCGTACCCGCGCTCCTGCTGTTGCTGCTGGTCATCGCGCAGTTCGCAGTGTGGGCGCATGCCACCCACATCGCTCAGGCCGCCGCTTCCCAAGCCCTCTCGGGCGCGCGGGTGCAGGGCGGAAGCAGCGCCGACGGTCAAGCCCAAGCTGGGTCGGTCCTGGCCCAACTCGGGGGTGGTCCGCTGCATGACCCGCGTGCGGCGGTCACGCGCGGCCCGGAGCAGTCCACTGTGGAGATCACCGGACATGCCGCGCGGGTGGTGCCGTTCCTGGATCTGCCGGTGCGTGCCCGAGCGGTCGGGCCGAGTGAACGGTTCGTGCCACCGGAGGCCAACGGATGAGAACTTCTTTGACGCGGCTGCGCCGCGATGAGCGCGGTTCGGTGGCCACCGAGCTGACCCTGCTCACACCGGTACTGATCGTACTGCTGCTGTTCGTGGTCTTCTGCGGACGGCTCGCCGACGCGCGCCTGCGTGTCGACGATGCCGCCCATCAGGCCGTCCGGGCGGCAACCCTGGCGCGCAGCAGCGTCCAGGCCACCAGCAGCGCACGAGCCACGGCCGAAGCCGCTCTGGGACAGGCAGGGATCACCTGCCGCAGTCTCGGTGTCAAGGCGCAGGTGGGAAGCCTGCGACCTGGCAGCACCGTGATCGTCACGGTGAATTGCGAGATCGGCCTTTCGGACTTGTCCCTACTGGGTGTGCCAGGTGCGACGACGACCGAAGCGTCGGCGTCATCCGTCGTTGACCAGTGGCGCGGCAGTGTGACGGCGGGAGGTGCAGGAGGATGAGTCACCGTGGACGTTCGCTGGCCGGGGATGAGCGTGGACGCGTCACCGCCTTCGTCGTGATCATCACGACCGGCTGTTTGCTCTTCGCGGGTCTGGTCCTCGACGGCGGATTTGCCCTGGCCGCGAAGTCGCGCGCCATCGGTCAGGCGCAAGAAGCCGCCCGAGCTGGTGCGCAGGAACTCGACCTGGCCGCATATCGCTCCGGTGGTGCTGCCCGACTGAACCCCGCCGCCGCGCGGGCCGCCGCGCAGCACTATCTGAACTCCGTCGGCGCGACCGGCACCGTCACGGCCGACAGCAACCTGGTCCGTGTGCAGGTCGAGGGACATCAAGCCACACAACTCCTCGGGCTCGTCGGGATCTCCGATCTGACCGTTTCCGGCGATGGGCAAGCCCATCCCGACCAAGGTTCGCTGGGAGGCAGCGGATGACACGTCTCAGGCGGCTCGCGTCCGGACTTCGTCGCCTGCTCGTGGCGCTGGCCGCTCTGCTCGTGCTGGCAGCACTGCTGGTGGGTGTCCCATGGGGACTCGTCGTCTACATTGGATGGCCGCTTCCCGATCACATCCCGACCGGCGACGAAATCGAAGCGACGCTGCTCAATCCCTTGTCGGTCACATTGCTGCTGGACATCCTGGCCTGCATCGCCTGGCCTACCTGGGCGGTATTCGCTGTGGACGTGGCCCGATGCGTTCCCCATGCGCTGCACGGCGTACGTCCGCCGACGATCGGGCCGGTGCATGCGGTGGCCGGTGTGCTGGTCGTTTCCGCGGTGCTCGTCCTGTGGCACCCGCGCGCCCCCGCAGCGATAGCAGGCCCGCTGCCATCGGCAAACCCGGCTTCGGCGGTGATGGCCACCGACGTCACGATACCGAGAGCGGTCACTTATTCGGTGCCGCGGACAGCCGACACAGCTGACGCCCGGCCCGAGCACGGTGTCGTAGTCGTGCAGCCCCCGCAGGCCGGCATCCACGACAGCCTCTGGCGCGTTGCCGAGCGCGAACTCGGCGACGGTAATCGCTGGACCGAGCTGTACCAGCTCAATCAGGGACGTCCCCAACCTGACGGACGCGTCTTGAGCGACCCGCACCTGATTCGGCCCGGCTGGATACTCCAGTTGCCGGATGATGCTGTGGCGAGTCCGGCGCCACCGCCGCCTGAACCGGCGCCCGCGCCCGCTCCACCGCAGCCGATCCCGCCCCAGCCGCCCACCGTTCATCCCGCTCCGGATGCTGCGCCGGACCGGCATCATGCTCCTGCCCCCGACGCTGTCAGCGGCACCTCGGGAACCGCGATCACCCTGTGGAGTGGTGGGCTTGTCGCCGCGGCCCTGGCTAGCGCCGTTGCCCTCGCGATGGTGATCCGCCGTCGTAAGCGCCTGCGCGTTTACAAGCCCGGAAGTGGCGACCGCACACCGCCTCCCGCGCCGGCCCCAGCCGTGCACGCCCTGCGTCTGGCCTACGACGAGGTGCAGCTGGAGGAGGGCCACGACGACGATGAGCAGCCAATCGGGCTCGACGACGAGCAGCCGCCGCATGAGCCTACGACGATCGCGGCAGGGCACGGCGACATCGACAGTGCTTCCGTTGAAATCGGTGTCCGCGACGAACGCGCCCGCGCTCTCGACCTCGCCGCGGTGCGCGGGCTCGGGCTAACCGGAGCAGGCGCCGAGGCCACAGCGCGCTCGCTGCTGGTGCACCTGCTGGGCACCACGCACGCCACCGTTGTGATCCCCGCAGACAATGCGCGCGCGTTGCTGGGCGCGGAACTGCCCGCGTCGGCACGGCTGCACGTCACCGACGATCTCTCCGGTGCCGTCGCGGCGCTGGAGAAACGCTGCTCTCCCAACGATTCCGGACACAAGCTCGGTGCACTGCATACCGTGCTGGTCGCTGAGACCGACCGCCCGCACGCCCGACTGCAATCGCTCCTCGATACCGGTTCCGACCGCGGCGTCGCTGGCATTCTGCTCGGCCACTGGCCAGCCGGGGCCACCGTGCGAGTACGCGCTGACGGCGTCGTGTCGGCAGCCAGTCCCTCCCTGGATGATCTCCGGGGCAGTTGCCTGTTCCATCTCGACGCCACCGATACCCGTGACCTGGTGGCGCTGCTGGCCGATGTGCCGTCATCGAGTCCGCCGGAGCCAGCCGACAGCACTCCCGAGCCTGCCCTCGACGACGATGTCCGCACCACCGACGAGCGCGAGGAAACAGACGACGGGAGCGCCAGCGAGCGTATGACCGGCTCCGCTCCTGAGCCCGAGGTCGACGTGGGACCTGCAGAGGACGACGCTGATTCTCAACGTGACGGACCGGGGAGCCCGGGGCAGGACAGCAGCGCGATCGAGGACGCTGATATCGAGACCACGTCCCTGCTTCACCCCGAGGTCGAGCAGGCATCCGTGGGGACGACCTTCGCGGAGGCCGCCAACGTGCCTACGTTGGTGGGAGTGACCGAACGGGCACGCCAGTACCCGGAACGGCCGTGGGAGCTGTCGGTCTTCGGCCCGGTCACGGTGACCTGGCACAGTCCGGACGGGCACGCCCACAACATCACGTCCGTGCTGGCGCCGAAGCACCGGGCGCTGCTGGTCTTCCTGGCCCTGCATCCGTCAGGCACGACCCGCGAAGCCGTCCGTGAAGCGCTCTGGCCGGACGCCCGGGGCCGGCGGCCATTCAACGCCTTCTACGCGTCCCTGTCGCAGCTGCGCAAAGCGTTATCACACGCCACCGGCGACCGGGCGGTGGACCTCATCTTCCAGCACGATGAGCAGGTCGCGCTCGACCCCAGCCAGGTCGAGGTCGATTACTGGCACCTCCACGAGGCCGAGCACGACAGGCACACCGCGGTCACTGACGAGGACCGCATGGCCGCCTGGTCACGCATCGCGGCCGTCTACCGGGGCGAGATCGCTGACGGCATGTCCGCGCTGTGGCTCGAAGGCCCGCGCGAAGCCGCGCACCGCACGGTGGTCGACGCGCTGGCTGGGATGGCTGCCCACTACCGTGGGCACGATCCGCACCGTCAGCTACAGCTGCTCGAACACGCGAGGCTGCTCAACCCGGAGAACGAGGACATCTACCGCGACATCATGCGGGTGCAAGCTCAGCTCGGGTTCGCCGATGCCATAAGCCGCACCGTCCAACTGTTGACCACCACGCTTGCCGAGATCGGCGAGCGCCCCGACCCCAACACATTGACACTCGCTCGCGCCCTGCAAGCGCGCCAGCACCGGGTCGCCAGCTGACGTACGGCCGCCGAACTCCATGTTGACCAGATCAGGTCTCGTCGTCGCGGCCACGATCACGTTCCCGCGTGACCCGGCGCTGGCGAATCCGTTCGATCAGATCCTGATGGCTGGCTATCCACTCTGCTGGTGGTCGCGCTCGTTCCTCCAGGAACTCACGAAGAATTGGAGACACCTCATACCAGACCGCCCGCGGAACCGAGGAGTTGTCCTCATGCCGGAGCACCAGTTCCTCCCTCTCCATACGGGTCAGAGTCAGCGACAAGCTCTGCCGGGTGAGCGGTTTCGTCTTGTTTGACCACCGGTGCTGGGTACTACTGTCCTGGATTTCCTTCAACAGGTCCAGGAAGCGCTTTTGGCCGTCCCAGAGTGCTACTACAATCTCCGGAACCCATTCCCCCTGCTGCCAATTCACGGCATCGAACCAGTTCAGCACCTCGTCGGCGCTAATCCCCATGCCTGGCTTCCTTTCCCCGTGTGCTCCTCGATACCCTCATGAGGTGAGGGGCGACTCCCTTGTCTGCCACCCACGCGGTCGGCGTCGGTAGCACCCCCGGACCGTCCATGGTCACTCCGACGCAGGTGGGCACGCCGCTCAAGCGCGCCGTCCAAACCTATTGAGTGGTCAACTCCACCCGATCAGAGCAGTAGATGATCTACGCACTGTGACCTCATGTGATCAACCTGCTCATCTGCCCGCTCATCTTCCCACTCATCTGCCTGCTCATCTTCCCATTAAATAAGAAGCCCCCGACCGCGCGTTGTCGCAGGTCAACGGGCTGCTGGCCCTTCCTGAGCACACCAAGCCTCGGTACCCCGCGGGAACCGGTTGACGACTGGAGGGAGAGAGAGGCATGAACCGGAGGGACCGTGGGTGGTGGACGACGCATGGCGTGTGGCACCGACTTACCATTAATCCCGTTTCCTCTATTTCTATTCGCGCCCACCAAAGACGCTTTCCGAATTCCATATAAAAGAGTCAAACACGGCTTCAGTTCAGCGTTCGCTACTTCTCTTTGATACACACATCAACACTGGTCAGGCTCGGGCAAAGGCAGCTTGACCCGCCAAGGAAAATCGTCAGAAAAACCCATCGAGCGATGTTGTGCCGCGCGCGGCGCCGGCGTTAGGCTAGAACCATCGGAACAACAGGGAAGAGATCCCGGAAAGTTCCGAACAGAAACAAACATTGCGGGTAGGGATTCGCACCCCGATATTCCCGCAGCCGTAATCAGTGAAAGGCATTCTCATGACCAGTGTGTCTGTTGAAGCGTGGTCGCACGGTGACGGGTATCTGACCGTGGACACGCAGGAATGGATCAACGATCGCGGCGAGTACGCGGACGATCTGACCGACGACTTGCGCGAGTGGATGGACGCGAACGGCCACAAGTGGCCGCACGATGAGGTGATCGCGAAGTGGATCTTCGATCGCACGAGCGAACCTCCGGCCGGTCTGCACGGTGACGGGGAACTGTGGCATCACAACCTGGTCAACTTCTCCGATCACCTGATCGATGATCTCGGGTTCGTGGTGCTGTCCTCGGCCGAACTCGGCGATTTGATGATCACCGTGAGCGATCACCTCGGCCTGTACGTCGCCCCAACCGTCTACCGCTCCACTGTGGACGAATTGGAAGAGTGGGCCGACTACTCCAACGCCACGGGTGAATGCGTGAACGGGCATCGCTGGGAGACCGCCGACACGGTGCACCTGTACTCCTGGTCGGGCAGTCCGCACGCCTACCGCGTGCCTGAGCTGGTGCGCGTGCCGTTCGGCGACCGTGACCGCGCCTACGTGGCCTGCCCGACTTGCGGCAAGGCCGTGCGGTTTACCTGCCGATTCTGACCCTTCCGTGCGGCTGGCCGCGCCGCTGTTCCCGTACGCGGCGGCCGGCCGCACCTCCCGTCCTTCCCTTCCGTCTTGATCTCCCTTCTGCGAGGTGCGCTGTGTTTGTGCTGTCCGCCAACGGCGAGATGATCTCCACCGACTACGACGACGACTCCTCGGTGATCACGTTCGAGAACGCCGAGGACGCCGAATACCGGTGCGAGGCGTGCGGCGAGTCTTTGTCCGAGGAACCGGACGGCTACGCCGACGAATCCGGCTCGTTGGTCTGCGATGCCTACGACCCGTACGAGGACCCCGAGATTGACGATGTGGAGTCCGCGCCGGACTTCCGCGAGGGGCCGCACCGTCCACAGCGGGTACCGCTGTCGTGGGCCAACGGCGCCACGATCCACACCGATCCCGGCGAGGATTCGATCACGGTCACGATCAGCGTCGGCGACCCGCGCGGCGCGTTCGCGTTCACCCTGCGCCGCATTCCCGATGACGCACCGAACAACGGCGGCCGGCTGATCATGCACACCCCGTACCCGGGGGAACCGATGCCGCACGTCGAGCTGACCACCGCCCACACCGGAACCTACTGGGTCGGCTGACCCCGCAGGGGCGCCCGCGACGTATCCGGGCGCCCCTTCTTTCCGAGCTTTCTTATACCGCAACACCTTTCCTTGGGAGGCACGCGCGATGACCACCGCGACCGACACCACCACCGTCGCGTCGACGGCGCCCGTACTGTTCCGGACCGACCGCGCCACGCTGGCGCACGCCTTGACCACGGTCGGCGTGGGGCTGGCGCGTCGGCCCGCTGTGCCGATGCTGGGCGGCGTCCTGCTGGACGGGCGCGACGGAGACCTGACCCTGACCACTACCGACCTGGAAACTGTGGCAACCGTGCGCGTGCCGGATGCCGCGCCCATCCCGGGGCGGGTGCTCATCGATTACACCGAAGCAACCAAGCTGCTCGGCGCGCTGGTCAAGGGCTGGCGCAAGCGCGATGCCGACGCCGCGCCGGTCACGGTGCGCACGACCGAGGACGGGACGGCCGTGCTCGAACTGGGCGGCTACACCATGCCCGTGACCACCTACGCGGCCGAGGACTTCCCCACACTGCCAGAGACTCCACCCACCGTCGCCGAGGTCGACCGCGAGCGGTTCACCACGGACGCGCGGCGCGTGCTGGTCGCGGCGGGCACCGACGACACCATGCCGATGTTCATGGGCGTACAGGTGCGGATCACGCCCGGCATGTTCACCCTCGCCGGCACCGACCGGTTCCGGCTGGCCGTCGCCACGCTGGCTGCGACCACCACCACCGAGGAACGCGCGGTGCTGTTCCCGGCTCCGGTCTTGTCCGCCGCACTCAAACACGCCGCCGCTGAGCGCGTGCGCTTCGGTATCGGGAACGACTGGGCCGGCGAGTGGTTGTCGCTGACCTGTGGCGACCTGACCGTCATCACGCGGCCGATCGAGGCGCAGTTCCCTGCCTATGAGGAATTGTTCCCCGAGGTGACCGTCACCGCGTGCGCCGACCGCGACGCGCTGGCCCACGCGACGGCACGCGCCGCCGCCGCGCTGGAGGCCAAGAAGCACGCCACCCGGGACAAACACGGGCGCCGCACGGCGGCACAGGTGGCGCTGACGGTCGATCCCGCCGGCACGGTGTCGATCGCGCCCGTGCTCGGTGAGCACGCCGACGCGGTGGCTGCCCCCGCGCACCCGGCCGAGGTCGACGGCTCCGGCGAGCCAATGCGCGTGCTGTTCTCCGCGCCGTACCTGCGCGACGCGCTTAACGCGCTCGACGGGGACACCGTGCTGTTCCAGCTCGCCACCCCGACGCGGCCCGTGCTGCTCACTGGAGCCGACGGGCAGGAATACCGGCATCTGTTGATGCCCGTCCGCCCGCCGAAATCCTGAGCCTGCGGCGGTGGTCCCGAGCCGTGACGCCGTCCACGCCCGGGGCCACCGCAAGGCGGATACACCGAGGACCTGGATTCACACACCGTTCGTATACAAAGGACCACAAACCATGAGTGAAACCCGCGAGTACCGCTGCGTCATCGAGTGGGATATCGACGCCGAGGACCCGATTGATGCTGCGCAGCTCATGTGGTCAATGGTGAAGAACTCACCAGGGCCGATCGTCAACGTCTGGACGGATTCCGATCACAGCGTCGAAGTCGATCTGACTTACCCCAGCGATACCCGAGACGTCGACGGCCGCACCGCCGAGAACTACCGCCGCCAGGCTCGCACCGCATCGGCGGTCATGACCCAGCACGGCCGCTGGACCATCCCGGCCTCGGACGCGGACACCCACCGGAGCGAGATCGACAACCGCCCGCATCACTGACGGCCCCAACTGTCCTTATTGGAGGGATGCAGCATGTCCTGCTTTGTTCTGCTGATCACGGATCTAACCACGATGCGCCGCGAGATCGAGCAGTACGCACGCGGGGTGCGTCTGGTGGCACGCCCGCCGCACCAGCTCGCTAGGGAAGACTGGAACCGTGCCGCTTTGGTGCTGATCGACGCGCAGGCCGCGCCGATCCTGCGCGCCCGCCCGCACGAACTCCCTCCCCGCGACGCGGTGATGCTGCTCGCCGATCCCGAGGATCAGGACGAGCCCGACCTGTACCGACACGCTCTCGCGCTCGGCGCAGCCCACCTGGTCACGGTCCCGGACGGCTCCGGTGTGTTGCGAAAGCAAATATCGATGCTCGTGGAGCGCCCGGCCTTGATGGTGGCGGTGCTTGATCCCGACCCCTCGGGCGAGGTCGGCACGGCGAGCACGGCCAGCCTCGCGCTAGCTGGGACGGCAGCCGGAGAACACCTCGGCCTGATCGACGCGCGCCCCACCCGGCTCGACCTGCACCGAGCCATCCAGCGCGCGCGGCACGATCCGCCCGCCGCCGACTCGGGCAGCCTGCGCACGCTGTTCGTCATCGATTCACAGCCGCCCCCGGAGGACGCGGTGCGGGAAGCCATGACCGATCTCGCCCGCCGGCACGCGGTGACGCTACTGCATCTGGATCCGCACCAGGCCGACACCCTGGCCACGCTCGGCGGCGTCGACCTGATCATCGTTCCCGTTCGCGCCCGCTCGGTCACGGCGCCGGCAACGCGGAGCGTGGTCGCCGCCGCGTGCCGCGCCACCCCGCACGTCCACGTGCACGTCATCGGGGATGCCGCCGACACCGATGTGGTCGCGGCGGTCGCCGCCGGCATCGGAGCCGGTTACCCGAGCATGACCGGCGGCGGCCCGGCCGACATGCCGCACGAGTCACCGGACGTGGACGCCCAGCTCGGTGACACCAACCACCACCGACGGCTCTGGGAGGTGGTCGCCCGGTATCGGCCGCGTACCTCGCACCCCGCCTGACCAGCACCGGAACCACAACTACACAGGGCGAGCGGTACGGGGCTCTGCGGTGGCTCAGTGAGCTACCCTGGCCGTGCCTCCCTTCGGGGACGGCAGCCCTTTCACAGGGTTACGGCAGGCCGGCGGACCGTGCGAACACCCTCCGGGTGGGTCCGTCGGCCCTCTTACTGTCCGGCCTCCCATGCCGCTCGCGTCGCCGCTGCGACCGAACTCCGCCATCGGCGCATCCGATTCCCCTGGTCGTATCCCTTCCTGTGCTGCCTTGTCCTTGTTCTCTCCGTTGGGAGGCCGCTGATGAAAACCCGCTGTGAGCGCCCGTACCGAAGCATGATCGCCACCGCCGGAGCGGTGCGCCACCTGCCCGAGGACGCCACGGAATGGCATGTGCGCCGACTGGCGACCGACCTGGCCCACGCGGTGATCGACCTGGACGCGCGCATGCGCGCCGGCCTGGTTGCTCCCCGCGCCTGGCAGGTGGCCGCGCCCGCGCCCGACGCGTACGAGGCGCACAACCCGCCCGGCGCCTGCGCCCCGGAGGGCAACCGCTCTGGGGACGGCGAAACCGAGGACCGCTCGAAGCCCGATGTTCCGGTCTTCTACTGCCTGCCCGCTGCGGATCTCGAAGAAGGGATGAGCACCGACGACGGGCAGGACATCGTCTCGGTCACCGTCTCGGACGATCGGGTCTTCGCTGACGTGTACACCCCTCGCTCCGATGATCCCGAGCAGGACGCCCACAACCGCGACGAGACCGAATGCCGCATGTACCGGGCTGACGAACTCGTCGGCATGGCGACCTTCACCGACACCGCCATCGACGGTTCTGAAGCCGACAACGCCCAACCCCATCCTCACGCGGCTCCCCACACCGACTGATCCCGGGGAGACCGCGACACCGACCACGACTACGCGCGCATGCACGCGCAGAAAGGCCGATATCCATGGACACCGACGCCACCCGCGCACACACCCTGTTCGCCCTCGGCCGCGGTGCACACGCCCAACCGCTCGGCGGGTTCAGCCGTTTCGTGGCCCCCGACGACGTGGCGCGATTCCCCATCGGACGGCAACTGTTCGCCTCCACCGCACCGAACGAGGTTCGCGACCGCTTCGCACGGTTCGCGCTGGCCTGGGACGTGGCTGGATTCGACACGTTCGCCCGGACTTCCGGGAAAGCTGCCGTCCCCGAGGCCACCGTCCACCGCGCCGACTGGGTACCGCACGAAAGCCGCTGCGACATCTACGCCTTCGACGATGCCCAGTGGTTCCATTGGATCGCCACGGACTACCCCCAGTGGCTCCGCCTGACCCTCGCTGACGACGGCACCGTGACCGAGCAGCCTGTCGCTCGCGTCTACGGCACCGACTATGCCCGTACTCAAGGGCTGGATCTGGCCCAGCTTGCGGCCTGGATCACGGGCGCGGCCACGACGCGGCTGGACCGCCCGGATGTGGCCTTCTCCGCCTGTGTCGACGCGGGCGTGGCGACCGGGGAGCCAGTCATCCATCTCGCAGTCCATCACGCACAGCCCGATGAACTCGGCGTCATCTCGGCCGAGCTGGAGTCGATCGCGCAGTCCTGCAACTGGTCGAATCCCTGCAACCCGGAAGACTGGCGCTTCGACTGGTGTGCCCCCTGCGTCGACGTTGCCGACGGAATGCAAGCAGGCGACATGGCAATCGTATCCGACCAGCTGGACGACGAATGAGGCAATTCCTCTAACGCAACAAGATTCACCGATTTCTCCATTTCCGAATTCTGATTTCTCCGCTCAGACGCATTCCTCGTCGGCCACACCTGTGCCCGATGCAGGAACGCTCCGGGCACGACCGCCGCACACCAGGAGGGCGGACACGTGAGCCAATCCACCACGCAACGGCGCGCCCACCGCGACCCCGGTGAGCACGCCGTTGCCATCGCTGAAGCCGTCGACACGGCGTGGAACCAGTCCAACCACTCCGGCCGCCGCGACGTGGCCCTGTCGGTCGTGGCCGCGTTGTCCCTGATCAGTCAGCGCGACCCGCACGGTCCCGACCTCGCCGAGCAGCTGCGCGCGCAGACCGCCGAGGACTTCGCCGGCACACTGCGCGAGATCTACACCTCCGTGGTCAATTCCCGTCCCGACCTGACCCATCTCCTCTATCCGCTCATGCACTGGGTTTTCGATGAACCGCGCCCCGCGTTGCAGCGCGCCGCGAAGCACACCGCGGACGCTGCCCTGCACGCGGGACAGCTCGAACTGACCGGCACCGACAACCGGTACGACACCGACCTGCTCGGGATCGTGCTCACCCTGCTCAAGTCCGACTCGGCCGGTAAAGCCAACGCCCAGATCTACACCCCCAGCGCACTCGCGGAAACGATGGGCGAGGTACTGATGGCTGAACTCAACACGCCTCGCGAGAATGAGTCCATTATGGACCCTGCCGTCGGGACCGGTGGGTTGTTCCGCGCCGCTGCCCAGGTCATGCGTGCAAAGGGACAGGACCCTTCGACGGTGAGCTGGTATGGCGCCGACATCGACGACCTGGCGATCGCCGCATGCGCGGTCAATAGCCTGCTGTGGCGACTTGGTCCGCACATGCTTCTGTGCGTAGCCGACACTCTCACTGAGGGCGATTGGGCGCGCCGCGCCGAAGCGCAGCGCACCGAGATCTTGCAGCTCACCGAGAAGATCCGCCGGGACAAGCTGATGATCAACGCCGTCCGTGCCGCCCAAAGGCTCACCGAGCTAGTCTTCGATGACGATGACCCCGACACCGATGACCGACCCGGTGATCAGGAGTAGCCTCGGTGATGGCTCCGTGCTCCCGGTGACCCCCAGGCCGGTCGAGCCCGGAGCCACCACCGTTGCCGAAACCGACCTACCGGGGCGGCGCAGCATGGTAGATACGGCGCGTGTGGTTACCAGCTCAAGCCCAGACCGCCCTGATCAGCGCCGTGACGGCGGCGGTGATCACCATGCTTGTCGAATACCTGGCCAAACCGGGCCTCGAAGCACGCAAGGACCGGATACTCGAAGTACACCGAGCCCGCCGCGAAACCGCTACGCAGTTGCTCAACCTGATTGCTAGCCTGCATAACCTCTACGGGCTGACCAGAAGCAACCCGCTTGCATGGGCGATGGGGAAGTCAGCTCTCCAGGGCATGACAGACGCATGCGATCGATTGAGCGATGATCTACCGCGTTACGAATTCAGCCTCCCCAAACGCCAACGAGACGTGGTGGGAAGGGCGGTGAGGGCGATTGGCACGTACACCGTTCCTCTCCAGACCAACGTCCTGCTGTACGAGAAGACAGGAATCCTCGATCAGGAACGTGAACGAGGAGCAGAGGAGCTTCCGATGGGAAGCTTTATCGAGGGGCTGATACATAATGCGCTGCACGAAACCGCGCGTGCGTACACCGCTTTGATGCTTTCACGGCGACGCCCGCTGAAGTACTATTTCAAGCTTCGGCAGCTTGCCGACGGGGCACCACCTTTGCCGGACTCTGCGACTGACGACGAATCGGAGGCGAGTAAAACGGAGGAACAGGAAGGACCTTGCCCACTCGGCTAGTCCATCCGTAGCTAGATGTACTTTCGACTCGAACAGACTTGACCGCACGACCTTATGTTTCCGCGCGAATGATCGATCGGGCAAGCGGCAGGTTGATCAGCGCTGGCTCAGAATGTCTCCAGAATACTCGATTCTAGCACCCCCTCGCTTCCGTCTCAGGAAAACGAAAGTCCCAAATCTCTGGATCATTCTGCAGAATACGAAACCTGCCAAATTCAAGCTCGCGTCGCTCCAACATGTACGCAGTCAGCTTCGCCAAAGAAGAATTTTCCGAGTATCTGGTTAGGCTCCCGATGTCTGCTGCCACCACTTGCCTGGCAAGTGCGCACGAGAACATCAGTGCCTCTGACGTTGTAGCGACCTTCTCGTCATATTCTTCGGGATCTATATCTAATGCCCTGTCCGCGTGGATCTGGATACGACGCAAGGACGGGTCATAGTTGACCAGGTGAGCGGTCGGATGCTTGTCGAACAAAGCATTCCCCTCCATACGCCAGTCCGCCGTCGACCGTTCAGCCTCCGTGATCTCACGAAGGAACTGATGTCGGGCAGCCTCGACATCCGAAGATCCCCGTCGGATGTCTATGATCCTCCTCAAACATGCCTCGTGCTCGTGGGCCGCCCGCGCGACAAATTCACGCTGATGACTCCAAACCACGTATACCGGAAGCACCGCGTCATTCGCATTATGGCCTTCCGCTGCCAGTACAAGGGCGAACCTCGCTGAACGATCTCCGAATGATTCGATCAACGAATCTCGTAACCGAGCAACGACGGATACCCGGGCTGCCTCTCCGTCACCGACACAGGGAAAACGCCCGACTTCAAGAGGGTACCATTGCTCCCGATCTGTCTTGCTAAGTTTGGGATCGTCAAGCCCCTGCAACGACCGGTCGACCCACAGCTCGTGGTCGGACTTCATCTGACGAAGTACAGCCGAAGTATAGGATGCCGACTGGTCGTCAACCTTTTTGTGGTCAACCCGACAAAGAAGTATCAGATTATCGTAACTGTCCACCAAGTTGGCCGGGGATTCGCCATAACGCGGACCTCCCGGCGACCGAGCAGCAATATGAGCTTCATCGCCGACGACGGCCTCGGGATCGGTCGCCGTACGCTCAGCTACAAGCGGCTGCCGGCACAGCGCGCATCGATTGCCTGACCGCGCCCACAACACCTTGCGGTCCTTATCGCTGATGGTCACAACGTCATGATGCCGCATGCCCATCTCAACCAACTGACCCACGAGCCGTCAGCGGGCGCACCCACCATCGATGTGAGAGGACGTCACCGGAAGGCTGTTGTCATCCCGAACTCAACGGCAGTCCGCAACATCTGATCATTCGATCATCACGGCCTTCCGAAGTACGGGAGCAGCCGAAGTCGAAGCGGTGTTGCTCAGCGGCATGAGCGACACGGTCACCTGCGGGTACAGGTGCGCAGATCAGTCAAGGGGCTTGGCCCCAAACCAACGTCTAACGAGTTCGCGGCCCTTGTCTGTCAAGGACACGTACTTTGCGCGCCGCTCGGTGGCCTGCTGCTCGTGAAAGCTGATTGGACGCGGACCGTCGGGACGACCGGACGGAAGCAGCCAGCCGTCTTCGCGCAGCTCGATCATGCCGTCAAACAGCAGATCCCCGACCGCCCAATACATGCCGTCTGGCAGCATCGGGCGACCGCGTCCGGGCGCGTAGTCGACCAACCATCGCAGGAGTCGGAGTTCAAGGTCAGTGTAGCGGCTGGTTAGCACACCGAGATTGATCTTGTATTGCTTCATCGATTTGGTGTCGATCTCACCGCGGGTCTTGCGGGCGTGGCAAGTCGGGCACAGGGCGATCAGGTTGTCAAACTCGTGCCGTCGCACTTTCGCCCAGTCGATGATGTGATCAACATCAACGGGGTACTGCCGACAGGTGGGAATGGCGCACCGGTGCCCTGCTTCGACCAGCACAGCGCGGCGCAGCTCAGCGGGGATTGGCGGACGATCGCTTGACACTACGCAAGGGTAGAACTCTGTCCCGACACCCAGACGACGACATAGCGGGTCGACGTACGGCACAGCGGTCCGGCTGACGCACTCCACCGCAGCATTTAGACAAATGATCAGCGAGTGCTCAGCGCATCTACAGGCGCTTTATGGGCGGGGTCGACTGGCTCCCGCGTAGTCGTCTCCCTTCCACCGGTAGTCGTCCACTTTGACTGGCTGGCCGAAGTCCGGAGCATTGATCATCTTTCCGGCGCCGATGTAGATCCCCACGTGGTGGATGTTGCCGGGCGTGCCGTAGAAGACGAGGTCGCCGGGTGCCAATGGGGCGTCCTTCGAAACCTGTGGGCCAGCGTTGTACTGCTCTTGCGCGGTTCTCGGGAGGTTGATCCCAGCCGTTTGGTAGGCGGCCATGGTCAGTCCCGAGCAGTCGAAGCCTTCGTGACCATGATCGGGTCCGTTTCCTCCCCAGACGTAAGGCAATCCGAGTTGCCCTTGCGCGTAGTTCACGGCCTGCTGTGCTGGTGGGGTTGCCGGCGCGTCGCTTCCGGAGCTGGCTGCCGCCTGTTTGTATTGGGCTGCTTGGTTGAGGACTTGACTGACGTACCAATCGGCATGGTTATAGGTGAGGATGGCACCGTAGATGTCGCGACCATCGCGGGCGCCCGACTCGCACAGGTAGCCGGCGGCGGCGTAGATGGCGTCGTGCGGGTTGTACCGCGAGGGCGGGTTGCCGCCTCCGGGCGGGATGGGATGGCGCGCTACCACAGAGTCGAATGTGGACTGTAGAAACTGCATCGGCCCGCCGGCGCCTGCGTAGTTCGCTCCATTGTGGACACCTGGGAGATTTGAGCGCCCGTGGTTCGTCTCGATCTTGCCGACGCCGGCCAGGATGCTCCAGTCCAGCCCGGGGCAGGTAGTGGCGGCCTGCCGGTAGAGGGCCAGGTAGTCGCCCGGGATGTCGGCCAGGGCGGCCTGGCTGGGTTGGCTCGCGGTCACGGAGCCGCCTCCACCGAAGATGGCGGAGGCAACTCCGGACACGGCGGCTGCGACCAGCACGATCAAGGCGACGGCGGCACCCAGGACCGTGGTGGCGAGCTTGAGCATGCACGCATCACCCCGTGGGTTTCCAGGTCAGGTCGTGGTGTGCGAAAGGCGGCATCGGAGCCGGCGGACTGAGCCGAGGCACTGGGCTGGTTTCGCGTGCGCTGGGGGTGGCCTGCGTGCTGCTGGTGGGCTCGCCCACGTGGGGCCAGGCGGCGTGCAGGTCGGCCAGCCGCCAGCGGCCTGCGTCGCGATGGGCCAGGGGCAGCCAGATGCTGGCTGAGGCAGTACCGGTGCGGTTGAGTTCCTCGGTTGTGGTGGTCGCGATCGGCACGTCCTGCGGGCGGGGTTGGCTGCGCAGGTGCTGGGTCAGCAGCCGGCGGGCGTGGGCTTCCCGGCCGGCAGTGGAGAACACCGCCAACAGCGGTGTGACGATTCGGCTGCTAGCGGCGAGTTCGAGGTAGTCGGGGACCTTGGCAACGAAGCGGCCCAGCGGGGCGCGGCCGGTGTCCCATTCGAGGAACCACTCGATCTCGCGGTCATCTTCGCGCCAGCGGCCGTAGCCGTCCGGCCGCACGATGTCGCCGAAGTGCCGAGCGCAGCGGGCTTCGGACCACCAGGCGGTGACCTCCCGGTCACCTTGGGCGAGCGCGTCGGCGATGAGTCCGGTGAACAGGCTGTTGAGCCCGTGCAGGTGCGCCAGACGCAGGCTGTAGGCGATCCCGATCGAACGCTCGGCGCGGAAGCCCAGCAAGCGGGGGTCGATCCCGTCTTCGTGCGCGAGCAGGTGCGCGCCGGTTGTGTCGAGCACGTAGAACATCGGGGACCGCCCCTTACCGACATAGGGCTGGAAGCGGTCCAGGACGCGCCACTGGTAGAGGCGCTGGAGCCGGTAGTTGGCCGCGCGTCGGGTGGGGAAGGCAACTTGGACGATCTGGGTGGAGGTCAGCGTGCGGTGCTCGGCGCACATGCGGGCGATCCACCGGTCGCGTTCGGTGAGGTGGGCGGCGACGGTGGCCTGGTGCTCGGTGGAGGCGGCCACACGGGAGCTGGCGCGGGCCGGAATCGGTGTGCGCAGGTCGCGTTGGGGCGTGCTGGGGTCGAGCATCAATGTCTCCTTGCGGACAAACCGAATGGGCAGGACGGCAAAGCGCAGAGAAAGGGGCAGGCCACGCCCTGGTGGTTGGGTGTGGCCTGCCCCTTTTCCGCGAAGCGTTGAGCGTTATGCGGCGCGACGAGGATCGGTTCCGGTGGACTCCGGTGCGGCTTGGTCGCGTCCCTCTTCAGCCGCGGTCGATAGCGGCTGGGTGTGGCGGGCGGCGGCTTGGCGCACCATGCGCGCTCGGCCGCGGATCGCCGGGGGCAACGGCTGCGTGGCCAGGGTGAACGGCTGGGTTTCCTCGCCGTTGACCACGAGCCGCGTAGCGGCGTGGAAGGCGCCGAGGTGGGCAAGATCGTGCTCGCTGACCCGAGGTGCGGTGTGGCGGGCCAGTTCGCGGGCATCCTCGGGGCTGGCGTTGAAGAAGATCTTCGACCGGGCGTTGGTCGAGATGCCCTCCTTCAAGTCCTTGCCGAGCTGGCCGAGATGCTGGTGGGCCAGCGTCATGGACAGCCGGTAGCCACGTGCTTCGGCGAGCATGTCCTCCATGGCATACGGCAAGTTCAAGAAGTTGTGTGCCTCATCCACGTACAGCGACGCGTCGAGTCGTTCGCGCTCCGGCACTGCGGCGCGAGCAGTGGCCGCCTGCCAGACCCGAGCCACGATCAGCGACCCGAGCAACCGGGTGGTGTCCTCGCCCAAGCTCCCCTTGGGGATGCGCACGAAGCACAGCCCACCGTCCAGCGCCGCCGAAAGGTCCACTGTGGACTCTCCAGCCGAGACGGCCTTGACCACGAACGACCGCAAGAGGAACGCGCGCAACTTGTTCAGCAGCGGTGCGGTCGCCTGTGCCCGCGCGGCGTCGCTCAGCTGCTCGTACCAGTCCCAGAAGCCACGCAGGGTCGCATCGTTCTCGACCGTCTGACGGTGACGTTCGCGGGTGGCCGCATCGGTGAGCAGCTGCGGCAACGCGGAGAGCTTCGGGGTGTCCGATGCGGCCCGCAGGGTCAGGCATGCGGCGCGCAGGATGTCCTCAGTGCGCGGCCCCCATGCGGAGGAGAACACCCGTGAGAACACGCTGACTAGGTTGTCGACGGCCGCCTCTTTCGGCCCTTCCAGCGGGTTCAGGCACGGGGTCGTGCCGGGTGTGTCGGCGTCGAAGAGCACCACGCGCTCGGCGGCCTGTTCGGGCAGGCGCTTGAGCACATCGGTGATCAAGTCGCCCTTGGGGTCGATGACGACCGCGCCGCGCCGGTGCTCGGCGTCGGCGAGGATCATCCGCGCCAAGATCGTCGACTTGCCCGACCCGGTGGCGCCCAGTACGTGCAGGTGGTGGCGGGCATCGCTGACCTGCAGCCCAACGGGGCGGGCGTGCCCGGTGTCGGAGACGCCGACTGGGCGGACCAGCTCGCCCTCCGTGGGGGTGTTCGGCGGGGGCGGCACGGCCTTGGCGCCCGCCCGGCTCAGCCCCGGCAGGGCCTCGTCAATGGGCAGGTGGCAGATGCCGGCCAGTTCTGGCACGGACAGCAAGTCCCCATGGCGCAGCCGCCGCCGGGCCAATGTCTCTTCGGGGTCGCGCAGCCGCTGGCGGCGATAGTGGTTGTGCTCGGTGAACCCGGAAAACGCGCTGGCGATCGCGTGGGCGCGGCCCCGGATCTGCTCCCGCACGCGTGCGACCTGGTCCGGCGGCGTCTGTGCCGGCACGCTGGTGGCCACCGCGTAGCGGATCACGGTCTCCCATTGGCTACCGCGCTGTTTGGCCACGATGGCGCGGTTCTGTCCCTGGTACTCCAGCGAGGTTTGCGGGTCCAGCTTCGGCTGACCGCCTGTCCCCGCGGAAGGTTTCGGTGTCGCACCGGGGGTGATCAGGTCCAGCAGCCGGCCGACCAGGCGCGTCGAGCGACCGGCGTGCAGGTGACGGGCGGCGCGCCGGGCCTGCTTGACGCGCCGCCCGGTCACCGGACGCGCCAACACCTGGACGCACGCCTGCTCGTGAATACCGAGTCCGGTGGGCGCGCCCAGCAGCGCACGGATGGGGTCGGCATCGAAATCGCTGCGGATGGGCAGCGCCTCGGAGCGCGCCAGCCGCAACACACCCCCGGTGGCCACCTGCCGACGGCCCTCGTCAGCCTCCACCGCTAGCGGCGGGCCGGCCTGCTCGGTGCGGGTGTGCGCGCCCGGCCACGCTGCCTCGACCGCGCGCTCGACCATCCCCGGTGGCACGGTTCCCGGCACCCAAAGCCGGATCTGCACGCCGTCGTGGCCGAACACGTACTCCCACGCCAGATGCGGCTGACCACCCACCAGGCGAGCCCACATCGGGCGCAGCAATCCGACGAGGTTCGACCATGCTGCTTCAGCACCGTCGGGGTCCACGGTCGGTGGCGTCAGAATCGTGACCACGCGAGCTTGGTCGTGCAACCGGTCCTGGCACCGGTCGTTCCACCAGCGCCGCAGGCTGATCAGGCCGCTGATCGCGGTGAGCGCGACCGGGCCGACGATGGGTCCCCACACCTGTATCCACGACCAGACAGCGTTCAGGACTGCCCGGATCGCGCCCCAGGGATCAGTGAGCAGCCCGCCCAGCGGGCTGTCCACAATGGATGATTGCAGCAGAATCACAGGAATAAACCTCCTGAACTGGTCACAAGTGCCTGACGGGACTACGCGGCCTGTCGGCGATCGGTGCGGTCTCGGCGGCGAGCGGAGGGTGCGCTGGTGATCGCGCGAACGGCAGCGGCACCCCGGCGGGTATGGCGCTCCGCGTCGACTTCGGCCTGCCACTCGGAGAAGCGGCGGCCGTCCAGCCGCCGCAGGAAATGCGGGATGCGGTTCGCGGGCACGCCCACCAAGCGCGGCCCCAGCACGGCCAGCAGATCCGAGGCTTCCTGCGAGGACCAGCCGGCCGCGGCGATGGCCTCCTCGTCCGGGAACACGTCGGCGACCCGGTCAGTCTGCGGGTCGATCACGTGATCCTGGGTGCCGCCGTAGCTATAGACCCACAACAGGTTTTCGGGCGGGTCCGGTTCCACGAGTCGGCGGAACCGGTCGATTTCCTTGGTGTAGCAGTAGAAGTTCACCTCTGGCCGGTCTCGCATGATGCGCAACCAGCGGGTTGTGTAGTCGTCGCTGAAGAAGTCGCCGCTGTCGTGAACCCTGATCCAGCGACCAACGAACTTGGGTGCGGCGAGTTCGGCGAGCATGGCCTGCTGCCAGCCGTCCGGGTCGTCAAGCACGAATTGCAGGTTGGAGTGGTGCTTGGCGCGCACGGCCGGCCACAGGTAGGTGCCGTGCCGCGCGTAGCAAACCTGACGACAGATGCCGGCCGAGGGGCAGGTGTTGTAGGTGCGCCCGTCGGGCAATCTTCCGGCCCACGCGGGCAAGGTCCAGTTGTAGACGCCGATCTGCTTCATCTCGCGGTTCTGGGTGAGCAGGCGTCGCGGGCGCGCGGGTAGCGTCCCGGATTCGGGTGTGGACGAAGACATAGGTGTACCCCCGTGAAATGGGATGCGAAGTTGCGATAAGGCGCGCAAGGCACGACGAGTGCCAGGTCAGCCGCGCGTCGACACAGCTGGCGGACGAGGCGCCGGCTGATCAGGCCGGCCCGTCGGGGCCTGGCTCTGCGTCGTCCGGGTGTTCGGTCGAGGTCGAGCGGCCGGGGCGCTGCTCGCGGCGGCGGTAATGATCCAGATTGATGATCTTGGTGGTGACGCCGTCGGGGTGGACCGTGACGAGCTGGGCGTACTCGGCGCCGCGGCGGCGGCGTACATGCCTGGCGCACGCACGGATCAGGCCGCGTGCGCCGACGAACGCCAGGGTGCCCAGGTAGGCACCGCAGAACGTCACAACAGCGCAGGCGAGCCAAATCACTGCCACCAGCCCGAAAGTCAGCGCCAAGGCGGGCAGCACATCGTGCAGAAACGTGTGCCAGCTGGTGGGGTCTGAGCTATGTTGAGCAATGGCGATTGAGGTGGACACTGGCATTCCTCCCTCCTGATGGTCACTCGTCGAGAACGAGGTCATGGCCGACGCCGGAGTCGTATTCCTCGTCGTCGGCGGGTTCGTCGTTCATGGCGGCGAGTTCGGCCGGATCAGTGGTAATCAGCTGGTGCTCGGCGTCGGAGGCAATGGCCTGCATGGCTACCCTCTGAGTCCCGGTAGACAAGAGCCCCTGTCCCGTGCCCGCCGAGAGCAAGAACTGTCGCTCTCCTTCGGACAGGGCGAAGGTGCGCACGATGTCGTCGATCGCCTGCGGCGCCTGCCTGAGCAGAATCTGGGTGGCCGCGTTGCTGATGATCGCTTTGCCTAGATCGGAGCCGAGTACGTCGCCCACGTCCTGGGTAGCCACCGTCAAGCCACACCAGTGTTTGCGGGCGGACTTGGCCATGCGCCACAGGAATTCCGCACCGGCCTGCTGCTGCATCAGCAGCCATGCCTCGTCGACCACGCACAGCCTCGGCCGGCGCGTGCTGGGATTGGAGATCCGGCGCCAGACCGCATCCAGGGTCAACAGCGTGCCGGCCGGCTTCAGCTCATCCGGGAGATTCCGCAGGCTGAACACGAGCAGATGCCCTTCGGGCGGGGTCGTCGTCGGCCCGTCGAACAAGCCGGAGAACGCGCCGTGGGTGAACGGGTGCAGCCGGCTGGCGAGATCCCGGGAGGTCTCGTCGTCGGACTGGCCCAGCACCGACCGGAGGTCGGCCAGCAGCGGCGCCTGCCGTGTCCAGGTGCGAGCGTCCTCGGTGATGCCCGCAGCCCGGTAGGTCGGCGTGACCGCTTGATCCAGTACCGCCCGCTCGTTCGCACTCAACGCCTGTCCGAAAAGGACAGCAAGGAGAGTGTGAATGAACAGCGAACGGCGGGTGAGCGCATCGGATGGGGCCGAGCGGCGCCCATCAGGCCGGGTGTGGATCGGCAAGTCCAGGGGGTTGAGCCGCACACCCTCGCTGCCGAGCGGAAAATACGTACCGCCGACGGCCCCGGCGAGGCGGGCGTACTCGTCCTCGGGGTCGAGGATCGCGATCTCGGTGCCGTGGTACAGGCTCCGGATCGCTTCGAGCTTGACCAAATAGCTCTTACCGGCCCCGCTGCGGCCGAGGATCACGGAGTTGAAGTTCTCGCAACTGAACCGGTCCCAGTGCACCAAGCCCTGGCTGCCGAGGTTCCAGCCGTAGAGCACGCCGCGGGCGGCTGATGCCGAGGTCGGGTCCGGCGGCGGCAGATCAGGGCTGGTGAACGGGAAGGCTGCCGAGAGGGCGGCGGTATCGAACGAACGGGTCATCCGGATCTGGTCCAGGCCCGTCGGCAACGCCGTGACCCAACCCTGCAAGCTCCGGTACGTGGTGGGCTTTGCGTCCATGAGCAGGCTCGCGGTCAGCGCCCGTAGTGCGCTGACCTCCTCGACGAGTTCGTGCTCCGAGTTCGCGTGGACGGTGAGATACAGGCCGACCCGGAACAAACGACCCTCGCCGCGGGCGAGCCGGTCAGATAAGTCCTGGGCGTCCTCGGTGGCCGCCTCGACCTGCGGGTCGGCTAGCCGCCCGTGCGCGGCGGTGTGCCGCCGACCGGACTCCAGGCGCCCCAGCTGCTTCTTCAGCCGCTCGGCGGCCACCTGCGGGTCGATCGGTTCGATGTGCAGCGACACGTCCAGCCGGGCCGGATGGGTCAACAGGGGTTGCAGCCAACCCGCGTGGACCTCTCTGGGGTAGCCCGCGACGGCGAAGCTGGCGACCCATTCGTCCCCGATTTGCAGGTGACGCGGGTGAACCTCGACGGCGTCGGGGGCGAAGGCAGCCGAGGTCGCCGGGGAGGTGCGGCGGCGGTTCCGGGTGAACATCACAGATGGTCCTCCTCGTCGGGGTCCCAGCCCGCTCCGGCCGGGGTGGTGATCACCTCGTCGGCGCCAGCCATCTCCGGCGAGGGCGGCAGCGGACTGTCCGGGTTCGTGGCGGCTGACAGCACAGCGGTGGCCTGCGCAGCATCGAGCGGAGTGACCTCGATGCCGGCCGCAGACAACAGCTCGCTGGCCTCGTGCATGCGCCGCAGCAACCGGGAGGTCGCCGCCCGACGCGCCCCATCCGTGGGCTCGACCTCCTCCTCGCCGCCCCCGCGGCGTCGACGCAGTCGGCCGCGGCGGGTCAACGAGTCCGCCGGCGCGCTGCGCACGGGCTCACGGATCACCAGCAGGATCTGCCGGCGCAGCAGCTCGGCTTGCTGGCCCAGCTGGGCGAGGTAGTCGGCGTGATCGAGCGCGGCGGTCTCCAACGCCGGGTGCGGCAAGCTGGCTGCGCGCTCGCGTAGCTGCCCGATCTGCTCGGAGAGATCCAGGCGCTGGGCGCGCACCAGGATTTGCACGGGTGCGGACAGGCTGTGCAGGTAGCGTCCCAATGCGGCGGTCAACGCTTCCTGCTCGGCCGGGGTCCGCAGCGAAAAGTTCACCGTCGAACAACCGGCGAGCAAGGCGAGCCCGTCTGAGCCGAGATCGACCACTCCGGCCTCGCTGACCCCGGTGGCCGGCAACTCCAACGCGCCAGCCACCGGCTCGTCAGTCTCTTCGGCGACGCCGGACAGCCACTCCGGGACCGTTGCTGGCGCATGCCCGGCAGCAACCCGCCGCTGGGGCTGGAGCCGTTGCTGGAGTGCGGCCAGCAGCAACCGGTCCAGCGTTACGCCGTCGCGGCGCACCACCACCAGCGCGCCCACGGCCACCCCGAGAGGGACCGCGACGATCAGGTAGGCCACCACCGGGAGGAACGCCCGGGTGGCCACCCACCCGCCGTAGAGCAGCAGACCGGTCACGGCCATGACCGCCACCTGCCGGGCGGTGAAGCCCGCGAGGATGGTGTCCTCCCGGTCCACGTCTGCTGGGATGCGCACGCTGTACTGGCTCACGTCGACTCACCTCCTTCGCGGCGGGTGCTCGGGCGGGGTGGGGAGACCTTCGGCAGGTCCAGCGGCAGCGCTTGCTGGCGTGGCTGCGCACTGCGGTTCGGGCGCGGCGGTGCGGGCGCCTGCGCACTGGGCCGGGTCGGCTTGCGTGTGCGCTGCACATTCAGTGGCAGCTGGTACTGGCCTTGCCGGTTGGCTCGGGGCTTGTTCTCCGGCCACTCCCCGTCAGCCGGGAACTTCAGCTGTTGGCCCGCCGTCGACGGCCGCGGCGGGCTCGGCGGAGGTGACGGAGGCGTCGGGCGCCGCACGCGCTGCGCGGTGATCGGCAGCCGATACTGCCCGTCGCGGCCAAGACGAGGCCGGTTCTCCGGCCACTCGCCACTGGCTGGGAAACGCAACTGCCGTCCTCGGTTACTCGATGCGGCCGACGACCGCGGCGCCGAGTCGGCTGCTGGTCTCGGAGCACGCTGGCGTTGCACGTCCAGCGGCAGTTCGTACTGCCCGTCCCGGCACAAGCGCGGCTTGTGCTCGGGCCACTCCCCGTCCAGGGGCAACTTCAGCTGCTTGCTGTGTCCGCTGGGCCGGGGCCGCGGTGCGGGCTTCGCGCCCGCGCGCTGGGTGGCCTTGGACGCTCGCTGCCGCTTGACCCCTTCCAGGGGCAGCATGTACTGGCCCGACGGGGTAGCGCGTGGCGACGCATAGGGATCAGTCGGCCCCGGCTCCTTGGGGCCGCCGCCCCGGGGCTTCGGGGCGCCACCGCCGCCTCCGCCTCCGAGCCCACGCAGAAGTCCGAAGGTCTTGTACGCGATAAACCCTCGAACCAGGGACCCGACCAGCGACCGGCCGCCGCCGCCACGAATCGAACCCAAGATCCAGAACGGAATTTTGAACAGGATGTACATCAGCGCCAGAGACACGAGAAGGTTCACCAGCCCGTCTGTGGTCGGCCCGAAGAACGTGAATCCACCCGGGGACAGGAACACCCGCATCGCGGTGATCAGCGCCAGCGACTGACCCAGCTGAATGGCCAGACAGCCACCAAAGGCTTTCCACCACCATTTCGCGATGCCCTCGGTGTGCGGCAGCGCGTGACACATCAGGGCCAGCGGTGCACCCGCAATGAGGATCACGGTCAACGCGACGCGGACAATGTAGGTCAGCAAGAGCGCGACGAGCATTCCGGCGAGAAAAAGGCCGATGAAGATGATGAAGAATCCGCCGTTAAGCGAACTCATCACCAATTGCTTGAGCGTGTCGGCCGAGGAATTCTCGTCGACCCCGCCGGACATGATCGCTTTCGCGAGCGCGTTAGCGAGATTGATCGCCTGCGCGCACACCCAGAGCGACAACGCGCCAGCCAAGAAACCAATGATGACCCGCGGAAGAATCTCCTTAATAGAGATTCTGGTCTGCATGGTCTCGTAAGCCATGACGATGATTCCCGCAATGAGAATCAACATCCCGTAGCAGGCCAGCATGATCTGCCACGAGGAATTCCACAGCTCACCAATGCGGGGCAGCTGGTCCAGCGTCGGAGTGGTCAACAAGGTGTTGGCCAGCAGGTCCAGCAGGCTGTTCAGCGCCGGGGTCACCAGATCCCGGAAAAACGAGTCGATCGCGTCGTTGACGCAGGCCGGGATATCGGTGATCCCGCATGAAGACTCCTGCTCGGAATTCTGGCCGCCGGGTTGGCCCGGCTGGTGACCAGACGGCGGTGGTGCCGGCGTGGTGGGCTGCGGGATACACCCCGGCCCCTGGCACGGCGGCGGCCCCGGCGGTTGGGCGGGCGGCTGCTGTGGAGCCGTCGGGTTCGGCTGCCCCGGAGCCGGCGTGGGCATGTGGCAAGCCGGAATCGGCGAATCCGGGGCACAGCCGTCGACGGTCGGCAACGGCAGAGCCGGGGGCGGCACCGGCGCCGGTGGCGAGGGCGCCGGTGCCGAGGGGGTGGGTGCGGGCTGGGCCGAGGCGGTGCCCGCGCCGGCGATGCCGACCAGAACGCTGAGAGCAAGCAGGCCAGCCACTGCGGCGAACGCGCGGCCGAACCGGTGGCCGGCCCCAGAGGTGGGGGTTGCGGTGGCCAGCATGCGATCAGGCCCCCACGATCCCTTTGAGGATCTCGACCACCAGGGGCGCCAACGCGGCCAGGCCGTAGCCGAAGCCCGCCGACTTGAAGGACTGTTTGGCCTTCTCGACCTCACTGGGGTCGCCGTTGGCCAGCACGTAGCGGACCCCGCCGATCGTGAGGAAGACCGTGGCGAGCAGCGCCAAGATCCCCATGAGCCAGTTGCGGATGTTGTTGAGGACTTCGTCGACCGAGCGGGCCAGCGCGACCACGTGCGTGGTCTCGGCTGAAGCCGTGGTGGCGGTGACCACCAAGCCGGCGATGACAAGCACGGCCACGGCAAGGACCCGGCCGACCCGGCGGCGTGGCGTGTGGCCACTGGCCGCGGGGCGAGCAGAGGGCGCGATCGAGCGCATCGTGGACCTCCAGGGCTTTCCAGCGGGCGAAGAGCGCGAGAAGCGGGCAGGGATCACCCGCGGCCCTGAAGTCCGGATTTCGGGGGCTCATTGGACAGCCCCTCGTCGACTTTTTTCGCTACACTCTGTGACCGCTCCGGGGTATCGGATGCAGCGCTGGGCGAGGTCTGCGACGTGGCCGCCTCGCCCGTGGGGTCGCTCTCGACAGGGCCGTCGGCGGACTCGGTCAGCCAGGCGGCGAGTCGGTACTCGGCCCGCTTGCGGGTCTTGTACGCGGCCCAGAACTCGATCTTGTGGTGAGCGGCCCAGTCATTCAGCAGGGTTTCGCCGAGCCGCGTCTCCGAGATCACCTCGGCCTCGATCGGGGTCAGGACTCCGACCTGAACCGCGCGGGCCAGGACCAAGTCCGGGTGTCCCGACGGGGGCTTCGGCTCGGCGGAGAAGAACCCGGGCGCCTTCGGTGTGGGTCCGTCCAGCGCCGCGGTGAGCGCTCGGTGCCCGAAGCGGTAGGCGGCCCACCGCAGGCGGATCGTGATCCGTCCCTTGGTGAGGTCGATCGTCTGCAGGGCGTCGAGGAAGCCCTGCACGATCTCGGAGTGGACGTCGGCGGGGTCGCCGGCGTACCGGTCGGTCAGCCGAGCCGCCATGGGGGTCAACATCGGCAGGGCGAGCCCGACGGCCACGATCGTCCACGTGCCGCCCTCGCTGCGGGCGCGCGTGATCACGTGCCGCCAGACCTGGTCCCACACTCGGCGTGGGCAGGACCGGCGCAGCAGCAGATCGCGGAGTTCGTCGACGGGGATCTCGCGGTTGGGCAAGTGATCGAACTCCCGCCCGTCCACCGCCACCGGGTGGTCCCCGGCGGTCAGCCACGCGAACGCGTCGCGGGCGGCATCCAGCGGGTTAGTGGGCCACTCTGCGTGCCCAGAAACCGAGGGGCGTGCCATCTCGCGGCTCCTCTCGAACGGCGGTCAATGACGCCGCCGAGAGGGCCAGGCGCGGAACAGCGCAGCGCACGGTTCCGTACTAAGAACTGCTTAAAACGATCTCCTTGTCTCGGAACAAGAAGATCGACAAATCTGGAGATTCGAGATCACTAACGAACTGCCAGCAAAGCTGTGCGCTGCTGCGTTAGTCATCTCTTGTTCCATTGCTGTCACCCGACAAGCCGCTCCCACCGGAACAAGAGAGTTGATCTCGACGAATTTCCGGGGCGATCTTGAACAGGCCCGCGCATGATCACGAAACTGGCGGTCGAACCCAGACGAAGTTGATCAAGAACCGGGGCGCGAAAGATCAACAAGTGGTTGCGGTCAGCCGCCTCATGGCATTACCGACTGTCACAGTTTGATGTGACTTGAATCACTCCATCGTTGTCCGGGGTCGTGTCCAATCGCGCCCGGTTTCGCGGACTTCAGGGGTGTCCTTGCCCCTCCGCGATGATCATGGAGCGTCTGACATGTCGCCACCGCCGATCCCGAGCGCGCCCGACTCGCACGAGCCCATCCAGCCCCCGTTGCCCCGGCAGCCGGCGCGCCGTCACCGACACGCCGCGGGGCGCCGCCGCGACCCCGCAAGGGCCGTGCCGGCAAGCGTCAAGTTCTGCCGCCTCGCCCCCGACGCCGGTCATGAGGAGAGGATCGTCGCGGCCGTCCGCTTCGTCGTCACCGCCTACAGCAACCCCGGCGACCGGGTCGCGCTCGCCGACGCTGCCGAGCGTGGGTCACCCGCACCCGCGAGCCGCGAGCGCCGCGACCGCCTTGTGGAGACGGTCCTGCGACTCGCCCGCGGCGCGGTCACCGAACCGCCCCGACCGGCGCTCGGTGATCACCTTCTCGACCGCGGAGAAGACCGGACTGGGACTGCGCCTGAGTCCGAGTCCGGACCCGGACCCGAGCACCCGTCGGTCGCGGAACCGACCGCGTCCCCCGCCGTCCGTCGCGCCGGAGAGCGGAACCCGGACCGGTTCGCTGCGATCGTCTGCGGCTGCACACCCCAGCCAACCGACCCCGGTCTGATGACCGACTGGGCACCGCTGCTTGCTCCCGACGGCGCCCTCATCGTTCTCACGCACAGTAATCACGGGTCGGAGGTGCGGACGACGCGCTCCGGGAGCATCGTGCCGGCCGCGACACTGGCCGGCCTGACATTGACCGACCGGCTGATCCTGGCGCATGACGCCCCGAGTACCGCGCCACCGACGACCCGGCACAGCCAGCGCGCCGTCGCTCTCGGCGCTCATCGCCGCATCCACGCCACCGCCTGCGTGTTCCGCCCCTCGACCCCGTCGCTGGAGCCCCGTCATGCCTAAGAACGTTGTGCGCCCGGCCAGTGTTTGGGCTACAGGAAGCCGCTCGCCCCGCCAGCAGATCGTCGGCCGGCATATCGGCGCCACGCGCTCGGACAACGCGCTGACCCCGACGATCGCTCGCTGGGTCATCCAGACCTACACCGACCCCGGCGAGATCGTCTGTGATCCCAACCCCGGTCCCGGCCTCGTGGTCGCCGAGGCCGTCCGCGCCGGCCGCCACGCCCTGGCCCTGCCCACCCAGCCCCGTTGGGAGTCCACGCTGGAAGCGAACCTCGACCTCGCCCGCCTCGCCGGCAGCACCGGTCACGCCACCCTCCTGGACAGCATCGACGACCCGCGCGCCACCGACCTGCCCGGCGCGGTCGACCTCGTACTGACCGGCCTGCGCCATACCCCGACCAGCGACCCCAGTCGGGTCCTGGTCGACCTCTACGAAGACCTCGACGCGGTCGCCGACTGGGTCTGGCCCGGCGGGCACATCGTGATCACTTGCCGCCCCTGGCACCGCCGCGGACGCCTCGTGGATCTGCCCGGACAGATCCACGAGGCGGTGGACGCGGTCGGGCTAGTACCCGCCGATCACTGCATCGCCCTGATCGCCCCGATGCACGGTCAGCAGCTCCGGCCCCGGCGCAGCACCCGCATGGGAGACCGCCCGGAGGGCACCGATCTGCACGGCTGCCGCACCACGCTGCCGACGCATCTCGATGTTCTGGTCTTTCAGCTCCCGCCGGCCGCAGGCCACGAGATGAAAGGCGGTGGGCAGTGAGCAGCCTCTACTACCGCGACCCGAGCACGGAATTGCACGTCGGCGATGCCATCGACGTGATGGCCACGCTGCCGAGCGCATCGGTGGATTGCGTGGTGACCTCGCCGCCGCAGTGGGGCTTGCGCGATTACGGAACTGCCGAATGGGTCGGTGGAAAACCCCGGTGCCGACACACGCTCGGCACGACACCGCATCAGCGACGGTCGGTGAAGAAAACCGGGATTGGTGGTCATCGCGCCCGTACTGAGAAGCACTGCCGACGGTGCGGCGCGATTTCACGAGACAAGCAATACGGGCTTGAGTCAACGCTCGACGAATACGTTCACAAGCTCGGCGAGGCAAGCGCGGAAATAGCACGTCTCCTCAGCCCGGAAGGAACATTCTGGCTCAATCTTCGCGATGGATACAGTTATCACAACAGCGGCACCGGAAGCACCCGAAGGATCGGCCCCGGAGAATCCGGCGAGGTGGTTCGCCACAAGAGCTTGATGGGCATTCCGTGGCGCGTTGCCCTCCATCTGCAAAAGCAAGGGTGGATCATTCGGAACGCGGTTGTGTGGCACAAGCCGAACAGCATTCCTGACCCCGCAACGGACCGATTTTCCTCGCGGTATGAGATGGTCTTCCTCTTGGTCAAGCAGCCGGATTACCACGTGGACGCCAGCCGCGTCCTTGAACCTCTCTCGCAGGAACGTCCCGCCCATCGCAAAGACCATCGCGGGGGCACTAAGCCGCATACGGTCAAATCCCCGTGGAGCCCACGATCCCCCGGAAAGAATCCGGGCGATGTGTGGTCGATGTCGACCCGGCCATTGCCAGACGCGCACTGCGCCCCGTTTCCCATCGACCTTCCCTGGCGCTGCATCGCTGCCGGATGCCCCGAGGGCGGCCACGTTCTCGACCCGTTCTCCGGCGCCGGCACGACTGGGCTGGCTGCCCGCCAGTTGGGGCGCTTCTACCGAGGCATCGACCTGCGGAGCGACTACCACGACATCGCCCTGCGCCGACTGGCTGGCAGCCAGCCCGCCGACATCGACCTGCCCGAGGCGGCGTGACCCGAGCGCCGTCTTTGCCGCACCGAACCCGTCCAGCCGATCGCGAAAGGCGGTGACTCGTGAGCTGATCGACGACCCTGATCTGAACTTCGCCGAAGGATCACGATCCTCAGCTTCGGAATCTGGACCCCGCGTCGACCGTCCCCGCGCCAGCTGAGCCGGGGACGCCGAGGTCCAGTCGGTCGGTTGATCGCTGGCCCCGACGGGTGCCCCAGTGCAGTCGGGGAGTCGAAGCCCTACCGATCGCCCGCGCCGACACCCCCAGCCACCACAGCGCGCGTCATGGCGCGTGCCCGCGTCCCATCAAGCCCGCCGGGTACCGGCGCGGGTGCCCCGGCTGGGGTCGTGTCCGCTGCGTCGACGGTCGCCCAAGTCCGCCGACCAGCACCCGCGACCTTCCGCTCAGCAGCGGGCTCGCGGGCTCGGAGGTGCGCTCATGTGCGCTGACGAACCCCACATCGACCACGACGACACCAACGACGGCGCAGACCAGCAGCCGAACACTGTGGTCCCGTTCACCAGCGACGCCGACAGCGCCGGCGTTACGGTTCACATCGATCACATCGAGACCACGCCGATGACCGACGAGCAGTACCGGCTCGCCGTCACCGCACTGGCCGAGTTGATCAACCAATGGAAACACGCACAGCAGCACAGTCCGGACGAAGCCGCCGACGCTGCGTGACGTGAGGCCCCGCAGCCTCGTCCCGAACCGCCGAGGCCGAGCCTTCCGGCCTCGGCGGTCGAGAAAGCTACACATCGCAGTCCAGCAAGGGAGTCTTGTCGATGGCGCGATCCGCCACCGCACAACGCACGAAAAAAGCCGCCAGCCTCGACGACCTCGACACCGTCCGGGTGGGCATCTACACCCGGCGCTCCACCGACGACGAGAACCAGCCGTACTCGATCGAAGTGCAAGACGAGCGGCTGGACTCCTACGTCGGCTCCCAGCCCGGTTGGCAAGTGGCGATGAGGTTTTCCGACGACGCCTCCGGCGGCACCACCGACCGCCCCGACCTGCAACGTGCGCTGCAGGCGGCTCGTGCGGGCCTCATCGATGTGCTGCTGGTCTACCGGGTCGACCGGTTCTCCCGGAACCTGCGCGACACGGTCACTTTGCTCGATGAGCTGGACCAGCTCGGAGTGGTATTCCGCAGCGCCACCGAGCCGTTTGACACCTCCACCCCGATGGGCCGAATGCTGGTGCAGATGCTGGGCATGTTCGCTCAGTTCGAGCGCGACAGCATCATCGAGCGCGTTATCGCCGGCATGGAACGCAAGGCCGCCAAGGGTTTGTGGAAGGGCGGACGCCGTCCCTTTGGCTACACCGTTGACAAGGGAACCCACCGCCTTGTTCCTCATGCCGACGAAGCCGCAGTCGTCAGGCTCATCTTCCGCAGCTACACCCGAGACCGGCTCGGCTCCAGCTCCATCGCCACCCTGCTCAACGAACGCGGGCACCGCACAACCAACGGAGGAACCTGGTCCGCTTACCAAGTCCTCCGGGTGCTGTCCAACCGCATCTACATCGGTGAGCTGGCCTTCCGTGGCATCACCGTCGAGGACTGCCACGCTCCGCTCGTCGACAGCGAGACGTTCGAGCACGCCGAACGCATCCTGGCTGAACGCGGCGAAGACCATTCGCATCGTGCCGCTTCCGGTTACGACTACATGCTCACCGGCCGGATGCGCTGCCCCAAGTGCAGCAAGGCCATGCTCGGCACGCGCGCCACTGGCCGGAGCAAGACCTACCGCTACTACACCTGCTTCACTCGCGCCCGCTACGACTCCAGCACATGCGACACCCCGCGGCTGAACGCCGATGACGTCGATGCCGCCGTGCTCCACGCGCTCGGACACTTCTACCGCGACCAACACGCCCTGATCACCGACGCGATCAGCATGGCCCAGCAAGAACACGAAGCAGGCCACGCCGACCGCCATGCCGAACTCGCCGCGGTCGACACCGAGATGAACAAGGTCAACGCCGCGATCGACCGCTACCTCTCCGCGTTCGAGCGCGGCACCCTCGACGAGGAAATGGTCGCCGACCGGCTCCCCGCCCTACGCGAGCAGACCAAACAGCTTCGTGCCCGCCGTGACGAACTCGCCGCCGCCCTCGACGAGCAGCCCACCGCCCCCGACGCGACCACGCTCACCGAGGTCGCCGACCACATCAACGAGATCATCACCGACGGCACCGCGAACCAACGCAAGGCCCTCATCGAAGCCCTGGTACCTCAAGTCAAGATCACCGGACCAGACCGACTCGTCCCGGTCTTCCGCATCCCCCAGCCCCGAAACAACGAAGAGGCCGCTCCCGCCTCACCAGCGGAAACGGCCTCGAAAGGAGCGGTTCGTACAATGACTAATTTGGTGGAGCTGAGGGGAATCGAACCCCTGACCTTCTCGATGCGAACGAGACGCGCTACCAACTGCGCTACAGCCCCTTGCTGTTCGGTGAGTACACCTTAGCAAGGCCGCGGAACGGCCCGTCAGGCACCCCCTCCGAACGCATCGCTACTGGCCGGAGGCCCTGCGGTAGGGCTGCCAGGTGCGCTCGTCGAGCTCGTCGAACACCGGGTCCTCGTCGTCGATCTCCACCGGGACGGCGTGGTCGTCCGCGCGGCGGCGGTCGTCGAGGTCCTCGCGCCCGTGCTCGTACTCGTCGATGAGCTCGTCGTCGTACTCGACGTCCTCGTCGTCCTCGCGGCCGTTCATCCGGGCCAGCCGGCGGTCGCGGATGTCCTCCTCGATGCGGACCTGGCGGCGCAGGTAGGTGAGGTACCCGATGAGCGCGAGGTCGGCGATCGCGTGCAGCCACCACACCGCCGGCCACACCAGCCAGCCGACGACCGCCGTGGTGACCGCGGCGAGCAGCATGGTGAGGACGATGCGCTGCCGCCGGGCGTACTTGGCGCGCGCCGCGAGCGCGGCGGCCTCCGGGTCGTACCCGCCGCGGCCCGGCCGGTACCGCCGCCCGGCGCGCACGTCGTCGCTGTGGACCGGCCGCCACGAGTCGGCCTGCTCGTCCTCGAACTCCTCGACGGCGTCGTCCCGGTCGGTGTCGGGCATCGGGTACGCCTCCTCCACCTCGTCGGTTGTCGTGGCACGGGTAGTCGTGACTCCGGGCCGCGCCGGACGCCGTCCGCCGCCCCGCCGGACCACGCGGGCGGCGAGCGCGCTGTCGGCGGTCTTGGAGACCTCCTGGCGCCGGCGGGCGAACATCGGCACCAGCACGACCAGCCACGCCACCGCCAATGCGGCGAAGATCAACGAGCTGGGCATGCCCCGCCACCTCCCCCTGGCCACCGGCAAGCACGCGCGTGCTGTCCTCACGCTAGCCACAACGGTCACTTCTGTCTCGCAGGCACGCCGATCGCGTCCGGAACGTCCGGATCAGCGGGGCCCACCATCGGCGCAACCATCGTCGGCGACGACTTCGGCGTGTCGGGGACCACCGGGCGGAGCGGCGCTGAATTCACCCGATCGGCCAGGTCCGGTCGGGGGGACGGCGATCACCGCGGGTGATCAGCTCCGGCGGGCCCGGCCGGAGCGCACCAGCCCCGCCACCACACCGGGCCCGACCTCCTCCGCGGTGAGCCCGTAGACGTAGTGGTCCCGCCAGGCCCCGGCGACGTCGAGGTAGCGCTCGAACAGGCCCTCGCGGCGGAACCCCACCTTCTCCAGCACCCGCACGCTGGGCCGGTTCTCCGGGCGCACGGTGGCCTCCAGCCGGTGCAGGCCGACCGGGCCGAAGCAGTGGTCCACCACCATCCCGACCGCCGCGGTGGCCACCCCGCCGCCGGCGACCTCCTCGGCCACCCAGTACCCCACCCAGCCGGAGCGCAGCGCGCCCCGCACCACGTTGCCCACCGTGAGCTGCCCGGCGAACTCGCCCTCGACGGTGATGGTGAACGGCAGCGCCTCGCCCCGCCGCCCCATCCCGCGCAGCGTGCTCCACTGGGCGGGCCACGCGCCGGCGGCGTTGCGCTCCTCCCAGCCGCCCGGCGACGTCGGTTCCCAGCGCTGGAGGTACTCGCGGTCCCGCAGCCGGGCCCGGCTCCACGACTTCGCGTCGCGCAGCCGGGGCGGTCGCAGCACCACCGAGCCGCCCGCGGTGATCAGCGGCCCGAGGACGACCGGCCAGCCGGGGTGGCGTCCGACCGGCTGGGGTTCGCTCCCCGGTGCCATCCGCTCAACCGCGCTGGGACAGGAACTGGACGGGCACGTCCTCGCCCGCGGCGACCTCGTCGACGTCCTCGTCCACCACGATCAGGCTGTTGGCCTCGGCCAGCGACGCCAGCAGGTGCGTGCCCGAGGTGCCCAGCGGCTGCACCAGGTAGTCGCCGGTGTTCGGATCGCGCAGCAACTGGCCGCGCAGGTAGCCGCGGCGGCCCTTCGACGACGAGATCGGCGAGAGCAGGCTGGCCGCGACGGTCCGCCGGTGCGGGTTGGTCTTGCCCAGCGCCGCGCGGATCAGCGGCCGGACCAGCACCTCGAACACGACCAGCGCGCTGACCGGGTTGCCGGGCAGCACGAACGTCGGCACCTCGTCCGGCCCCAGGCGGCCGAAGCCCTGGACCGAGCCCGGGTGCATCGCGACCCGGGTGACGTCGAGCTCGCCGAGGTCGGCCAGCGCGGAGCGGACGCCCGCGCCCGCCGAACCGCCCGCCGCACCGGCGATCACCACGATCTCGGACAGCAGCAGCCGTCCCTCCACGACCTCGCGCAGCCGCTTCGCGTCCCCGCCGACCACGCCGACCCGGGCCACCTCGGCCCCGGCGTCGCGCGCGGCGGCGGCCAGCGCGTAGGAGTTCACGTCGTAGACCTGGCCCTGGCCGGGCGTGCGGTCGACGTCCACCAGCTCGTCGCCGAGGGACAGGACCGACACCCGCGGTCGCGGGTGGACCAGCACCTTGCTCTTCCCCACGGCGGCGAGCAGCCCGACCTGCGCCGAGCCGATCGGGGCCCCGCGCCGCACCGCGATGTCACCGATCTGCACGTCCTCGCCGGTGCGGCGGACGAACGCCGCCGACGGCACCGACTCGCGGACCGCCACCCGCGCCGGGTGCTCGTCGGTGTAGCGCAGCGGGACCACCGCATCGGCCAGCGTCGGCAGCGGCGCGCCGGTGTCCACCCGGACCGCCTGCCCCGGCTGCAACCGGCGGGGTTGGCGGGAGCCGACCGGGACCTCGCCGACCACCGGCAGCGCGCATTCCTGCTCGCCCGCCGCCTGCACGTCGACGCTGCGCACCGCGTAGCCGTCCACGGCGGCCTGGTCGAACCCCGGCATCGCCTGCTCGGCGACGACCTCCTCGGCGCACAGCAGTCCCTGCGACTCCGAGATCGCCACCCGCACCGGCGCGGGTCGGACGGCCGCCGTCAGCACGCGCGCGAGCTGCTCGTCCACAGACCTCATGGTGTCGCCCCTCTTCCGCTGCCCTCGTCGGGCTCAGCTCCTGCTCATCCGCTCCACGAGCCACTCCCGCAGGCCCGGCCCGTGCTCCGGGTCCTCCAGGGCGAAGTCCACCGCAGCTTTGAGGAAAGCGCCAGGATTTCCCAAGTCGTGTCGGGTACCTCGGTGGACGACGACGTGGACCGGGTGGCCTTCGGAGATCAACAACGCTACGGCATCGGTGAGCTGGAGCTCACCACCGGCGCCCGGCTCGATCCGGCCCAGCGCCTCGAACACCGCGCGGTCCAGCAGGTACCGCCCGGCGGCGGCCAGCGAGGACGGCGCGTCCTCGGGCGCGGGCTTCTCGACCATGCCCCGCACGCCCTTGACGTCGGCGTCCTCGGTGTCGTCGACCTCGAAGACACCGTAGGAGGAGACGTTCTCCCGCGGCACGTCGAACGCGCACAGCACGCTGCCGCCGTACCGGGCCCGGACCTCGGCCATCCGGGTGAGCACCCCGTTCGGCAGCACCAGGTCGTCGGGCAGCAGCACGGCCACCGCCTCGTCGTCGGCGGTGAGGTTCGGTTCCGCGCACCCGACCGCGTGGCCGAGGCCCAGCGCGCTGCGCTGCAGGGCGATCTCGGCGCTGATCAGGTCCGGACCGCGGCGGACCTTGTCCAGCAGGTCGTCCTTGCCCCGGTCGGCCAGGGTCCGCTCCAGCTCGGGCTGCGGCTTGAAGTAGTCGGCGACCGCCTCCTTGTCCGGCGAGGTCACGATCACCAGTCGTTCCGCTCCGGCTTCGGCCGCCTCCGCGGCGACCAGCTCGATGCCCGGCGTCGCCACCACCGGGAGCAACTCCTTGGGCACCGCCTTGGTCGTCGGCAGGAAGCGGGTTCCCAGCCCGGCGGCGGGCACGATGGCGGTGCGGAAAGCGGGGGGCGTGCTCGTCGCGCTGCTCATGACGGGAGCCTATCGGGCTTCTTTAAGGTAGGGCTGTGAGCTCGCTGGAGGAACCGCACGCGGCCAAGGACGAGTGGCGGCGGGCGCTGCTGCGACGGCGTGCCGAGGTCCCGGAAACCACCCGTTCGGCGGACGCCGCCGCGCTCCGCGACGCCGCCCTGAGCTGGGCCGACGAGCGCGGCACCGGCGTCGTCGCGGCCTACGTGCCGGTGACGTCGGAGCCGGGTTCGCTGGACCTGCTGGACGCCCTGCGCGCGGCCGGACGCCGGGTGCTGCTGCCCGTCGTGACGGGAGCCCGCCCGCTGGACTGGGCGGACTACACCGGTCCGGAGTCGCTGGCACCCGCCCGCTTCGGCCTGCTCGAACCGACCGGCCCGCGGCTCGGCGCCGAAGCCGTCGGCGTGGCCGGGGCCGTGCTGGTGCCCGCCCTCGGCATCGACCACCGCGGCGTCCGGCTGGGCCGGGGCGCCGGGCACTACGACCGCTCGCTGCCGCTGACCGCGCCGGGGGCGGCGCTGATCGGCGTGGTGCGCGATCCGGAGTTCGTGCCGGAGCTGCCCGGCGAACCGCACGACGTGCGGATGACCGCCGTGCTCACGCCGGGTTCCGGGGTGCGCGGGCTGCCGATGTGACGTAGGCGTGTTTGCGCCGGGACGGTGACGTACCGCATCATCGTGTTGGCACTCCCGCCTGTCGAGTGCCAACACGATGACGTCGGAGGTCACGGCCGTGCCCACTTACCAGTACGCCTGCACCGCGTGCGACCACCGCTTCGAAGCGGTGCAGTCCTTCAGCGAGGACTCGCTCACCACGTGCCCGGAGTGCCAGGGCCGGCTGCGCAAGCTGTTCAACGCCGTGGGCATCGTCTTCAAGGGCAGCGGCTTCTACCGCACCGACAACCGCTCGTCCGCCGGTTCCTCGTCGTCGAGCTCGTCCGCGTCGTCGGACTCGGGCTCCGGCTCGGGTTCCGGCTCCGGCGAGTCGTCCGGGTCCGCGTCGAAGGACTCCGCCTCGTCGAGCTCGTCCGGCTCCGGCTCGTCCAGCTCCAGCAGCACGTCGTCCTCGACCCCGGCGAGCAGCACCGCCTCCTGATCGCGCCACCCGATCGCCGGCCGCGGACATGCGGTCGGCGATGACGCATGTCCGGACCGCGATGACGTTTCCGGAAAACGTTGTCCACAGGCGTCCGAGTTGTCCACAGATTCGGAAATCGAGCTTTCCGCCCGGTTCGCCGCCTCCCTACCGTTGATCTCGACGGATCGACCTCGGGAGGGACCATGACCAGGAACTCGGCCGCGTGGCTGCGGGACCGGATGGGCGCGCTGCGGCTCGGCGGGCGCGCCGCACGACTGCTCCTGCTGCGCCGCGTCGCGGCGGTGCTGCTGCTCGCGCTGGCCGCCATCGCGGCGATGCGCGCGGGCCACGGGCCTGCCGAGCGGACGGTGCCGGTGCTGGTCGCCGCCGCGGACCTCGAACCCGGCCACGTGCTCGACCCGGACGACCTGGTGCTGCGCGAGATGCCCGCCGACCTGGTGCCGACCGGCGCCCTGCACGAGCACCGGTCCGCCGCGGGGCACGTGCTGGCCACCGGTGCGGGGCGGGGCGAACCGCTCACCTCGCTGCGGCTCGCCGGTCCGTCACCACCGGGCGGCCTGGCCTCGGTCCCGATCCGGTTGGCCGACCCCGAGGTCGCGGAGTTCGTGCGGCCCGGGCGGCGGGTGGACATCGTCACCTCCGGGACCGACGGCGGCGGGGCGCACGTGCTGGCCGAACGCGCGCCGGTGCTCACCGTGCCGCCCGACGCGAGCAGCACCGACCAGGACCGGCTCATCGTCGTGGGGTTGCCCGCGGCGGAGGCCGCGGAGGTGGCCGCGACGGCTCTCACCCGATCGGTGACCGTTACGCTCCGCTGAGCAATCCACGACGCGCTGATCAGCGGCGCGCCGGAATTCGGGGGACCATGCCCCGGCACCGAGGAGAGAGGAGCGCGGACGTGCTCAAGGGCTTCAAGGACTTCCTGATGCGCGGCAACGTGATCGACCTGGCCGTCGCGGTGGTCGTCGGCAGCGCGTTCACCGCTCTGGTCACCGCCTTCACCACGAGCATCATCAAGCCGGTGATCGCGGCCGCGGGCGGCGGGAACGTCACGGGCCTGACGGTGCAGCTCCGCGAGGGCAACGCGGCGTCGATGATCGACATCGCGGCGGTGATCAACGCCTTCATCACCTTCTTCATCACCGCGGGCGTCGTCTACTTCCTCTTCGTCATGCCGATGAAGCGGATCCAGGACCGGCGCAAGAAGGGTGAGGACGAGGGCCCGGCCGAGCCCACCGACGTGGAGCTCCTCCTGGAGATCCGCGACCTCCTCCGCCGCCAGCAGGGCCTGCCGGAGATCTCCGGCCTCGCGTCCGAGGAGGACGACGACCAGCAGCAGCAGAAGACCACCGCCGGGGCCACCAGCGGCAACGGCAACCGCTCCTGACCCACCGGCGCGACCTCGGGACCGGACCACCGCGCCCGACACCGCGGAACGCGGAACGGCACCCGAGGTGCGCGCCGCCGGACACGTCGCGACCCGCCCGGCGCCGGACCCGTCACGCCGGGCACGACCTGTCAGGCACGGCGCGCCGGGCACGTCACTCCGGAGCCGGGGTGCGGGGACGGGGCGGCGGTGCCGGGTGACGGAGGTTCGCGTCGCCGGGTCGCGGCTGGACGCCCAGCGCGGGCGGGAGCGGCCTGGTGGGCCCCTTCGGCGCCGACACCGCCCGGAGCGGTGGCCCGGCGGGCAGCGCGGCCAGGCCCGGCGAGTCCGGTCCTAGCGGGAGCCCCTAGCCGGAGCCCCTAGCGGGAGCCCCTAGCGGGAGCCGTGGTGCGGCGGCCGGTTCTCGCGGTACCAGCGCTCGCGGTCGTCGCCGCCGGGACGTTCCTCCGCGCGCTCATCGGAGGTGGTGTCCGGCAGGACGTCGCCGAAGACCTCGGCCAGCCTGCGCCGCCGCTCCCAATCGGGCTTCTGCTCATCTGCCACGTCCCCGATTGTCCTCCGGGGCGAACCGTCCCGGCCACGGCGGTTCCGGCGGCCCTGCCCGATTCGCGGCTAAGGTGGAGGGGGAGGCCGGGTGATCGCCGGGCTCGGCGATCACCGTCGTCGACACCGGAGGATTGAGATGGGACTGTTCGACAAGGCGAAGGACCTGGCCAACCAGGCGATGGACAAGGCGGGCCCCGGAGCCTCCAAGGGCTTGGACGCCGCGAAGACGCGCCTCGACGAAGCCACCGGTGGCAAGTACCACGACAAGATCGAGAACGTCAGCGGCAAGGTCGAGAAGGCGATCAACCGCGACGACAAGGGCGGCGGGACCGAGGGCCGCGGCGGGACCGAGGGACCGGGACCGGACCAGCCGAACCGCCCGAGCTGACGTCCCCGGCACGCGAGGGGTGCCTCCCACCGGGGCCGGTGGGAGGCACCCCTCGTTCGGTTCGGCAGGGCTCGATTCGGCAGGCCACCCGACGGGGCGGGTGGCGCGGCGGTCAGGGAGTGTCGAGCCCCGAGAGCTGTTCGATGACGTGGGCCACCAGCGGGCTCAGCGTCGCCATGCCGTCGCGGACCGCCGAGCGCGACGGCGCCAGGTTCACCACCAGGGTGCTGCCGGACACGCCGACGAGACCGCGGGAGACCCCCGCGTCGACCGCCCCGGCGGCCAGCCCGGACGCCCGCAGGGCCTCCGCGATGCCCGGGATCGGCCGGTCCAGCACCCCTGCCGTCGCGTCGGGCGTGACGTCGCGCGGCGAGACACCGGTCCCGCCGATCGTGATCACCACGTCCACGCCGCCGATGACGGCGGTGTTCAGCGCGTTGCGGATGTCGACCGTCTCGCCGGCCACCGCCACCGTGCCGTCGACGATGAACCCGGCCTCCTCCAGCAGTTCGGTCACCAGCGGACCGATGCCGTCGTCCTGTTCCCCCTGGGCGATCCGGTCGTCGACCACGACCACCAGAGCCCGCCCCAGTCGCTGCGCGCTGCGTTCCATGCCGGTAACGGTAGTGGCAAGCGCATCGGCGGTCAGATCCGTCGTGCCGCCCGGCTCGACGGGGCCGTTGAGGTCGAGCAGCCTCGGCACCCGATCCGGTACGGCGGAACGTGTCATGTCGGACATGCTTCGCATTTCTCCTCACGAGCTGGTCGGCCGGTCCGTCGCGGACCGGCCAGAGCCGCGCCTCGACCGCACCGCCGGAACTCCCGGGCGGCGCGGTCGAGGAGGCCCGCGACGACCGCGGGCCGATCCCCCATCACTGCCCGCTCAGCGTGACCTCGGTGGTGCGTTCCCCACCGGGCCCGCTGACCGTGACGGTCACCTTCTCCCCCGGCGCGTGGGAGCGCACCGCCGCGATGAGCGCATCCGGGTCCTGGATCGCCCGGTCGTTGATCTTCGTGATCAGGTCACCGCCGCGGATGCCCGCCTGCTCGGCCGCGCCTCCGGGGGTCACGTCGACGACCAGCGCACCGGGCGCCTGGCCGGTGGTGATCCGCACGCCGAGGGTGGTCTGCGACGCCTTGCCGGTGTTCTTCAGCTCCTCGGCGATGCGCTTGGCCTGGTCGATCGGGATCGCGAACCCGAGCCCGACCGAGCCCGCCTGCTGCTGGCTGCTGCCGGGGCTGTAGATCGCCGAGTTGATCCCGACCACGCGGCCGTCCATGTCCACCAGCGGACCGCCGGAGTTGCCGGGGTTGATCGCGGCGTCGGTCTGCAGCGCGTTGAGCACGCTGGACTCGGCGCCGCGCTCGCCGCCCGCCCGCACCGGGCGGTCCTTCGCGCTGATGATCCCGCTGGTCACGGTGCCGGAAAGGCCGAAGGGCGAACCGATCGCGACGACCGGGGCGCCGACCGGGAGGTCGTCGCTGCGGCCGAGCTCGGCGGGCTGCAACCCGGTGATGTCGGCCTTGACCACGGCGAGGTCGGAGTTCGGGTCGGTGCCGACGATCCGCACCGGAGCGGTGCGGTTGTCGTGGAACAGCGCGGTGACCTGGCCGTTCGCACCCGCCTCGACCACGTGGTTGTTGGTGAGGATGTAGCCGTCCTCGCTGAGCACGATGCCCGACCCCTCGCCGGAGCCCTGCATCGAGGACACCTGGAGCTGCACCACGCTCGGCAGCACCTTGTCGGCCACCGCCTGCACCGAGCCCTGCGGCGCGGTGCTCGCGCTGCGGGCCGGGCGCTGCTGGTCGAGCGAGGTGATGCTGGAGTCGCCGGAACCGCCGAACTGGTACCCGACGTAACCGCCGACGCCACCGCCGACCAGGGCCGCGACCAGGGAGGCCGCGATGAGGCCCACGGCGATCCCGCGCGGCTTGCGCGACGGGCGCTCCGCGGCCTGCACCGGCGTCATCCCCGGGTACTGCTGGTAACCCTGCTGCTGGTAGCCGGGCGCCCACCGCCCGCCCGGCTGGGCGAACTGCTGGGTCTGCTGACCGGCCTGCTCCGGGTGCTGGGCCTGCCCCGGGTGCGGCACCTGCCCAGGTTGCTGCGGCTGGCCAGGCTGCTGCGGCTGCCCCGGGTACTGGCCCTGCTCCCGGTACTGGGCCTGCTCGGCGTACTGGCCCTGTTCGGGGTAGTGGGGCTGCTGGTAGGGGTTCGTCGGCTGGTACGGGCTCCGCGCCGCGGGGTCACCCGCCGCGTGCTGCCCGGCGCCGGAGTCGCCCGCCGGGGGCTGTCCGAGTCCGGGCTGCTCCCCCGCCTGGGCCTGGGACGGCTCCTGCGGTCCGGGCTGGTCGGCGGCAGGCGGCACCCCGGCAGGATTCGCGCCGCCCGCGGGCGTGCCCTCGTGCTGCGGTTCCTCCGGCTTCCTGCCGGACGATCCCGGGGTCTGGTCGTTCATGTCCTCCACTTTCCACGCCGGGTCTGAGAAGCGCCTGAGATCCGCCTGGGAGGTACCCGGGAAACGCCCCGGTCATCGCAACCGGTCGGCCATCTGCTCCGGCGTCACGTCGTTGATCCACACTCCCATGCCGGACTCGGAACCCGCGAGGTACTTCAGCTTGTCCGCCGACCGCCTGATGGAGAACAGCTCCAGGTGCAACCAGGCCAGGTCGCGGCTGGTGCGCACCGGTGCCTGGTGCCAGGCGGCGATGTAGGGCAGCGGCCGGTCGTAGAGGCCGTCCAGCCGCCGCAGCACCTCCAGGTAGGTCGCGGCGAAGTCGTCCCGCTCGGCGTCGTCGAGCGCCGGGAGGTCCGGCACCCGGCGGCGCGGGGCGAGGTGGACCTCGACGGGCCAGCGCGCGGCGGCGGGCACGTAGGCGGTCCAGTGCTCGGAGTCCAGCACGATCCGCGTGCCCTCGGCGCGCTCGGCGGCGAGCACGTCGCCGAGCAGGTCGCGGCCGTGCTCGTCGCGGTAGCGCTCGGCGGCCCGCAGCTCCTTGCCGGTCCTGGGCGTGACGAACGGGTAGCCGTAGATCTGGCCGTGCGGGTGCGAGAGCGTGACGCCGATCTCCTCGCCGCGGTTCTCGAAGCAGAAGACCTCCTCGACGCCGGGGAGCCGCCCCAACGCCTCGGTGCGGTCCGCCCACACGTCGACGACCTGCCGCGCCTGCGCCCGGCTCAGGGCCCCGAACTTCGAGTCGTGGTCGGAGGTGAAGCAGACCACCTCGCAGCGACCGGTGGCCGGGGCCGCGGGCACCATCGGCATCCCGGCGACCGTCCCCGCCGTCCCCGGGATGTCCTGGGCCAAGGACGGGAACTGGTTCTCGAACACGACCACGTCGTAGTCGTCCTCGGGGATCTCGGTGGGCCGGCCGGGACGGCTCGGGCACAGCGGGCACAGCTCGACCGGCGGCTTGTAGGTCCGCGACTGCCGGTGCGCGGCGATGGCGACCCACTCGCCGGTGAGCGGATCGCGCCGCATCTCCGAGGCCGGGGCCTGCGGCGGGAGGTCGCGCTGGTCCTCGGCGTCCCGCCGCGCGTCCGGGTCGGCGTCGAAGTAGATGATCTCGCGGCCGTCGGCCAGCCGCCGGGCGGTGCGCTTCACGCTTCCTCCTCCTGCTCGGTGACCTCGGCGAGCAGCAGCTCGACCTGCTCGGACAGCGCGGTGCGGGCCTCGGCCGCCAATCCGTCGTCGCTGATCAGCAGGTCGGCCTCGGCGAAGTCGACGATGGTGGATATGCCCACGGTCGACCACTTGGAGCTGTCGGCGACCACCACCAGGCGCCCGGCCGCTTCGGCGAAGGCCCGGTTGGTCTCGCCCTCGTTGAGGTTCGGGGTGGTGAACCCGGCGCGCGGCGCCATCCCGTGCACGCCGAGGAACACCAGGTCCAGGTGCAGCGAGCGCAGCGACTTCACCGCCACCGGCCCGACCAGCGCGTCGGAGGGGGTCCGCACGCCGCCGGTGAGCACCACCGCCCGGTCGGTCCGGCCGCGCTGCTGGAGGGCGTCGGCCACCCGCACCGAGTTGGTGACCACGGTCAGGTCGGGGATCTCGTCGAGGTGCCGGGCCAGCGTCCAGGTGGTCGTCCCGGCGGTCAGGCCGATGGCGGTGCCGGGCCGGATCTGCTCGGCGGCGAGCCGCGCGATGGCCTCCTTCTCGGCGAGCTGGCGCACCGACTTGGCCTCGAAGCCGGGCTCGTCGGTGCTGCGCCCGATCATCGAGGTCGCCCCGCCGTAGACCTTCTCCACCAGGCCGCGCCGGGCCAGCGCGTCGAGGTCCCGGCGGATCGTCATGTCCGAGACGCCGAGCCGCGTGACCAGGTCGCTGACCTGCACCGCGCCGGTCCGCCGGATCTCGTCGAGGATCACGTCCTGGCGTTGCCGTGCGAGCACACCCACCTCATCCGTGCGCGGACCCCGCCGGACCCGCGCCGTCGTCGGAGCCCCTCCGGTCGGCAGCGACCGAAAGCACTCCTTGCACCGTCAAGTCAACACGAACCAACAGTACCCGCACACCCCAACAGGGATGTACGGCTCCTTGTTGATCACGATGCGTATCGGATGTTCAGTGCTGTTGGATATCCGGGACACGACCGGGGAGTGTCATGCGCAGCAGCGCGCCACCCTCCGGAGCCTCCCCGGCCCACACCGCACCGCCGTGACGCTCGGCGACCTGCTTGACGATGGACAGCCCGAGCCCCGAACCGGGCAACGTGCGGGCGTCCGAGGACCGGTAGAACCGCTCGAACACGTACGGCCGGTCGCCGGGCGCGATGCCCGGACCGGCGTCGGCGACCTCCAGGACGGTGTGCCGGGCGCCCGGGTCCGGCCGCAGCTCGACCCGCACGGTCGCCCCCTCCGGGCTCCACTTGGCCCCGTTGTCCAGCAGGTTGAGCACCGCGCGCTCCAGCGCGGTGGCGTCGCCCATCATCCGCCACGGGTGCAGCCGGACGTCGAACTCGACCCGCTGGGCGCGGCGCTGCGCCCGGCTCAGCGCGCGCTCGACGACCTCCACGAGGTCCACCGGCTCGTGCACCACCTGCGGGGTGTCCTCGCGGGCCAGCTCCACCAGGTCGCCGACCAGCGCGGACAGCTCGGTGACCTGGGCCTGGACGTCGGCGAACATCTCGTCGCGGTCCTGCTCGGACAGCTCCGGGGCGTCCGGCCGGGCCGAGGCCATCAGCAGTTCGAGGTTGGTGCGCAGCGAGGTCAGCGGGGTGCGCAGCTCGTGCCCGGCGTCGGCGACCAGCCGCCGCTGGCGCTCCTGCGACTCGGCCAGCGCGCCGAGCATCCGGTTGAAGCTGGTGGTCAGGCGGGCCAGCTCGTCGTCCCCGCTGACCGGGATGGGCCGCAGGTCCCCGGTGAGCGCGACCCGCTCGGTGGCGGCGGTGAGCCGCTGCACCGGGCGCAGGCCCGCCCGCGCGACGGTGGTACCCGCCGCGGCGGCGAGCAGGATGCCCGCCCCGCCCATCACCACCAGGACCACGCTGAGCTGCGCCAACGTCTGCTGCGTCGGGCGCAGCGAGGTGGACATGACCACGGCCGCGCCGCCGGCCCCGGTGGGCACCGCGACGATCCGGCTGTTGGTGCGCTCGTCGGTGCGCAGCGACTCCGCGATCTCGCCGCGGGCGACCGCGAGCTCCTGGTAGCTGGTGGGCGGCCGGCTGCGGCTGTCGACGTCCGGCGGGTGCACCTCGGTGCCGTTGGCGAACAGCACGCTGATCTTGAAGTTCGCCGCGTTGTAGAAGGCGACCGGCACCTGCTGCAGGTCGGGGGTGCGCACCAGCGGGCCGTGCGCGGCCTCCACCGCGCGCTCGGTGAGGTTGTCGTCCACCTGCTCGTAGAGGCTGTCGTGCACGGTGAGGAAGGCGGCCACCGACACCAGCGCGACCGCGCCCGCCACGCAGATCGCGGCGAGCCAGGTCACCCGGTTGCGCAGGGACACCCGCTGGAACCGGCTGTTGCCCGGTCCGTCGGGGGCCAGCAGGTCGGGCGGCGGCGGTGCGGAGCTGGTCACGGCGGCGTCTCGCGGAGCACGTAGCCCACCCCGCGCACGGTGTGGATCAGCCGCGGCTCACCCTCGGCCTCGGTCTTGCGCCGCAGGTAGCCGATGTAGACCTCCAGGGCGTTGCCCGAGGTCGGGAAGTCGTAGCCCCAGACGTCCTCCAGCAGCCTGCTGCGGGTGAGCACCTGCTTGGGGTGCGCCATGAGCAGTTCCAGCAGCGCGAACTCGGTCCGGGTGAGGCTGATCGACCGCTCGCCCCGGCGGACCTCCCGGGTGCCCGGGTCCAGCTCCAGGTCGGCGAAGCGCAGCGGCGCCGGACCGGCCCCGGCCCCGTCCTCCGGCGGCGCGGCCCGGCGCAGCAGCGCGCGCAACCGCGCGAGCAGCTCCTCCAGCGCGAACGGCTTGGGCAGGTAGTCGTCGGCGCCCGCGTCCAGGCCCGCCACCCGGTCGGAGACCGCGTCGCGGGCGGTGAGCACCAGGATCGGCAGGTCGTCACCGGCGCTGCGCAGCCGCCGGGCCACCTCCAGGCCGTCCAGCCGGGGCATCATCACGTCGAGGACCAGGGCGTCCGGTCTGCTGCCCGCCAGGGAGTCCAGGGCCTGTTGACCGTCCGCGGCGAGCTCGACCTGGTAACCGTTGAACTGCAACGACCTCCGCAGGGACTCGCGCACGGCTCGATCGTCGTCGACGACGAGGATGCGCATGGGCCCAGTCTTACCCGAAGCCCTGAGAACGAGCTGAGAGCCCGCCCGCGGTACCGGTGGCGGAGCCCCGGTCCCCCGCGGTCAGCGCCTCGGCGGGCGGGCCCGGTCGCCGTAGCGGCGGCGGAACTTCTCGACGTTGCCCGCGGTGTCCAGCAGCGTGCTCTTGCCGGTCCAGAACGGGTGCGAGTACGCGCTGATGTCCACCACGACCAGCGGGTAGGTGTTGCCGTCCTCCCACTCGACGGAATCCCGGGACGTCTCGGTCGAGCGGGTCAGGAACTGCTCGCCGGTGGCGCGGTCCCGGTAGACGACCGGGTGGTAGTCGGGGTGCATGTCGCGCTTCACCGCGTCTCCCCTCCGGTGCCCCGCGAGGCACCTGATGTTGATAACCGTTTTCACCTGACACCGTACCGGCGGCGTCCACCTCCCCGGCTACCCGGCCACCCGGACCGGCGAACGTCGGGTGCGGCGGAGATCACCGGCCGGATTCCCGGGCCGCTGCGGCAGGATGGGCCGGATGAGCAGCGCGACCCCGAACCCCTCCGACCTCTACGACGTGATCAACCGGCGCCGCGACGTGCGCTCCGAGTTCACCGGCGGACCGGTCCCCGACGACGTGCTGCACCGCGTGCTCACCGCCGCCCACCGGGCGCCCAGCGTCGGCCTGTCCCAGCCGTGGGACTTCGTGCTGGTCCGCTCCGAGGCCACCCGCCGGGCGTTCAAGGAGCACGTCCTCGCCGAGCGCAGCGTCTTCGCCGCCGACCTCACCGGCGAGCGGGCCGACACCTTCTCCCGGATCAAGGTCGAGGGCATCGTCGAGTCCTCGCTGGGCGTGGTCGTCACCTACGACGCCGAGCGCGGCTCGCCGCAGGTGCTGGGCAGGCACGCCATCGCCGACGCCGGGCTGTACTCGGTGTGCCTGTCGATCCAGAACCTCTGGCTGTCGGCGACCGCGGAAGGGCTCGGCGTCGGCTGGGTCAGCTTCTACCGCGAGGAGTTCCTGCGCAGGCTGCTGGACATCCCCGGCGGGGTGCGCCCGGTGGCGTGGCTGTGCCTCGGCCCGGTCCGCGAACTCGCGACCGCGCCGGACCTGGAGCGGCACGGCTGGCGACGTCGACTGCCGCTGGAAGACGTGGTTCACTACGAGACGTACCAGCGCGGTCACGTGCGGTGATCGCGCTCACCCGAACGCCGCGGGGGCGTGGTGCCGCAGGACGTACCGCTGTTGGCCGGGCACCTGCCGGCCCAGGACCGGCAGGTGCGGCTGCTGCTGGACGCCGGTCGGCTCTCCGCCGCCGACATCGCGTTCGACCAGCTCATCGCCGCCGGGCAGGACCGGGTCGCCGAGCAGTGGAACCGCTCCACGGTGCTGGTGAACCGGGCCCTGCTGGCCTGGCGGCTCGGGCGGGTGGTGACCGCGCTGGAACTCGCCGCCGACGGCTGGACCGAGTTCGACGTCGACCACCCGCCCGGCCCGGCCGGCGCGCACACCACCAGCATGCTCGGCTGGCTGATGGAGGTCATCGGGCACCGCGGACCGGCGCTGGACCTGATGGTCCTCGGCGTCCAGCAGGCCCGCGGCTGCGGTGACCCCGACGCCCTCGCCCACTGCCTGTGCCGGGAGGGCACCGCCCGGATCTTCCGCGGCCTCGACGCCGATCCCGCCGAGCACTTCGGGCGGGCCCGGGAAGTGCTCGCCGAGTCGCACGAGCTGGCGTCCCCGGGCCAGGTCAAGCGGACCTCGCTGGCCGGGCTGGCCCGCGCGCTGGCGGGCACCGGTGAGCCGGCGGCGGCCGAGCGCTGCGCCGAGCGGGCCCTGGCGCGCGCGGGATCCGCCCAGCACTGGTTCACCACCGCGGTGGCCGACTGGGTGCTGGCGGTGGTCGCCCGCGACCGCCACGAGCTGCGCGACGCGCGGACCTACGCCAGCCGGGCGCTCGACGGGGCCGAGCGCATCCGGGACACGCTGCTGATGAGGCGGTTCGCCGCGGAGCTCACCGGGATCTGCGAGCTGCTGGAGGACCCCGTCGGGGAGACCGCCGCGCTGCGGCGCAGCGTCGCGGCGGGCGCGGTGGCCGTGGAGGCGTTGCAGACCGGGCTCGGTCAGGCCCTGGAGCAGCGGCGGGTCGCGGCGCACGCGCAGCGGATGGCGATGGCCGCGCACGAGGCGGCGGTGCGCGACCCGCTCACCGGGACGGCGAACCGGCGCGGGTTCGAGCGCTTCGGCCCGCCGCTGCTGGAGCGCGCCGAGGGCGACGGCCTCGGCATGTGGCTGATCATGCTCGACGTGGACGGGTTCAAGGAGATCAACGATCGCGGCGGCCACACCTCCGGTGACGTGGTGCTGCAGGAGCTCGCCGGGCTGCTGCGGGCGGTGGCGCGCACCGACGACCTGATCTGCCGGTGGGCCGGGGACGAGTTCGTCGTGCTGCTCGCCGACGACGACCACCGGCGGCGGGCGGGCCCGGTGCTGGCCGAGCGCATCCGCGACGCCGTGCACGCCCACGACTGGCAGCTCGCCCTGGGCCGGACCATGGAGCCGCCGACGGTGAGCATCGGCGTGGCGGGCGGTCCGCGCGAGCTGAAACACCTGTTCGCCGCGGCCGACATCGCCCTGTACCGGGCCAAGCGCGGCGGCCGGGACCGGGTGGAGATCGACACCAGCACCTCCCAGCCCACCATCGAGTGAGAACTACACTCCTCCGGTGCCTTCCGGACCGTCGAGCGAACCGCTAGGGTCCACCCTTCCCGGAACCCGGAACCCGGAACCCGGAACCCGGAACCCGGAACCCGGAACCCGGAACCCGGAACCCGGAACCCGGAACCCGGAACCCGGAACCCGGAACCCGGAAGCGCCGGTGGGCGGCATGAGCAGGTGGGACACCGTCCGGCCGGAGCGCGCGGTGCTCGGGGTGGTGCGGACGCTGACCGCGCTGGACCGGCTGCTCGACGTGCTGCCGGTGCTCGCCGACGACCTGCGGGTGGAGACGCGGTTCGCGGTCGCGGCCGGATCGCCGTTCGGCGCGGACCTCGGCACGGCGTTGCGCGCGGCGGGCGTCCCGGAGGTGGCCTGGTCGCAGGCGGGGCGGTTCGACCTCGCGCTCTCCCCGAGCAGCAACGGCGCCCTGCACGAGCTCGGCATCCCGCTGGTGACGCTGCCGCACGGCGCGGGCCACGCGAAGCTCCGCGCCACCGAGCACGGCCACTCCCCCGAGGTCTCCGGCCTGTCGCGGACGCAGCTCCTGCACGGCGGCCGGGTGGTGCCCACCGCCGTCGGCCTGGCCCACCAGGACCAGGTCGCCGTGCTGCGCCGGAGCTGCCCGGAGGCGGTGCCGCGCGCGGAGGTGGTCGGCGATCCCTGCTACGACCGGCTCGCCGCGAGCCTGCCGATGCGCGAGCACTACCGGCGCGAGCTGGGCACCGGGGACCGCACGCTGGTGCTGCTGGCCTCCACCTGGGGCGAGCACTCGCTGTTCGGCGCCCGCGGCGGGCTCGCCGCCGAGCTCGTCGACCTGCTGCCGCCGGAGCGCTACCAGGTCGCCCTGGTGCTGCACCCGAACGTCTGGACCCGGCACACCCGGATGCAGCTGGAACTGTGGACCAGGCGGGCGCGGGCGGGCGGTCTGCTGCTGGTGCCGCCGCTGCGCGCGTGGCAGGCGGCGATGGTCGCGGCCGACGTCGTCATCTCCGACCACGGCTCGCTGACCTGCTACGCCGCCGCACTGGGCAAGCGCCTGCTGCTGGGCGCGTTCGGCGGGCACGAGCTGGTGCCGGGCTCGTCGGCGGAGCTGATCGGGCGGCGGGCCGAGCGCCTCAGCACCCCGAGCCGCGCGGCCGTCGACGCCGCCGCCCCGCTGCCCGGGCACGGCGAGCTGGCCGAGCGGACCTTCGGGCCGCGCAGCGCCGCCCGGCTGCGCGCCCTGCTCTACCGGCTGCTCGACCTGCCCGAACCGGACTGGCCGGTGCGGACCGAACCGGTGGAGCCGTTCAGTCCGTGAGCCGCTGCCGCACCCGCTCGGCCTCGGCGCTGCCCGCCTGGTCGTAGATCGTCAGCGCCTCCTCCAGCAGCGGCCGGGCCCCGGGGCGGCCGAGGGCGGTCAGCGCGTCGGCCAGCAGCACCAGCGGTTCGGCGAGGTCGAAGGAGGCACCGCGGCCGCGCACCGACGCGATCGCGGGTTCCAGCGCGGCCAGCGCCTGCTCGTGTTCCCCCCGGGCCAGGTGGATGCGGCCGATGGCGGTGGAGATCCGCGCCGGGGTGCGCCGGTCGTCGGGGAAGGCGGTGAGCCGGTCCAGGGCGCCGCGCAACGAGTGCAGCGCCTCGTCGTCCCGGCCTAGGCGGTGCAGGGACCGCCCGATCAGGTACTCCTGGAGCGCCACCCCGCGCGGACGGCCCATCCCGGCGTTGAGCTCCGCGGCGCGCTCGAACAACCCGATCGCCTCGGCGTGCTCCCCGCGCGCGGCCCGCACCTTGCCGTGGAACTCCAGCGCGGAGGCCAGCACCCGCCGATGCCCGGCGCGCTCGGCGATCCGGCAGGCCCCGGCCGACTCCTCCTCCGCGGCCACCGGATCACCGGATTCCACGAGGAGCTGCGCGCACAGGCTGCGCAGCCGGGCCTCGGCGGCGGACAGCCGCGCGCGCTGGGCGGCCTCGACGCCGAGCCGGAAGGCGCGCACCGTGTCGGCGTAGTGCTTGTGCTGCTGGTGCAGCGCCCACAGCGGGCCGTCGCAGAGCGCGATCACGTCCTCGTACCAGCCGCGGTCGTAGGAGATCCGGAGGACGGCGAGCAGGTTCAGCCGTTCGCGTTCCAGCCACTCCAGCGCGGTGACCTCGGTGTAGGGGTTCTCCCCGGAGACGTCGTCGTCGGCGATGCGCAACCGGCTGGGCTCCATCACCTTGCGGTCGCAGTAGGCGCCGTGCAGCCGGTACCAGTCGACGAGCCGGCGCAGCGCGTCCGCGCGGTGATCGGCGGACAGCAGCGCGGCGTGGGCCTGCGCGTGCGCCCGGATCAGCGCGTGGAAGCGGTACTGCTGCCGGTCGTCCTGGGTGAGCAGGCCGATGTCGTGCAGGTCGTCGAGCCGGTCGGTGGCGTCGCGGACGGTCAGCTCGGCCAGCACCGCGACCGCCTCCGGGCAGAAGTCCTCGCCCGGGAACAGCCCGAGCACCTGGTACAGCTCGCTCTCGGCTTCGGGCAGGTCGTCGAAGACGAAGTCCAAGGCCACGCGCACCACCGGTTCCTTCCGCAGCACCATCCGGTCCAGGCGGGTCCGCTCCTCGGCGAGCTCCTCGACCAAGCGCTGCACCTGCCTCCGCCGCCGATGGTTCAGCCGACCGGCCACCACCCGCAACGCGAGCGGCAACCGACCGCACAAACGGATCAACTCGGCGACCGCCGCGGGCTCCTCGTCCACCTCGACGCCGCACCGCCGGAGGTACTCCAGCGCGTCCTCGTGCGCGAGCAGCTCCAGCGCGACGGGCACCGCCCCGTCCCCGATCAGCTCCTCGGCGCGCTCGTTCGTGGTCACCAGCACCATCCCGGAGCCGGTCCGCAGGTCCAGGAACTCGGCGGGGTCCGCCGCGTCGTCGACCACCACCAGCACCGGGTCCCGCGCGGTCCGGGACCGGAACAGCGCGAGCGCGGTGCCGGGGTCGGCGGGAACGTCGCGCTCCCCCAGCGACCACAAGCACCGCCGCACCACGGCGTCCAGCCCGAGCCGGCTGACCTCGCGGGGGCAGAACACGTCCCCGCCCGGGAACCGCTCCCGCACCGCGTTGCCCCAGTGCGCCGCCAACGCCGTCTTCCCGACCCCGCCGATCCCGCTGATCACCGCGAACCCGGACTCCACCGCGTCCAAGGCCGCCACCGCCCCGACCCGGTCCACGAAGTGCGGCGGCGCGGCCAACAGCTCCCGAGGCACCGCGGATTCCGGCGGCACGTGCACGTGCACGCCCCCGGACACGCTCCCGGCCTGCACCAGCAACCGCGCGTCCCCGGAATGCACGTTCACCACACCGGTGTCGTCGCTCTCGGAGGCGCGGTCCTCGTCGCCCCGGGCATCCCTGTCGTCATCCACGGTGTCCACCCCAGCCAGCACGTAACGGCGCCCTGACCCTACGCGACCACCCCCAGCGCACGACCCCGTTCCAGCACCCCGGCACCGCCTGTCCCGCCCCACCCCGCCAGCAGGTACCCTCCAGGAGGTCGCACGACCACGCCCCCGTAGCTCAGGGGATAGAGCACCGCTCTCCTAAAGCGGGTGTCGCAGGTTCGAATCCTGCCGGGGGCGCTCTCCACCGCAGACCATGGTCGTGAGGGCCGATCCGGTTCGGGCTCACCCCCACGGAACCCCACTCTTGAGTCAGCTTCCCGCCTGCACCGAAGCCAGCGCCGCAGGGCTGCTCGCCTTGCGGTTCAAGTAGATGTCCTGCGTCATGCTCACCCGCTCGTGACCGAGGCAGTCCGTGATCTCCCGAGCCGAGAGCCCCGCCGCGTGGAGACCGAGTGCCGGAAGGCGAGCGTCAGCTTCATCGGCGCGCCTGCGGCCGTAGCTCGGAGAGCAGCACACCCGTCTCGGGCATTACTTCGGTTCGCCGAGCTCGGCGTGGACCTGCTGGGCGATGTCACGGGTGGCCGCCTCGTGCTGCTCCCGCGGCAGGAAGTGGTTGCTGAAGTCTCGATCGCCCCAGCCGCGGTACTCGACCGTGACGTGCGCGTTGGCCCGGCGGAAATCGACCGTGGCGACTTGGCTGCCCGGACCCTGATCTCTGCCCGGCTCGAAGCTGTGCCTGGATACGTCACCGATCACCATCGGCGGGCTGTCCGCGATCTCGCCAGGTCGTCCGCTCATCTGGTAGCTGCCCTCTGCTGCCCGGACGTTCGGATCACCATCTTCAGTCACCGATACCCGAATGGTGACGGTGATCTTCGCCTGCGCTGGATTTCCCCAATTCGGCGAGTGGAACGACTCCCATTCGCACTTGCTGGAACGCGTCGTATCCGTGTCGTTGGTCTCAGCGGTGTTCGGGAATTGAACCGCTTCCTGCCCGAGCTGTTCGACGATGCTCCGCTCCGACACCACGGAGCACGCTCCCGGATCCTCTCGATATCCCGATTCGGGCTGCGAGCACGAAGCAGTGGCCACGAGCAGGCCCACCCAGAGCGCACCGAACCGGAGACCACGTGGCTTGGCCACCTGCTTGCCCAGTCCGCTCACCGCAGCCACGTTGCGGACTCCTCTTCCACGTGGTCGTCGGCCCAAGAACGTTGCCGGTTTGGACTCTCCGGCGCAGGCCGCTCGTGACGCCCCTCCGCCTCGTCCTCGAACTCCAGATTTTCAGCCTTCCGGCGCGCCTCCTTCGTCGCTTCGTTGAACGCCTCGACCAGTCGGAATTCATCCCCTTCAAACACGCTGTTGGGAAGTATCCGACAGCGTTCCGTCCTGCCGAGCGCATCGACCCACACGGTGACATTTCCCGACGTGCCGGAAAAATTTCCCTGCAACACGGCTTCCGGGTTCTTGCTCGCCTTGTCGACGTTGCTCTGCAACTGCCGCATCGCCTGCGCGATGCGATCCTCAATATCCATGTAGCTTGGCCTCGACTCGCCGCTGTTGTCAGTTCTTGATCGTGCGGATCATTGTCATACATTGGTCGATCGCCGCCTGGGCAGATTTCTGGCGCTGCTCCATCGCCTTGAACTGTGCGGCTACGTATGCCACAGCAGCGACCAACGCGCCAACAATCGCGACAACAATCCCAATCACCTTGGTCACCACCGGTTCAGGAGCGGCCATTAGCGCAGTAGTGAGTCCACCGATCGCCGAAAGGATCCCACCGAAACCAGCGATTGTCGTCATGAGGTCACCGACGGACTGCTCGAACTTCCCAGCCATGTCAGTCAAAGAATCGGCAAGCTCGGCCAAAGGCTTGGAAATGTCACTCAAGGCGCTTTTCGCCTTGTCCGCCGCCGAGTTGAAGGCGATGAAAGCTTCACCATTCCAGCCTTGCTCGATGTAACTCTTCGCGTCGGTGATGCCCTCTAGGCTGTTCGCTACGTCGGTGCGCAACCCGCCAGTGCTCTCGGATTCTCCCCAGACGTTTTTTGCGACGTCCTTGATCGCCCCGGTATCCACCTTCTCGATAACTTGAAACTGAGGCATCAGCTTTCTTACCGGAGCACCAGTCTCATCGACAATCTTGTCAAAGCTCTTGACCGCTTCCCAGAAACCCGACGGGGCCATCTCAAGCGGGTTAGCCATACTAACTCTCTTCTCCAAACAGCCAAGTCAGCGGGGGTGGTCCATATTTGGCAGGCCGGATTCACCCTCTTCGTCCCGCCTGCGGTACTCCCGAATAGATTCGAAGACGTCTTGCGAAAGAACGTCTAATTGCTTCGAAGCCTCTCCGAGGAACCCGTCGACCGCGTCCACCGCCACTTGGTAGTAGACTCGGACGCTCTGCGCGAGCAGCGTCTCCATCTGGTCGATATCGGGACCCATCAAACCAGCAGCAGGGATAGGAAATTTGTCTCCGGATACCGATGGGATCGCCCCGTCGAGTGACGCGCGGTCGCGGAAATTCGCAAGAGGGCCACTGAGGGAGTCCCGGGCATCTCCAATTTTCATTCCGGCAATCTTCATAACACTGTAGTCACCGTGGAAACCTGGCCCGGCCATGGTCCTCCTCATCACGCGCAAGTCCGGTTCAAAAGTCATCGTGTCATGCCATGGCTCACCGGGGGCACTTTAGTGGAAGTTCCCCCCAACGGAGCAGCGCCAACCTCACGCTGTTGCTGGCGACACGGTCCGTTCGCCCCGGAGCTTGGCGAGAGGCTCAGCGAAATGCGCACCAATTGGCTGATTCGGGCAAAAGCACCAGAAGGAGCGGGCTTTCCACTCCGGCCGAAGGAGGCGTGACCGCAGATGACACGTCCAATGCCCAGGGCACGGCCCCTTCAATACAAAACGAGGTCGAGTACCGTTGTTCTCGGTACCAAACAGCGCTGGCCATGGCAAGAATCGCCGAATAGCAGGCGACACAGCTAGAGCCTCTGCCGTCAACTCTGTCCCTCCAGTTGCGACCGAGCGTCGAGCCGCATCTGCGCCACATGCGGAGCAGAAATCGGGAAGCAGCGACAACCGGGCACACCGAGCAGGTCACCGACCGTGCGGGAGGTGGACAATTCGGAGCTGAAGCCAGCACCGCAGCCACCATGTTGTCCTTCTCGGGGCCAACGCTGCTTCGGCCACCCCGCAGGCCCACTACAACGTCCCGAGGCCGCAGCCCTACCGAGATCCGCGCCTCCACGACCTCACCTGTCGCCCAAGCCGGGCACGAGGGGGCCCGTGCCGGGTGAAGGTGCTGCGACGACCCGGTGATGCGTTCGTCGGCGCCGTTGAACGGCTCGCGTCCCGCGCCGAGAGTGATCCGCGCGGGCACCGCCGCTCGCACCGCGAACGTTCGAGGAGAGCGATGGACACCACGACCTACACCGCACCCGAGCTGACCGAGGTCGGCGAGTTCGGCACCGACACCCTCGGTGGTTTCGGCGACGTCTACGACTTCGCGGGCTTCTACAACTAGGACGCCCCGCACTCGCCGGTCCCGCGCCTCGTGTTGGCGCGGGACCGGGGTCGAGTGTTCCCATCGCGATCGGCTCACCGCCGCCGCCCGGGACGCAGCTCGTCGGCGCGGTCAGGTTCGCTTGGCGTAGTCGGTGGCGCCGTACCAGTCGACGAGGACGACGTCCTCATCGCCGACGACCCAGGCGTCGTGGCCCTGGGGCAGGGAGCTGATCGAGCCCGGTCCGACGTCGAACTCGTCTCCGTCGGCCATCCGCACGCGCAGCTTCCCGGAAACGTGGTACTGGAAATGGGGGGCTTCGCACCACTCGGTGCCGACGAGGGGCTTGACGTCCCGGCTCCACTGCCAGCCGGGGTGCAGCACCAAGCGCCCGATGGCGCCGTCGGCCATGTTGAGGACCTCGGCCCGCCCGTGGTCGAATTCGCGGATCTCATCCGGGGCGTCGAACCCTCGGTGTTCGACGGTCTGCTGGCGCTGTGTGGTCATGGTCCGCTCCTCTCTGGTGACCGCCTCCGCCATTGTTTTACCGCCGCGAGTTCCCCGGCCAGGGGATTTCTGCCCGGCTGCCGACGGTGATCGGCGGCCCGCTGCGCCGATCGCGGTTCTCCCGCTACCGCGCGTCACCGATGCGTGGCCCCGGCATGGCTTCCTCGGTCCGGGCCGCGGGTGACGTTCGTGCTGTTCATCCGGTGCTCACGCGGATGGCGGTATACCTTCACCGTTCTGGCTGAGAGTGGGGTGGTTTCCCGAACGATGGAGGTCGTTGTGCCTGAGTTTTCGCGGCGTAGCGTGCTGCTGAGCGGCTCCTTGGCCGGTGCCGCGGCGCTGTCCACCGCGGCCGCGCTCCCGGTGGCCGCCGCACCCGGAGCGGGGGCGGCGCGGCGCGGTGAGGTCTTCACGCTGGGCGTCGCCTCCGGTGACCCGGCCCCGGACGGCGTGGTGCTGTGGACGAGGCTGGCGGCGGACCCGCTGGCCGAGGACGGCATGGGTGGGATGCCGGGCAAGGCGCTGCCGGTGCAGTGGGAGGTCGCCGACGACGAGCGGTTCACGCGCATCGTGCAGCGCGGTGAGACCCAGGCGGCCCCGGAGCTGGGCCACAGCGTGCACGTCGAGCTGACCGGTCTGCGCCCGGACCGCGAGTACTTCTACCGGTTCCGCGCGCAGGGATCGCTGTCGCCGACCGGCCGGACCCGCACCGCGCCGCTGCCGGGCGCCCTGACCACCTTGTCGATGGCGTTCGCGTCCTGCTCGCAGTACGAGCACGGGTACTTCACCGCCTACCGCCACCTCGCCGAGGAGCACCCCGACCTCGTGCTGCACCTCGGTGACTACGAGTACGAGTACGAGGCCGGGGATTACGTCGCGCCGGGCGGGAATCCGCGCGACCACCGGGGCCCGGAGACGGTGTCGCTGGCGAACTACCGGCAGCGGCACGCCCAGTACAAGACCGACCCGGACCTGCAGCACGCGCACTCGGTGGCTCCCTGGGTGGTCGTGTGGGACGACCACGAGGTCGACAACAACTGGGCCGACGAGATCTACGAGAAGCCGGAGACCCCGCAGCCGGACTTCCTGGCCCGCCGCAAGGCCGCTTTCCAGGCGTACTACGAGAACATGCCGCTGCGCCGCGCGCAGATCCCGAAGGGGATCGACCTGCGCCTGTACCGCCGCGTCCAATGGGGACGGTTGGCGACGTTCCACATGCTCGACACCCGCCAGTACCGCGATGACCAGGTCGGCGGCGACGAGTCCCCGACGCAGGACCCGGCCCGGTCGGACCCGAAGCGCAGCTTGACCGGCGCGGAGCAGGAACGTTGGCTGCTGCAGGGCCTGCGGTCGTCCGGTGCCCGGTGGGACGTGCTGGGCCAGCAGGTCATGTTCGCCGAGATCGACCTGCAGAACGGGGCGGAGAAGGGCTACAACCCGGACGCCTGGGACGGTTACGTGGGTTCCCGGCAGCGCGTCATGCGGGGCTGGCAGCAGGCGGGGACCCGCAACCCGGTGGTGCTCACCGGCGACGTGCACAAGCACTGGGCCAACGACGTCCACGACGGCGACCGGGTGGTCGCCACCGAGCTGACCACCACGTCGATCACCAGCGGCGGTGACGGTTCGCCCGAGCTGACGCCCGAGGAGCAGGCGTACCTGCGGGAGAACCCGCACGTGAAGCTGTACGCCAACCAGCGCGGCTACATCCGCACCACGTTCACCGAGGGCGAGGTGCGCGCGGACTACCGCGTCGTCCCGTACGTGACGAAGCCGGGCGCTCCGGTGGAGACCTTGGCGTCGTTCGTCATCGAGGACGGCAAACCGGGGCTCAACCAGGCGTGACGGTGCGGCGGCGTGCCGCTCGGGTGACCCGGGCCGCACGCCGCCCCTCCGGTCACGCCGGAGCGGGCTCCGGCGACGCGACGATGCCCAGGGCCGACCGCGCGAGGAGGTCGCTGATCTCGAAGAACCCGGACGCCACCGGGCCGTCCCCGGCCGCGTGCACCCCTGCCACGTACGGGCCGACCGCAAACCGCCTCGGGTGCGCGCGACCGTCCGCGTGCAGCAGCCGGTGGTCGCTCGCGCGGACGCCGATCTTGCCCGTGGTGTAGCCGACGCCCTGCTCCAGGTGCGTCCGCGCCGCGCATTCACCGCGGTCCCGGAGCCGACGCAGCAGGTCGTCACCGGTGTCGGGCAAGGTCGGCGCGCGCAGCCGCGACTCGATCAGGCAGCGGGCTTCGACCACGTCCGGGACCACCGGGCTGGCGGCGCGGAAGATTCCCCGCTCCGGGTCCGCGGTGATCGCCACGTCGGGACCGAGGAACCGGACCAGCCCGGCCCGCGAGAGGGCGAGGAGCTCGGCCAACCGTCGAGGGGGTGGTCCGCTGGTCACGAAGCTCACCAGCGGCAGGAACCCTTTCTCCAGCTCCAGCACGAGGGAACGCGCGGACAGGGCTTCCGACTCCACGAGCCCGATCAGCACCTCGACCGCCGCGAGCAGGCCGTTCACCGCAGCGAGCTGCGGGCTGTGCGCCGGATCGCAGCGGTGCCGCAGGTCGTCGTCGATGTACCGGCGGATCTCCCGCTGCAAGGCTTCGGCGTCGCCCCACGTCCCTTCCAGGTGCCCGTCGAGCAGGTCCCAGGTGAACCGGTCGGACTCCGCGGGCACGCTCCTCGCGACCAGCTCGTCCCATTCTCGGCCGCCCCAGTCGAGGTCCGCCAACGCGGCGGCGAAGTCGGTCCAGGTGCCGCGGACCCGGTCCGGGCGCGCGCGGAAGAACTCGCGGTAGTACGCCGCGGCGACCTCCTTCGACAGCAGCGGCCACAGGTCGCGGTCGAACTCCAGCGGCGCACCGCGCGACCGCGCCGCGTCCGCGGTGAAGTACCTCGGCAGCGGCTGCGGACCCGCGGGCAGTGGGTAGCCGAACTTGGCGTGGTACGGCAGTCCGCGCCGGGAACCCACGAACAGGACCGGTTCCCGCCCGCTCGAGCGGTAGGCGAGGCCGTCGCCGGTCTGCTCGAACCGGCCGCCCCTGCCTTCGCACAGCAGCGCCATGCAGTCCACGAACGTGAGGCCGAAGCCGCGCAGGAGGACCGGCTCGCCCGCGGGCACCTCCTGGATCCGCTCCTCGTCGAAGTAGCCGGAGGGGAAGTACCGCAACCGGTGCTGATCGGCGAACTCGGCCAGCCGCCGCTCCTCGGGGGTGGCCCGCGACTCGAAGTTCCCTTGGGCGAGGACGACCTGGTCGACCTCCAGGCGGGACCGATCGGCCAACGTCACCACCTGCGAACCGTCCGGACCGTCGGCGACGTCGGTCGCCCGCGTCCGGTGCACCACGATCCGCACCGACTCGGGAGCGGTCCCGACGACTCGGTCGAACACCCAGGTGAAGTACTCCCCCACCAGCGGCCGAGGCGCGAACGAGTCCCCGGTCAACCGCTGCGCGGAGGCCGCCTGCGCCGCGGGGAGTTCGTACGGGGCCACCGCCGAGAGCCACTCCGCGAACGAGGGCAGCGGGCCGGCGGGGCCGTGCACCGCGGCCTCCGGACCGGTGAACATCCGCACGGCGGCGACGGTGGAGTTCATCCACAGCAGGTCGGACTGGGCACGCCGCCAGATCCGCCCCGGGCCCGGTGGGAACGGATCGACCACGTGGACGTCCAGGTGCCGCCCCGTCGGCCGGTGCGCCGCCCAGGCGCACAACCGCTCCAGGACCGAGGTGCCGCGCGGGCCCGCCCCGACCAGGCAGATCGCCCGGCCCCGGTCGGTGGTGCTCATGCCGCACCGCGCAGCCGTCGGACGACCACGGTCGCCGCCTGGTCCGGTACCAGCGTCACGTGCCGCCGAACCGCCGCCTCCCCGGGGGCGTCGGTGGTCTCGAACTCGAAGCGGCGCAGCAGTTCCCGGAGCACCACGCGGGATTCCACCTGCGCGAACGTGGCGCCGAGGCAGCGCCGGTTGCCGATGCCGAACGGGACCCAGTCCGCCACCGCACCCTTCTCCAGGAACCGCTCCGGGCGGAAGCCCTCGGGCTCGGGGAAGGATTGCGCCGACCGGTGGAGCAGGTCGATGCTCGGCCACAGGTTGGTGCCCGCGGGCATCCGATAGCCCGCGAACTCGGCGTCCCGCGACAGCTTCCGGCCGATCTCCGGGACCACGGGACGGCTGCGCAGCGCCTCCTTGACCACCGCGTCCAGGTAGGTGTCGTCGCCCGAGTCGGCCGCGGCCCTTGCCCGGGCCAGCACCTCGGGGTGGCGGACCAGCCGTTCCAGGCACCACGCGAGTCCGGTCGCGGTCGTCTCGTGACCGGCCAGCAGCAGGGTCACGAGCTGGTCGTGGATCTCCTCGTCCGACATCGGCCCGTCCTCGACGTCGGCCCGCAGCAGCATCGACAGGACGTCGGTCCGCTCGTCGAGCCGGGGATCGCGGCGGTGCGCGGCGATCTGCTCGCCCAGCAGCGCATCGGTGCTGGCGCGCATCCGCTTGCGGCGCAGGCGGGCCGGGTGGCGGGCGAAGCGGACCTGCCCGGGCAGCGCGTCGAACCACGATCCGGAGTAGAGCAGCCGCAGGACCGAGCGCTGCACGCGCTCCTTCAGCACGACGTCGTCGATGCCCATCACGTTGCGCGAGATCACTTCCAGCGAGATGGCCTGCATCGCGGGCAGCGCGCGGACCGGCTCGCCCACCGGCCACTCCGCCAGGTTCGCCGCGGTGATCTCGCGCATCAGCCCGACCTGGTCGCGCACCGCCTTCCCGTGGAACGCGGGCATCATCAGCGCCCGGCTGCGGGCGTGCTCGGCGTCGTCGGTCACGAACACCGACCTGCGGCCGAGGACGACGTCGCCGAAGCTGTTGGCCTTCCCGGCCTGGAAGACGGCCGGATCGGCGCGCACCAGCGCCTTCACGTCGTCGCGGTCGGCGAGGAAGACGATCGTGCCGAACGGCCACACCCGGACGGTGAACCTGGTCCCGTACTCGGCGCGGCACCGCCGGACGTAGTCCTCCGGGTCGTTCCAGTAGCGCAGGGTCTGCACCAGCGCCGGGGTCGACGGGCCAGGCGGTAATCGGGTGCTCATGGTGGGCTCACCTCGCGGGCGCGTTCGCGGTCGGCGACCGTCTTCGGCGTGATCACGTCGGTCGGCAGCGCGTTGTTCGTGATCCGGGAGAACATGTTCCGGGGGCCGACGATGTGCGCGTGGTCGGCGCGGGCAGTGCGCATCCCGTCGACCACGGTGCTCCAGTGCACCGGGGTCACCCAGCCGTCCAGCAGGTCCCGCTTGATCTCCTCGGGGTCCGACAGCAGCCGCCCGCTGACGTCGGAGAGCATCGGCCACCTCGGTACGCGCCAGCGGACCTGGTCGTAGACCTCGGTTTCCAGCCGGTCGCGCAGCGGGCGCACGCTGGCGCAGTGCTCCGACCGGTTCATCGTGTAGAACGGGTGGCCACCGGACTCCCGGATGCGCTCCGCCAGCGGATCCAGGTCCGCCAGCGGGCCAGACACGGCGTGCACCGAGTCGTCCAGGTAGATCGACACCTCGACGTCGCGCCCGACCTCGCGGAATTCGGCGACGAGTTCGTCCACCTGCCGGGAGTTCAGCCGGTAGAAGAACAAGCACCCCAGGGGTTCGGCCAGCCCGTCGAAGTAGTCGACCTCCACCGCCGCGCTGCCGCGGACCAGCGCCAGTCCGTCCTCGTAGGACAGCACACCGGAGAACACGGCGGCGATGATGGCGCCGAAGCTCTGGCCGCCGCACAGGACCGGGTCGATCTCCACGTGGTCGAGGGCCCAGTCCGCGAGCGCCAAGGTGAGCACCATGAAGCCCGACTCGTAGACCTCCCAGTCGTAGACCTCCGCGGTGGCGTAGGAGTCCACGAGGGAGTAGCCGAGGAACTCGTCGGCCACCGAGATCCGGCTGCGCGCGTAGTCGTTGGTCCGGAGGAAGCCCTCGACCGCCGAGAACTTCGTCGGCACGAGACCGGGGAAGTAGAGCGCGTCACGGCGCACCGAATTCACCTTTCTCCGTTGCGGGGCGGGATCGCGATCAGATCCGGTCGAGCAGTTCGCGCTTCTTCTGCTCGAATTCCGCGCTGTTCAGGATGCCCGCCTGGTGCAGCTCGCCGAGTTCGCGGATCGTCGCGAGGATCTCCTCGCGCGACTCCCGGGGCTGCGGCGCGGCCGCCAACGCCGGGGGCCCGTCCGCGTTCCCCGGGTCGAGCGCTTCGGGTCGCGCCTCCTGGATCGCGGCCAGCACGGCTGCGGCGAACGGCAGCGAAGCGGCGGTGCCGCCGTAGCCGAAGCCGAACATCAGGGCACGGGCGTTGTCCTCCGGCGGCGCGTCGGCCCGCTCGCCGTGCGGCACCAGCAGGAGGTGACCGGATGCCAACCCGGGCTTGGCCCACTCGACGCCGGCGAGTTCGGCCACCGGGTGCTGCCGACGCGGCGCGCGGTGCTTCGCGCTGGAGGCGTCCGGGTGCCACTGGAACTCGACCGCGGAACCGTCGAAGAAGGCTTCGCCGTCGTAGCCCTTCAGCCGCCGCTGGGACCGGTCGACTTCGACGAGGAAACGCGGTGCGGGTCCGGCGGAATCGGGGTTCAGCGCGCAATGGTCGTTGATGTGGTCCGCGTAGTACCCGGCCAGTTCGTGCTGGTTCTCCGCCAGTTCGATCCGATGCGGTTCGGTGTCATCGGAAAGCTGCCCGGCCGCGACTTCGGTCAACGGATCGGCGCCGGGACGCAGGTGGAGCACCAACTGCGGATTCCCATCGCCGCCGGTCGCCGTGGCCCGCGAAATCGCCTGGTAGGGAATCGTCCGGTGCCGCAGCTTGCGCAACAGCCGGGGGTGCCCGAGTCCGCTCGAATAATTGATCTCGATGCGATCGTGCTCGAATACCCACGTGGCATTCGCCCCCACCAGCTCCAACCCCAGTCCCATGCGGTGAACGTACCAGGGCGGAAAAACCACCGGCAAGCGATCGCCGGAATTCATCCGCGCCCCGGCGATTCGGCGAAGCTCGGTGGCCGCCGCGACGGCCACCGACGCTCCCGACGCCCGATCCAGTCCTGTTAACCCAGATCAGCGCGTCGGACACCCCCAGGATGCCCACCCGGCACAGCGAGCTCGAACCTGCCCCGGCCGACTCGCCGACCGGCTCAGTCGAGCTTCTTGTTCTTCCCCGGAAAGAAGACGTAGGCCAGGGCGACGACGATTTCGACTCCCCCGATGATGGCCACCACGTTGCCCACCGTCTGCAATTCGAACGGGCCGATCTCGGTATCGCCCCCGTAGAACCGCAGCACGAGTCCGACAACCACCATCACCACACCGATGGCTATTGTCTTGACGTTGGACATAATTGCTTCACCTCCATATCCGATAGGTGTTCATGATCTTACCAGAGCACCCGCGCGCACCACGCGGCTTTTCGTGATATCGCCGCAGCGCGTCCGCGGCGAGCGCGGAACCGGTTGCGGCGGCAACGGTCGCGAAATGCGACATTCTCATCGAATCCTCCGGACCGGCGCTCGGCGCGCTGCACCGATGCGCGGGAGCGGCTGGGTCGGCGCCGCGTCCTCGGCGAGCACCCGAGCCCGTCTGCTCGGCACCGCATCGGGAATTCTGGGAATGGGTTGGGTCATCGGCGCCGCGTCGAACACCCGGGGGATCGGCTGGGTGACCGGCGCGACGTCGCGCACCCGCGGCAGCGGCCGCGTCACCTCGTCATCGGCGGTCCTGGCCGCGCCGCTCCGGGAATCGAGGCTGTGCAGGTGCCGGACGAAGATCAACCCGATGGCGAGCGCGAGATAGCAGCACCCGAGCACCAGCATCGTCATCCGCACGCCGACGCTGCTGATCATCCCGGTCGCCGCCGAGACGGCCAGCGGCGCGGGCGCGGACATGACCGTGTTGGCGATGCTGACGACCCGGCCGAACAACCGCTTCGGCACGCGTTCCTGCAACGCCGCCATGTAGAGCATGTCCAGCGGACTCGTCACCACCCCGGCCAGCGCCATCACCACGAACGTCGGCACCACGCCGAGGCGCATCGACAGCAGGAGCACCAGCCCGGCGAAGGCGAGGTAGACGCCCAGGTACGTCCGGCGCTTCGGCATCCGGTGCCCGATGATCCCGTAGCCGACCGTACCGAGCAGCGATCCGATGCCGAAAGCGCTGATCAACGCCCCGTACAAGGCCGGCTGGTGGAGGACTTCGGTCGCGTAGGCCGTCAGCCCGATGGAAGCGAAGCTCGTGTCGAAGGCGACGAACACCATCGTCGCCACGACCAGCGTGCGCAACACCTTGTCGTGGAACAGGTAGCGGAGCCCGACGCGGAACCGCCGGTAGTAGCTCGTCCCGTCCTCCGGGCCGGACCGCTGCCCGGGCGCGGCACCCGGCACGCGCGCCAGCAGCAGGAGCACCGACGTCCCGAGCATCCCGGTGCTCGCGTTGAGCAGGATCGTCCACTCGCTGCCCGCGAACGCCGCGATCCCGCCCGCGGCGAGCGGCCCCACCAGGTTCGACGAGGCGGTGACCGTGCGCAGCGTCGCGTTGGCGCGTTCCAGCGGCACCCCGGCCGCCCCCGCGAGCTGCGGCACCAGGCCGAACATGGCCACCCGGCCGGGTTCGTCGGCGATGCTGCGCACGAGCGCGAGCACCAGCAGCAGCGCCGGCGACAGCAGGCCGGCGATGTGCAGCAGGTAGACCGCCAACGTGGTCGTGGCGGCGAACGCGCTGGAACCGAGCAGGCTGGTGCGGAACCCGAGCCGGTCGACCAAGGGGCCCTGCAACAGCCCGGTGACCACCGACCCGCCGACGCTCACCGCTGCGATCCAGCCGGTGAGCGCGAGGTCCTGGGTGGTCTCCAGGACGAACAGCGGCAACGCAGCGGTACCGGTCACATCCCCGATGACGTTGATCGAGGAGCCGGCGAGCAGCGTGCGGTACGGCTTCCGGTCCCCGCCCGAGGCCCCGCCCGGGACTGCCGAGAACCGGACCGTGGGACCGTCCGCCGCCGCTCGATGCCGTGCCATGCCTCAGCCGCTGTTGTCGGGGGCCGTCTCGGAGTTCTCGGAGTTCTTCGCGGTGCGGGGGAACAGCGTGAAGAACAGCGCACCCGCGGCGTCGACCAGGTACACGATGACCCAGATGCGCCCCGCGGTGGTCAGCCACTCGGGACCGTCCAGCGGCGCCCCGAGCTCGGCGGCCAGCGACGAGGCGCCGAGCAGCCAGAGCACCCCGTGCCCGGCGACGAAGACGCCGCTGTGCCAGTACCAGTCGCGGCGGCGCCGGCGCGAGTGCTCGCGGTCGAGGACCGGGGCGTCGGCGCCCCGCGCCGGGGACGCCGCCTCGGTGGTCAGCGCACGCCAAGCGCGCGGCACCACCGCAGCGGTGAGGGCCAGGCCGACCGCGGCCGCCGCTGCGGTGATCGCGATCCCGGCGCTCTGGTAGAGCGCTCCGACGCCCGCCGTCCCGGCGGCCACACCCGCCAGTTGCGCGGTCTCGTAGTAGCTGATGCGCTGTCCGATCCGCCCACCCGCGCGGTCGGCGACCGCAGATTGCTCGGCGGGCAACGCGATTCCCAGCGCCGCGGCGGCGAGGATCCACACGAGGCCGAGCACCCAGGGCTCGGGCTCCGTCGCGAGTGCGCCGGTGACCAGCGCGCTGGCCAGCAACGCCAGCACGACCGCGGTCCGCTTGCCGAGCCGGGCCAGCACGTGGTGCGCGAAGTTCGGCACGACGATGAACGCGATGAATCCGGGCGCCAGCACCGAGGCGATCTCGTACGGGCCGTACTGGTGCTCGGTTTGCAGGTGCAGGATCAGCAGCAGGCTCATCCCGGCTTCCAGCGCCGCGGTCACGCCGCACACGACGAGGAACGGCAGCAGGCCCTTGGTCCCGGGCCGGTCCTCCCCTGACCGGTCTCCGGGCAGCGACTTCCCGGCCGCGGCGCGCACGGTGAACCCGAGGAGCACCGCGGCGACCACGCCGGAGGCCGCACCGAGCGCGAAGACCGCGGGATAACCCAGGTCTTCGAGCGCGACGAAGCACAGGACGTAGGCGATCAGCGCACCGGTCCCCTCGAAGGAGAGCAACCGGCCGAAACCCCGCCCGTCGGGATCGGATTCGGCGCCGACCCAACTGCGGACCCCCACCCAGAAGAACGAGCCACCGATACCGCTCAGGGCCGCCATCGCGAATGCCGGGGCCAATCCGCCGACCCAGGCGAATCCGATCAGCGATCCGGCGTGCAGCAGCGCACCGGCGGCGGCGACCGCGATCTTGTTCGCGCGGTCCACGAGAATTCCGCAGAGCGGCCGCGTCACCAATGCGGCTACCGCGCAGACCGCGACGAGCGCACCAATTTCGGCAGGAGACGCACCCAGGATCGCTCCGCTGTACAGCGGCAGGATGAATTCGAGCACCTCCATGGGACCGCCGGCGAAAGCGGCCGAATAGAGGACTCGTTCTGATCGCGGGAATCGCTGCCGATCGGCACTGTCGGTCATCATCGTTCCTGTTCCATCGGAGGAGCAGCGTGGAAAGAGCGGCGCGGGGCAGTATTGCACCCGCGCACCGCCGGGCGGCGACTCCGCCGGTCCAGCCGTCGGGCCGGACCGGCGGAACACCTGGTGGCGAACAGGACGTCGGCATCCCGGAGCGGATGCTCCGACCTCCAGCGCATGTCGGTCGAAGCCGAACCGCCCTACTCGCCACCCGGCGATCGCTCACGGCTGCTCCGCCGCGTTTTCCGCGGCGGCTTCATCAGCAGCCGCTGCTCCAGGTGCTGCCGGGCACCTGGGCCTCGGCCGCGCTGGTCTCCAGCGCCTGCAGGTCAAGAACGGACACTTGTGGTCACCTCCTCATTTCCTCTCGCAATTCTCCACCGCGCTTTTCGCGGCGGGGTCTCAGCAGTTGTAGCTGGCGGTGCTACCCGGCACCTCGGCCTCGGCCGCGGTGGTCTCCAGCGCCTGCAGGTCAAGAATGGCCATGATGTGTCTCCATAGCTCGGAAATAGCGACCCCCGCGCCGCGGACTACATCTCGACGCGGACAGTGGAAGAATATCAAGGACCACCCGGCCGTGAAGCCGTTCGGCGTATTTTCGCCGCATTTTCTCCGGCGTCGCGAACCGATTCACCGACGGCACTCCCGGGCGCCAGGAACGGCAGCGGTTCAACGCTCGGATCGTCCAGCGAGGCGAGCGCGACGAGCACCCCGGCATTCCCGGTGGCGAGATCCATGGCGAGCCGGAAATTGCCTTCGCCCGGAAATGCCAGGTGCCCGCGATAGCTCAGCGCGTGCCAGTGCAGCACCGCCAGGTGCGCGGTGACCGGTTCCGGCGGTTCCGCACCCGTGGCGTCGGCGAGCCGCGCCAACGCCGCCAGCAGTCCGGCCCGGCCGTTGAACAACCCGGACTGCACCACCAGCGTGCTGCGGCTGCTGTCGTGCAGACCGGTCGCGCTCGCCGAGATCCGCTCGTCGGGCACGTGCCGCAGCACCTGCTCGGCGACCAGACCGATGCCGGCCGATCCCACGTCGAGGTAGGGCAGGACGCGGAATCCGCCGTCCACCTGGAGGGTCCCGTCCGGGCGCCGGACGCACAGGTCGAGGTCCCGGTGCAGGGCGCGCACCGCCAGATCGAGGTGCCGACGCCGACCGGTCCGTTCGTAGCACCGGAGGAAGAACAGCGCCGGACCGGTCCACCCGCGCAGCAGACCCCCGCGGGTCCCGGCCTTCCTGAGCCCGGCGCGCTGCGCGGTGGAGTCGATCCCGTGCGGCCGCCCGCTCTCGACGGCCTCGGCGAGCCGGTCGGCGATCTCCCACGCGTGTTCGAGGTGCCCGTCGCCGGACAGGTGCAGGTGGTTCAGCCCGATGCCGGCCAATCCGCTGAACAGGCTGACGTCGCGCGTCCTCGCCACGTCCCCGGCGGCTCCGGCGACGAGCTCGTCGGCGAGCCCGGGATGCCCGAGCAGGTCGAGGACGTGCGCGGCGCCGTGCGCGCCGTCGAAGAAGCCGGGGCGCTCCGCCGCCCGCCAGGCGCGGTCGACGAACCACTGCTCGTGCGCCGGGTCGACGGGCCGCCCCGTCGTCCGCAGCGCCCACAGCACTCCGGCCGCGCCGAAGGCGAAATCGGTGCCATCGTTGTGGAATCCCGGCACGTCACCCGGGAACAGCCGGTCGTCGCGCTCCGGGGTGGCGCTGGCCCGGATGGCCAGCGCCAGGGACTCGCACGCGGCTTCGCGACCCGGCGCATCGGTGAACCGGGCCTCCGGCGCCGTGGCGACCTCCGATCCCGGCGCGGGCGGACGTGCGCGGCCTCGGACCAGCCGGAGCACGTCCGGCGGCAGGTCGAAGTGCTCCTCGGCGGCGGCGACCAGTTCGCCCGCCTTGCCCGGGGCGAGCGCGCTGAGGCTGGTCAACGGGACGAACAACCACAGCGCGAGGACGGCCAGGGCTTGCTCGTCGATCTCCGCGCCGCGCGCGTCCGGGTCGGTGAAGCCCGCGTAACCCATGTGCTGCCGCCGCGCTTCGGCGATGTCCGAAGTGGCCTCGAAGTCGACGAGCCCCACCTGGTCGTCCTCGTCGACCAGGATGTTGGCCGGGTGCAGATCGCCGAACACCACGCCGCGGTCGTGGATCCGCCGCACCAGGTCGACCACCCGGCGCAGGACCGCGACCGCGCGCTCGACGTAGGCGCGCTCGGCGCCCGGATCTCCCCGGGGACCGACCAGCGGGTGGTGCAGCGCGCCCCACGCCTGCAACGTCATGCCGGGGATCCGGTCCAGCACCGCGAAGCGGTGTTCCCACACGTCGACGACCTCGTGCACGCGCGGCACGCCCGGGACCTCCGCCAGCTTCCGCAAGGCGCGGACCTCGTGGTCCAGGCGGGCGATCGCATCCCGGCCCGCCGAATCCAGCCCGGCCATCGGGCGCGCTTCTTTGAGCACGACCTCGCGGCCATCGCCGGTGCGCTCGGCGAGGTAGACGCCGCCACCGTTGGAGAAGTGCAGCGCCTCCACGATCCGGTAGTCGAGCGCCGCCGACTGCGCGCGACGCGCGGCCAGGTGCGGTGCCAGGAAGTCCGGGGTGGGCGCCCAGTCCGGCACCGCGAAGAACGGGCGCCGGTCGTCCGGTACCAGCGCCCCGTCCGGGCGCTCGACGGCCAGCACCTGCTCACCGTCCTCGGTGAAGCAGTACCGGGGCGCGAACCCGCCGAACCGCACGTACACGGGACCGTCGCCGATGCGCAGGTCGCTGAGGATGTACGGGCCGCGCTGGCCCGCCAACGCCTCCGACAGCGCGTCGACCGCGGTCTCCAGCTCCGCGTCGTCGACCGGGTACAGGGTGAGCAGCTTCCCGCTCGCCGAGCGCGGTGCGTACTTCAGGCTGTAGGCCGTCACCAACCGCTCGGTGCGCAGGAACTTGAACGCGATGCCCGCGCCGAAGCAGTACCGCGCGACCACGTCGAGCACGTGCTCCGCGTTCTCCGGGGTCGCCGAGATGTGGATCTTCCACCCCTGGTCCGGCAATTCCAGGTCCACCGGGCGGAACATGCACCAATCGCCGTTCCCACCGCGGGTCCAGCCGTCCCGGTCCCCGTTCTCCGCGCGGTCGAACGTGCTCTCCGCCGCCCGCCAACGCGAGGGCGTCTCGTAGAAGAACCGATCCGCGAGCGAATACAGTTCCAGGTCTTCACGCATGCGAAGTTCACCTCCCACCGAGCTGAGATCAGTACGAGCGCACGCGGCCGCTCCGCCGGTCGAAGTCGCGCAAGGAGGTCGGCGGGTCGTTCGCGAGGTATTCGCCGAGCAGTTCCCGCGCCTTCCTCTTGTCCTCCGCAGAAATCGCGTCGATCACCGGGAAGTGCTCGGCGTTCGCCGCCGCGTACTCCTCGAATTCCTCCCGGAGGATCGACCACACCGTGCGGTCGTAGTACATGCCGTCGAGGAAGTGGTAATCGCGCAGCACGCCTTCGAGGACGAACCCGCCCTTGGTCAGGATCTTCAGCGTTTCCTTGTTGTACGAGGCCGTGGAGAATTCGACGCGATGCGCGTTGAGCCCGTTGAACAGGTGCTCCACGACCAGCCCGAAGGCCTCCGCGCCGTAACCGCGGCTCCACTTCTTCCAGTCGCCGACCACGCCGCCGAGGCTGTAGGAACCCGAACTGTTGACCGGCCGGTAGTTGACCGCGCCGACCTGTTCTCCGTCGCTGGTCAGAGCCATGAAGAAGCGCACGTTGCCGTCCTCGTTCGCCGCCTTGACCTTGGCCGGCGTGAGGAACTCGCGAGTGTCCGCGGTCATCGCCGCGGCCGGCGACAGCGGTTTCAGCCAGCTCGCTATGAGGGCGTAGTCGTCGTCGGTCGCCCACTCGATGCGCACTAGTCTTCCCTGCATTGCCACCGTCTTCCCGGTTCGTATTTCCCCCGCGCACGACGGGTGCACGGGTCCGCTCGAAGCGTTTCCCGCATTCCCCGGTCGTCCGTAGTTGTTCGGCTATTCGTCGGCGCAGTGCCGCGTCGTCCGATAGCGGCTTCCAGTCGGCGCTCGGTCGAGCGCACATCCTGGTCGTCGCCGCCGACGGCGAAGCGCGGTCCAGCGTGAACGTTCCCACGTTTTCGCGTTTTTCCCGGATCGGCACTGCGCGGCCTGCGTCAGTACCCCGGCATCCCCAGTTTTCAGTACCCCAAGTCCCCAGTAGAGCTTGTCCCCAGTAATCCAGTCCCCAGTCCGGCCCGAGCGGTTCGTGTCCCCAGCACGAGGCCCTCCAGTCGCCGCGAAAGTTATAGCCGGGGCCGGAGCGCGTCAAGCCGAACGAGCAAACCGAGCGGTTCGATCGGGAACCTACTGGGCCGTTCGGAGGACGACCTGGCTTGTTCTCGCCACATCAGTGGCTCCAAGTCGACAGAACCGCAGCATTTCGGCAATCTGCTTGACCCAGTCGGGGGGCACTGCTTCACTGTGGTCACTCTCCGCAATCGGAGCCTCTTCAGTCTCAGTCCCTGCGCGATTCGTGCGTCCCCGCGGTGCGCAGGCCCTCCGTCGAAGTCTTGCGATGGCCCCACGCGTGCCGCGCGGCACGCGTGGGGCCCGACCCGATGCTGTGCGAAGGATTGAGATGAGTCGTTGGACTCCGCTGCTCATGGACGAAGCGTCGCTCGGCGCGATGCCCGGACTGCCCCTCGACGAGGTGATGCAGCACGCGCACCTGGTGGCCGCCCAGCGGCTGAAGCCCACGGAGCTGTACGAGAGGTGGGAACGCCAGCAGTGGTCCGCCGTGGACATCCCGCTCGAACGGGACCGGGAGAACTTCGACCGCCTGCTGCCCGAGGGGTTCCGCAAGGTCGTCTCCGAGTCGATCGCGACCTTCATCATCGGCGAGTACACCGGGCTGGACATGCTGGGCCCGATCATCAGCGGCTCACCGGACGAGCGGTACTCGGTCTTCCTCGGCACCCAGATCGCCGACGAGACCCGGCACACGCACCTGGTCTTCCGGCTCGGCGAGGAGATCCTCGGCATGGACGCCGATCCCGGGCGGATGCTCGCCGAGAGCTGGCGGCTCGCCGCGCCGGCGCACCGCGAGCTCAGCCTGCTGGAGGCGGGCATCGTCCGCGACCTCCAGCACCGGCCGCTGGACTACCGGCAGTGGTTGCGGGCGGTCGCCCTGTTCCACCTGGTCACCGAAGGCGTGCTGGCCTTGGTCGGGCAGCGGGTCCTGGTCCGGGCGCTGCGCGACGTGGACCTGCTCGACGGGGTCAAGACCGCGTTCACCGCCATGTGCCGGGACGAATCGCGGCACGTCGGCTTCGGCCTGCACGCGCTGCGCACCGGGGTCCTGGAGGGCTACCACGACGACATCTGCGAGGTCCTGGAACTGGCCGTCCCGCTGGCGCTGCGCATCGACCAGGAGACCTCGGCCGGGACCAACCGCGACTTCCGCCGGATGAGCCTGGACATCCTGCGCCGGCACCTGCGGCTGGTCGGGATCGACGAGAAATTCCAGGAGCGCCTCATCGCCGACGCGACCGGTGCGGCGCGCGCCGGCGCGGACGCGCACCCGACTTCGAGCTGAAACCGCCACGACACCCGACATTCCCGCTCGCGGGACTAGGAAGGCGAAATGACATGGGGGAAAACGGAAACGGTGGCATCGTCACCGCCGACGGCGTGGTCACCCGCGACCAGGTGGCGTGGGACGCCGCGCTGCTCGCGTCCCGGCTGCGCGGGCAGGGCATCCGGTCCGGTGACCGGGTGGTGCTCTCGGCGGCCAACTCCGCCGAGTTCGTGGTGGCGCTGCTCGCGCTGATCGCGGTGGACGCCTCCATCGCGCTGGTCGACCACCGGCAGTCCGCCGGTGAACTGCGCAGGAGCATCGCGCACGCGAAGGCGGGATGGCTGCTGTGCGATCGCGCGGTGCTGCCCGACGCACCGGGCAGCACGGTGATCTCGCTGGAGAACGTGCTCAGCGAGGTGCGGCTGAGCAGGCCGGTCGACGCCTTCGCCGACGTGCAGGACGCGTTGTCGTTCGACGCCTGGTACCGCCGGGACGACGGGCTGGTCCTGTGGTCCTCGGGCACCACCGGGGAGCCGAAGGGCATCGTCCGGTCCGGTGGTTCGGTGCGGCGCAACATCGAACGGACCCAGCGGCGCATGGGCTACGCCGCCGACGACGTGCTGATGCCGCTGCTGCCGTTCTCGCACCAGTACGGCCTGTCCATCGTCCTGCTCTGGTGGTGGTCGGGGTTCACCCTGGTGGTGAGCCCCTCCACCCGGCTCGACCTGGCGCTGGACCGGATCACCGAGCACGGCGTGACGGTCGTCGACGCGACACCGTCCAGCTACGACACCATGCTCGCCATCTGCAGCAAGCGGAACCGGTACCACGACGCGCTCGCCAGCGTCCGGATGTGGTGCGTCGGCGGAGCTCCGCTGCCCGCGTCGCTCAGCGGGCGCTTCCGGACGATCATCGGCAAGCCGCTGCTCGACGGGTACGGCACCAGCGAAGCGGGCAACATCGCCCTCGCGGTGGGCGAGGACCCGCGAGGGGTCGGCCGGGCCTTGGACGACGTCGAGATCGCGGTCGTGGACAACGACGGCGCTCCGGTGCCACCGGGTGAGCACGGCGAGATCGTCGTCCGCACCCCGGACTACCTGAACGCCACCCTCGGGCCCGGCGGCGAGCCGGTTCCGGTCGTGGACCGCGAGTACCGCACCAACGACCTCGGCTGGCTCGACGACCAGGGCAATCTGACCGTGGTGGGGCGCAAGCAGGCCGTGCACCGCCTCGGGCACACGATCTACCCCGACGCGCTGGCGGAGAAGGCCGAGCGCTGCGGATGCCCGGTCCGCGTGGTCCCCTTCGACAACGAGCGGCTGGGCAGCGAGCTGGTGTTCGTGGTGGCCGACGAGCAGGACCGCGACGCGCGGTACTGGCGGACCCGGTTCGCCGCGGAGCTCGCCGAGTACGAGCGGCCCAACCGGGTCGTGGTGGTGCCCGAGTTCCCGCTCAACCTCAACGGGAAGGTGGACGCGGAGGCGTTGCGCGGGATCGCGCGCGGCGGGGGCGGGGACGCGCACGGCATCCCGCCGATCCCGTACCCGGAGCGGTTGCGGGCGTTGCGCGCCGTCGTGGAGTTCCTGCACGAGCAGCGCGCCCAGGTGCACGAGCTGCTCACCGAGGTCTCGCACCACGCGACGGTGAACGGCGAGATCGACCTGTGCATCCGGACCCTGGAGGGCGCGCAGGACGAACTGCTGCGGCATCGGCCCAGGGCGCTGGAGGGCGCGGCGGTGTTCATGCCGTCGAACATCCCGCTGTACTCGTACGTGCTGTACCTGCTGATCCCGAGCCTGTACTGCGGGCAGGTCCGGTTCCGCGCCTCCAGCAAGGTGGCGGACCTGACGCGCAAGCTGCACGAGCTGCTCTCGCCTGCGCACAACCTGCCGATCCACGACTGCTCGATGACCCAGCGGGAGTTCCTCTCCGGCCCGGTGGCCGAGTCGGAACTGGTCGTGCTCACCGGGACCTACCACAACGCGGAGAAGGTCCGGGCGCAACTGCGGTCCGACCAGTTGTTCCTCTACTTCGGCCAAGGGGTCAACCCGTTCATCGTCGGTCCCGACGCGGACCTGCGCCGCGCCATCCCGGCGCTGATCGACGTGCGCATGATCAACTCGGGGCAGGACTGCTTCGGCCCGGACCGGATCTTCGTGCACGAGTCGATCGCCGACGTGTTCGTCCCCGCGCTGTGCCACTACGTCGCCAAGCTGCGCCACGGCGACAACCGGGACACCACGAGCGACTACGGCTCGATGTACTACCTGGACGCCTTCGCCGACTCCTTCGACTACCTCCGCCGCAACGCCCGGCACATCGTCTCCGGCGGCGAGGTCAACATCATCGACATGCACCTGCGGCCGACGGTCCTGGACCTGCCGCTGGACCCGAAGGCACCGGCCACCGAGATGTTCGCGCCGATCTTCAACGTGGTGCGCTACTCAACCCCGGACGACCTGCTGTCGGTGCTGGGCTCGCCGTTCTACGTCGACCGCGCGATGGGCGCGACCGTGTACGGCGACCTGCCTGAGGTCGTCGCGTTCCTGGAGAAGCGGCACCAGGTGACCACCGAGAGCACGCTGGTGGACCACGACGACGGCAACGTGCCGTTCGGCGGTCGCGGCATCGTCGCGAACTACGCGGCGCTCGGCGCCCGTCGCGTGGCGGAGCCGCTGCTGGTCTCCAAGGCGGTGGCCGACTACCTGGGCCAGGCCGGTCCGGCGGCGCGCGGCCGCCGTCTCGTCGGGGCGGCCGGACATGCCTGAGCGCGGGAGCGGAGCGTGGGACGCGGTGCTCGAAGTGGTGCGGCAGAACGGGGTCCGCACCCTCTTCGGATTGCCCGGTGACGACCTGGCGCTGCTCGCGGCGCTGCGGCGGTCGGCGGCACCCCCGCGGCTGGTGCTGTGCCGGGACCAGCGCAACGCCCTGTTCATGGCGACCGGCCACGCCGTGCAGACCGGAACGCCCGCGGTCGCGGTCGTGGGCAAGGGCCCGGCGGTGACCAATGCGAGCACCGGTCTGCTGGAGGCCCGGTACTCGCACGCCCCGGTGGTGCTGATCGGCTCGGGAACCGGTGCGCCGCACCGCGGTGCGCGGGCGTTCCAGGAGCTCGACCAGGTCGCCGCGGTGGCGCCGCTGACCAAGTGGGCGCACCGGGTGGAGCACGCCGACCGGCTGGTCCCCGCGCTGCGGCGCGCGCTGCTGGTCGCGACGCAGGGCGCCCCCGGCCCGGTGTACCTGGAAGTACCGGATCACCTGCTGGAAGCCACCGTCGCGGTGCGCGGCGGCGGGCCGGTGGTGTCCGGCGCGGTCCGCACCCGGCACGAGCCGTCCGCGTCGCAGCCGGTGCGGGAGGCGAGGCGGCCGATCCTGCTCGTCGGCGGGGGGATGCGGCACCGCAACGGTGCGCGCGTCGTGGAGCGGCTGGCCGAGCGGATCGGCGCGGCGATCTTCTGCACGGCTTCCGGGCGCGGCGCGGTGGACGAGGACCACCCCCACTTCCTCGGGTTGTCCGGGCTCTACGCCGCGTCCTCGACCACGTCGCTGTGGTCCACCGCGGACTGCCTGATCAGCCTGGGCAGCAGGCTGGAGGAGACCGCCACCCTCGGCTGGCCGGAGACGATCGGCGAGGCCACGCCGGTGGTGCAGGTCAACATCGCGGGGGACGAGTTCGCCGCCGACTACTCCGGGCCGTGCCTCACCGGGGACGCCGCGGGGGTCGTCGAGGAGTGGCTGGCCGACGACCTCGGCACCCCGGAGAGCCGGGCGGCGTGGACCCGGGAGGTCACCGGTGCACGGCGGCGGCTCCGCGACGCTCACCGGGAAGCGCTCGACCGGTTCGCCGGTTCGGGCGGACGGCTCCGCGTCGCGGAACTGCTCGCCGCCGTGCAGCGGGTCGTGCCGGAGCACCGGGTCCTGGTCCAGGAGAACGGGTTGCAGGACATGTGGTCCTACTTCTTCCCGGTCTACCACTGCGGTCGCGCGGGCGGCTCCGTGGTGCCCTCCGAGCAGACCAGCCTCGGCTTCGGCGCGGCGGCGGCTGCCGGGGTGAAGCTCGCCGAGCCGCACCGCCCGGTGCTCGCCCTCGTCGGGGACGGCGCGTTCGGCCTCTTCGCCGCGGACCTGCGCACGCTCGTGCGGGAGCGGATCGGGGTCTGCTACCTGGTGCTGCGCAACGGCGGCTACGGCTGGTTGCAGCAGCAGGCCGACCAGCACGACCCGCCGCTGACCGGGTTCGCCTTCGCCGGCGGGGAGGAACCGCTGGAGCGCACGCCCGGCGTGCACCACGTGGTCGTCGAGCGGCGCGCGGAGCTCGACGACGTGCTTGCGGCGGCGGTGGCGGCCGCCGCGGGTGGAACGCCCGGGGTGGTGGAAGTCCCGGTGCCCCTGGACGACGCGGCGTTGCGGCCGGAGGGGGATTCCGGCACCGCCGAACCGTGGCCGCGGCCCGAGACCGACAAGGAGCGATGATGCTGTCCGAGCAACTCAGGAAACTGCGCCGACGAGTGGTCGTCACCGGGGTCGGCGCCGTCACCCCGGTGGGCCTGACTTTCGACGCCACTTGGGACGCCTTCCTCGCGGGACGCAGCGGGGTGGCCCAGATCAGCACGTTCGACACCGACGACCTGCCCACCTCGATCGCCGGGCAGATCAAGGACTTCGACCCCGCGCCCTACCTGCCGCGCAGCGTCGCACGACGGATGGACAGCTACGCCCAGTACGCCATGGCGGCGGCCCTGCAAGCGCAGCAGTCGGCGAAGCTGACGATCGACGAGAGCAACGCCGACCGGGTGGGCGTGCTCATCGGCAGCGGCTACGGCGCGGTCAACTCGATCGACGAGTTCTCCGTGACGATCCGCCGGAAGGGCCCGCGGGCCATCAGTCCCTTCGCCCCGATCACCGGCGCGATCGACAGCGCCGCCGGTGAGATCAGCATGGCGTTGACCGCGCGCGGCCCGAGCCGGGCGATCAGCAGCGCCTGCGCGACCGGGACGGACGCGTTGGGCGAGGCCGCCCGCTGGATCCAGTTCGGCATGGCCGACGCCGTCGTCGTCGGCGGCGCGGACAACTGCGTCACCCGGGTCGACCTCGCGGGCAGCGGCAATGCGCGGGCCTTGTCTCGCCGGACCGACGCACCGGAGGAAGCGTCCCGCCCGTTCGACGAGGACCGGGACGGGTTCGTGATGAGCGCCGGGGCGGGCGTGCTGGTCCTGGAGGACGCCGAGCGGGCCGAGCAGCGCGGGGCCACCATCCTGGCCGAGGTGCTCGGCTACGGCTGCTCCTCGGACGCCTACCACTGGACGGCGCCGCAGCCCGAGGGCCTCGGCGCCAAGCGCGCGATGCGGGCCGCGCTCGCCGACGCCGGGATCCGGCCGGAGCAGGTGGACCACGTCAACGCCCACGGCACCGGCACCAAGCTCAACGACGCCTCGGAGGTCGCCTCGCTTCGCGAGGTGCTCGGCGAGCGCGCCACCCGGATCCCGGTCTGCTCGATCAAGTCGATGACCGGGCACATGATCGGCGCGGCGGGGGCCGTGGAGGCCATCACCGCGGTGCGGACCATCCGCACCGGCATCGTCCCGCCGACGATCAACTGCCACCGGCCGCTGGACCCGGAGTTCAACTTCGTGCCCGGCGAACCGCAGACCCACGACGTGCGCGTGGCGATGAGCAACTCCTTCGGCTTCGGCGGGCACAACGCGGTGGTCGTGCTCGGCGCCTGGGAGCGGTGACCGTGGCGGCGCTCGTGACCGGTGGCAACCGGGGGATCGGCCTGGCGATCGCGCGGGAGCTGCGCGCGGCCGGCGAAGAGGTCGCGGTCACCCACCGCGGCTCGGACGTCCCGAGCGGGCTGCTCGGCGTGCGCTGCGACGTCACCGACTCCGAGCAGGTCGACGCCGCGTTCGACCGGGCGGAGGCCGAGCTCGGCCCGATCACCTCGGTGGTGGCCAACGCGGGCATCACCGACGACCGGCTGCTGCTGCGCATGGACGAGCAGCGGTTCACCCGGGTCCTCGACACCAACCTGACCGGCGCCTACCGGGTCGCCAAGCGCGGCGTGCGCACCATGCTGCGCCGACGCCGCGGCAGGCTGATCTTCGTGTCGTCGGTGGTCGGGTTCCGCGGCGAGGTGGGCCAGGCCAACTACGCCGCGAGCAAGGCCGGGCTGCTCGGCATGGCGCGCTCCCTGGCCCGCGAGCTCGGTCCGCGCGGCATCACGGCCAACGTGGTGGCACCAGGGCTGATCGACACCGACATGTCCGCTGCCCTCCCCGCGGAGCGCAAGCGGGCAGTCCTCGACGGGATCCCGCTGGGGCGCTTCGGCGATCCGGCCGAGGTCGCCGCCGTCGTCGGCTGGCTGGCCTCGGACCGGGCCGGATACGTCACCGGGGCGCTGATCCCGGTCGACGGCGGTGCCGGCATGGGCAACTGATCGGAAGGGGTGCACCACATGGCCGGATTGCTGGCCGGAAAACGAGTCCTCGTCACCGGGGTGCTCACCGAGTCCTCGATCGCCTTCCACGCGGCGAGGACCGCCCAGGAACAAGGCGCGCGCGTCGTGCTGACCGGCTACGGGCGGCTCGGCCTGGTCCGGCGCATCGCGAACCGGCTGCCCGATCCGCCGCCGGTGATCGAACTGGACGTGACCGACGGGGACCTGCTCGCCGGGCTCGCGGAACAGCTCCACCAGCACGTCGACCGGCTCGACGGGGTGCTGCACTCGGTCGCCTTCGCCCCCGAGTCCTGCCTGGGCGCGGACTTCACGGCCGCACCGTGGCGGGACGTTGCGACCGCGTTGGAGGTCTCGGCGTACTCGCTGTCCTCGCTGGCCGTCGCCTGCCGCCCGCTGCTGCGTCCGGGCAGCTCGATCGTCGGCGTGGACTTCGACGCGCGGGTGGCCTGGCCGGGCTACAACTGGATGGGCGTGGCGAAGGCCGCGCTGGAATCCACCACGCGCTACCTGGCGCGCGAACTCGGACCCGAGGGGGTCCGCGTCAACCTGGTCGCGGCCGGACCGCTGCGCACCGTCGCCGCCCGCTCCATTCCCGGCCCGGACGACCTCGAGGACGCCTGGCGCCGACGGGCCCCGTTGGGCTGGGACAGCGGCGACCCGGGGCCGGTCGGCAGGACGATCTGCGCGCTGCTGTCCGACTGGCTGCCGACCACAACCGGGGCCGTGGTGCCCGCCGACGGCGGCTTCCACGCCATCGGCCGCTGAAGCCCAGAACCGACACGACGAACGACCGAGGATGGGAAAGACCGTGACCGAAGTGCAGTCGACGCCGATCACCGCGCCGGACGGCGCCGCCGTGCGGATCAACGCGGCGGCGGTCCTGGAACCCGACCACTGGAACTTCAGCGTCGATTACGCGTTGTTCCCCTCCGTGGGCGAATACCCCGTCTACGACGACCCGATGTACGACGCGATGGCCGCCGACGAGGTGCGCAACACCGCCTACGCTGGAGCCATCGACCGGCTCGCTCCCGGCCGCACCGCGGTCGAGATCGGCACCGGCAAGCACGCGCTGTGGTCCATCGCGGCGGTCCGGGCCGGCGCCGAGCACGTGTACGCGATCGAGGCGCTGCCCGCCTACGCCGAGCTGGCCCGGGAGACCATCGCGCAGGCGGGGCTGTCGGACCGGATCACGGTGCTGGACGGGCTTTCCACCGAGGTCGAGCTCCCGGAGCGGGTGGACCTGTGCATCTCCGAGATCATCGGGTGCATCGGCGGCTCGGAGGGCACCGAAGCGGTGCTGGCCGACGCCCGGGACCGCTTCCTCAAGTCCGACGGCCGCTCCATCCCGCACCGGTGCGTGACCACGGTCGCCGCGGTCGACGTCCGCGGCCGGTTCCTGGACGACACGCCCGCCGTGGTCGACGTGACGGTCCCCTACGTGGAGCAGATCTTCCGGGCGTACGGGCGTCCCTTCGACCTCCGGATGTGCCTGCACGGCGACGTCGGGAAGGTCGCGCTCACCGACGAGGACGAGGTGGAGGCCCTGGAGTTCAACGGGGAGCCGGGCACCGGCGAGCCCGACCGCGGGACGCTCCGGGTGACCAGGGCGGGCACGCTGACCGGCTTGGCCCTCGGCGTCCGGCTGTGGACCGCGCCCGAGGTCGCCCCGATCGACACCGTCCGCCAGGAGACGAGCTGGCTGCCGATCTACGCCCCGCTCTCCCCGGACGGGATCGAGGTCGTGCCGGGCGACCGGATCGACTACGAGTTCACCCGGTCGTTGAGCGACGACGAGGTGCACCCGGACTACGCGTTCACCGGCACGCTGCACCGGGCGGCGGGCGGCGACCCGGTGGAGCTGGCGTGGGACTCGCCGCACCACCCCGAGGTCTTCCGGGGCACCACCTTCTACCGCGACCTGTTCCCGGCGGGCTGAACGCGGCGCCCGCGGAGGCCGGAGACCGCGCCGTTCGGGCCGGACGGCGCGGTCCGATCCTCCCGAACCGCTGGTCCCGTTGCGGCCGTTCTGGTCGGATGGCGGGCATGACCGAGTCGGGCGCAGTGCCGTTCTTCCACGACGTCGAGCCCGTCCAGCGGGTCCGCGACGACCTCCTGGACGTCCACTTCACCGGGGCGTCGACGGACCGGCGCCCTGCCGTGATCTTCGTGCACGGCATGGCGGAGGACGCCGAACCCCGGCCGCGGGACTGGGACGTCTTCCGCGGTTACGGGGCCTTGGCGGCGGCGTCCGGGCTGGTCGGCGTCACATTCGACCACCGCCTCCACTCCGGCGGGCACTTCCCGCACGCGGCGGCCGACGTCGCCGCGGTGGTCGAGCGGACCCGCGCGCTGGAGGTGGTCGACGGCGACCGCGTCCTCCTGTGGTTCTTCTCCCTGGGCGGCGCGCTCGCCGCGCCGTGGCTGCCGGAACCGCCGCCCTGGCTCCGCGGCATCGCCCTGAGCTACCCCGTGCTCGCGCCACCGCCGGACTGGCCCGGCGACGTCGCCCGCTTCGACGCCGTCGCGGCGGTGTCGGCGCACCCCGGCCTGCCCAAGCTCCTCGTCCGCGTCGGTGACGAGATCGAGTGGCTCGCCGGCACCCAGGACGCGTTCGTGGCACGAGCCCGCGACGCCGACGCCGCACTGGAGGTCATCGAGCTCCCCGACGCCGCGCACGGCTTCGAAGGGCACGGGCACGACCCCGTCGCCCGCGCCGCGGTCGACCGCGCGATGCGCTGGGCAGCGGACGCGCTGACCGGGTGACGCGCACGTGGACCGCATCGAGCCGTTCACCCGGGCAGCCGCCGCGCTCGGCGAACACCCGAGCGGCAAACTGGTGTTCCGGCTCGGCGCCGCGTGACCGCGTTCGGCGGCGCTCCGCTTCCGCATCGAAGTTCGCCGCCGTCGCGGTCGTCCCGCCCACGAACGATCACCTGGCGCGGAGCGCGCTGCCGTTCCAGGAGCAGGAGAGACCGGAATCAACGCCGCACTCGATCGGGTGAAAATCGAGCGGCGTGCGTTCACCTCCGCGTTGCACCGCCGCGCGCCGGTACCCAGCGGGGCGAATGGGGTTCGGACCGCGGATGACGAATGCGGGTCGTCGCGGTGAAAACGGCCGCTGATTGCTCCAGAAGCGGCACGCGGACGTCACATCGCGCGCGGCCGAACGGCGCGGTCCGCGCTGGTAGCGTCGTGCCCGGAGCAGCGACAGGAATCGTGAATTCGCCGAAGCCGGTCGGTCCCGCATCAGCTCTTTCCTCGCACCGACCGGAATCGCGGGCCCCGCGCCCGCAGACCCGCGCTCGCCAACGCCGACGGGCCACCGCCACCCCGCGTTGATCGTGCGAAGGAGTCCTGGTGAACACCACGAGCACGGCGGACGACATCGGTACCGGACCACCCGCCGGACCGGCGCGACGAGCGCCCGACCGGGGCCTGCCCACCGTCCTCATGGGACTGACGTTGCTCAGCGGCATCATCGACGCGGTGAGCTACCTGGGGCTCGGGCAGCTCTTCCTCGGCAAGATGACCGGCAACCTCATCGTGCTCGGCATCTCCCTCGGCCCGGCCACCGGGTTCGCCATCGGCGCTGCCGCGGTGGCGCTCGCGGCGTTCCTCGCCGGGGCCGTGCTGGCCGGCCGCCTGCACACGATGATCGCCCGCTTCCGCTACCGGTGGATCAACGCGGCGCTGGTGATCGAGGCCGCGCTGCTGGTCGCTGCCGCGGTCGTGGCGGTGCGCGGCGCTCCCACGACGTCGACGCCGAAGACCACCACCCTCATCGTGCTGATCGCCGTCGCGATGGGCTTCCGCAACGCCACCGTCCGCAAGATGGCGATCCCGGACATGACCACGACGCTGGTCACGCTGACGCTGGCCGACCTCGCGTCGGACTCGTTCCTCGCCGGTCGGCGCAACCCCCGGCTGCGCCGCCGGATCGGCGTCGTCGCCGCCATCTTCGGCGGTGCGCTGATCGGCGGGTTCCTCGTCGCCGCGCACGGCCTGGTGGTGCCGCTGGTCGTCTGCGCCGCGCTGGCGTGCGCGCTCGCCGTCGGCTACCCCGCCGCGCACTGGTGGTGGGCACGCCCGCGCAAGACCCCCTTCGTGCCCGCGCAGCGCAGGAAGAGGTGACGCCCGCGCGCCGCGTCACCGGCCCGCGGTGTCGACCCGGTGGAGGTGGTGGAGGGTGGCGGCGATGATCCGCTCCTGCGCCTGCCGCCTGCTGGTGGCGGGGCGGCCGTCACCGGGTTGCGGGCCGTAGTCGCCGAAGTGGGCGTGGATCGCGCCCGGGACGGCGACGAAGTCGGTGGTCGGGGGCAGCGGCGCACCGAGGACGTCCGGGACCGCGGAGAGCCCGTCGCGGGTGCCGTAGATCGAGGTGACGGCGAGGTCCGCGCCGCGCAGGTCGATGTCCGGGTAGGACGCCCACAGCAGCAGGCCGCGCACCCGCTCGGGGTGCGCGGTGGCCAGGCGGGCGGCGGTCGGGCCGCCCAGGGAGTGCCCGCCCGCGACCCAGCGGTCGGGGCCGCGGCTGATCGCCGCCGCGCCCTGCTGCGGCTGGAGGATCGCCATGCCGAACGGCGCTTTGAGCACGACGACCGGGTAGCCGGCCTCGGCGACGGGGCGCAGCAGCGGCACGTACGCGCGGGAGTCGACCTTGGCGCCGGGGTGGAACACCAGGCCGGTGCCCCGCACCGGCCCGCGCGGGCGGAGCTCGATGCTGGTGGCGCGGTCGTGCACGGCCACCTCGGCGTCCGAGCGCATCGCCGCCAGGGCGGAGGGCTCGGCGCCGCGCGGGTAGGCGTAGAGCAGCGCCGCGCACACCACCAGCGCGACCACCGCGATCAGCAGTTGGCTCGGCCATCGGCGGGACGGTGCGGGCACGGCTGCTCCGGGATGTCTAGTCTGGACCGATGGCCGAGGTGGGTGCGCGGGGCAGGTGGTTCCTGCCCGCGGTGTCGTTGGTCGTGCTGCTCGTGGTCGCGGCGATCGCCGCGACCGGTGGGCCGACGATACTGGCGATGCACCCGGCCTACGCGATCGCGCTCGGCGCGGTCGGCGCCCTCGCGCTGGCCGGGGTGGCCACGGCGCTCCGGCGCTGACCGGGTCACCGCGCCCGGGCGTAGCGCCGCCACCACATCCACCCGATGCTGCCCCACAGCAGGAACCACACCGCCGCCATCACGGGGTCGGCCTGCCACAGCGCGGCGAGCGGGAACAGCACCGCTGCCGCGGTGTAAACGGTGGCGAGCCCGAGGTACCGCCGCCGCGATCCGCCCCCTGCCACGTTCCGACCCGGCTACGGCTTGCGGGCCAGCGCGCCGTACATCCCGACGTCGGCGTCGTCGATGGTGCCGATCTCGGCCGGGTCGGGGTGCCAGTGGTGCACCTGGACCAAGCCGGGTGCCACCAGGTCGAGGCCCTCGAAGAAGGCCAGCGACTCCTCGGGGTCGCGCAGCCGCATCGGCATCCCGCGCGCCGCGTACTCGCGGGCGACCCGGCCGATCTCGTCCGGGGCGCAGTCGGCGGTGCCGATGGACATGGCCAGGTAGCTGCCGGAGGGCAGCGGGTCGAGCAGCTGCCGCACGAGCCCGACGGCGTCGTCCTCGTCGAGCATGAAGTGCACGATGGCGATCACGCACAGCGCGATCGGCTCGGTCGGGTCGAGGGTGTCGCGGAAGCCCGGGGCGTCGAGGATGGCGCGCGGATCGCGCATGTCCGCCTCGACGTAGGCGGTGCTTCCCTCCGGCGTCCCGGCCATCAGGGCGCGGGAGTGCGCGAGCACGATCGGGTCGTTGTCGACGTAGACCACGCGGGACTCGGGGGCGACCGCCTGCGCGACCTCGTGGAGGTTCGGGCTGGTCGGGATGCCGGTCCCGACGTCCAGGAACTGCCGGATCCCGGCCTCCTCGGCCAGGTAGCGGGCCGCGCGGTGCATGAAGTCGCGGTTGGCGCGCATGTGCACCGGCAGCGCGGGCCATTCCCGCAGCATCGCGGCGGCGGCCTCGCGGTCGACGGCGTAGTTGTCCTTGCCGCCGAGGACGGCGTCGTAGATCCGCGCCGAATGCGCCTCGTCCGTGCGCAGGTCGAGCGAGCGCAACCCGTCCTCGCCCGCAGTCCCGCCGACGACCATCCCGTCCACCCCCGACCGAATGAAGATCACCACCCGCGACGGTAGCACCGCGCCACCGCAGGCCCCAGGCGCGTTTCCCGGCTCGCGAGGTGGTGCGGTCCGCCGGCATCTCGTCCACCTCGCGGTGCCGGCACGACGGGCACTCGGGACCGCCGCGAGGAGCCGCGCCGCCCCCGTCCGCCGAGGTTCCGCCCGGGCGCGCACGGCGATAGGTTGTGCCCTCGTGCTGGACGTGCTGGACAAGCTGGGGTCGGTGTTCTCCGCCGCGTTCGCCCTCGCCGGGCTCGTGCTGACCGGCTACGGCCTGCGGCGGGACCGCCGACGCGCCGCACCGCAGGCGCCTCCGGTCCCCCCGCCGCCGGTCGAGGGCAACGGGCCGGGGCTGGTCGTGCCCGACCGCACCGAGTGGGTGCCGGACCCGTCGCACCTGCCGGAGCCGTCCGGTCCGCACCACGGCGGGTACGGCACGCCGATGCCGCTCCCGGCAACGCCCGCCCGCCGCCGCGGCCCGCTCCCCCTCGGGGTGGCGCTGCTGGCCGTCGGCATCGTGCTCGGTGTGGTGACCGCCCTGCTGTAGTGGGACGCTCCGCCCGCGCCGTCGCACGAGGGGCCCGGCTACCGGGTGAGGTCCTCCGCGACGGCCGATTCCTCCGCCGGTGCCCGCGGTTCCACCTGCTCCGGTTCGGGCAGGAGGCAGTCGCCCGCGGTGAGCGCGCTGGCCCCGCCCGCGGCGACCAGCGCCGCCCAGGTGGCGATCGTGCCGCCCATGCCGTCCTCCCTCGTCCACGTCCCCCGAGCCCACCAGCCGGGACGTCAGCGGACCAGCGCCCTCACCCGGTCGGGGCGGGTCGGCCGAGGCTGGGGCCCGTTCATCCCCACCCGAGCGGAGGAGCGCTCAGCCGGGCGACGAGCCCCTCCCGCTCGTCGGCGGTGCGGTGGCAGCCGTGGTCGTCGACCGCCGCCCGTCGAAGCGCGGCGACCTACAGGGCCGGACCGCGCCGGAGGCCGGGTTCGCGGTCGTCGCAGGCGGCGATCAGCGCTTCGCGGGCGCGCGCGACGCGGGAGCGCACGGTGCCGATCGGGCAGCCGCAGACCTCGGCGGCCTCGGCGTAGGTGTAGCCGAGGACCTGGGTCAGCACCAGGGCTTCGCGGCGGTCCTCGGCGAGCCCGTCGAGTAGCAGGTGCAGGTCCACCACGCCCTCGAAACCCGGTCCGGCGAGTTCCACGTCGTCGGCGCGCGCCGCGCGGGCCGGGGCGCGCCGCAGGTGGTCGGCGACGACGCGGCGGGCGATCGACAGCAGCCAGGTGCGCGAGGACGACCGCCCGGCGAACCGGGGCAGCGAGCGGACCGCCCGCAGGTAGGTGTCCTGGGTGAGGTCGTCGGCGGCGGCGAGGTCGGTCAGGTGCGCGGTGAACCGCCAGACGTCGGCCTGGGTCGAGCGGACCCAGGCGTCGAGCGCCCGTCGGTCGCCGCGCGCGGCGGCCAGCGCCAGCTCGGTGATCCGCGCGTCGTCCCGTTCCGCGAAGCCGCCCCGTTCCACGAAGCCGCACGGTAGCCGATGTCGCGTGGAACTGTTTCCGGCATTCGGGCGACCATCTAGTCGTGGACTGCTCAACCTTCCGCGAGGCGCTGTCGGCACGGCTGGACGGCGAAACCGGCCCGGTGCCCGACGAGGCGCTGGACCGGCACCTGCTCCGCTGCCCGGACTGCCGGGCGTGGGACGAGCGCATCACCGGGTTGCGCCGGGGGATGCTGGTGCGCGAGGCACCGCCGGTGCCCGACCTCACCGAGCGCATCACCGCCGCCGCGCGGCCGAAGCGCGGGCGCCTGCTGCGCGGGGCGCTCGGGGTGGTCGCGGTGGCGCAGAGCGGGTTGGGCATCGCCCAGCTCCTCGGCGCCGCAGGTGTGCACGGCGCGCACAGCACGCACCTGAGCAACGAGAGCGCCGCGTGGAACCTCGCGATCGGCATCGGGCTGCTGTGGGCGGCGCTGCGCCCGCGCGCCGCGGGCGGCCAGCTCCCCGCGTTCGCCGGGTTCACCTTGATCATCGGCGCGGTCTCGGCCGCGGACCTGCTCGGCGGTCACGTCACCGCCGGACGGGTGTTCTCGCACGTCCTGGTGGCCATCGGCGTGGGCTTGCTGATCGCGGTGCACCGGCGGCTGGGCCGCGATCCGCACCCCACCCCGAGCACCGCCGACGACCGCGACACCCCGGACCTCCCGAAACCGGACCTCCCCGACCCGGCCCACCCGGCGGCACCGCACCGCGCACCCCACCGCCGAACCGGCCACCAAGGCCACCACGCCGCCTGACCCCACGTCCGGGTGGTCTTGTCCCAGGTGAGGGGCACCCTGCACCACGTGACGCGGTACAGGGTGCCCCTCACTCACCACCCTTCCGGGTGGAAGGGCCGGTCACAGGAGGCCGAGGAAGGCCGCTCCCATGCCGAAGCTCATGGCGCCGTGGCAGGCGTGGTCGAGCGCGCGGCGTCCGGCCGGGCCGGTCGGCGCCGGGAGGGTCCGGCCCAGGTCGAACGCCGTGGACAACCACGGCAGGCACGACAGCACGAAGTAGCCCGCCAGCACCGCGGTCACCGCCGTGATCGCGGCGGGCACGGCGGCGGCCTCCGGCGCGAGCGCCACCTGGGCGCCGGCGGCGTGGTGGTGTTGGTGACCGCCACCGGAGCTCGCGCGCATCAGGACCGGCATGGTGGCCGCCATCCACACCATCGCGCCCATCGTCGCGGCGTGGTGCAGGTGGGCGATCCGCGGGTGCTGGAACTCGTCGCGCCACCGCGGGCCGACCAGCGCCCGCACCGCGAACCACAGCGCGGCGATCGCGAACGCGACGACCTGCGGGACCACCGGGAGGTGCACCCACACCATCGCCAGCATCGCCGCGCCCATCCCGAGGTGGCACAGCGCGCTGATCCGCTCCGCCGGTCCGGTGCGCGCCGCGACGAGCCGGGCGACCGACCACGCGGCCGTCCCGGCGAACAGCGCGGTGAGCGCCCATTGCAGCAGCGGTGACGCCATCATCGGGCGACCTCCTCGTTCCCCGCGCGCCGACGCGCGCGCCAACCCAGCAGCAGGTCCAGCACCAGGAAAGCCAGCAGCGACAGCCCCATCATCGGCAGGAAGTAGCCGACGAGCGCCACCACCACGACGATCGGGGCCAGCACCCGACCGGGCACCCGCCGCCACGCGCCGCGCTCCGGCGGTCGGCCGAACGCGCGGGAACCCGGACGCGTCCACCACATCCGGTAGCCGGTGGCGATCAGCGTCAGCAGCCCGCCCATCAGCACCACGAGCACGAGCTGGTTCGGCAACCCGAACAGCAGCCCCATGTGCGCGTCGATGCCCCAGCGGGCCAGCTTCGCGGCGAGCGGGTAGTCGGCGAAGCGCTGCACGTCGACGACCGCGCCGGAGGCCGGATCGACGGCCACGGCATCCTGCTGCGACGGCCAGGACCGGCCGGTCTGCTGGACGCCGTAGGCCTGGCCGGGCCCCGCGGGCGGGACGATCTCGACGGCGCCGGTCACGTCGCGGGCGTGCGCGGCGGCCAGCACCCGGTCGTAGCCCACGTCGCCCTGCCGCACCGGACCGCTCAGCTCGGTGGACACCACCGGCGTCTCCCAGGACAGCGCCGAGCGCAGCTCGGTGACGTTGCCCCCGGCGTGCTGCGACCAGGTCAGGCCGGTGGCGGACAGGAACAGCAGCCCGATCGAGATCCACAGCCCGGTGGCGCCGTGCCAGGACAGCAGCCGCCGCCGTCCGGACGCGCGGGGTTCGGGCAGCACCAGCGAGCGCCGGTTCCGGCGGCGCCGCCCGATCCACAGCGCGATCCCGCCGAGGGCCACCACCCACATCCAGCTCGCGGCGAGCTCGCTGTAGAGCCGCCCGGCGTCGCCGAGGTGCAGTCCGCGGTGCAGGTTGTCGACCCACGCGCGGATCGGCAGCGCCTGCCCGCTGCCGTAGGTCTCCAGCACGCCGCGCACGTCGGCGGTGTAGGGGTCGACGAACGCGGTCCGCCGGTAGCTCGCGGGCAGGTCCGGCGCCTCGAAGATCACCTGGGTGGTGTCGGTGGCGGTGGGCGCCGGGCGCACCGCCATCAGCTCGTCGCCCGGTCGCGCCGCCCGCGCCGCCGCGATCTGCTCGTCCAGCGGCCGGGCGGGTTCGGTGGACGCCGCCACGTGCAGCTCGTGGTCGTACACCACCTCGTCGAGCTGCGGGGTGAACACGTAGAGCATCCCGGACAGCGCGGCGATCACCAGGAACGGCGCGATGAACACGCCCGCGTAGAAGTGCAGCCGCAGCACCAGGGGGCGCAGCGCCGACCACGTCGGCCCGCGTCGCCGGACGTCCTCCTGCTCCGCTCGCAGGTCCACCGGATCCTCGACGGCCATGCCGGTCCTCCTCGCTGTCGTCCACCACAGGAGTCGGCCGGACGGGCGCGGAAGTTCCCGGCGTCGGGGCGATCACACCCGGATCGATCAATCCAGCCGGTCGGGCCAGGACAGCGACCCGGCGAGGGCGGCGTCGTCGACCTCCGGGAACCCGGCGCAGCGCTCGGCGAGCCGCGCCACCTCCGCCGGGCGTTCGGCGTGCGGACCGGCGCTCATCCGGGCGCTGGCCAGCACGTTGCGCTCGACCCGGGGACGGCGGTGCCGTTCGTAGCGGTCCAGCGCGGTGTCCGGATCGGGGGCGTCGCGCAGCGCTTTGGCCAGCACGACCGCGTCCTCCAGGGCCATCGAGGCGCCCCTGCCGGTGGCGGGGGCGGCGGCGTGCGCGGCGTCGCCGACGAGCAGGCCCCGGCCGAGCCGCCACCGGGACGAGCCCGCGAGGTCGTGGGCGTCGGTGGACAGCACCTCGTCGGTGGCCTCGACGATCCGCGCCGCCGGGGTGGCGTCCGGGCGCAGCGCGGCGAGCAGGTCGGCGTCCGGGGACGCGGCGGGCACCGGGAGCCGGGCGAACCAGTGCACCACCCCGGACGGGGACACGGCGTAGCCGAACGCGGTTCCGCTGCCCCGCAGCATCTCGATCCGGCCCGGCTCGTGCGGCGGCGCGATCCGGTCGGTGTAGCCGTAGTACACGCGCTGCCCCGCGTACCGCTTCCGCGCGGCGGGGTCGATCACCGCGCGCAGCGCCGAGTTGACGCCGTCCGCGGCGATCAGCAGGTCACCGCGCACCGCCCGCCCGTCCGCGAACCGGGCCACCGCACCGTCGACGCCCGTGCACCGGCTGCCGGTGCGGACCTCGATGCCGCGCCGCTCGGCCTCCTCGCGCAGCGCCGCGCACAGCTCGGCCCGGCGCAGGCAGCGGTAGTCGCGCAGCGGTGCGGCGGCCACCTCCGCGCCGGTGGCGTCCACGACCCGCATCGCGGTGAGCGGGAAGCCGCCGATCCGGTCCACGCCGAGCTGCCGCAGCGCCAGCATCCCGGTGTCGGCGAGGGTGAGGAACGCCCCCAGGTCCGCCCCGCCGGACGGGTGCGCCTCGTGCACCTCGACCCCGAAACCCGCCTGCCGCAGGGCCAGCGCCGCCGCCGTGCCCGCGATCCCCGCACCGATGACGACGATCCGATCCACCCGCTGATCCTCCCAGGGCCCGTCCCCCGAACGCACGCTTTCCGCCGACGTCCGCCATCGGACGGCGGTCGCCGGGGTACCCGGGGTGCAGCCGACCCCGAGGAGGCACCGATGACCGGCACCACCACCGCACTGCTGCGGCACTTCGCCGACCTGCGCGACGGCACGCACGGCCACGCCCCGGCCCCGCACGAGCGCGACCGCGCGGCCAAGGAGCGGCTCTTCGAGGGCACCGCCGGGCTGCTCGACGGCTACGCCCGCGCCGCGCTCATCGAGATCAACACGGCGCTGCTGCTGGACACCGGCCTGATCAGCACGACCGGGGTGCGGCGCGACGAGGACGGCGGTCTGGAGGCGCGCTGGGAGCTGACCTGGCCGGAGCAGCGCGACGCGGGCGTCGATCCGATCCGGCTGCACGCCCACTACGGCGCCGCGTTCCACCACCCGCACCTGCGCGGCGCCACGGTCGGCGACTGGCCGCTGAACGTCTTCACCGACGAGCAGGCCGCCGAGGAACTGCCGGTGCTGCGCGCCATCGCCGCGGCCGACCTGCACAACCTGGTCTTCCGGTGCGACTACCGGATCGTCCCCGCGGTCGTGGAGGGCAGCGAGCGGTGAGCGCGGAATTGGCCGGAAGTAGTACGCCCGGTCGGCCCTTCCGCTGATTCGGCCGCGGGTCCGCGGCGGCGAGCATCGGGGGCATGATTTCGACTACCGCTGCGGCGGGCCCCGCCGCCGGACCGATCGCCCCACCGGCCTCCTCGGGGACCGCGAGGCTGGTCGGCCTGGACGTCGCGCGCGGGCTGGCCGTGCTGGGGATGTTCGCCGCGCACTCCACCGTCCCGCTCCCGGGCAACGTGCTGTACGAACTCGTGTCCGGGCGCTCGGCGATCCTGTTCGCCGTGCTGGCGGGCGTGTCGATCGCGCTGCTCAGCGGCGGCGCGCGGCCGGGCTCCGAGCGGCTCTCGGCGCCGGTGCGGATCGCGGTGCGCGCGGTGGTCCTGTTCGTGCTCGGCCTGGCGCTGACGACCATGCAGGTGCCGGCGATGGTCATCCTGACCTCCTACGGCGTGCTGTTCCTGCTCTCGATCCCGCTGCTGCGGCTGCGGACCACCGCGCTCGCGGTGCTGGCCGCGGTGTTCGCGGTCGGGGCGCCGCTGGCCTCGTTCGCGCTCCGCAGCGCCCTGCCGACGCCGAACGTGATCGGCTACACCCCGCGCTTCGCCGACTTCACCTCGCTGGACGGGCTGGCCAAGGTGGCCGAGTCGGTGCTGCTCAACGGCGCGTACCCGGTGCTGACCTGGATCCCGTTCCTGCTGGTCGGAATGGCCCTGGGCCGACTGGACCTGCGGGCCGTGCGCGGTCGGCTGGTGCTGGTCGGAACGGCGCTGGGGCTCGTCGGCTACGGCGGATCGTGGCTGGTCATGCACGTCTTCGGCGGCTACGAGCGGATCGCGGCGGTCTACGCCGGGATCATGCCGCCGGAGCTGCTGCCGATGGTGCTGTCGTCGAGCTACGGGACCGTGCCCACGATGGACCCGGTGCTGCTGCTCACCGCGGGCGCGCACAGCGGAACCCCGTTCGAGATCATCGGCGGGACCGGGGTCGCGCTCGCCATCATCGGGCTCTGCCTGCTGGCCGAGCGGCTCCGCGTCGTGCTCGCCCCCGTCGCGTCGGTCGGGGCGATGGCCCTGACCGCCTACGTCGGTCACCTCCTCGCCCTGAAGGCGGTCGGCCCGGACAACCTGGGGCGGATGATGGTGGAACAGCCCTACGCCCCGTGGCTGATCCTCTGCGTCGCGACGATGGTGCTCACCCTGGTGTGGCGCCTGCTGCTCGGACGCGGCCCCCTGGAGTGGCTGCTGCACCACCTCTCAGCCCTGCCCGCCCGCCGACGCCCGGCCTGACCGACGGCCGAATCGCGCGAACGCAGCAAAAACTACATCTAGGTGTAGTTTTCGCTGCGTTCTCCGCGTGCGGTCCTCAGCCGAGCAGCGGGAGGACGAGCCCGCCGCCGAGGCCCAGGGCCAGCGACAGGGCCCCGGCCGCGCAGGCGACGAAACCGGGGCCGGGGGCGGGCTCGTCACCGGTGGTCGGGAGGAACGCGGGCAGGATCCAGCGCAGGTAGTAGAAGAGGCTGACCGCCGTGTTGAGCACCGCGACCACCGCCAGCCAGGCCAGCCCCCCGTCGAGGGCGGCGGTGAACACCTCCAGCTTGCCGAGGAACACGCCGGTGGGCGGGGTGCCGACGAGCCCGAGCAGGCACACCACCAGCACCCCGACCAACAGCGGTCGCCGCCGCGCCAGCCCCCGGTACGCCGCGAGCGAGGTCCGCTCGGGGACGCGGGCCACGACCGCGAACGCGCCGAGGTTGGTCACCGCGTAGGCGGCCAGGTAGAACAGCACGGCGGGTCCGGCGAGCTCGGTGCGGCCGGCGACGGCCACCGCCACCAGCAGGTAGCCGACCTGGCTGATCGTCGAGTACGCCAGCAGCCGCTTCGGGTCGTCCTGGAAGAACGCGGCCAGGTTGCCCAGCGTCATCGACGCGGTGGCGAGCACGGCGAGCAGCAGCGCCCAGTCCACGGCGGTCGCCGTGATCACCTCGGCGCCCAGCCGGTGCAGCGCGAGCACGCCGCCGATCTTGGGCACCGTGGTGGCGAACGCGGCGACCGCGACCCCGGAGCCCTGCGCCACGTCGGGCACCCAGAAGTGCGCGGGCACCGCGCCCACCTTGAACAGCACCCCGGCCAGCACCGCGATCAGCCCGACCCCGACCAGCGCGGGCGAGGCGGTGGGCAGCGCGGCGGCCAGCTCCGGGTAGCCGGTGCCGCCCCCGGCCGCGAACAGCGCGGTGACGCCGACCAGCAGGAGCACCCCGAGCAGCGCGCCCATCAGGTAGTACTTCAGCGCCGCCTCGGTCCCCGGCCCGTCCCGGTCCAGGCCCGCCAGCGCGTACAGCGGGATCGACGCGAGCAGGTATCCGGCCACCAGCAGCAGCAGATCGGTCGTCCCGGCCAGCACCAGCGCGCCGAGCGCGGCGAGCTGCACCAGCGCGCAGAACTCGGTCTCGCGCGGTCCACCGCCGGTCGTCATGCCCAGCACCAGCAGGGTCGAGGCGAGCACGACGACGCGCCCGACGCCGGTGCCGGTGTCCACCGCGAACGCCCCGCCGAACACCACCTGGTCCGGTCCGGCCAGCCCGATCCCGCTCGCCACCAGGCCGACGGCGCAGGCCACCGCGGCCAGCACCCGCACCCGCCGCTGCGCGCGGCGCGGCGTCCACGAACCGAGCAGCAGCCCGCACACCGCTCCGGCGAGCAGCGCGAGCTCCGGGACCAGCGCGGCGGGGTTCTCGTTCACCGGACCACCAGCCCGGCCAGCGCCGCCGCGGCGGGTTCGATGACGTCGAGCAGCGGTCGGGGCAGCACGCCGAGGAGCACCACCAGCACCAGCAGCGGCACGATCGAAGCCGACTCCACCGGCCGCAGGTCGGTGAACGGCGCCGGTGCCCGCAGCGGTCCGGTGAGCACCTGGTGCAGCGCGCGCAGGAACAACCCGGCGGTGATCAGGATGCCCAGCAGCGCGAGCACCGTGGCCACCGGTGCCGAGGCGAAGCTGCCGGTGAAGATCTGGAACTCGGCGATGAACCCGGAGAAGCCGGGCAGCCCGAGCCCGGCGAAGGCGGCGAGCCCGGTCGCCGCCGCGAACACCGGGGCGGGACCGGCCAGCCCGCCGAAGTCGCGCATCCGGTAGCTCCCGCAGCGGTCGTGCAGCACCCCGGCGAGCAGGAACAGCGCGGCCGTGATCAGCCCGTGGCTGACCATCTGGGTGACCGCGCCGGTCACCGCCAGCGACGCCGGGCCCGCGTCGGTGGCCAGCCCGGCGGCCCCGACGGCGAGCACCACGTAACCCATGTGGTTCACCGAGGTGTAGGCGACCATCCGCTTGAAGTCCGTCTGCGCCAAGGCGACCAGCGCGCCGTGCAGCACCGAGACGACGCCGACCACGACCACCAGCCAGGCCCAGTCCCGCCACGCCGCCGGCAGCAGCGGCATCGCGATCCGCACGAAGCCGTAGGTGCCCATCTTCAGCAGCACCCCGGCCAGGATCGCCGAGCCCGCCGCGGGCGCGTCGGTGTGCGCGGGCGGCAGCCAGGTGTGGAACGGCACGGTGGGCGTCTTGATCGCCAGCCCGAGGCACACCGCCAGCAGCGCCCAGCCCCCGGCCGTCGGCGAGTTGGCCAGCTCCAGCACGTCGAAGGTGCGCGGCCGGGCCGACAGCGCCAGCCCGATGAAGCCCAGCAGCAGCGCCAGCGAGCCGATGAAGGTGTAGAGGAAGAAGGTCAGCGCCGAGCGCTTCGCCGCGCCGCGCCCCCACCCGGCGATGACGAAGTACATCACCGCGATGGACAGGTCGAAGTAGACGAAGAACAGGATCAGGTCCAGCGCGGTGAACAGCCCCAGGCTCACCGTCTCCAGGAGCAGGAACAGCAGCGCGAACGCCTTCACCCGGTGGGTCCGGCGCAGCGAGTGCACCGCGCAGGCCAGGAACAGCACCGCGGTCATCGCCACCAGCGGCAGCGACAGCCCGTCCACCCCGACGTGGTAGCCGACGCCCGCGCTGGGGATCCACCGCAGGTGCTGCTCGTAGGCCAGGCCGCCGTCGTAGCCGAGCCAGGCGAGCACCACCAGCAGCAGGTCCAGGGCCGTGATGCCGACCCAGCCCCAGCGGAAGATCCCGCGCCCGGCCGACTCCGGCACCGCGGCCAGCAGCGCGGCGCCGAGCACCGGGACGAACACGATCCAGCTCAGCACCAGGCCACCACCACGACGAGTCCGGCGAGCACGGCCAATCCGACGGCGGCCTGGGCGTAGTACTGGTGGAGCTGACCGGTCTGCGGGCGGCGGGCGTACCGGCCGAGCCGCCCCGTCGACCGCGCCACCGCGTCGACCGCGCCGTCCAGCGCCTCCTCGGCGCGCCGCACCGGGCCGCGCGCCCACCGCAGGACCCCGGCGGGCGCCGCCAGCACCGCCCGGCCCAGCGCGTCATCGGCGGCGGCCAGCCGGTCGGACGCCAGCAGCACCGGCCGGACCAGCACCGCCCGGACGCCCCGCTCGACGTCCAGCCAGTCCCGCAGCACCCGGGGGCTCCGGCGCGACGGCCACCACCACGCCGCCCCGGCGGCGACCACCGCGAGGCAGCCGGTCAGCGCCAGCTCCCAACCGGCGGGCACCACGTCGACCACCGGCAGCAGCGCGATTCCGAGCACGGCGGCGGCTCCGCTGAGCAGCGCGAGCACCACCAGGCCGACGCGCGGCGCGGCCTCGGCGGGCTCCTCGTCCCGGTCGCCGCCGACCAGGTACCGGACCGCCTTCGCGCTGTAGGCGGCGGGCAGCACCCCGGCGACCACGCCCACCGCGTAGAGCGCGGGGTCGCGGACCAGCGCGGCGGCCAGCACCGCGTCCTTGGTCAGCCACAGCGACAGCGGCGGCATCCCGGCCAGCACCGCGGCGGCCAGCACGAACACCGCGCCGAGCGCGGGGAACCGCCGCGCCGCCCCGCGCAGCGCCGCCAGCGATCCGGCGCCGACCGCGCCGAGCCACGCCCCGGCGGCCAGGAACAGCGCGGACTTCGTCGCCGCGTGCGCCACCAGGTGCGCGGTCCCGCCGCCCGCGCCGCCGACTCCGGCGGCCAGCACCACGAAACCCAGTTGCGCCGAGGTCGAGGCGGCCAGCAGCTGCTTGAGGTCGGTCTGCGCCAGCGCGATCAGCCCGAGCACCACCGCCGTCAGCGCCCCGGCCCACGCGACCAGCGGCGCGGCCCAGCCGGTCGCGGCGAGCAGCGGGTGCAGCCGCAGCAGCAGGAAGGCCCCCGCCGCCACCATCGTCGCCGAGTGCAGCAGCGCCGACACCGGGCTCGGACCGGCCATCGCGCGGGACAGCCAGAAGTGCAGCGGGAACTGCGCGGACTTGCCCAGCGCGGCGACCACGATCCCGGCGGCGACGACGTCGAGCCACGGCCGCGGCAGGGCGGCCAGGTCCACCAGCGCCAGCGAGCCCGCGCCCGCCAGCGCCGCCCCGGCCGCCACGTACAGCCCGAGGTCGGCGGCGCGGGTGGTCAGGAACGCCACCCCGGCCGAGTCCACCCGGTCCGGTTCCCGCCACCAGAAGCCGATCAGCGCCCAGCTCGCCGCGCCCATCACCTCCCAGCCGACCAGCAGCGGGGCGAGTCCGGTGGCCGTCGTGGTGAGCAGCATGGCCCCGCTGAACAGCAGCACCAGCCCGGTGAACCGCCCTCCCCCGGCGGCGAAGAGGAGCACCGCGAGGGTGACCGCGGCGGTCGTCACGACCAGCAGGGCCTCGATCCCGCCGACCGCCACCCCGGCGTCGATCCCGGCCAGCAGCGGCAACCGCGCCGCGGGCCGCAGCAGCGCCGCCGCCACCGCGAGGGCCAGCACCGCACCCGCGGTCCCGACGCCGACGCCGGGCGCCGCGCGGTCCGCGCGGCGCCCGGCCAGCGCCAGCCCCGCGCCCACCACGACGGGCAGCGCGACCAACGACCACAGCCAGGCGTGCACGATCACTCCCGGAGGTCCGCGGCCATGTCGGTCAGGTCCGCCTCCCGGGCCCGGAACAGCGCGGTGACCACGGCGAACCCGACCGCCATCTCCACCGCCATCACCGCCACCGCCAGCAGCACGAGCACCTGGCCCGCCGTCGCGCCGGGCGCGAGGAAGTGCCAGCAGGCCGCCGCGGCGACGATCACCCCGGCGATCATCAGCTCCAGACCCATCATCAGCATCACCACGGACTGCTGCGACAGCGCGCCGAACAGCCCGATGGCCAGCAGTCCGGCGGCCAGCAGCAGGAACAGCTCCAGGGTCATCGCCGCGCCCCCCGGAGGTCGTCGCCGAAGCGGTCGTAGCGCCCGCGCGGGGCGGCCAGCACGACGGCGGAGATGATCGTGGCGAACAGCGCGACGCCCACCACGATCATGGTCAGCATCTGCGGGCCCATCAGCGCCTCGCCGAGCGCGCGGGTCGGGTCCGGCGGTGCCGCTCCGGTGCGCGCCGGCCAGTCCACCAGCCAGATCCCGGCCGCGAGCACCGCGAACGTCCCCACCGAGATGACCATCGCGCCGGACTTGTTGTGGTACATGGACATCGGCATCAGCCCGGCCGGATTCATCATGTACATCACCATGAAGACGGCCATCACCACCATTTCCATGATCATCATGAGCACCACCAGCACGCCCAGGTAGGCCAAGCCGAGCAGCACCACCTCGGCCCCGACGAACAGGAACGCGCCCAGCAGCGCGAACGTCACCCGGGCCATCGAGTCCAGCCGGAACACCAGGAACCCGCAGACCAGCGCCCCCACCGCGAACACCCAGGCCAGCACGTCGCCCATCACACCCCCACCGCCACGACCAGCAGTTGCAGCAGCACCAGCGGGATCAGCACGATCCACGCCCACGGCACGAACCGCTCGACCCGCAGCACCGGCACCCGGCGCCCGAGCCACACCACCGCGGCCAGCACCAGCGCCGTCTTCAGCAGCGTCCACGCCCAGCCGGGCAGCACCGGTCCCGCGCCGCCGCCGAGGAACAGCGGCACCGCCATCGACGCGGCGACCACCAGCAGCAACCACCGCCCGCCGAGGAGCAGCAGCCGGTCCACCCCGGACACCTCGACGGCCGCGCCGCCGGCGAGATCCGGTCCCAGCGCGGTGCCCAGCGGACCCCAGAACGCCATCGCCGCCGCGCTGAGCAGGTACACCGCGAAGGCGACCGGCATCCACACCACGAACCACAGGTCCTGCTGCGCCTCGACGATGCCGCCGACCCGCAGCGTCCCCGCCCCGGTCGCCGCGCAGATCAGCGCGAACATGTGCGGCAGCTCGTAACCCAGCCCCTGCGCCACGAACCGGTAGCCGCCGACCAGCGCGAACACCGAGTTCGGCCCCCACCCGGCCAGCCACACCGCGGCCCAGCTCAGGATCTCCATCGCGTTGAACCACACGACGCCGATCGCCGGATCGGCCACCGCCGCACCACCCAGCGGCAGCACCAGCGCGGCCAGCAGCGCGGCCACCGGCACCAATCCGACGCCCAGCCGCCACAGCAGCGAGTCGGCGGCCGTCGTGGTCCGCCGCTGCCCCACGAGCCCGCGCGCGACCTCCCGGGCCGGGGCCGCCACCGCGCCCCCCACCGGGCTCCCCGCCAACGCGCGGTCGAAGGCGACCACCGCGGCGGTCGCCAGCACCAGCAACCCGAGCAGCACCCCGATCGCGGCCATCACGGCTCCCGGTCCAGGTCGGGTCCGAGGCTGGCCACGATCAGCCGGACGGCGCCGAGCTCGTGCCCGCGCACCAGGTCGGGCAGCGCGTCCAGCGCCCGGGCGTGCCGAGGAGCGGTGCGGTGGCCGTCGATCTCGTCCAGCCACGCCACCCACCGCGCGGTGACGTCACCACCGCCGATCTCGCCGATCCCCGAGGTGAGCCACCGCAAGGACCGGGACCGCCGGACCCGCCGGGTGAACCGCCGCAGCCGGGCGTCATCGACCACCCCGGCCAGCACCGCCGCCCGCAACCGGCGCGCCCGCAGCACCGCGTCCGGCCACCCCGCGACGGCCAGCAACCGGGCCAGCGCGTCCAGCAGCACGACGCGCGGATCCACGTCCGGCACCGGAGGCGCGGCGTCCCGCCGCGCCGCGGCCTCCTGCACCACGTCGCCCTGCAACGCCAGCTCCAGCACCAACCCGGCGGGCCAGTCGACCAGCACCGGCCCCAGCACGACGTGCAGCCGGTCGAGCGCGAGCCCATCCCGATCCGGCGCCCGCTCCGCCATCGCCAACCCGGCCACCACCCCGCCGTGGTGCTCGTGCCCCCCGCCGTGACCGCCGCCGTGGTCGGTGCCGTGGTCGTCGTGGTCGGTGCCGTGGTCGTCGTGCTGGTCACCGGTCCCCTGCTGCGCACCCGACAACGCCTCACCCCCGATCGCCAACCGCGCCACCGCATCGGAGAGCACGTCAGGAACGGCACCGGGATCGTCGACCACCACCCGGACCCGAGGCGCGGGCACCTGCCCCCACACCAGCTCGACGGCCTCGGCGGGCACCGAATCCCCGGGCCCGGCCAGCACCACCAGGTCGGCATCAGCGGGGCTCAACGCGGGGACCCACCCGCGGACGAGCACGAGATCCTCCACGGCCCACCGCACAGCGGCCCCACCCGGCACCTCGACGACGAACACGTGCGGCGCGCCGGCGGCGAAGCGGAGCAACCACCCGCTCACGTCCATTCGAACGCCCCCTCGCGCCAGGCGTAGAGGACACCCACCACCAGCACCCCGAGGAAGAGGAACATCTCCACCACGGCAGCCGCCCCCATCGAGGTCACGACCAGCGCCCACGGGTACATGAACACCATCTCCACCTCGAACGCGAGGTAGATCATCGACACCACGTACCACCGCACGTGGAACCGCGAAAAGGCGTGCTCCCCAGGCGCGGCACCCCCCTGGAAAGCAGCCACCGGCGACCCCCCGGACCCCACCGCGACCACCCGGGCGACCGCGTACAACCCCACCACCACGGCCACGCCCACCAGCAACAACGCCCCAGCAGCCGCGAACCCGCTCACGGTCACCTCCGGGATCGACTGACGGACCACCCTCCAGCCTGACCCACTACCCCACACCCCGCCCGCCCACACCCGGCGGCGGAAGGGCGGGCGGCCGTAGCCCGACTTTCCACGGAGAGCGACCGATGCACCCGCCGTTCACCCGCGTGTTCTCACACTTTCGGTCAGGCATGTCACCTAAAGTCAGACACCGTGAGCCTCGCCGACATCACAGGAGCCAGCGTCCACGCGGTCCTCTACGAGCCACCGGAGCGCGATCCGAGGGAGGTGCGGGCTCAGCTAGGCCTTCCAATGAACAAGGCCAAGTACTTCGTCAAGGGCCTGGGCCGGAAGTACCTCGACATCGTGGTGGTCGCGGACACTGCTCATCGGCTCGCTACGGGCTCGCCGCTGAGCGCGCACACGCAGGCAGAGGGCGACATCGCACGACAGCTCGCCGCGCTTGGGGTCGACGTCCGCAGCAAGGAGGCGGACCGAAAGACGGTCGCGGCCAACCTCGGAAGCGTGCCCGGCATTCGTGTTGGCGAGGTATTCGCAGGTCGAGAAGCCGTACGTGTCGCAGGCCTGCATCGCCACAACCAAGCCGGCATCTCTGGCAACGGTGGCACCGGAGCCGAAGCAATCGTGATCTCCGGCGGTTACGTAGATGATGAGGACCACGGATGGCTTGTCGTCTACACCGGCGAAGGTGGGCGCGATCAGAACACCAAGCGCCAAATCGCGGATCAAACCTTCAGCTCATCGGGGAACGCGGCGCTGAAGAAGAGCTGCCTCGAAGGGCTTCCCGTACGAGTGATTCGAAAAACCAAGGCGAAGCACGATACGCAGAACGAGTACCGGTACGACGGCCTGTACTCGGTTGAACGATACTGGCGTGAGAAGGGGCGGGACGGCTTCCTCATCTGTCGGTTCCGGATGGTTGCGCTTCCCGGCGCCGAGTTCGAACCACCGGCTGACGGCGAACGCAATCCTGATACCGCCGCGACGGAGCAGCCAACAGACCAAGTTCCCGCAGGTGTTCAGGAACCACGGCGGAGCCCGACCACAGCTGACCGTGTCCAGCGGTCAGCCAAGGTCGTCGCCCATGTCAAAGCGCTCTACAACAACGAGTGCCAGGCGTGCCGGACCAGGCTCGTAGTAGGCGACAGAGCGCACTCCGAAGGGGCGCACATCCGGCCTTTGGGGCGCCCGCACGATGGGCCCGACACACCCAACAACATGTTGTGCCTGTGCCCGAACTGCCACATCCAGTTCGATGGCGGCGCGTTGCTCGTCGACGACGACCTCGCCATGTGGCGCAACGGCTTGCGCGAAGACGAGCTCCACCTGCGCGAGGACCACCTCGTGAACACGGACTACTTCGCCTACCACCGGTCCATCCACCGCTGATCCCTCAACCCGCGGTGCCGAGGAAGGTGAGGGCTCCGAGGGCTGCGAGGGTCGCCACCGTCGCGGCGGCGAGGCGGCTGGGTGGGGGCCAGGGGACGGTGCGGAGGAGGGTGGTGCCGAACGGGACGAGGGCCGCGGCGAGGGCTGCCGCGGCGAGGATCGAGGTGGGGTCGGTGCCTTTGAGGACGCCGATCATGAGGATCGACGTGGTGGCGAGGGCGAGGGCGCGGAGGGGGCCGAGGACGCCTGCGCGGAACGCGCCGACCGCCAGGACGATCCAGCCCGCCAGGCACAGCGGTGCGGCCGGCGCGAGCGGGTGGGGGACGGCGTAGGTGTCGGCGATCGCCTGGTGGGCCGCTTCCGGTCCCAGGGCGTCGACCATGCGGAACGCCAGGTGGTCCTGGCCTGCGTGGAAGAGCCGGACGCCGAGGCCGGCGGTGGTGAGCAGGGCGCCCCAGCGGGCCCACCGGGGGTGGCTCGGGGCGATCGCCGCGGCCAGTGCGAGGACCGCGGGCACGAGCAGCAGGACGCCGAGCGCGAACGCGCCGTAGGACACCGACCACCGCACCGGGTGCCGGGCGTAGGCGGCGAGCTGCTCGGGGAAGAAGAAGTCGACGTCGGCGCGGAGCAGGATGCCGGCGAGCAGGGTCGACGGTCCGAGGAGGCAGCTCAGGCCGCCGATCCAGCGGCCGGGGAGGGCAGTGCGCATGGCGGCGACGCTAGGGCTCGCCGCCACCTCCGGTCTTGGACGAAACGCCCGCTCCCGGTAGGCCGGGGACCCGGGCGCGCAGCCACTCGGTCGGGGTGCGGCCCGCGTAGCGGCGGAAGGCCCGGTTGAGGTGCGCCTGGTCGTAGTAGCCGCTGGTGGCGGCGATCTCGGTGAGCGGTGCCGCGCCGAGCAGCCGGGTCGCGCGGTGGAAGCGCAGCAGGCCCGCGGCGGCCTTGGGGGTGAAGCCGGTCTGCACCGCGAAGCGCCGCACCAGCCGGTTCCGGCTCCAGCCGGTTTCGGCGACGACCTCGGCGACCGGGGTTCCCGCGCGCAGCATGGTCCAGGCGTGGCGGACTTCCGGGTCGGGTTCGGGGCCGCGGTGCGCCGCCTCGGTGAGCGCGGCGGCGAGCGTGGCGAGCCGGTCCGGTGCTTCGGCGAGCCGGTCCGGCAGCCCCGGCGGGAGGATCGCGTCGAGCGGCACCGGATGCCCGGCCAGGTCGTCGAGCGGGCCGACGAGGCGGTAGGCCGTGGTCGGGGGCAGGCGGGCCTGGACGTGGTGGGTGCTGCCGCGATGCGCGAGCACCACGGGCGCCCTCGGGCTGAGCACGGCGGCCGGCGGCAGGTCGTCGTCCGGCGGGTCGCCGAGCCGGACGAGCACCACCACGTGCGGGACCGGGAGTTCCCGGCGCACCACCGGGAATCCCGGGTCCTCGCGGTATTCGGCGCAGCGCAGCCCGCCGCGCACCAGGGTCGTGGACCGCCAGCTCATCCGGTGAACGGTCGGGCGGGCTGCACCGGGGTGCTGAGCAGGTCCTTGAGGTAGCCGAAGAACCCGGGGGCGTCGACGTCCTCCACGACGGTGGCGTTGGGCGCCTGGCCGTGGACGCCCCAGGACATCGCGGCGTAGCCGCGGGTGATCCGGCCTTCGGTCTCGACGTCGACGTGGTAGTCGGCGCTGCGCAGCACCAGTTCGGGGTGCAGCACCAGCGCCGCGGTGAGCGAGTCGGGGTGGGTGGTGCCGTCGATGCCGACGCTGCGGTCGAATTCGAGGGTCTGCGCGCAGATCCGGTCGAAGAAGCGGGACACCGGGGTGCCCAGGGCGGCGATCTCGTCGAGCCGGGCCGGGCCGAACACGGCGCGTTCCAGGGTGACCGGCGCCCAGGGCACCACGGTGACGCGGAATCCGGCGTCGAAGACGATCCGCGCGGCTTCGGGGTCGACCCAGAAGTTGAACTCGGCGGCGGCGGTGATGTTGCCGCGCCCGTTGTTGGACCCGCCCATCACGTGCAGCCCCCCGACGTTGCGCGCGAACGACGGGTCGCGGCGCACCGCGGTGGCGATGTTGGTGAGCGGGCCGATCGCGACGACGGTGAGTTCGCCGGGGTTCTCGGCCGCGAGCCGGATCAGCGCGTCCACCGCGTGCTCGTCCTCCGGCGCGCATCCGGTGAGGTCCATCCGCAGCCCGCCGACGCCGTCGCCGTGCACGTCCTGGGCGCCCTGCCACGGCCGCTCCAGCGGCTGCCTGCACCCGAGGTGCAGCGGGACCTCGCCGAGGCGCCCGGCGACGTTGCAGGTGAGGAAGGCGTTGTGCACCTGGTCGTCGAAGCCGACGTTGCCCGCGACCATGGTGATCGCGCGCAGGTCGGCGCGGGGGTCGAGCAGGCCGATCAGCAGCGCGACGCAGTCGTCCTGGGCGGTGTCGGTGTCGATCACGAGCGGGGTCATGGCCCTCCTGCCCTCGGCGGTGCCGCCGAACCTAGCCCAACGCCGCGGGGCTCCGGTAGAAGCCGGCCGGGTCGAGGTCGGCGAGCGGGATGCGGTCCGGGGGTGGCGCGGCGACGGGCGGGTGCGCCAGCCGCAGTTCCACGGCGAGCAGCGGGCGTTCGTCGACGTGCTGGGCGAGCGCGTACAGGGTGGCCAGCACGTGCGCGCAGCGCGGGGCGCGGGTGCGGCAGGTGCAGGTGGGGTGCTGCTGGTCCGGCGGCGGGGCGATGCCGTGCTCGGGGCGCAACCGGTCGGCGAGCTCGTCGGGCAGGTCGCCCGCGGCCAGCCCGGCGGTGTCGGCCTCGGCGACGAGCCGGTCCGCGCCGGGCTCCCACAGCGGGAATCCCACGGCGACGCGATGCCCGGCGACCTCGGCGCTGACCCGGCCCGGCTCGGTGGTGAGGCCGGTGACGGCGCCCTTGCGGGCGAGGCTGCGCGCCCGGGGCAGCGCCGGGTCGGGGCGCGAGATCGCGGTGGTCTCGACGGTGCGGACCCACGCCGCGCCCCACGCGGTCGCGCCGAACGTCGGGATCACACGTCACCTCCGAGGTCGAGCACGGCGTGCAGTTCGTCGTCGGAGAGCTCGGCCAGCGCCGTCGCCGGATCACCGGAGACGACGTCGGCCAGCGCCCGCTTGGTCTCGTGCATCCGGGCGATGTGGTCCTCGATCGTGCCGCCGGTGACGAGGGTGTGGACGGTGAGCGCGCGGTGCTGGCCGATCCGGTGGGCGCGGTCGGTGGCCTGGTCCTCGACCGCCGGGTTCCACCAGCGGTCGTAGTGCACGACGTGCCCGGCGCGGGTGAGGTTCAGGCCGAACCCGGCGGCGCGCAGGCTCAGCACCAGCACCGGGTGCTCGTCGCGCTGGAACTCCTCGACGAGCCGGTCGCGCCGGGCGCCGGTCAGCCCGCCGTGCAGGAACGGCACCGGCCGCCCGAGCACTTCGCCGAGGTGCCGCACCAGCAGGTCGCCCATCGCGCGGTACTGGGTGAACACCAGCGCGCGGTCGTCGTCGGCGGCGATCTCGGCGAGCATCTCGGCGGCGCGGTCGAACTTGCCGGAGCGCCCGGTCAGCGGACCGTCGTCGCCGAGCCGCTGGGCCGGGTGGTTGCAGATCTGCTTGAGCGCGGTCACCAGCGCCAGCACCTTGCCGCGCCGTTCCCGACCGCTCCCGAAGCCGGTGTCGAAGGCGTCCCGCACCGCCTCCCGGTAGAGCCGGGTCTGCTCGGCGGTGACGGTGCAGGCGACGGTGGCGTGCTGCTTGGCCGGGAGTTCGGCGGTGACCTCGGCTTTCGTCCGACGCAGCAGGTGCGGGGCGACGAGCTGGTGGAGGCGGGCCGCGGCGGTGGCGGACCCGCGCTGCTCGATCGGGACGGCGAACCGCTGCCGGAACCGGGCGCGACCGCCCAGCAGGCCCGGGTTGGTCACGCGCAGGATCGACCACAGCTCGTCGAGCCGGTTCTCCACCGGGGTGCCGGTCATCGCGATGCGGGTGGCGGCGGTGACCCGGGCGGCGGCCTTGGCCACGCGCGCGTCCGGGTTCTTGATCTGCTGCGCTTCGTCGAACACGACGATGTCCCAGTGGCGGGCGGCCAGCGCGGTGGTGTCGGAGCGCAGCACGCCGTAGCTGGTCAGCACCACGCCCGGTTCGTCGGGCAGGGCGCGGCGCGGACCGTGGTAGCCGTGCACCGGCAGGTCGGGGGCGAACCGGGCGAGTTCGCGGCGCCAGTTGCCGACCAGCGACGTCGGGCAGACCACCAGGTGCGGGCCGGGGCGGGTGGCGAACGCGCAGATCGCCTGGACCGTCTTGCCCAGCCCCATGTCGTCGGCGAGGACGCCGCCGTCGCGCGAGCACAGCCAGGCCACGCCGTCGGCCTGGTAGGGGCGCAGCGACACGTCGAGCCGGGCGTCGCGCAGGGCGTCGCGGGTGGCGAGCACCTCGCGGAACCGGCTCAGCAGGGCCGGCGCGGCGACGATCGCGTCGCCGTCGAGGACGGCGTGCGCGGCGGGCGGCATGGTCCGGGCGAGCGCGGCGAACGCGTCGTCCCCGGCCCGGTCGCGGGCGAGCCCGGCCGCGGTGCGCCAGGCGCGGACCGAGGCGTCGCCGTCGGCGTCGAGGGCGCTGTCCGGGTCGAGCAGCCGGGCGGGGACCTCGGCGGGCACCACCCGGTCGTCGACGACGGCGGCCAGCGCGCAGGTCCCGGCGCGGCCTTCGGGCAGTCCCCGGGCGCGCAACGCGGCGGGCACGTCGTCGACGCCCCACCACGCCAGCGCGCCTTCGGCGGGCACGAAGGTCGCCTGCAGGCGTCCGGGCAGCGCCGCCGGGGGCAGCGGTTCGGGCACAGCGGTCCTCCAGTCGCGATTCGGTGGCTTTTCGACGCTACCCGCGGCGAATCGTTTCCGCCAATTCCGCAAAACCGCTTGACAAATTCCGGGGCACCGAGTCCACGGTTCGCTGACCTGCTGGTTCGTCGATTTTCGGGTATTTCTGCTCATGTGCCTCGGAGCGCTGTCGGGAACAGTGGTTCCATGCAGAATTCGCCGATGTCGACCGCGTTCTTCGTGCAATCCGTGCTGTCGTTCGCGATCGCGCTGGGAGCGGCGGCGCTCAGCGTGGTGTTCCTCCCGGTGGGCGGCTGGGTCCGCGCGTTCCTGGCCCTGGCGCTGCTCTACGTGGTCACCTCCACGTTCTCGTTGGCCAAGTGCGTGCGGGACCGGCAGGAGGCGGCGAGCGTGGTCAGCCGGGTGGACCAGGCGCGGCTGGACCGCTTCCTCGCCGAGCACGACCTGCTGATCGGTGCCAAGACCGACGGTTAGTCGTTTTCCGGAAACTTCAGGCGGTTCCTGCGCGTTGCGAACGAATATCGCTGCGCCCCAGGCGTTTCCGCACGACCGCGCACCACGGTAGCGGGACGGGCGACGCCGGGACGAGTGGCCGCGGTGCGGGGAAAGGGTGATCGGGCACCGGGACCGTTGATCGATCCAGCGCCACCCCGCGACAGTAGCGGTGCGGGTCGCACGGGCCCGCGAACCCCGAAGGATCAAGGAGAACACGATGCAGGACTACATCGTTCCGGAGCTGACCGAGGTCGGCGAGTTCAGCGACGACACCCTCGGCGGCTGGGGCCACGGCTGGGACTGGAGCCACCGCCAGTGGCTGTGACCGGCCTCGGCTGACGCTTCGACGTCGGCGCGGTGCCGCCGGGAGGCGGACCCCGGCGGCACCGCCCGTCCCGACCAAGAACCACCCTCGACGAAGAGGAGAGCACCATGCAGGACTACATCGTTCCGGAGCTGACCGAGGTCGGCGCGTTCAGCGACGACACCCTGGGCCACAACGGCCACGGCTGGGACCACAACCACCGCTTCGGCTGGTGGTGACCTCCGCGAACGCCGTCCAGCGGTGCTCGCCCGGGCCGGGGTTCACCCCGTCCGGGGCCTGGAAACGAGGAGTGCACCGTGCACCACTACATCGAGCCGCGGCTCGCCGCAGTCGGTGATTTCGCGGCCAGCACGGAGGGGATCGGCCGGATCGCCTTCGATCTCGGGTTCCCGTTCCTCTCCTGAGCACGCGAACGAAAGGACATCCATGAACGACTACATCGCGCCGACGCTCGCCGAGGTGGGCGAGTTCACCGAAGACACGCTGGGCTGGGGCAACACCTACTGGGACAACGCCACGGAACAGATCTGATCCCGGCTCCGAGCACGTCGGCTTCCGCGTCGGCGTGCTCGGTTCCGCCGCGGGGCAACGCCGCCGGGTCCGGACACCCGCAAGCGTCCGGACCCGTTGCTGCAGTGGGTCGATCAGTTGAGGAAGTAGCCGTACCAGTCCCGCCAGAGCGGCAGGAGTCCGCCGAGGGTGTCGGCGCTGAACTCGCCGACCTCCACCAGCTCAGGAGCCGTGTACTGGGTGTCCATCACAACCTCCTTCGGTGTCTCTCCGGGTTCGCAGCGAATCGCTACGAGTCCAGTTTGACCGATTGTTTCCGCTGGTCAACGGCACTGTTCGGCGACCACCCGCCTTTCGCAGCACCCTCACCCGAACCAGCTACAACGGGGGTCACCAGGTCAGCGCGGCGAGCGCATCCCGTTGCCACAGCGGGGGAATCGTCCCCACGCTGATTCCGGAGGATCCGGCATCGGCGACGATTCCCCCGCACCGGCGCCGAATTCCCGTCGTGCGGCGCGAAGTCACCCGGACGCCCACCGCAGCCTTCAGAGCCGGTGGAGTCCGTCGAGCACCCGGACCAGCAATTCGGGGTCGGGCGCGCGGGGCGCCGGGACGCGCGGCAGCACGCGGGTGGGCTCGTCGGCGAGCGCGTCGGCGAGATCGCCGCGCATCGTGATCCAGCGCGGCGGCCGGGGCGCCGACGCGGGACGGCACTGCTCGATGACCTGCCAGGCCGAGGTCGCCCCGACCCCCGCGCCGCCGTGGCGTCCGCCGGAGCAGCGGCGCAGGGCCCACATCCCGGTCAGCGCGGCCACCGCCAACCCGGCGGTGAGCCAGCCCGCCGCGTTCACCAGGCACCGGCCTTGCGCTGCCGGACGATCTTGTGCGCCTCGGTGTTGCACGGCGCGCAGGTGCGCCACAGCCAGGCGAGCTCCGAGCGGTCGGTCTTGACGACGACCCCGCACAGCGTCTCGACCTCGGTCTGCTCCCCGCACTCGCAGCACCGAGGAGCGGTGGTGGCGTGCCGGGCACCGTCCCCGGGCACCCACCGGAACGGATGTGGTTGGTACGTCATGGTTCTCGCCCTTCGTTCGCTGTGGCGGAGCACGACGAGAATTGCGCAGGAACGTTCCTATTAACAACGTTCCTACTGCTGTTGAGCGTCCAATACGCTCGTTCCGGTTAAGAACATTCCTCTTCCGGGCGGCCCGTGCCAGACTCCGCCGCATGACGAAACCGATCGGCCCGAGCGTCCGGCGCCGCCAACTCGGTGCGATGCTTCGCCAGCTCCGCCACGGTGCCAACACATCCCGCAAGGAAGCCGCCGAGTGGATCGGTGTGGGCGAACCGACGCTGAGCAAGATCGAACTCGGCCGCCAGGCGATCAAGCAGCCGCACGTGCGGCTGCTCTGCCAGCTCTACGAGCTCGACGCGGGCACGCTCGACAACCTGCTGCGCCTCGCTCGCGAATCGGAACAGCGCGGGTGGTGGGCGGCGTACCGGGACACGGTGCCCGACTGGTTCCGGCAATTCGTCAGCCTCGAAGCCGACGCCACCGACATCTGGGAGTACGAGAACGAATTCGTCCCCGGCCAGTTGCAAACCGCCCGCTACGTCGAGGCGATCACTCGGGCAGCCCGGCCGGAGGCGACCGACGCGGACGTGACGCGCTCGGTCGAACTCCGCCGGGAACGCCAGCTGCGCAACAGCGACGGCGTTCCACCTCGGCTGCACGTCTACCTCGGCGAAGCGGTGATCCGGCACGTCATCGGTTCCGCCGAGGTGATGGCCGAGCAGCTCGATGCCCTCGTCGAGGCTTCCGACCTCGACCACGTGTCGCTGCGAGTGGTGCCGTTCTCCGCCGGGGCCTACGCGGCGATGTCCGGCGCGTTCGCCATGATGCAGTTCCCGGACGAAGACGCCCCGGCCTTCGTCTACCAGGACTACGAGCGAGGAGCCCTCTACCAAGAAGAACCCGGGGACATCGCTCGCTATACCCTGATGGTGCGACAGCTCGGTGAGCTCGCGCTAGACGAGAACAAGACCCGCGACCTCATCAAGCGTGTGCGCAAGGACCTGTGAGGCGAGCACACGAAAGGGGCGAGGGATGACCTTCCCCGCGGCCACCTGGCGCAAGAGCACCCGCAGCAACGGCAACAACGGCAACTGCGTCGAGGTCGGGTTCGGCCGCGACGGTGCGCGAGCCGTCCGCGACACCAAGGACCGCGCCGCCGGGCACTTCACCACCACCGGCGCGCAGTGGACCTCGTTCCTCACCGCCGTCAAGACCGGACGCTACGACACCTGAGCATCACCCATCGGGGACCTGAGTGAGGGGCACCCTGTACCGCGTTACGTGGTACAGGGTGCCCCTCACTCAGATCAACTTCACCCGGAAAGCGCAGCGGGCTCCGTGTCGCATGAGACGCCGATCACAGGCACAGTGGGTGGAACCGCGCAACCCGAGGGGAGCCCCATGGCGCAACTGATGTCGGAGCCGGTGAGCATCGCGTTCGACGGACACGCCCTGGCCGGTGATCTGGTCATCCCGGAGGCGGCGAGATCGGTGGTGCTGTTCGCGCACGGTTCGGGCAGTTCCCGGCACAGCGGCCGGAACCGCTCGGTGGCCGAGGCCCTGCAAGGTGCCGGGTTCGGCACCCTGCTGATGGACCTGCTCACCGAGGACGAAGCCCACCTCGACCAGCGCACCCAGCACCTGCGCTTCGACATCGACCTGCTCGCCGGGCGGCTCGGCGCCGCGCTCGACGCCCTGGGCGAGTGGGACGCCACCCGGTCGATGGGCGTCGGGCTGTTCGGGGCCAGCACCGGGGCCGCCGCGGCGCTCAAGGTCGCCGCGCGCCGGGACGGGCGGATCGGCGCCCTGGTGTCCCGAGGCGGCCGGCCCGACCTCGGCGGCGCGGAGCTCTCCGACGTGCGGGCCCCGACGCTACTCATCGTCGGCGGCTCCGACCGCGAGGTGCTGAACCTGAACCGGCAGGCCGCCGAGATGCTGACCTCCGCGCGGGTCGAGATCGTGCCCCGCGCGACGCACCTGTTCGAGGAGCCCGGGGCCCTGGAGCAGGTCTCCTCGCTGGCCGCCGGATTCTTCAAGGAGCACCTGGGCGCGAGCGTGCCGCGCCCCACCGGCCCGGACGGCGGCCACTTCAAGCCGCCCGAACCGCGCCGCCGCCCACCCCGCTGAGCAGGTCCTCGCGGCACACCGCCGGACGTACCGCGCACCGACGAGCGGGGGTGGGCGAAGCCACCGGAGCCCGGACCACCGCGACCCGAGAATGCGCGAACGCCGAGCTCCGGGCATCGACGGGCGAGCCGCCGCGGGGCCGGATCACCGCGATCCGAGGATGCGTCCGGGCATCGACGGACCGCCGCGCGGCGGGATCGGCGGACGTTGCCCGACGACGCGGCGACCTACCGGGGCATCCGCCGCCAGATCGGTTGCGGGACGAAGCGCATCGCGGCGAACACCCAGCGCAGGATGCCCGGCACCCACACCTCGCGGCGCCCGCGTTCGATGGCCCGCACCGCGGCGTCGGCCACCTGGTCCGGCGTGCTCGACCACGGCGCGGGGTCCATCCCGGTGGTCATCCGGCCGATCACGAAGCCCGGCCGCACGGTGACCAACCGGACCCCGCTGCCGACCAGCGCGTCGGCCAGCCCGCTGGCGAACCCGTCCAGCCCCGCCTTCGCCGAGCCGTAGACGTAGTTCGCCCGGCGCACCCGCACGCCCGCCACCGAGGAGAACACCAGCAGGGTGCCGCTGCCGCGCTCCCGCATCCGCTGGGCGAGCAGGGTGAGCACGTTGACGTGCGCGAGATAGTCGGTGTGCACGATCCGCACCGCGTGCGCCGCGTCGGATTCCGCGCGCGCCTGGTCGCCGAGGATGCCGAACGCGGTCACCGCGACGTCGACCGGTCCCGCCTCGTCCAGCACCCGCGCGTGGTCGTCGAGGTCGTCGGCGTCGAACTCGACCCGCGACACCTCGGTCGCCCCCGCCGCCCGCAGCCGCTCCGCGGGCTCGTCGAGCTCACCGCTGCGGCGCGCCGCCAGCACCACCTTCCGGTGCCCGCGCCGCACCAACCGCAGCGCCACCTCCAGGCCGATCTCGCTCCGGCCGCCCAGCACCAGCACCGTCCCGCTCATCCCGACAGTGTCCCAAGCCGCGACCACCGCGCCCGACGCAGCCCGCACACCCAGCCACGACCAGGCGTCACCCGTCGTAGCACCAGGTGAGGGGCACCCTTGTCCAACATACTTGGGCAAGGGTGCCCCTCACTCCGGGAAGAACCACCCGGGCGAGTGCCCCGTCGGCATGTCGGATCGGAAGCGCGGGCCGGTCGTCCGCCCGGCTGGTGCCGCGCTGGGGAAACCATCTGAAAACCATGATCAAGACGGCTCTTCCTCTGCGCCGCGGCGGCATCTAACCTTGTTGCCGACTTCCCTCCCGACCCGAACGGACCACGATGGCACGCACCGAGCCGACGATCGACACGACCAAACCCAGCATCGCCCGCGTCTACGACGCGTTCGTCGGCGGCAAGGACAACTTCGAGGCCGACCGGGAGGTCTACCACCAGGTCCTGCGCCTCGCGCCGGAGGCCGCGGAGGTCGGGCGGGAGTGCCGCGCCTGGTTGATCCGGGTGGTGCGGTTCCTGGCCGGGCACGCGGAGATCGACCAGTTCCTCGACCTCGGCTCGGGGCTGCCCACCGCGGAGAACACCCACCAGGCGGCGCAGCGGCTCAACTGCGAGGCGCGGGTGGTCTACGTGGACAACGACCCGTCGGTGGCCGCGCACGGCCGGGCGCTGCTGGAGGAGAACGAGAACACCCGCTTCGCGGTGGCCGACTTGCGCAACCCGGAGGAGATCCTCGCCGACCCCGTGGTGACCCGGCACCTGGACTTCGACCGGCCCATCGGCCTGATCCAGTGCAACACGCTGCACCACGTCACCGATGACGAGCGGCCGGCCGACCTCATGCGCACCTACGTCGACGCGCTGGCGCCGGGATCGTTCGTGGCGATCTCGCACCTGCACAACCCGGGCGACGGCAGCAGGCGCGCCGAGCTCGCCGCGGAATCGCAGGAGAAGTTCAACGCGCTGATGGGCAGCTGCTACTACCGCAGCCGCGAGGCGATCGAGGCGATGTTCCACGAGCTCGAACTGATCGAGCCCGGCTTGGTGCACCCGTTCCAGTGGTGGCCGGACGGTCCCCGGCTGACCCCGGCCTCCGACGGCGCGCACCTGCTCCTGGGCGGGGTCGCCGTCAAGCGCTGAGCACCGTCGGGCGGGGCCTCGGCGAACGGGCCCCCGCCCGACGGGAGGTCACTGCGGCTGCCTGCTGGTCCACACCCGCATCGCGTGCTCGACGAGCCCGATCAGCGTCCGCTTGGTCGATTCCCGGTCCCGCGCGTCGCACGGACCGATCGGCACCTCCGGCCCGATCGCCATCGCCTCGCGGATCTGCTCCACCGAGTGCAGCATCTGGCCGTCGAAGCAGTTCACGCCGACCAGGTAGGGCAGCCCGCGGTCCTCGAAGAAGTCGATGGCCGAGAAGGAATCGGCCAGCCGCCGGGTGTCCACCAGCACGACCGCGCCGATCGCGCCCTTGACCAGGTCGTCCCACATGAACCAGAACCGCTGCTGCCCGGGGGTGCCGAACAGGTACAGGATGAGGTCCGAGGCCAGCGAGATGCGGCCGAAGTCCATCGCGACGGTCGTCGTCTGCTTGTCCGGTGTCGCGTCGAGGTTGTCCACGCCCCGGCTCGCCTCGGTCATCACCGCTTCGGTGGTCAACGGCACGATCTCCGAGACGGAGCCGACGAACGTCGTCTTGCCGACGCCAAAACCACCGGCGATCACGATCTTCGCCGAGGTGGTGCCACCCCGACTTTCCGCCTGCGGCGGCACCGGGCCACCGCGCGACGCGCTAAAGCCGACGGAGTCCACTCAACACCCTTTCCATCAACACCATGTGTGGTGCGCTGCCGCTTTCGCTCACGGTCTGGTGCACGATCACCAGACCCAGTTCGGCCATGTCCGCCAAGACCACCCGCGCGACGCCGATCGGAACCGACAGCAGCGCCGCCACCTCGGCCACCGAGCGCGGCTGCCTGCACAGCTCGGCGATCGACTGGTGCTCCAGCCGGACCGCGGCCCCGTGCCAGTAGGCGTCGCCGGTGCTGACCAGGGTTTCGATTTCCAGCGCGTAGTTCGAGCGGGTCCGGCCGCCGGTCCAGGTGTAGGACCGGATGCTGGAGGCGACTTCGACCTCGTCCTGGCGCGGATCGGTCTCGGACCGGTCGGCCGGAGCGGACTCCGCGCTCCGGTGGCGGTCGTCCGCCTGGTCCTCCCTCCGCTTCCTGCGTTTGCTGCCGAACGTGAAGCCGTTGAGCACTTCGGCGAAAGCGTCGTCCCCGGATCTGTCCGAGTCACCACGCCCCGATGGATTCGCGCGTCTGCTCATGGTGGCCTCACACCAGATGGCTCTGCAGGTGCGAGCGGAGCTCTGGGGTGAGCATTTGCCCGACCCGCTCGACCAGCATGGTCATCTCGTAGGCGATCAACCCCATATCGCACTGCGGCGCGGCGAGGACCGTGAGGCACGAACCGTCGCTGATGCCCATCTGCAGCAGGGTACCCCGGTCCATTTCGACGACCGTCTGCACGACCTCCCCCGCCTCGAAGCAGGTCGCCGAGCCCTGGGTGAGGCTCAGCAGACCCGAGGCCACGGCCGCGAGCTGATCGGCGCGATCACCGGGCAGCCGCGCCGAGGAGGTCAGCAGCAGGCCGTCGGCGGAGACCACGACCGCGTGCGCCACGCCTGCCACGCGCTCGGTGAAGTCGGTGATCAGCCAGCCGAACCGGCGGGACATCATCTCCTGGGCAGTCATGCAACCTCCTGTTCATCGCCGGGACGGCCGAGGTCGTGCTCATTCGGCATCGGTCGCCCGGTGTCGGCCTCGGCTGGAGCCGCTCTGGAAATCCGCCAGCCGCCCCCGCATCTGCTCCGGATCGCGCTGGAAGAGGCTGCCGGAACCGCCGCCGGAGCCCGTGCCCGAGCCCCCGCCGACGCTGCCGGGCACCAGGTGCGCCTTGGGAACCCGGCGGGGCAGCCCCGCGTTGGTGAACTCCTCGGGCTGCGGATTGGCCGCCGCCTCCGCCGCCTGCCGCGCGTCGTCGGCGGCGAAGTTCCACGCGTCCAGCCCGGACGAGGCGGGTTCCTCCGCGGCGGGCTGCTCGGCGCCGTTGAGCCGTCCGAAGTGGACGCCGTTGTTGGCTTCGGCGATCTGCTTGCTGATGTCCCCGGGACTGCGGGAGTCGCGCGGTTCCCGTTGCGGCAGGCCCGACTCGGTGCGCTGCTCGTCGGGCTGGTCGGTCGGCCACTGGAAGTCGCCCTCGGACGCCGGCATCGCGGGCTGGAACCACTCCGAGGTGCTGGCCGGCGGGGCCGGGGCGCGCGGCGGCTCAGGCCGCGGCTCCGGCTCGGGCTGCGGCTCCGGTTGCGCGCTGGGCCACGCGGGCGCCGCGTCGATGGGGGCGTCGAACAGGTGCGCCGTCGGGCTGTCCTGCACGTCCGGGCGCACCGACGGCGCGAAGAGGTCGTTCCTGGGCTCGGGCTCCCGCCACGGCGACTCGACGCCGTCGTAGCCGTTCTTCCGCCCCTGGTGCGTCGGTTCCGGCGACGACACCTGCGGGAACGCCGGGAACGCGGGCTCCGGCGACTGCTGCGTCGGGACCGACGGCGTGCTGAACAACCCGAGCCCCGGCATCGACGGGATCGAGCGCTCGGCCGCCCCGGCAGGCGGGTTCTGGGACATCACGTGCTCGGCGGGGATGACCACGGTGGCCCGCACGCCTTCGACGTCGCTCCCGCCGTGCAGCTCGATGGCGACGCCGTGCCGGGCGGCCAACCGGCCGGCCACGAACAGCCCCATCCGGCGCGAGGACGCGATGTCGTCCTCGTCCACGTCGGCGAGCCGCTGGTTGGCCGAGTCGATGGCCTCGTAGGTCATGCCGATGCCCTCGTCGAGCACGTCGAGCACGACGCTGCCGTCCCCGGCCTGGTAGCCCGACACCGTCACGGAGGTCTCCGGCGAGGAGAAGTTCGCCGCGTTGTCGAGCAGTTCGGCGACCAGCCGCACCAGGTCGCTGGCGGTGTTGCCGCGCAGCAGGATCGACGGCGGCGGCTGCACCACCACCCGCGGGTACTGCTCGATCTCCGAGACCGCGGCCCGCAGCACGTCGGCCAGCTCGGTGGGCCGGGTGAACCGCCGGGCCAGGTCGCTGCCGGAGAGCACCATCAGGTTCTCGTTGTTGCGCCGCATCCGGGTCGCGAGGTGGTCGAGCTGGAACAACCGGCCGAGCTGGTCGGGGTCCTGCTCGTCCTGCTCCAGCTCCTCGAACAACCGGAGCTGGCGTTCCAGCAGGCTCTGGCTCCGCCGGGAGACGCCGACGAACACGTCGCTGTAACCGCGGCGCAGCTCCGCCTGCTCCGAGGCGAGCCGCAGCGCCTGCGCGTTGACCTGGTCGAACGCCCGCGCCACCTGGCCGACCTCTTCGCTGGTGGTGACCGGCACCGGGGTGACCGCCGCGGTGCCGGAGCCGCCGTGCCGGATCGCGATGACGGCGTCGGGCAGCTCGTGCTCGGCCGCGTCCAGCGCGCTGCGCCGCAGTTGGCGCAGCGAGCCGAGCAGCTGCCTGCTGATCAGGACGATCATCGCGGTGGCGGCCAGCAGCGCCGCGAGCAGCCACACGGAGTCCCACCCGGCCGCGTCGCTGGCCTCGTCCTCGAACTGCGCGGCCAGCGCCCGGACCTCGGCGGCCAGGTCGTCGTGACCGTCGTCGATGAGCGCGACCGAGTCCTCCGAGCGCTGGTTCCACTGGTCCCGGGTGACCGAGAAACCACCGGTGAACTCGCCGTCGGAGCTCTCCCCGATGATGCGGGCCAGCATCGCGTTGCGGTCGGCGATGGCGGGACCGGCCACCGTGGCGTCCAGCCGCTCCTGCCAGCGCGCGGCGACGGTGGCGCGGGCCTCGCTGATCTTGTTCAGCAGCCGGGCGCGCGAGCCGAGCAGGGCGTTGAGCGCGTCCGGGCGCATCGTGCCGTCGGTGAGGCCGGTCAGCACCCAGGCCTGCTGGATGCGGACCTCCTCCATCATGGCCAGCACGTCCTGCAGCGCGGTCGCCGAGCTCGACAGCCGCGGGTCGGCCACGGTGCTGGTCAGCGCCCGGTCCAGGGACATCACGCCGGTGACCACCGCGCTGTACTGGCCGATCACCTGCCCGGGGTCGATCTGCCGCTGCGCCACCCGCTCGCGCAGCGCGTCCAGCCCGTCGAGCATCGGCCGCAGTTCCTCGTAGCGGTCGCCGACCACCGGGCTGAACTCCGTCGGGCCCGCGAAGACCTGGTGCAGTTCGGCTTCCGCGCGATCGGATGCGGCCACCAGCTGCTGCGCCGAGGGGGCGTCACCGACCAGGTACTCGACCGACCGGGTGCGCTCGCGCTGCAACGCGAGCAGCATCGGTTCGATCCGGTCGACCGCGTCGAGCACCTGGGCCACCCGGTCGAATTCGGCGGCCCGGTCGACCTGCCACCGGATCTGCCCGATGCCGAGGCTGATCGCGAAGATCACCGGCACCAGCACCACGGCGGCCAACTTCGTCGGCAACGACCAGTTCCGCCATTGCAGCAGCGCATCCCGGCGACGAGCGCTCACCGGCGGCCTCCCCACCGCACCGACGGCGCGGTGCTCGGCCGGTGCCTCCTCGTCGGGCTCATGGTCAACGAACGGCGCATGCGTGCGATCCCGCAATCGTCGTCTGGGTTGGTCTGGAACGAAATCCAGTCGCGATCGAGCCCCACAGCGCGGACTCGCCAGACGCGCCGCCGCGGCGCGGACGGGCATTCCGGACACACACGGTTGCCGTCGCCGGCCCTTCTCGATCCACCGACTGTCTTTCAGTGCCCACGCACTATAGAGGCCCGGCCCGCGGAAAGCACCGGGGGCTTTTTCGTCATTCGCTTCCCCCGAACAGCCCACGTCACCATGTGTGGTCGGCCCGCGCGGTGTCGATCCGCCCCATTTTCACCCTTTCAGCCGCGCTACGGCCATTCGGACCAATGGCGGACCTGCGGAGATTCCGGCGGGAGCCGGGTCCCGCCCCGTGCCACGCTGCTGACCTGCCAGTACCGCACAGTAACCGAACGCGTTCGACGTTTCCGAATCGTGACCGACCCGGGCGCCCGCGACGACCGAGCGGGAGGCAAAATCGGCGTGCGCTGGTGGCGATCACCACACTGTCGTGACAGCTCGCGAGGTGGTTAGAATTCCCCGCCGGCGGTCACCACCCTGTTGGTCAACCGTTCACTTCCAGGAAGGATGCATGAGCAACGCAACGCAATCTGCGCTGCGCGGCAAGCCCCGTGACCAGGCCGGAAAAACGCGGACGACCTTCGGCGGAATCGACAAGAGCTCGGTGCGGCAGAGCGACGCACCGGTCGATTTCACCGCGATCCAGCAGAGCGCTGAATTCCAGGCGCTCCGGCGCCGGGTGAAATGGTTCGTTTTCCCCGCGACGGCGTTTTTCCTGATCTGGTACCTCAGCTACGTCGCGCTGGCCGCCTACGCTCCGGAATTCATGGCCACCCCGGTCTTCGGCGAGGTCAACGCCGGGCTGCTGCTCGGCATCGGCCAGTTCGTCACCACCGTGGCCCTGACCTCGCTCTACGTGGCCTTCGCCCAGCGCCGCGTCGACCCCGCGGTGGACGAGATCCGCCGCAACGCCGGTGGTGCCGACCGATGACCGAAACCACCGTCCTCCCCGAGGACAGCACGCTGCTCAACACCGTGATCTTCGCGGGCTTCGTGCTGGTCACGCTCTTCGTCGTCTACCGGGTGAGCAGTCAGCGCACCTCCAGCGACTACTTCGCCGCCGGCGGCCGGTTCACCGGTGCGCAGAACGGCATCGCGCTGTCCGGCGACTTCCTGTCCGCCGCCTCGTTCCTCGGCATCGCCGGGGCGATCGCGGTGCACGGCTACGACGGCTTCCTGTACTCCATCGGCTTCCTGGTGGCCTGGCTGGTCAACCTGCTGCTCATCGCCGAACGGGTCCGCAACACCGGCCGCTTCACGATGGGCGACGTGCTCAGCTTCCGGATGCGCCAGCGCCCGGTGCGGGCCGCCGCGGCGGTGTCCACGCTGGCCATCACCTTCGTCTACCTGATCGCCCAGATGGCGGGCGCGGGCGGGCTCGTCGCGCTGCTGCTCGGCGTGCACAGCGCGGGCGGGCAGGCGATCGTGATCGCCGTCGTGGGCCTGGTGATGATGGCCTACGTGCTCATCGGCGGGATGAAGGGCACCACCTGGGTGCAGATCATCAAGGCCACCATGCTGCTGCTGGCGGTCGCGCTGATCACGATCTTCCTGTTCGGCAAGTTCGGCTACGACTTCACCGCCCTGCTCACCGAGGCCGCCGCGAACAACCCGAACGGGCGGGACATCCTCGGCCCCGGCCTGCTCTACGGCGGATCGGACCTGGAGCACCTCGACTTCCTGTCGCTGTCGCTGGCCCTGGTGCTCGGCGTCGGCGGGCTGCCGCACGTGCTGATGCGCTTCTACACCGTGCCCAACGCCCGCGAGGCCCGCCGATCGGTCGTGTGGGCGACCTGGTCGATGGCGGGGTTCTACCTGTGCACCCTGGTCATCGGCTTCGGCGCCGCCGCGCTGGTGGGCTCCGAGGCGATCGTGAGCGCCCCGGGCGGCGAGAACTCCGCCGCCCCGCTGCTGGCCTACGAGATCGGCGGCACCGTGATGCTGGGCGTCATCTCCGCGGTGGCGTTCGCGACGATCCTCGCCGTGGTCGCCGGGCTGACGCTGACCGCCTCGGCCTCCTTCGCCCACGACATCTACGCCAACGTGCTGCGCCGCGGCAAGACCGACTCGGACCAGACGGTCAAGGTGGCGCGGATGACCGCGCTGGTCATCGGGGGCATCTCGATCCTCGGCGGAATCCTGGTCAACGGGCAGAACATCGCGTTCCTGGTCGGGCTCGCCTTCGCCTTCGCCGCCTCGGCGAACCTGTCGACCCTGCTGTTCGCGCTGTTCTGGCGGCGGTTCAACACCACCGGAACGCTGTGGGGCATCTACGGCGGGCTCGGCGCGTGCCTGCTGCTCGTGGTGTTCTCCCCGGTGGTCTCCGGCGCACCGGAGGCGATCCTGCCCGATGTGGACTTCGCCTTCTTCCCGCTGAAGAACCCCGGCATCGTGTCCATCCCGCTGTCGTTCCTGTTCGCGATCATCGGCACGTTCGTCGGCAAGGAGCGGCCCGACCCCGAGCGGCTGGACGAGATGGAGGTCCGCTCGCTCACCGGGATCGGCTCGCGCGGCGCCTGACCCGACCAGGGCCGGTGGCCTCCCGCGCCACCGGCCCTGTTCGGAGCGGGTCGATGTTGGCCGCGCTCCCCCACAGGAGCACCGCGTTCCCCCGCGCGGCGCGATTCCCCGTCGCGGCCGGTCACCACCGCGCCACCCACAAGCGCATTACCCTTCGGCGCACTGCGCGCGTTTCACCCCCCGAATAACATCGGAAACACGCCCGAAACGGATCAACGCGATACCCGCGGAATTCACTTCCGCGATCCACCGGGCACTGGGGGGTTCATAAAATGATACGTGCCATTCGGAACGGGTTGATCGCCGTCGCCATCGCCGCGGCACTGCCCACGACGGGCCTGGGCACGCAGGCGTTCACGCTGGCCATGGAGCTGAAGGAAGACATCGCCGCCGCGGCTGACCGGGTGGCGAGCAATTGGATCACGGACTTCACCGCACCCGGGGTGCGCCTTCGCGAAGCAGCCGGGACCGGCTCGGCTATCGTCGGCCACGGCAATCCGGGAGACGGCCTCACCACGCACCAGAAGGTCATCGGTGAGCCGGTGCGGTGCCCGGACGGAACCACCAATTCGGAATGGTTCGAAATCACCAATGCCCGCACGTCGGCGAAGGGATTCGCCTCGGCCTGCCACCTCGGCTAGAAGTCCTGCTCGGCGGCGTTCGGCCGGAACCGGCGCAGGTGCACGTGCCTGGCCAGCCGGATCACCGGCCGGATCGCCAGCTCCACGCTGCCCAGCAGGAACAGCACGGTCCCGGCGGTCGCGGTGGACTCGTCGAAGAACAGGACGCTGCCCGCCGCGAACCACAGCGCGATGAGGAAGTCGTTGATGATGCTCAGCACTTCGTAGCGGCGCCGGATCAGCAGCTCCTCGTGGCCGATCCGGATCGTCAGCGAGTTCGCGGGCTCAGGCATCCACCGAGTGTCGGTGCGGGCCGGACCGCGCGCACGACGCACGTCGGCGCAGGTGGCGGGGTCAGGCTACGGAGCGGGCCACCGCGCGCCCGACCTGGCGGCCGGAGAACAGGCAACCACCGAGGAAGGTGCCCTCCAAGGCCCGGTACCCGTGCAGCCCGCCACCGCCGAACCCGGCGACCTCACCCGCGGCGTGCACGCCCGGCAGCGGCGTGCCGTCGGCGCGGAGCACGCGCCCGTCCAGGTCGGTCTCCAGCCCGCCGAGGGTCTTGCGGGTCAGCAGCGACAACCGCACCGCCACCAGCGGTCCGGCGGCCGGGTCGAGCAGCTCGTGCGGCTCGGCCACCCGGATCAACCGGTCCACCGCGTACCGCCGGGCCGCGCGGATCGCGTTGACCTGCTCGTCCTTGCCGAGCCCCGAGGCGACCTGGCGGTCCCGCGCGCGGATCTGCCGCTCCAGCGCCGCCGGGTCGATCAGCTCCGAGCCGGCCAGCTCGTTCATCCCGCGCGCCAGCGCCGCCGGGGTGCGCCGGACGACGAAATCGGGCCCCTTGCGGAGGAACTCGGCGATCGGGCCGGGCGTACCGCCGCCTGCGCGCTGGGCCAGCAACCGCAGGCTGCGCCCGGTGAGGTCGGGGTTCTGCTCGGAACCCGACAGGGCGAACTCCCGGCTGATGATCCTGCGGTTGAGCACGAACCAGGTGTGGTCGTGGCCGGTCCCGACGATGTGCCGCATGGTGCCGAGGGTGTCGAAGCCCGGGAACAGCGGTGCCGGCAGCCGCCGGCCGGTCGCGTCCAGCCACAGCGACGACGGACCGGGCAGGATGCGGATGCCGTGCTCGCTCCACACCGGGGAGTGGTTGTGGATGCCCTCGGTGTAGTGCCACATCCGGTCCGGGTTGATCACCCGGCCACCCGCCTCCGACACCACCTCCAGCATCCGCCCGTCGACGTGGTCGGGCACCCCGGAGATCATCCGGCCCGGCGCCGGACCGGCCTCGGTCGGCCAGTTCCGCCGCACCAGGTCGAGGTTGCCGCCGATGCCGCCGGAGGTCACCACCACGGCCTGCGCGCCCAGCTCGAAGTCCCCGACCACCTCGCGCGAACTCCGCTCACCGCGCGCGGCACCGCTGGGCGCCAGCACCTCACCGCGCACGCCGGTGACCACGCCACCGGAGGTCGTCACACCGCTGACCCGGTGCCGGAAGCGCAGCTCGACGAGCCCGCTCTCCTGCGCCGCGCGGACCCGGCGCAGGAACGGTTCCAGCACGCCCGGGCCGGTGCCCCAGGTGATGTGGAAGCGCGGCACCGAGTTGCCGTGCCCGGTGGCCAGGTACCCGCCGCGTTCGGCCCACTGCACCAGCGGGAAGAACCGCACGCCCTGCCCGGACAGCCAGGCGCGCTTCTCCCCGGCGGCGAAGTCCACGTACGCCTCCGCCCACCGCCGCGGCCAGTGGTCCTCGGGGCGGTCGAAACCGGCCGAGCCGAGCCAGTCCTGCCACGCCAGCTCGACGGAGTCGTCGACCCCGAGCCGCCGCTGCTCCGGGGAATCGACGAAGAACAGCCCGCCGAACGACCAGTGCGCCTGCCCGCCCAGGGAGGACTCCGGCTCCTGGTCGAGCACCACGACGCGGCGTCCCGCATCGGCCAGCTCCGCCGCGGCGACCAGGCCCGCGAGCCCGGCGCCCACCACGATGACATCAGCGATCCGCGCCATTGCCGACCCTCCGTCCTCGGTGACCAGGATCGACTGTACCCGGCGCGCACGCGCCGTTCCGAGGGCTTTTTCGTGCGGTTTTCGCGGTTTTTTCGAGGAATTGCACCCGGTCGGGGTGTATCCGATGAATGTGCTGGCGCCGCGATCACGTCTTCGGGAATCTTGCCCCATCGGGCCCGTTCCGGTCCGTTCCGCGAAATCCCCGCTAGGGAAGGAGTTCCCGCATGTCCACGTGCGCCACGAACCAGGAGACCACCCGCCGCGCCGCGATCCGGTCGCACCGCTCGCCCGGTCCCGCGACCGGCCTGCGGCAGTTGCTCACCGCCCTGGTGCTCGCCCTCGCCGCCGTGCTGATCAGCAGTCCGACCGTCCACGCAGGACAACCGGAGAACCCCTGTCCCGCGCAGACGTTCTGCGCGTGGTCCGGGACCGGGCACGTCGGGCGCAGCCATCACGCGGAGGTACCGGGCACGGTGCTGGAGCGGTGCGTCGCGCTGCCGAAGGAGCTCGAAGCCCAGTCGTTCATCAACAACACAGGTCGCCCAGTCACCGTCTACCAGGACCCCACCTGCGCGACGGAAGCGGAGTTCGCCACGTTCCCGACGGGCTCGCACGTGCCCGAAGCGGCGTACGTGGCCAGGGCGATCCAGATCTGGACGCACTGAGGACTCGGCCGGACCCGAACCGCTCGCGCGGGCCGCGCGTCGTTCCGGCGGTCCGGCGGACCGGGGCCGGTGCTCAGCCGACGAGTCGGCGCATCAGCTCCAGCAGGCGGGCGGCGGACGACGCCCAGGTGAACTCCGCCGCCTGCCCGCGGGCCGACTCGACGAGCTGGTCCCGGACCTGCGGATCGACGACCTCGCGCACGGCGGCGGCGAAGCCCTCCGCCGAACCAGGATCGAAGAACGCCGCGTGACCGCCGGTCACCTCGTGGAAGATCGCCAGGTCGCTGCACACCACCGGGGTGCCCGCGTTCATCGCCTCGATGATCGGCAGGCCGAAGCCCTCGTCCCGGGAGGCCGTGACCAAGGCCGCGGCCCCGCCGAGCAGCTCCAGGTAGTCGGCCTCGCTGATCCCGCGCCAGAACACCACATCCGCACCGGCGGGCAGCATCGCGCGCAGTTCCGCTTCCCGCCGGGGCACGATCCGGCTCACCAGGTGCAGCCGGTGGCCAGGAAGGAGAGCCATGCCCTCGATCAGGGTTTCCACGTTCTTGTACGGCATGAACGACCCCATGTACACGAGGTCGCACCGCTGCCCCGGCGCCGCGGCCTGGTCGGTCCGCTCGGCCGGACCGCGGTCCACCGCCGCCGCGCCGGAACCGCCGCCACCGGCGGTCCGGGAACGCGCCCCGCCCCCGGACGACGGCGGGACGGCAGCGGTCGGCCCGGCGTCCTCCGCTCGGGGTTCGGTCCCCGGCCCGGTGCGGGACGGCTCGGCGTCCGTCGGCTCGGCGTCCGTCGGCTCGGCGACTGCGGGGGCCTCGATCCCGGCCGGCGCGGCGGCGGTCAGGTCGTCGGCGTCCGGTGCCACGACCGAGGTCGCGTCGTCGTCCGATGTGGACGGCGGACTGGGTGCGTTGGGGACGACGGTGATCGGGCGGCGGGTGAGCCGGTGCTCGGCCATCAGCGTCCGGGTCGTCTCGCTCACCGTCACCACGGCGTCGGCGCGGTCGAGCATCACGCGCTGCGGCCAGAACGCCTTGTGGTACAGCCGCCAGGCCAACCGCACCGGAGCGGGGAGGAAGCCCGGCGGGTCGGGATGCCGGTAGTAGATCAGGTCGTGGAGGGTGAGGATGAGCCGGTACCGGCGGCGGAAACCGCCGATGATCTGCAACGGGCTGAACACCACGTCGGCCCCGAGCCGGTTGAGCGTGCGGGACAACCAGAGCTCGCGCGGGGAGAACGGGCTGTTCACCTTGACGTGCGGCACCCCGCTGGGCAGCAGCGCGAGCTGGCGCTCGTCGTGGATCAGCATCGTCACGGGATGGAGGTGGTGCAGTGCCTCGATCAGGCTGGCGCCGTAGCGGCTGATGCCGTCGTGGGTGTCGGTGCGGGTCCAGCGCGCGTCGACCACCACCGTCATCGTGTCGGTGCGGTCGGACGCCCCGTCATCGGGAGCCGTGTCGTAGCCCGACGCTCCCTCGGACGCCGTGCCCTCGGACGCCGTACCACCGACGGCCGTGTCGCCGGGCGCCGTGCCATCGGCAGGTGTGCGGTCAGCTCCCGGGTGGCCGACCGACGCATCACCGGACGCCGTGCCACCGACGGCCGCATCACCGGACGCCGTGCCGCCGGGGGTCGTGTCGCCGGGCGCCGTGTCGCCGGGCGCCGGGTGCTCGGGCGGGGTTCCGCCGGGGGCAGCGCGGTTCATGCTTCTCCGAGGAATTCGGTGATGGCTCCGGCCGCCGCCTCGGGGGTCTCGTAGTGCACGAGGTGCCCGACGTCGGGCAGCACGACGAGCTTCCCGCGCGGGATGCGGGCGGTGAGCACCCGCTGCCCGTCCACCGGGGCGATGTCGTCGGTGGCCCCGGCGATCAGCAGCACGGGCATCCGCAGCGCGGCGGCGTGGTCGGCGACGGTGTACGACACGGACGCGTGGAAGGTCTCGCTGAGCACCTCCGGGCTGTGGAAGCTGCTGAAGTGCTGGAGGTGGCTGCTGTCGATGAAGGCGCGCAGCCGCGCGTCCTTCGTCCGCGTCATGGCGCGGCTGGCGCCGAGCACGATCAGCCGGTGGGACAGCAGGGCGGTACCCAGCCGGTCCGGCAGCGCCTTGCCCACCGCGTAGTAGCCCGCGGTGAGCTTGGACAGCAGCACCCGCGGTCCGCGCAGCGCGGGCGTCGCGATCGGGTTGACCAGCACCAGCCGGTGCACCAGCTCCGGGTGCTCGGCGGCCACCCGGGCGGCGACGATCGAGCCGAAGGAATGGCCCAGCAGCACCACGGGCCGTTCCCGCCCGCCGAGGTGCTCGATCAGCTCGGCGATCACCCGCGCGTACCCGGCCACGTCGTGCCGCCCGGTGGTCAGCGGGCCGGAGGCGCCGTAGCCGGGCAGGTCCGGGATCACCACGTTGCGGTCCGGCAGGCCGTCCGCGATCAGCTCGAGGCCGTGGTGGGTGCCGCGCAGGCCGTGCACCATCACGACCGGGGCCCCGTCCGCGCCCGGCGGGAGGTCGACGTCCGTTCGGGAGCCGACGTCCGGTGCCGCCGGAGCGGCGTCGCCGCCCGGGCGGCCGGGCTCGGTCGCCGCACCGGCCGCGGTCACCCCGCCCGCAGCCCCGGGCGCCGTGACCGCACCGGACGGCGCGGCGGGCTCCGCGGGGCGCGGTGCCGTGACCTCGGTGTCGTGCCGGCGCACGTCGGTCGCCGGGCCGCCGGCCGCGAGCGCATCGCGGTAGCTCCAGTAGTGCACGTCCGCACCGCCGAGACGGCAGGTGCGCTCCACGGGATCGGAGGTGGTCATCTCAGCTCGCCAGTTCGGTGCGCAGCTCGTCGAGCTCGGCCATGTCGTCGGGGTCGATCGCGTGCCGGTAGATCGACTCGAACCGGCCGAGCACGACGTCGATGTCGTGCTGGGAGACGAGGTGCTGGCTCGCCGCGCCCATCCGGTCGATGGTCTCCCGGTCGTCGAGCACGTCGTCGATGGCGCTGGCCAGCGCGTGGACGTCGCGCGGCGGGTAGAGCCACCCGTTCTTGCCGGGCTTGACCAGGTGCGGCAGCGCCATCGCGTTGGCCAGCACCACGGGCGTGCCCGCGGACATCGCCTCCATGGTGGCCAGGCTCTGCAGCTCGGCGATGCTGGGCATGCAGAACAGGTCCGCGCGCGCGTAGGCGTCCAGCAGCTCGTCCTCGTCGACGTACCCGGCGAAGTGGACCCGGTCGGCGACGCCGAGTTCGGCCGCGAGCTCCTCGAACGCGGCCCGCCGCGGACCGTCGCCGACGATCTCCAGCCGGGTCGGGGCCTCGGTGCGCAGCAGCGACATCGCCCGCAGCAGGTCGTCGATGTGCTTCTCCTCGTCGAGGCGCCCGACGAACAGCACGGTGCGGGTGGCACCGTCGGGCTGCTGCGCGCGGTAGGCCTCGGCGCGGCGCCGGTACAGCTCGACGTCCATGCCGCAGGACACCGGCACCGCCCGGTCGGTGAAGCCGTTGTCCTGCAGCAGCTGCACCGCGCGCGGCGTGGGCGCGGTGACCAGGTGCGCCTTGCGGTAGTGCTTGACCAGGTGATCCCACAGCAACCGGGCGGCGGCCTTCTGCAGCATGCCGGGCACCTTGAAGTACCCGAAGATGTTCTCCGGCATGAAGTGGTTGGTGGCCACCAGCCCGATGCCCCGCTTGCGGGCCGCGTTGATCAGACCGCGGCAGATGAAGAAGTGCGACTGCACGTGCACCACGTCGGGCTGCAGGTCCTCGAGGAGCTGGTCGGCCTCGGCGGCCGCGCGCCACGGCGGGCAGAACCGGATCGCGGGGTGGACCGGCGTCCGGTACGAACCGACGCGGTGCACCGTGACCCCGTCCTCCACCTGCGTCGTGCTCTCACCGGTCGCCGAGTGGCAGATGACGTGCACGTCGTGGCCGCGCCGCGCCATGCCCACGGCGAGGCGGTGCCCGAAGTTCGCTGCCCCGTTCACGTCGGGCGGGTAGGTCACCGCGCCGACCACGATGCGGAGCGAGCGCCGGCTGAACGGTTGCGAAGTCAAGGGGAACTCCCGTCAGGACGATCTGTCGAACTCGGTCCGGACAGCCCACTGCTGCCGGCCACGGTGGCGGGTACTCGTCGTTCCTTGGTCTCGGGGTGGTACCTGGCCAGGGCGAACACGCCCAGGCAGGCCACCACCGCGCAGCCGATCTCGCCGACGGCGGTCCAGGTGCCGACCTCGTCGGCCTCCCCGAGCAGGCCGATGCCCAGGCCGACGGCCACCAGCGGATCGATCACGGTCAGGCAGGCCACCACCAGCTCGGGCGGCCCGCTGGCGTAGGCGTGCTGCAACAGCCAGCCGCCCAGCACCACCGCCACCGGGATGCCCAGCAGCGGGAGCGGGTTGATGTCCAGCAGCTCGACGGTCCGCAACTGCTGGCTGACCGCGCGCACCAGCAGCGACACGTACGCGTAGGCCACCGCGCACGCCGCCGCGAACAGGACGCAGCGGATCTTGGATCGGGTCAGCGCCGCCAGCACGCCCAGCACGAGGACGGCGCCCGCCACCAGTTGGGTCGCCGTCATCTGGGCGTCCTGCGACACCGCGGTCGCCTTCGCGCTGCCCGCCGCGAGGAACACGAACGCGGCGACCCCGCTCGTGGCGGCCGCCACGGAGAAGATCACCTGGGCGTCCAGGTCGCGCACCCGGGTGCCGGAACTCCGCAGGCTGAGCAGCACGGTGATCGGCAGCGCCAGCACGCCCACCGGTTGCACCACCGACAGCGGCGCCAGCCCCAGCGCGACCGCGTGCAGCAGGGTGCCGCTGCCCAGCGCGAGCAGCCCGAGCAGCCAGCGCGAGTTGCGCACCAACCGCGCCTGCGAGCGCAGGCCGAAGCCCTGGTCGCCGATGGTGTCGTGGACCGCTCCGTGCTGCATGCGGGCGCCCGCTGCCTGCCCGATGGCGCCGAGCGCGGCGAGCAGCACCGCCAGCGCGGTCATCGCGGACCACGCCCGGCGTCGGGCGATCGGTGGAGCACGGTGGGGTCAGCCCTCTTCGGCGTACGGCGGAATCGTCCGGCTGCCGAACACCCTAGTGCGTGGATCACGGCGCTCGTCGAAACCGAACCCGATCGCGGGCCGCCCCGCCCGGGTCGGCGACGCGCTTCTGGGCCGTTCACCGGCGTCACTCGCCTTCGCTGCTCGTCCACACACATCAATCTCGCGTCTCGTACGGGGTACCCACATCCGGGGATCGACCCCTGATTACCCCGAGACGTTCCAGGGGCCGCCCCGGGACTACCCGGGCTCGCGCTGACCGGCGACCACGGCACGACCGCACCGCGCTCACCTCCCGGCACCGGGCACCGACCCGGCACGCGGGCCAGGGTGACCCCGCTCGATGAACAGGAGCCGACGTCCCGCCGAATCGGCGCGGAAGACCCCGCGCTGGACCACCGCGTCGACGCACGGCGCGCCGGACGCCACCGCGCGTGCGTGCGCGCTGCCCGCCGGATACACGTGCCCGACTCTAGAACAACGGTGCCGCCTGCTTTTCACGGAATGCACAAACGCCACTCCCGGTCTCTCCACCCCGAGGATATGCGGAGCGCGGCTTTCCCCGGCCCTTTCCGGCGAAACCGCTCCGAACAGCGGTATGGGCGAAAATGAAGATCAACTCGATGCGGTGACTGAAACGACATTCGTCGGGAACATCACCCGCCGGACTTCCTCGCCGAGCGGAACACCCCGACTACGACAGGTGAGCCGCCGCGCGGAACGACCGGCCCGCCGCGCCCGGCAGCGCATCCGCCGGTGGGACCATGCCCGGGTGGCCACCGACTCCGACGCAGCTCGGCGCACGTCCGCGCGCAGCCCGAAGGCGCTCGCCGTGGTCGCGCTGCTGGGCGGCGCGCTGCTGGCCGCGCTGCTCGCGACGCCGTCCGCCGGGACGGTCCCCGGCCTCGCCTCGCCGGACCCCGCCGTGCGGCTCGGCCTGCCGGTGGCCAGGGTGCTGCTCGACGTCGCGGCCCTGGCCACCGCCGGGCTGAGCCTGCTGCCCCGGCTGCTCACCGGCGCCCGGCCGTCCCGGACGGGCCCGGTGCTGCTCGCCGCCCGGCGGACCGCCGCGGGCACCGCCCTGGCCTGGATGCTGTTCGCGCTGCTGTCGCTGGTGCTGCAGGCCGCCGAGCTCAGCCCCGGCCGACCGGTGAGCGCCGAGCTGATCGCCGACTACGTCGGCACCGTGCCCGCCGGGGCGGGGCTGCTGGCCAGCGCGATCGCCGGGCTGCTGTGCGCGGGGCTGGCGCTCGCGGCGGTGCACCGCCCCACCTGGGTCTCCGCCGACCTGGCGCTGGTCGTCGCGCTGCTCGGGCACCTGCCGATCCCGCTGACCGGCCACGCGACCGACGCGCGGCTGCACCAGCTCGGCACGCTCGCGGTGGAGCTGCACGTGCTCGGCGCGGCCGTCTGGACCGGTGGGCTGCTGGCGGTGGTGCTGTTCGTCGCGCCCCGGCGCGGGCTGCTGGCCGAGGCGATGCCCCGGTTCTCCCGCATCGCCACCGCCGCGCTGCTGGTCGTCGGCGCCTCGGGGCTGGTCAACGCGCTGCTGGAACTGCTCGCCGTGCCGGGCGCGGGGCTCACCGGGCTGGTCACGACCGGCTACGGGCGGATCGCGCTGGTCAAGGTCGGCTGCCTGCTGGTGCTGGCGGCGATCGCGGCGCGGCTGCGGTTCCGGCTGCTCCCGCGGATCGCCCGGCACCGGCCGACCGCGCTGGTCGGCTGGGCCACCGCCGAGATCGCGGTGATGGGCGTCGCCTACGGCCTCGGCTCCGTCCTCGCCCGGTCGCCGGTCGTCCTCTGAGCGCGGCGGGGCGTCCCGTCAGCGCGGGATGCGCAGCACCTGCCCCACGTAGATGAGGTTCGGGTCGGTGATGCCGTTGAACTCCGCGATGGCGCGCCAGTCGACGCCGAGCCGCTGCCCGATCTCGCTGAGGGTGTCGCCGGGCTGGACGACGTAGGTCTCGACGGGCGGCGGCGGTGGTGGCGGTGGCGGCGCGGGCGCCCCACCGGTGAGGACGGCGAGGTCGACCATCGAGACGTTGAGGTCGGTGTTGCCCGCGATCCCCGGCACCTGCCCCTCGGAGGAGTGCTGGTGCATCACCACGCGGTCGGTGAGGTAACCGGGTTCGCCGGGGGCGCGGCCGTAGTGGGCGACCCACAGCGACACGCCGGGATCGATCCACGAGTCGGTGCCGAGCTTGCCGCTGAACCACGACGTCGAGGCGTAGACGACGACCTCGTGCCTGCCGGTGTGGCCCCGGATGGCGTCGATGAACCCCTTGACCCAGCCCGCCAGGTTCGGCGCGTCGGTCTCGATGTCCAGGCACGGCGGGAGGTTCCCCGGTGCGCTGGAGCCGAGCCGGTGGAGCTGCGCGGCGAAGTCGGCGGCGTCCTGCTGCGGGGTGTTGGTGTCCGGGCGGGCGTAGTGGTAGAGCCCGGTGACCATTCCGGCGCCCCGCGCACCGGCGAGCTGGGCGTCGAGCGTCGGGCTGACGTAGCCGATGCCCTCGGTCGCCTTGATGTAGGTGAAGGCGTATCCGGCCCCGCGCACCGCACCCCAGTCCGGCTCGCCCTGGTACCGCGCCACGTCGATTCCCGGAATGCGCACTGCCATGTGGTACCCCCTGTGAACGGCGTCGTGCTGAGCCAAACTATCGAAGCCGAACAGTTCCGGACTCCCGCCGTTCAGGTCAAGATCCCCACCCGGTCGGTCGATTTCCGCGCGTTTTCGGTGTGTCTTCTTCATTTTCGTTCCCGGTTGATCCGCCGCGTCCGCTATGCCCGCCTCCCCACGGACGGCCCAGGGTTGACCACTCGTTCGGTGGGCAACCCCGGTGCTGGTCGCGCGTCTCCCGAACAGCAGAACCGCACAGGATCCCCGCGGGAGCGGGGAAGTGGAGGTGGTCCCGATGACCTCGCGACGTCCGACGATCTCGCGCCGACCGTTCCGGGCCGGCTGGTGCACGACGGGAGCGCTGCTGCTGGCCGCCGCGGTGTCCGGGTGCGGCGCCTCGTCCGGGGAGCTGAGCGGGATGAGCATCCCGCCCGCCGAACCCCCGCCCGCGCCGGAACCGGTGTCGGCGACCGCTCAGCAGCCGGAGATCGGGAGCACCCCGGTCACCGAGGACGACTCGGAGCAGCCGGCCCGCCCCACCGACGAGACCACCCGCTGCCACACCTCGATGCTCAGCGGCACGGTCGAGGAGGGCGACGCGGGCGCCGGTCAGCGCTACGCCGAACTGGTGCTGCGCAACTCCAGCGGGCAGACCTGCACGCTCTACGGCTACGGCGGGCTGGAGCTGATCGGCCAGGACGGCGCGCCGCTGCCGACCGACCTGGAGCGGGTGCCGAACCCGGGCCCGGCGCTGATCACCCTGTCCCCCGGCGAGACCGCCAGCGCCACGCTGCACTGGACGGCCGTGCCGCACGGGGGCGAACCGGTCGACCAGCCGTGCCAGCCCACCCCGGCGCGGCTCGCGGTGATCCCGCCGGACGAGACCGACTCCCTGCGGGTCGACTGGCCGTTCGGCCCGGTCTGCGGCTTCGGCTCGATGGACGGCACCGCCTACCACCAGTGACGGGCGCGGCCCGGTCGGCGGGGAGTGCTGGCCGGGCCGGGCGCGGTGTGCTGGGGTGGACGCCATGAGCGAGGCGACCGAGCAGGAGTTCAGCGTGCCCAGCGGCGAGCTGCGGGTGCGCACCTGGGAGCCGCACGACCCCGCGTGGATCGCGCTGGTCGTGCACGGGTACGGCGAGCACTCCGGCCGGTACGGGTGGGTGGCCGACCAGCTCGTGGCCGCACGCGCGGTGGTGTGCGCGCCGGACCACGTCGGGCACGGGCACTCGCCGGGCGAGCGGGCGCTGATCGAGCACCCGGGGACCGTGCTCGCCGACCTCGACGCGGTGCTCGACCAGGTCGCCGCGCGGCACCCGGGGCTGCCCCTGGTGCTCATCGGGCACTCGATGGGCGGCATGTTCGCGGTCCGCTACGCCCAGCTTCACCGGGACAAGCTGGCCGCCCTGGTGCTGTCGGCCCCGGTGCTGGGCACCTGGCACGTGCTGGACCTGCTGGAGCTGGAGATCATCCCGGAGACGCCGATCGACCCGACCAGCCTGTCCCGCGACCCGCGGGTGGGCGTCGACTACGCGGAGGACCCGCTGGTCTGGCACGGCCCGTTCAAGCGGCCGACGCTGGAGACCGTCGACCGGTGCCTGGAGGACATCGGCATCAGCCCGGCGCTGGGGGTGCCGACGCTGTGGCTGCACGGCGAGGACGACGACCTGGTCCCGGAGGCCGACACCCGGCACGGCATCGACCAGGTGCGCGGCGAGGACTTCTTCGAGCACATCTACCCGGGCGCCCGGCACGAGCTGTTCAACGAGACCAACCGGGCCGAGGTGCTCGAAGACGTAGTGACCTTCGTCGGCAGGGCCCTGAGTAGTTGAGGGTGTCCGTGGTCCCGTTGCTTGGGGGTGCGGGTGGCGGAACCTCAGCGGCCTTCTCGCTCCGGGAGCCGCTCCTCATGTACAAGCGCGTACACAGCGTCGCGGCTGTCCTCGCGAGAAGACCGCTGAGAACCCGCGGCGGTGCAAGCTGCGAGGGTGGGGCAAAGCGGAAGCGGCTCGCGCCGCTTGCCTGACGGTGGTTCTGTTCGGCGCGTGCGTGGGTGCTTCGGCCTTGCCGCTTGCCTGACTGCGGTTCCGCCCTGGCGCGTGCGGGGGCGTGCGGCTTTCCCCTCCGGCTTTCCGCCCTGGAAGCTGAACGGAGCCTGCGGGGGTGGTCAAGGAATACCTCTTCGGGTGAGGCGTGTCGCTTGCGGACTTGCAGGTCAGCGACCTGGGGGGCACGTTGGGGCCAGCGGCGGCTGGTCCGCGACCACGGCGAGCGAACGGGGGGGCCATGAAGGATGTCGAGCGCGCCCAGGACCTGATCGGCACACCGGTCTTCGACCGGGACGGTGACCGGATCGGCCGGGTCGGCAACGTCTACGTCGACGACGTCACCCAGCAGCCCGAATGGGTGACGGTGCGGATGGGGTTGCTCGGCATCCGGGAGACCTTCGTCCCGCTCAACGGTGCCGCCGCCAGCGAGGACCGGCTGGACGTGGGGGTGTCCAAGGCGCGGGTGAAGAGCGCGCCGCGGGTCGACGCCGAGCACGGGCACCTCTCCGACCGGGAGGGCACCAGCCTGTTCGCGCACTACGGCCTCGACGACGCCGACGAGCCGCGCACCGCGGACGCGTAGGGATCACCTGATCAACCCTTCGTGTTCCGGGCTCCGTGCGGGACAATGCTCGCGCGATGGTTGCCCACTCCGAACTCGAACTGCTGATCACCGTCGTCGCCGCGGCCGACGACGAGCGATCCGCGCACGCCGCGTGCGGTCCCCTGGTGGAGCGCGTCGGCGGCCGGATCGTGCAGTCCGGCGACTGCTCCGACGAGGAACCCGGCTGCTGGTCGGTCACGATCGCGCGGGACTGCGCGGGCACCGGCGGGCACGTCGCCGGGCTGTCCCGGGCGGTGCGCAACTTCCTGCGCGAACTCGGTCCCGAGTACGCCCGGCACCACGTGGCCTGCGAGCCGCCGACGGCGTGGACGGTGGTGGAGCACCCGGAGCTCGTCACCGCGCTGGTCCCCGGCGGTGAGCGGATCCTGGTCGAGGCGTGGTCGGACGGGCCGCTGCTGACGCCCGCGCGGCGCGCCGAGCCCGAACCACCCGCCGCTGCGGAATCCGCTCCGGTGCTCGGCGAGCACGACGAGTCCGGCCGACCGCACCCCCGGCTGCGGCTGCGGGTGGAGGTGCGCACCGACCGGCCCGCCGGTGCCGAGTGGCCGGCCCGCGCGCTGGCCGCCCGGTTGTCCCGGACCGCCGAGCTGCTGAGCTCCCGCAGCGCCCCACCGGTGGTCCGGGTGGAGCTGGACCTGGGCCCGGCGGCGGGGGAACCGGCGGAGATCGCGGGCTCGGCCGCGGTGGTGCTGGGCGGCGAGGGCTGGTCGACGCCGGAGCTCGACGAGCGCGGCGCCGTCGTGCGGTGGTCCGCGCGACCGGTTCCGGCCGGCGGGGTGAGCGCCGTCGAGATCGTCGCCGCACGTTCCACAGTGGACGCACCAGCGGTCGCGGCGGGCGGCTCGCCGTGATCGGCCAGCCCGCACCGCCCTGGCTGCGAGCACGGGCGCCGCAGGCGCTAACTTGTTGATCGTTGCACCACCCGTCCCGCGAGCAGCCGGAGGGCCCAGAGACATGGCAGGCGTGGAAGAGGTTCGCGCAGGCATCGCGCTGGCCAACCAGAAGACGACCGAGAGCATCGCCGCGCTGCAACAGGCCGCGATGGGCCTGGAGGAGGCGCAGCAAGCCCTCGCCGAAGCGACCCAGGGCAGCGCGCAGGAGGAGATGCAGCACGCGCACGGATCGCTGGCCGAGGTGATCCAGACCCTCGTCGGCGCGCAGAGCATCCTCAACGCCACGATCGCCTCCACCGAGGGCTACGCGGGGCGGCTGTAACCGGTGTCGGCGCTGGGTGATGTCCTCGAAGCGCTGCGGCTGGTCGAGGAGCGCCTCGACGAGGCCCGCGGCCAGCTCGCCGGGAGCCGGGAACTGCTGGGGCAGGCGGTCACCGCGCTGACCCGGCTGGACCCGGAGAACCCGGAGTCCGTCGTGCCGCCGGGCTACGGCCGCGCGGACGACCAGATCGAGCGATCGCAGGCGGCGATCGAGCAGATCATGGGCACCCTGCGCGATTTCGCCGCCCGTCTGTAACCACCGGAAATCCCGTCAGGTGGCCAGCGGACTGCTCGGACGATCTCCTGGTGGTACTTTGCTCACGGTCCGTGACGAAAAGTCCCCGAGGTGAGGTGTGCGCAAACGCAACGAGCGGCGGGTCCGCATCGAGGCAGCCTTCGACCGCCTGCGCACGAGCATCGCCGCCGCGCTCGGTGCCGCCGAGAACGAGCACGCCCGCGTCGTCGCCGATCGCGCCGAGCAGGAGTTCGCGCTGCGGATCGCCCAGCACGGGGTGGCCGCGGTGCGGCGCGATCCGGCGCAGGTCACCGAGCGGCCCGACGACCCGGCGTTCCGCGCCGCGCTGAACACCGCGCTGCGGGAACGCGAGGAGAACTACGCCGAGTGGACCGAACGGGGCCCGGACGGGATCGGCGCGCTCGTCGACGCCGAAGCCCCCGGCTCGGCGGGCGAGCCGTGGCCGGACTGGCTCGGTCGGGTCGGCTCCGCGCAGACCCCGCCCGGGCTGTGGCGGATCGGCACCGCGACCGTGCCCGACGCCCCCGCCGCGCGCCCGTTCCCCGCCGCCGTCCCGCTGCTCGACGAGTCGCACCTGCGGATCAGCACCGGCGGCGCCTCCGCCGACGTCGCCGAGACCCTGGTGCAGAACCTGCTGCTGCGGCTGCTCAGCCACTTCCAGCCCGGCATGGTCCGGGTCCACGTCTGGGACGTCGCGCAGCTCACCGGCACCTTCCCCGGGCTCTACCCGCTCACCGGCGCCGGCCTGCTCACCGTGCACGACCCGACCCGGCTCGACGAGATGCTGGAAGTGCTGTCCGACCACATCCGGCGCATCCACACCGGGTCACTGCTGGGCGGGCACACCTCGCTGCGGTCGCTGGCCGCCGAGACCGGGCACCGCAGCGAACCGTGGCGGATCGCGGTGCTGCTCGGCAACGGCGAGGCGCTGCGGGAGGAACAGCAGCAGCAGCTCCAGCGGATCGCCCGCAACGGCCTGGCCTGCGGCATCCAGCTCATCGCGGTGGACCTGACGATGACGGTGAACAGCGCCGTCGAATCCATCACGCTGCTCGACGGCGAGCACGCCCGCGCCAGCACGACCGGCCCGGACGCGCTGGTCCGGCTGGACGACGCGCCGCCCGGGCCCGAGATCAGCAAGGCGTCCTCGGCGATCGCGGAGGTCTTCGAGGCCCGGCGCGCCCGGGTCCGCACCTTCGCCGACCTGGTGCCCGACCGGTTGTGGACGCAGCGCTCGACGGCCGGGCTGCACGCGCCGGTCGGCTTCGCCGAAGGCGAGCCGGTGTGGATCGGCCTCGGCGACGCCAGCCCGCACACCCTCATCGGCGGCCCCAGCGGCTCCGGCAAGACGAACTTCCTCTACGGGATGCTGGGCAGCCTCGCCGCCCGGTACTCGCCCGACGAGCTGGAGCTGTACCTGCTCGACTTCAAGGAAGGCGTGTCCTTCGCCCAGTTCACCCCGGGCCGCCGCGACCCGACCTGGCTGCCGCACGCCCAGCTCGTCGGGGTCAACGTCAACGCCGACCGCGAGTTCGGCCTGGCGCTGCTGCGGTTCCTGTCCGCCGAGATGCGCCGGCGCGCCGACATCGCCAAGGAGCACGAGGTCACCAAGCTGGAGGAGCTGCGCGCCGAGGACCCCGACGGGCGCTGGCCCCGGATCGTCGCGGTCATCGACGAGTTCCAGTACCTGTTCGCCGAACGCGACGCCGTGTCCGCGCAGGCCACCACGCTGCTGGAGGACGTCGCCCGGCGCGGCCGGTCGCAGGGCATCCACCTGGTGCTGGCCAGCCAGGACGTCTCGGGCATCGAGGCGTTCTGGGGCAAGCCCGCCATCTTCGAGCAGTTCATCCTCCGGATCGCGCTGCCCAAGGCGCGGCGGGTGCTGGCCGAGACCAACCAGGCCGCGCTGGAGCTGCCGCGCTGGCACGCCGTGGTCAACCACGAATCGGGTGTCAAGCACGGCAACGAGATCGCCCGCGTCCCCGACGCGACCGCCCGCGACACCCTCGACGTGCTCCAGCGCAAGCTCTGGGAACAGCGCGAACCCGGCGCCGCACCACCGCGCCTGTTCGACGGCTCGCACCTGCCGGTGCTCTCCGAGCTCGCCGACTTCACCGCGCTGCGCGCCCCGGCCCGCGCCCCCCGGGTGCTGCTGGGGCAGGTCATCGACGTCGCCGGGACCGCGGCGGCGGTGCGGCTGCCGCAGTCGCCGGGGCGCAACCTCGCGGTGATCGGCTCGGTGCGCGAGGACGCCACCAGCGTGCTCGGCGCCGCCGCGCTGTCCCTGGCCCGCCAGCACGCCCCCGGCGACGCCGAGTTCACCGTGGCCGGGCTGCTCGACGACGCCGCGGCCGATGCCACCGCCACCGCCGAGGCGCTGCGCGCCGCCGGGCACCACGTCGCGCTGATCGGGATGGACGGCATCGCCGCCGCGCTGGCCGACCTCGCCGCCACCGTGCGCGCCCGGACCGCGCCGCGACCGCACTACCTGCTGCTCTACGCCGCCGACGCGGCGCACACCGTGCTGGAGGACAAGCCCGGACCGGGGCAGCCCAGCGGGATGGACCACCTGCGGACCGCGCTCAAGCAGGGCCCGGAGCTCGGCGTGCACGTCCTCGGCTGGTGGCGCAGCGCCCAGCGGGTCAAGACCAGCGTCGGGATGGGGCCGGTCGACGACATCGGCGCGTGGGTCGCCTTCGACGTGCACGGCTCCGAGCTGTCCCCGTTCGCCGCCGGGCAGGTCGTGAGCTGGTCGCCGCGCGCCCGCCGCGGGCTGTTCTTCGACCGCGCGACGCATTCCCGTCCCGAAGTGATCCTGCCGTTCGACCTGGCGGCAGCGCAGGAGGCGACCGATGGCTGAGCAGTCCGCCGCCGCCCGCTACAAGGAGCTGACCGCGCTGGCCACCGCCGCGGGCAAGTTCCAGCGCCGCCACGAGCAGGTCAAGGCCGTCGAGCTCGGCGAGGTCGTGGCCCAGGGCAGGCAGCGCATCGAGGAGTCCGAGGCGCACCGCGACGAGGTCGTCGCCGAGGTGCGCAAGCGGTGGAACGCCGCGATGGAAGCGCTCTGGGACGAACGCTGGTTCCGCGGCGAGGGGATGCCCGCACCGGACCGCGACGCCCCCGCCGCGCCGGGCGAGGAGTCGGTGCGCATGGTCCAGCTCGCGTTCCTCGGCCTGCACGAAGCCCTGGGCAAGACCTCCCGCTTCTCCCGCCGCAACCGACGCTGACCCCGGAACCGACCACCGAGTCGGTTGCGGAGCGGTGCGGGTGCGGAACCTCAGCGGCCTTCTCGCTCCGGGAGCCGCTCCTCATGTACAAGCGCGTACACAGCGTCGCGGCTGTCCTCGCGAGAAGGCCGCTGAGAACCCGCTGCGGTGCAAGCTGCGAGGGTGGGGCAAAGCGGAAGCGGCTTTCGCCGCTTGCCTGACGGTGGCCGGGTTCGGCGCGTGCGTGGGCGGCTTCGGCTTCGCCGGTTGGCTGCTACAACCGGAAACGATCATCACAGACGGCTTTGAGGAATTTTTCCCACTGCTCATCGGAAAGCGCGAGATGCCCGGCCCCGTGGTCCTTGCTGTCGCGCACGGCGGTGCGGTCCCCGAGGCGGCCGACCTCCACGCAGGAGTCGTTCGGGTTCGAGCGGCTCGACTTGTGCCAGACCGGTTCCGGTTCTCTCACGATGCGTGGCTCCTCTCCCACTGCTCGGCGATGCCCTCCATGAGCTCCACCGATTCCTCCGGCTGCAGGGCCGTTCCGTCCATGTTGACGAGCGCTTTGCGATAGGCCTCGACGTCCTTCTGGTCGTAGAGGAACGCGGGGCCCCGGTAGTGCTCCAGGTGCACGATCGGCGCCGCCTTCTCGAATTCGAAGAGGACGAACGATCCGTTGTGCGCCAGCGTCCACCGCTGGCCGCCGCGCGGGATCAGCCGGACGCGGACCTCCCCGCCGCGCGCGACGTCGATCAGGTGCCGGATCTGCCCGCGCATCACGGCGGGGCCGCCGAGCCCTTCGGCGAGCACCCGTTCGGCGATGATCGCCTCCAGCCGTCCGCTGGAGAGCACCGCCGCGCCGCGCGCCATCCGCAGCTCGACCCGGACCTCGCGCTCGTCGCCGGACACGATGGACATCACCTCGTCGGCGTACTCCCTGGTCTGGAGCGGTCCGGGCACCACGAGCGGCGCGACGTGCACGATGCGGTCGGCGGCCCGTTCGAAGGCCGCGATGTTGAGCAGGTGCTTGCGGGGGCCGGAACGGGATTCGGCGGTGTGGGCGCCCAGCGCCCGGCGCCCCAGCGCCATCAGCTCGTCGTATCGGCGGGAATCGATGCTCAGCGCGGTGAGCAGCCGACCGAGGATTTCCTCGGACGGCGTTCGGATGCCCGTTTCGTAGCGGGATACCGCGGCGGGGCCCAGCCCGATGACCGCGGAGAGCGCGCGAACGGTGAACCCGGCTTCGGTGCGGAGCTGGCGCAGTTCAGCACCGAGCAGCCGGGCCTGCGGGGAATGGTGCTCGACATCTCCGGCCATAAGACCAGGATAGGCTGAAATTCGCGGTTCTCGATCACTCGACCGGGGAATTGATCAGCGCAAATCCGGACGCCTTTTTTGATTCCGGAACTACGCGATTCCGCGTCGACACCCGCCGTTCACCTGCGCGCCGCCCGGCCCGGTGTCGGCCCGATGCCGGTCCCGGCGCCGCCGACGCCGATGATCGGGGCATGCGCGAGTTGCCGACCCCCGCCGCCGTGGCCGACGCGACCGAGGACCCCCTGCTCCGCTGGGGAGCCCAGGCGCTCACGCCCGAGCACCCGCACGCCCGCGGGTCCGCGTGGTGCTCGGGCGCGGCGGTGGCCGTGCTGGCGCCCGGGCTCAACCGGGCGGACCGGCTGCTGTTCACCGGGCCCGCCGACGACGCGACCCGGCTGCTGGCCGGGCTGCTGCCGGGGCTCGGTCCCGGCCGGTGGCGACCGATCGCCTCGACCGCCCTGGCGCACCGGGTGGCCGACCGGCTGGAGCTGCCGGTGCGGGGCACCTTCGGCTGGATGGACCTGCGCGCTCCCGCCCCGGCCGATGTCCCCGTCGGCGTGGGCTGGCTGCCCGCCGGGTCCGCCGCGGAGGTGACCGCCCTGCTGCGCACCGCCAACCCCCGCTCGTACCTGTTCCCGGACGATCCCGGCGCGGTGCGCTGGGCCGGGGTGCGCGGCGCGGACGGGACGCTGCTGTCGGTGGGCGCCGACGCCTGGCCCGCCCCGGGCCTGCGCTTCCTCGCGGGCGTGGCGACCCATCCGGCGAGCCGCGGCCAGCATCTGTCCACAATGGTCTGCACGTTCCTGGTCCGGGAGCTGGCCCGGCACGGCGACGTGGCGCTGATGGCCGACGCCGACAACGCCCCGGCGCTGCGGCTGTACCGGGGACTGGGGTTCGAGTACCGGTCGGTCACCGCACTGGCCGTTCCCGAGCCGGCCTGATCAGCACATCGGGTCGCCCGCGGCGCGGCGCGCGACGGATGCCCGCACCGGCTGCGCGGCAGTAGTGTGGGGACATGCGGTCCCACCTGCCGAAGCAAAGCCGACCGCGGTGAGCACCACGCCGCTGCCCGCCGGGTCGCTGCGCGCCACCTCGCTGAACGCCGCGCGTCGCGCCACCGAGCTGTCCACAGTGGCCGACGATGCGGTCGACGTGCTGGTCGTCGGCGGTGGTCTGGTCGGCACCGGTGCGGCGCTGGACGCCGCGGCGCGCGGGCTGTCGGTGGTGCTGCTGGAGGCCGAGGACCTGGCCTGGGGATCGTCGCGCTGGTCCGGCAAGCTGCTCGGCGGCGGGCTGCCCGCCGCCGGGACCTCCGCCGCCCGCGTCCCCGCCGACCTGCGGCACGCCCGGGACCGCGCGGTCGAGCGCCACGTCCTGATGACCCGCACCGCGCCGCACCTGACCCGGACGCTGCCGCTGCTGACCCCGGTCCCGGCGGAGACCTCGCGGCGCACCGAGGCGCTGCGCACCGCGGCCCTGCACGCCGACGACGCGCTGCGTCGCGCCGCGCGCACCCCAGCCGACGTGGTGCCCCCGCCGCGGCGCATCCCGACCGCCGAAGCGCTCGCCCTGGTCCCCGGCCTGCGCACCGCGGACCTGCGCGCCGCGCTGCTCGGCTTCACCGGCCAACTGGTCGACGACGCGCGGCTGGTCGTCGCGCTGGCCCGCACCGCGGCGGCGTTCGGCGCGCGGGTGCTCACCCGGGTGCGGGTGCGGTCGGTCGACGCCGAGGGGGCCGACGCCGTCGACGAGCGCACCGGCGAAGCGCTGCGGGTGCGGGCCCGCTCGGTGATCAACGCCGCCGGCGCCTGGGCCGACCGGCTCGCCGAGGACCTGCGGCTCACCACCCGCCGCAGCGGCCACCTGCTGCTCGACGCCGACGCCGCCGGGCTCGCCGGGACCGGCCTGGTCGCGCCCGGCGGCCTGCTGCTGGTCCCGCGACCGGACGGCACCGCCCTGCTCAGCAGCGCGGAAGGCCCGGCCACCGGCGCCCCGGTCCTCCCGGAGTCCGATGTGGACGACCTGCTCGCCGCGATCAGCGCGGTGCTGTCCCGCCCGGTCGGCCGCGAGCACGTGCTCGGGACCTTCGCCGGGCTCGTCGCCCGCCCCGCCGACCACCCCGGCCCCGGACCGGTGGTGCGGACTTCGCCCGACCGGGTGGTCACCGTGCTCGACGCGGAGCTGACCACCTACCGCAAGGCCGCGGCCGAAGCCGTGGACGCCGCCGTGCGGGCCGCCGCGCTGCCCGCCGGACCGTCCCGCACCACCGCCATCGCGCTGGTCGGCGCGACCGAGCGCCGCCACCTGGCCGAGGTGCCCGCCGACCCGCGGCTGGTCGCGAAGTACGGCACCGAGGCGGCGCGGGTGGCCTCGCTGGCCGAACTCGACCCGGACCTGGCCGAGCGCGTCGCCCCGGACGTCGCGCTCACCGCCGCCGAGGTGCTGTGGGCGGTGCGGCACGAAGCCGCGCTGGACGCCGAGGACGTGCTGGACCGGCGCAGCAGGATCGGCCTCGACCCCACCCGCCGGGACGCCGCCCGGCCCGCGGTGACCGCGCTCGTCGAACGCGCCCTGCACGGGGTGCTCGCGGGGTAGCCGCCGCTAGGAGATGCGTTCACCCCCGGCCGCGGGCAGCATCGACTGCGCGGCGCAGGGGGCGCCGCGCGGAGACGGGGGGATCGATGGTGCGACGGACTTTCGGCGCGGTGGGCGCCTTCGCGGCGGTCGTGGCGCTCGGCGGGACGGCGACGGCGGGGGCGGTCGGCGGCGCGGAGCTCGGTCCGGAGGGGTACCGGACGCTGCAGCTCGGGCAGAGCGAGCAGCAGGCGGTGGCCACCGGGTTGCTTGTGGACCGGCAGCAGCCCGGGGACTGCGTCTTCTACCGGCTGCGCTCCGAGGAAGGCCAGGCCAACCCGGGCAGCGGCGTGTTCATCGACCCGCGGCTCGGCGTGGTGATGATCGGCGGCACCGACCGCATCCGCACGCCCGGGGGCATCGGGTACGGGTCCACCCTCGCCGAGGTCCGCGCCACCTACCCCGACCTGGAACCGGAAGGTCCGACCGGGTTCGTCCACGAGGCCGACGTGCCCGGCCACCACGCCAACGAGTACCGCTTCGCGTTCGGTCCGGACGACCGGGTCACCGACTTCGGCCTGGAAGGTCCGGAGCTCGGGGTGTGCGATTCGGACGGCCCCGACACCGAGGACGTCGACCCGCACGACATCGACACCGACGACCTGCACGACGACGACTGACCGGGCACGCTCCACCACGGACGGTGGCGAATCGGACACTTTTTCGCGTTCGCCCCATCCGCCGGTTCTGACCAGGCACAATGGCGCCGAATCGGACCGAAGGAGCGAGTGTGGGAACCAGCGGGTTGGAGATCGACCGGATCTCCAAGCGCTACGGGGACGTCGTCGCGCTGCGCGAGATGTCGTTCACCGTGGACGCGGGCGAGATGTTCGGTTTCGTCGGCAGCAACGGCGCGGGCAAGACCACCACGATGCGCATCGCCCTGGGGGTGCTGGCGGCCGACTCCGGCGAGGTCCGCTTCGGCGGCGCTCCGCTGGACCTGCGACTGCGCCGCCGGATCGGCTACATGCCCGAGGAGCGCGGGCTCTACCCGAAGATGAAGGTCGACGAGCAGCTCGCCTACCTGGGCGAGCTGCACGGCATGAGTCACCGGGACGCCCGCGCCGCCGCCCAGCGCTGGACCGAACGGCTCGGCATCGCCCAGCGCCGCCGCGACGCCGTCGAGAAGCTCAGCCTCGGCAACCAGCAGCGCGTGCAGCTCGCCGCCGCGCTGGTGCACGACCCGGACGTGCTGGTGCTCGACGAGCCGTTCTCCGGGCTGGACCCGGTGGCGGTGGACGTGATGAGCGGCGTGCTGCGGGAGAAGTGCGACGCGGGCGTGCCGGTGGTCTTCTCCAGCCACCAGCTCGACCTGGTGCAGCGGCTCTGCGACCGGGTCGGCATCGTCCGCGCGGGTGAGCTCGTGGCCAGCGGCACCGTCGCCGAACTGCGCGACAGCGGTCCGGTGACGCTGATCGTCGACGCCCCCGACGCCGCACCCGGCTGGGCCGATGCGCTGCCCGGCGTCACCGCGCTGGCCACCGACGGCACCCGCACCACGCTGCGGCTGGAGCCCGGCACCGACGACCAGTCGGTGCTGCACGCCGCCCTGGCCACCGGACCGGTGCGGGAGTTCACCCGGCACCGGCCCGCCCTCACCGAACTCTTCCGCAACGTCGTCACCGAGGAGCCCGCCGCATGAACCCGATCTGGTTGGTGGCCAAGCGCGAGATCAGCACCCGGGTGCGGACCCGGGCGTTCGTGCTCGGCATCGTGGCCACCCTCGCCATCATCGGCGGTTACGTCGGGCTGATGACGTTCATCGGCTCGCAGGCCGGTTCCACGACCGTCGGCCTCACCCCGTCGGCGAGCGCCGTCGAGCAGCCGCTGGAGCGCAGCAGCGCGGCCCTCGGCGGTTCCCTCGAGATCGGCATCGTCGACGAGCGGAGCGGGGAGCGCCTGGTCCGCGAGGGCGACCTCGACGCGCTGGTCACCGGCACGCCGGACGCGCTGCGGCTGGTCGTCGAGGAGGAACCGGACGGCGCGGTGCGCGCCGCGCTGGACGCCTACGCCCAGCAGCGGGCGCTGGACGCCGAACTGCTCCGCGCCGGTGCCGATCCCGCCCAGGTGCAGGCCGCCGTCGCGGCCTCGGCGGTGACCGTGACCAGCCTGGAGGAGGCCGATCCGCACCGCGGCGAACGGCTCGCGCTGGCGATGGCCGCCGGGGTGCTGCTCTACATGTTCCTGATCATGGCCGTCACGATGGTCTCCCAGGGCGTCGTCGAGGAGAAGTCCAGCCGCGTCGTCGAGCTGCTGCTGTCGACGATCCGGCCCGTCCAGCTCCTCACCGGCAAGGTGCTGGGCATCGGCCTCACCAACCTGCTCCAGCTCGTCATCATCGGCGGCGCGGGCGGGGCCGTCGCGGCGTTCTCCGGCGTGCTCACCCTGCCCAGCTCGGCCGTCGCCGGGACCCTGGTGTGGGCGCTGGTCTGGTTCCTGCTGGGCTACGCGCTGTTCTCCGCCCTGGTCGGCGCGGCGGCCTCGCTGGTGTCCCGGCAGGAGGACCTGCAGAGCGTGACCGGCCCGGTGATGATCCTGCTGGTCGCGCCCTTCGTGGTCGGCGTCGCGATCCTGCCCGGCGATCCGGACAGCACCATCGGGACGTGGTTGTCGCTGGTCCCGGGCTTCTCGTCGATGCTGATGCCGATGCGCATCGCGCTCGGCGTGGCGACGACCTGGCAGGTCCTGCTGGCGCTGGTGCTGTCCGTCGTCGGTACGGCCGGGGTGCTGGCCATCGGCGGCCGGATCTACGCCAACGCCATCCTGCGCACCGGCGCCCGGGTCAACCTCCGGGACGCCCTCCGCACCAGCTGACCACCCGTTCGAGGCATGAGTGAGGGGCACCCTTGCCCAAGTAACTTGGGCAAGGGTGCCCCTCACTCAGTTCCGTCCTCACCCGGACGGGTGGGGTGTGGAGCCGGACGAGGGCGGTGCCGGTCGGCACCGCCCTGCTGTACGCGGCTATCAGGTGTTCGCGGCTGTCAGGTGTACGCGGCTGTCAGGCTTGCGCGGTTCGCGGCCTCAGCGCTCGGTGATCGGGGCGTAGGCCCGCTCGCCCGAGCCGGTGTAGACCTGGCGCGGACGGGAGATCTTCCGGGCCGGGTCCTCCAGCATTTCGCGCCAGTGCGCGATCCAGCCGGGCAGCCGGCCGAGCGCGAACAGCACCGTGAAGAACTTGGTCGGGAAGCCCATCGCCTTGTAGATGAGGCCGGTGTAGAAGTCGACGTTCGGGTAGAGCTTGCGGTCGACGAAGTAGTCGTCGGCCAGCGCCTTCTCCTCCAGCCGCAGCGCGATGTCGAGCAGCGGGTCGTTGGAGCCGAGCCGGGTGAGGACCTCGTCGGCGGTCTTCTTGATGATGGCGGCGCGCGGGTCGTAGTTCTTGTAGACCCGGTGGCCGAAGCCCATCAGGCGGACGCCGGGCTCCTTGTTCTTGACCCGGTTGACGAACGAGTCGACGTCGCCGCCGTTGGCCTTGATGCCCTCCAGCATCTCCAGCACCGCGCTGTTGGCCCCGCCGTGCAGGGGACCGAACAGGGCGTTGATGCCCGCCGAGATGCTGGCGAACAGGTTCGCCTCGGACGAGCCGACCATCCGCACCGTCGAGGTCGAGCAGTTCTGCTCGTGGTCGGCGTGCAGGATGAACAGCTGGTCGAGGGCGCGGGCCATCACCGGGTCGACCTCGTAGGGCTCGGCGGGGAACCCGAAGGTCATCCGGAGGAAGTTCTCCACCAGGCCCAGGGAGTTGTCCGGGTAGAGGAACGGCTGCCCGACGGACTTCTTGTAGGCGTAGGCGGCGATGGTGGGCAGCTTGGCCAGCAGCCGGGCGGTGGACAGCTCCACCTGGTCCTTGTCGAACGGGTTCAGGCTGTCCTGGTAGAAGGTGGACAGCGCGGAGACCGCGGAGGACAGCACCGGCATCGGGTGCGCGTCGCGCGGGAAGCCGTCGAAGAACTGCTTGAGGTCCTCGTGCAGCAGGGTGTGCCGCTTGATGCGCTCGGCGAACTCGGCGTACTGCTGCTGGGTGGGCAGCTCGCCGTAGATCAGCAGGTAGCTGACCTCGATGAAGTTGGACTTCTCGGCGAGCTGTTCGATCGGGTAGCCGCGGTAGCGGAGGATGCCGGCGTCACCGTCGATGTAGGTGATGTCGGACTCGCAGGCCGCCGTATTGACGAAGCCCGGGTCCAACGTCACCAAACCGGTCTGGGAAAGCAGCTTGCCCAGGTCCACACCAGGGGCGCCCTCGGTGGGCTCCTTCACCTGCATTTCGTGCTCGCCGGCGTCATAGCGCAGCGCGACGGTACGTTTGGCGGTCACGTCGTCGGGCATTCGGGAACCTCTCGCGCTCATCGGGATAGCGCTGCCGGGCGACGAGCTGGGCGCACCGACCGCGGGCCGGGCCATGATGGTCGCTCGTGCGCTGGCCGGGGTGTCCGACCCGCCGCAGCACCACCCCGTTGGGGTCCTGTCAGTAGTCACGCTAGACCGCTGGGGGTGCCTCGCGCAGCAACCGCGTTTCGCCTTTTTGGCAGGTGGGACCACGATCACATCACAACGGGGCGCTCCGGCGGGGCCGCAATCCACTCTCCGGAGCCACCGAGCACCGTCAACGTGACCAGCGCTCGGCCGCCACCGGATGCAGCGGCGCGGCTCAGATCACAGGGTGTCGTCAAGCACCTGTCCAGGTGGTCTTTCCCGGAGTGCGGGGCACCTTCACCCGCCGGGGGCGAGTTCGGCGGACCAGGGCGGCTCGGCCCCGGGGCGCGACACGGTGATGGCGGCGGCCGCCGCGGCGTGCCGCAGGGCGCGGTGCCAGTCGAGCCCGGTGAGCGCGTCGGCGTCCAGCGCGCCTTCCCGGTGCAGCCAGGCCAGCAGCGAGCCCTGCACGGTGTCGCCCGCGCCGATGGTGTCGGCCACGGCGGTGGCGGGCGCGGGCACGCGCACCGGCTCCTCCCCCGCCAGCACGAGCAGCCCGTCGCCGCCCCGGGTGAGCACCACCGCGCGCGGTCCGGCGTCCCGCCACCGGCGCACCGCGTCCACCACGGGCTCGTCCGGGCTGAGCCAGCGCGCGTCCTCCTCGGAGAGCTTGAGCAGGTCGACGGCGGGCAACCAGGACTCGAACCGGGCCCGGTAGGCGTCGGGGTCGGCGATCATGCCCGCCCGGACGTTGGGGTCCAGGGCGGTGAACCGGCCCTGCTCGGCGGCGCGGAACAGCGCCTGCTCGTAGACGGTCGCGCCGGGCTCCAGGACCAGCCCGAGGGTGCCCAGGCACAGCGCGGTGCAGTGCGCGGGCAGTTCGGCGGGCCGGACCAGCGGGGCGGCGGTGTCCCGGGTGTGGAAGCTGTAGCGGGCGCCGCCGTCGGCGGCCAGGCCCACCACCGCGAGGGTGGTCGGCTCCGGTCCGCGCTGCACCAGCTCGGTGTCCACAGCGGACTCGGTGAGCCGGTCCAGCAGCGCCTCGCCCAGCGGGTCGGTGGAGATCCGGCCGTGGAACCCGACCGGAATCCCCTGCCGCCCCAAGGTGATCGCCACGTTGTACGGGCCACCGCCGAGCCGCGGGTGCAGCGGCGCGAGCGGACCGTCCGCTGTGGACGCGGGCACGAGGTCGACGAGCGCTTCGCCGCCGATGACGATCACTGCTGCTCCTCCTCCGGTTGGCCGGCGGTGAGCCCGCCGATCAGGAACCGCGACAGCGCTTCGAACGCCGCCGCGTCGGACAGCCCGGTGCGGGCGCCGATCTCGCCGCGCTGGATGCCGGCGATGGTGCGGCCGACCATCTCGGCGACCAGCGCCGCGTGGACCTCGCGGAAGGCGCCTTGGCGGACGCCGGCGCCGATGAAGCCGCGGATGCGGTCGGCCGCGGCGTGCGCGTTGGCCTCGTAGGTGGCGCGGGTGGCCGGGTTGGCCGCCATGTCGTCGATGAACTGGCGGGAGGCCGGGCGCAGCGCGGCCGCGGCGGCTTCCAGGTAGATCCGGATCCGGGCGGCCGGCGCGTCGACCTCGGCGATGGCACCCTCGATCTCCTCGGTGGCGCAGCGGAAGTAGTGCGCCACCACCCGCACGGCGAGCTGCTCCTTGCTGGCCGCCAGGGTGTAGAGCGTCGACTTGGAGCAGTGCAGCCGGGCGGCGAGCTCGCCCAGCGTGAAGTGCGCGAACCCCTCGGCGAGGAAGAGGTCGCGGAGCCGGTCGAGCAGCTCGGCCCGCCGGGCGCGCACCGCTCGGGGCGCGCTCGGGTGGTCGGGGTTGGTCACCGCCCGAGCTTGCCACAACGGGGGACACCCCTTCGGTGGGTTCCCGGCCGACCACCCGACCGGTACTCTGAGCCGTCCCGCAGTACCGATGAGAGTACCGAGGAGCCGCCGCACCATGCCCGCAGACCGCATGCCGCCGACCCCGGAAGCCGCCGACCTGCTGGCCCTGACGAGGGACATCGCCCGCGGCGAACTGGCCGACCGGGCGGCCGAGGACGAGGCGGCGGAGAAGTTCCCGCGCGACGTGTTCGCCCTGCTCGGCGAGACCGGCTTCCTCGGGCTGCCCTACCCGGAGCGCTTCGGCGGCGGCGACCAGCCGTTCGAGGTCTACCTGCAGGTGCTGGAGGAGCTCAGCAGCGCCTGGATGACCGTCGGCGTCGGGCTGTCGGTGCACACGATGGCCTGCTACCCGCTGGCCGCCTTCGGCACCGAGGAGCAGCGCGAGCGGTGGCTGCCGGAGCTCATCAGCGGTCGGCTGCTCGGCGGCTACGCGCTGTCCGAGGCGCACGCGGGCTCGGACGCGGCGGCGCTGAGCACCCGGGCCACCCGGGAGGAGGACGCCTACCTGGTCAACGGGACCAAGACGTGGATCACCCACGGTGGCGTGGCCGACTTCTACACGCTGATGGCGCGCACCTCCGACGACGGTGCCCGCGGCATCAGCTGCCTGCTCGTCGACGGCACCACCTCGGGCCTGGCGGCGGCGCCGCCGGAGCGCAAGATGGGCCTGACCGGTTCGCCGACCACCGAGCTGCGCTTCGTCGACGCGCGGGTGCCCACCGACCGGCTGATCGGCGCCGAGGGCGACGGGCTGAAGATCGCGCTGTCCGCGCTGGACTCCGGTCGCCTCGGCATCGCCGCCTGCGCCGTCGGCCTCGCCCAGGCGGCGCTGGACCTCGCCGTCGAGTACGCCAAGCAGCGCACCCAGTTCGGCAAGCCGATCATCGAGTTCCAGGGGCTGGAGTTCCTGCTCGCCGACATGGCCACCGCCGTGCACACCGCGCGCACCGCCTACCTCGACGGGGCGCGCCGCCGCGACGCCGGACGCTCCTTCGGCTTCCAGGCCTCGGTGGCCAAGCTCGCGGCGACCGACGCCGCGATGAAGGTCACCACCGACGCCGTCCAGGTGCTCGGCGGGGCCGGCTACACCCGCGACTTCCCCGCCGAGCGGTTCATGCGCGAGGCCAAGGTGCTGCAGATCTTCGAGGGCACCAACCAGATCCAGCGGATGCTCATCGGCAGGCACCTGGCCAAGTCCTGACCTCCCGCTGCGCCGGCACCACCCCCAGTCGATGCCGGCGCAGCGGGAAGCGCCGGTCGGCCCAGCGCTCCCGGGCGAACGCCGGAGCCCGTCCGCGAAGCCGCTCAGGCGGGCGGCGGCTCCAACCCTTCGCCCTCGCCCGGCCGACACGCCGGCGATTCCCGCACCTGCGAACCGGGGCGGGCCGACGCGAACCCGGCGCCGGACATCGCGAGCGCCGCGGCCCCCACCACGACGGCTCGGCTGACGCCTCGCATCGGTTCCTCCTCCTGCCCGATCGGGTCCGGCGATCCGCGCCCGCACGACCGGGAGGTCCGCGCGCCCCGTCGGCGTCGTCCACCGCGGGCGCGCGGACGAGTCTTCCACCGGTGAGCGCGGCACCGGAAGCGCTGGTTGATTCCCCGTCGAGCGCGATTGATAATTTCCACGTCATGAATGCCGCCGGAGGGATCCGCGTCGGGGACACCACCGAGCCGAGCATCCAGCAGCTCAGGATGTTCCTGCTGCTGGCCGAGGAACTGCACTTCGGCCGCGCCGCGCGCCGCGGCTACATCTCGCAGCCCGCGCTCTCCCGGCACATCAGGACGCTGGAGCGCAACCTCGGCGTCCAGCTCGTCGACCGCACCACCCGCGCGGTCACCCTCACCCCGGCCGGCCAGGACCTGCGCGAACCGGCCCGGGCCGTGGTGGAGGCCACCGCGGAACTGCGCGCCCGCGCCCAGCACGCCGCCGCGGCGGGAGTGGGCGACCTCGTGGTCGGCTCCCTCGACGCCCTCACCTCGATCGAGCCCGCCTCGTCGATCCTCGACGCGCTGCGCCACCGCCTGCCGGGCGTGAACGTGCAGATCCAGCGGGCCGGTTTCGACATCGCCACCGTGCTGCTCGAAGGTCTGGTCGACGCCGCCTTCCTGATCCTGCCCGTGCCCGAGGGGGTCCAGTACGTCGCGGTGGACAGCGGCCCGCGCTGCGCGGTGCTGAGCGTGACCGACCCGCTCGCCGACCGGGAGGTCATCACCCTGGCCGACCTCGCCGACCACACCCACATCGGCTGGTCGCCGCGCGTTCCCGAGGTGTACCGGAACTACTGGGCCTGCGACCCCCGCCCCGACGGCAGCCCCGTCCGCTACAGCTCGCACCAGGCCGTCGACTACGAGAGCTCGCTGCTGGCCATCGTGCGCGGCGAGGGCATCCAGCTCCCGCCGGCGATCGCCGAGCAGCTCTACCCGCGACCCGGCGCCGTCTACGTCGAGGTGGCCGACGTCCCGCCGTGGAGCATGGCCCTGGCCTGGCTCCCGTCGAAGCGCGACCACCCGCACGTCGCCGCGCTGCGCCAGGCGACCCACCAGGTCCTCGGCCACCGCTGAACCGCCACCACCGGGTGAACTTGAACGAGGTGAGGGGCACCCTTGCCCAAGTAACTCGGACAAGGGTGCCCCTCACTCCTGTCACGTCCGGGTGGGGTCCTTTCGGGATGCGGCGGAGCCGCATGCGGTGGGGCACGCAGCTTGCACCGCGGCCCGTGCTCGGACGTGACCGCTCAGCGGTCTTCTCGCGAGGACAGCGCCGACGCCGTGTACGTCGTTGGTACATCAGGAGGCGATCGGCGCAGCGAGAAGACCGCTGAGGTTCCGCCACCCGCACCGCCACGCAAACCGTGCCCCCTCACTAACCCGAACGTGAGGTCAGGTGCGGACGAGGTCGGCCAGGAGCTCCAGGTGCGCGGCCACGTCGATGTCCGGGTCCAGCAGCCACTGGTTCTGCAGGCCGTCGGCGGCCGCGATGAACAGGCTCGCCAGCGCGGCCGGGTCGCGCTCGGCCGGGATGCCGCCCGCCCGCTGCTCCCGCTCGATCTCCGCGGCCAGCACCCGGCGCAGCAGCGGGTAGCGCGCGGCGAAGTACCGGCGCTGCTCGCTGTCGGCGTCGGCCGAGCCCGCCGAGCCCGCCAGCACCGAGTACAGCGCCACCAGGCCGGGGACCGAGGTGTTGGCCCGGAGCGCTGCGACGAAGCCGTCGAGGACGCCGTGCTCGCCGCCGAGGACCTCGATCCCCTCGCGGCGGGCGAGCACGGCGGTGAGCAGCGCCTCCCGCGACCCGAAGTGGTAGAGCAGCCCGGCCTTGGTCATGCCGACGGCATCGGCGATCTCCTGCACCGTCGTCCCGGACAACCCGCGCTCGGCGATGATCCGCAGCGCCGCGTCGAGGGCCTGCTCGCGGGTGGCCGCCGTCTTGGCGTACGGACCCCTGCCTGCCATGCGGGTCATGCTAGCGCCCGACGAATTTCTACCAGAGGTCAGAATTCGGTGTTAGAGTTCCGGCCACCGCGCGGCAGCGGGGCCGCGCCGATCGCCGGAGGACCGCATGGCAGGCACGTTCGCCGACCTCGTCGACCGCCTCGACCTGGAGCGCAAGGTCGAGCTGCTCACCGGGCAGGACTTCTGGAGCACGGTGCCGATCGAGTCGATCGGGCTGCGCGGCGTGGTCCTGTCGGACGGTCCGGTCGGCGTGCGCGGCCCGCGGTGGGACGAGCGCGAGCCCTCGCTGAACCTGCCGTCGGCGACCGCGCTGGCCGCGGCCTGGGACCGGGAGCTGGCCCATGCCTGGGGCGCCGTCGCGGCGGCGGAGGCCCGGCGCAAGGGCGTGGACGTGGTGCTGGGGCCCACCATCAACCTGCACCGCTCACCGCTGGGCGGGCGGCACTTCGAGGCGTTCAGCGAGGACCCGGTGCTCACCGCCGACCTCGCCGCCGCCGTGGTCACCGGGCTCCAGGACAACGGGGTCGCCGCCACCCCGAAGCACTACGTGGCCAACGACTTCGAGACCGACCGGTTCACCGTCGACGTGCGGGTCGACGACCGGGCGCTGCGCGAGCTCTACCTGCTCGCCTTCGAGAAGGCCGTCGTCGAGTCCAGGGCGTGGGCGGTGATGAGCGCCTACAACTCGATCAACGGCACCACCGCCACCGAGCACGACCTGCTCACCGCACCGCTCAACGAGGAGTGGGGCTTCGACGGCGTGGTGGTCAGCGACTGGACCGCCGTGCGCTCGCTGGACAGCGCCCGCGCCGCGCAGGACCTGGTCATGCCGGGGCCGTCCGGCCCGTGGGGGCAGCGGCTGGTGGACGCGGTGCGCGCCGGGGAGGTGCCCGAGGCCGCGGTGGACCGCAAGGTGGAGCGGATCCTGCGGCTGGCCGCGCGGGTCGGCGCCCTCGACGGGCACGAGGCCCCGGCCGCCGAGCCGGTGGGGCCGGAGCGGGCGCGGGAGTTCGTCCGGTCCGCCGCCGTCGCGGGCACCGTGCTGGTGCGCAACACCGGCCTGCTGCCGCTGGGTCCGGTGCGGCGCATCGCCGTCATCGGGCACGGCGCGACCCAGGCCCGCACCCAGGGCGGCGGCAGCGCGACCGTGGTGCCCGACCGGGTCGTCTCCCCGCTGGAGGGCGTCCGGGCGGCGTTCCCGGACGCGCGGGTCGACCACGCGCTCGGCGCGGTGGTGCAGCAGGGCGTCGGCGCGATCCCGGTCGCGGAGCTGACCAACCCGGTCACCGGCGAACCCGGGGTGCACCTGTCGCTGCTCGACGAGGCGGGCGCCGAGATCCGCGCGGAGGAGCGCTTCGCCACCGAGTACGTGTGGCTGGGCGGCGACTCCGCGATCGACCGGACCGCGCGGCTGCGGGCGTCGACGACGTGGACGCCCACCACCTCCGGCGTCGTGCACCTCGGGTTCGCCGCGGTCGGCCGCACCGCGTTGCGGGTCGACGGCGCCGTGCTGCTCGACGAGCGCGCCGAGGTCGCCGCGGACCAGCAGCTCGGGGCCGCGTTCCTCGCCCCGCCCAGCGCCACCGCACCCGTCGAGCTGGTCGCGGGCGAGCCGCTGCGGATCGAGATCGAACACGACCGCGGCCCCGACGCGCTGCCCGGCGTGCTCACCTTCGCCTTCGGCACCGCCCCGGCCGACGACGATCCCGAGGGGCTGATCGCCGAGGCCGCGGAGCTGGCCGCCGAGGCCGACGCGGTGGTGCTGGTGGTCGGCACCCACAGCCGGGTCGAGAGCGAGGGCTTCGACCGGACCGACCTCCGGCTGCCGGGACGGCAGGACGAGCTGGCCCGCGCGGTGCTGGCCGCCAACCCGCGCACCGTCGCGGTGGTCAACTCCGGGGCTCCGGTGGAGCTGCCCTGGCGGGACGAAGCCGCCGCCGTGCTGCTGTCCTGGTTCGGCGGCCAGGAGTTCGGCAACGCGCTGGGCGACGTGCTCAGCGGCGCCGCCGAACCCGGCGGCCGGCTGCCGACCACCTGGCCCGCCGCGGCGGCCGACGTGCCGGTGCTGTCGGTGACGCCGGAGGACGGCGTGGTGCGCTACGACGAGGGCATCCACCTGGGCTACCGGGCGTGGCTGCGCGCCGGGGCGGAACCGGCCTACCCGTTCGGCTTCGGCCTGGGCTACACGACGTGGGAGCTCACCGGCTGCGAGCTGCCCGGGGAGGTGGCAGCCGGGGACGGCCTCACCGCCCGGGTCGCGCTGCGCAACACCGGCGAGCGCACCGGCAAGCAGGTCGTGCAGGTCTACGCCGCGCGGCCCGGTTCGGCCGTGGACCGGCCGGTGCGGTGGCTGGTCGGCTTCGCCGCCGTGACGGCCGCTCCCGGCGAGGAGGTCACCGCCGAGGTCGCGATCCCCGGCCGCGCCTTCGCCCACTGGGACGCCGGCTGGCGCTGGGAACGCGGCGAATACGTCCTGTCGGCGGGCACCTCGGTCCTCGACCTGCCGCTGACCGCGACGGTCCAGGTCCGCTGACCCGCGCTCACCGGGCCCGCAGGCCCCAGCTCCCGGTCCAAGTCTCGCCCGGCTCGACGTGCAGCAGGTCGATGCCGGAGTTGAGCGCGTCCGGCGGGCAGGTCATCGGCTCCACCGCGACCGCGCGCCCGCGCCCCGGGAAGTCGTCGGCGGTGTAGACCTGCACCCAGCCGAACACCGGGTCGGCCCACAGCTCGACCGCGGTGCCGTCGGGGGCGGTGAGGGCGTGCCGGACGCGGTCGTCACCGGGCGCCGGGGCCGCCCCGCCGAAGGCGGTGTCCAGCCACACCCCGGCCAGCGGTCGGCCGGTGCGGAAGTCCAGCTCGTCCCCCGCCAGCGAGCGCGGGGGCCGGGCGGGCAGCAGCGTGTCGGCGTCCAGCGGCAGCACGCTGCTCGCGGCGAGCCGCAGCGTGCAGTCGTCGGTGGCCGCCGTCCCGGCGCGCGGGAACGGGTGCGCGCCGACGCCGAAGGGGGTCGTCCGGTCACCCGCGTTGCGGACCTCGTGGGTCACCCGCAGGTCCTCGCCGGACACCGCGTACTCGACCGCGACCACCAGCGGCACCGGCCAGCCGGGCTGGGACGCGACCGGGGCCCGCAGCCGCACCGACGCCGCGGTGCGCTCCTCGACCTGCCACGGCACGTGGCAGAGCAGGCCGTGCAGGGCGTTGCCGCGCGCCGGCTCGGTCAGCGCGAGCTGCTGCGGCTCGCCGTCGAGCACCCAGCGGCCCCCGGCGACCCGATTCGGCCACGGGGCCAGCACCGCGCCCGCGCTCGCGGGCGGGCGGCGGTCCGCGGCGTAGGGCTCGGCGAACGGGACGCCGTCGACCTCGAACTCGCGCAGCGCCGCGCCGACCTCGGTGATGACGGCCCGCGCGGCGCCCGCGGTGATCTCGAACTGCTGACCAGAAGCCGGTTCGCGCATCCGGTCATTAGAGCACCGCGCCGGGGTCCCCGGCGCGGTGCCACCTCACTTGCCCAGCTTCGCCGCGTCGAAGTCGCGCTTCTCGCGGCCGTTGACCAGGTGGTTGATCCCCCAGAACAGCACGCCGATGGCCAGCAGCGCACCGGCGATCCCGTACTCCTCCACCGGGCGGCCGGACAGCGGGCTGGCGAAGAACGCGCAGGTGATCGCACCCAGCACGGGCACCCAGGTGGGCGCCTGGAAGTGCTCGTGCTCGACCTTCTCCTTGCGCAGCACCAGCACCGCGACGTTGACGATGGCGAACACCACGAGCAGCAGCAGCGAGGTGGTGCTGCCCAGCGCGGAGATCTCCAGCGTGCTGACCAGGATCATCGCGATGATGCTGGTGAACAGCACCGAGACCCACGGGGTCCGGCGGCTGCGGTGGATCTTGCCGAACACCGACGGGATGATCCGCTCCTGCGCCATGCCGTAGACCAGCCGGCTGGCCATCAGCATGTTGATCAGGGCGGTGTTGGTGACCGCGAACAGCGCGATGGCCGAGAACAGCACCGGCGGGAACCACGGCGCGGCGGCCTGCACGACCAGCAGCAGCGGCCCGTCGGAGGCGGCGAGCTCGTCGGTGGGCACCAGCGTCGAGGTGATCACCGCGATGATCAGGTAGATGGCCGCGGTGATGCCCAGGCCCATCAGCAGCGCGCGCGGGAAGTTCTTGGCCGGGTTCCGGGTCTCCTCGGCCATGTTCACCGAGTCCTCGAAGCCGACCATCGCGAAGAACGCCAGCGCCGTCGCGGAGGTCACGGCCAGGAACGGGCCGGTGTCGGTGTTGAACTCCAGCAGCCGGCCCGGGTCCGGCGACAGGGACGGGTTCGAGTTGAAGCCCGCGATCGCGATCACGCCGAACACGATCACGATGGCCAGGCCGAGCAGCTCGATGCAGGTGAGGACCACGTTCATCTTCACCGACTCGCCGACGCCGCGGAGGTTGATGCCCGCGAGCAGCAGCAGGAAGCCGATCGCCACCACCCAGGACGGGAACCCGTCGCCGAGGATCGCCTCCAGGTAGTCACCGCTGAAGGCCTGCGCGGCCGAGGACGCCGAGGTGATGCCCGAGCACATCACCGCGAAGGCGATGAGGAAGGTCAGGAAGTGCACGCCGAACGCCTTGTGCACGTACAGCGGCGCGCCGCCCGCCTTCGGGTACTTGCCGACCAGCTCCAGGTAGCTGAAGGCGGTCAGGAAGGCGACGACGAAGGCGACCAGGAACGGGATCCAGAGCGCCCCACCGACCTTGCCGGCGACCTTGCCCGTCAAGGAGTAGATCGTGGTGCCGAGGATGTCCCCCACCACGAAGAAGAGCAGCAGTTTCGGGCCCATGACCTTTTTGAGGCCTGGCCCTTGCGCACCGCCCGGCGCCCCGTCGTTCACGGTCGTCTCGTTGGCCATAGCTGGAAAGTGTGCACTTCGGCTGATCGCGGTGTCAGCCCACCCCTCGACGAACTGCACCGGCTCGCCCGTGCCCGACCCGTCACACCGCCCAACGTGGACGAGACGTGACGGATCGCCCACCTACCGTGCCCGCCCGCACGTCGCGCGGCGGTTGTCAACCCACCGGGCGGTCCTCGGCGTCCGGATCGGTCAAGGACTCCGCGGCGGTGGGCGCCCGGTAGCGCCAGAACGCCGGCAGGCAGCACGCCGCGGCCACCGCGCACACCACGACGAGCACCCCGCCGCCCGCCACCGCCGTCGAGGTGCCCAGCCCGGCGCCCGCGGACCCGTGCAGCACGTCGGCCAGCCGGGGCCCGCCGGCCACCACCACGGTGAACACCCCCTGGATCCGGCCGCGCATCTCGTCGGTGGCCGCCATCTGGAGGATCGAACTCCGGTAGACCATGCTCACCAGGTCCGCGCCACCGCCCAGCGCCAGGAAGACCACCGCGAGCCACAGCGAGTCCGACAGCCCGAAGCCGATCACCGCCACGCCCCAGGCCACCACGCCCAGCACCACGCCGACGCCGTGCCGGGCGAACCGGTGCAGCCACCCGGAGAACACCCCGAACGCGAACGCCCCGAGCGGGATCGCCGCGTACAGCCAGCCCAGCGCCGCACCGCCGCCGGGCGGATCCCCGAAGGTCCGCTCGGCCATCTCCGGGAACAGCGCGCGCGGCATCCCGAACACCATCGCGATGATGTCCATCAGGAACGACGCCAGCAGCACCGAGTGCAGCGCCAGGTAGCGGAAACCGTCGATCACCGCGCGCAACCCCGCCCGGCGCGGCGCGCTCTCCCCCGGCGGCAGCGGCGGCAACCGGAGCACCGCCCACAGCGCCGCGGTCAGCGCCACGGCGTCCACCAGGTACAGCGTCGGCAGCCCCAGGAACGGCAGCAGCACCCCGGCCAGCAACGGCCCGACGATCGCGCCGAGCTGCATCACCGTGGAGCTCAGCGCCTGCGCCGAGGGCAGCAGCGGCAGCGGGATCAGCCGCGCCACCGTCGCCGCCCGGGCGGGCATGTTGATCGCGAAGAACGTCTGCTGGGCGGCGAACAGCACCAGCACCAGCCACACCGAACGCACCCCGGCCGCCGACACCAGCCACAGCAGCACCGCGCTGAGCGCCAGCCCGCCGTTGCTCACCAGCATCAGCTTCCGGCGGTCCACCGCGTCGGCGATCGCCCCGCCCCACAGGCCGAACACCAGCAGCGGCACCAGCCCGAACAGCCCGGCCAGGCCGACGTAGGCGGACGAGCCGGTGAGGTCGTAGAGCTGCTTGGGCACCGCCACCGCGGAGAACTGCGCGCCGACGGAGGTGACCACGTTGCCCAGCCACAGCCGCCGGTAGGCGGGGTAGCGCAGGGGCCGGGTGTCGAGGAGCAGCTTGGCGAGCGAGGACTTCAGGCTCCAGGACACCCGTGCAGCTTAGGACCGCCCGCCCGCAGCATGAGCGGGCCGGTGCGACCCCGTCCGTTCCGCCCGGTTCCCACCACGCCCCGTTCGGGTGAGCAGACGTGAGTGAGGGGCACCCTTGTCCAAGTTACTTGGGCAAGGGTGCCCCTCACTCATGTCACGTTCGGGTGAGGGCCGTCAGGGGGCGAGGCGTTCGACGGTCCAGAGGTCGTCGGTGCGGCGGAAGCGCAGCCGGTCGTGCATCCGGTCCGGGCGGCCCTGCCAGAACTCCACGACCTCCGGGCGGATCCGCCAGCCGCCCCAGTGCGGCGGCACCGGCACCCTCTCGTTGTCGGCGAACCGGCGCTCGATGCCGTTGAGCGCCGACTGCAGCGCCGGACGCCCGCTGACCACCTTGGACTGCGCCGACGCCCAGGCGCCGAGCTGCGAGCCGCGCGGGCGCACCGCCCAGTACTCGGCGGTCTCGTCGCCGGGCACCTTCTCGACGGTGCCGCGCACGTTGACCTGGCGCTGCATGGCCAGCCACGGGAAGGTCGCCGCCGCCATCCGGGTCGCGGTGAGGTCGTGGCTCTTGGCCGAGGTGTAGTTGGTGAAGAAGACCACCCCGCGCTCGTCGAAGCCCTTGCACAGCACCGTGCGCGAGGACGGCACGCCTTCGGCGTCGGCGGTGGCCAGCACCATCGCGTTCGGCTCGGTGACCTCGGCCTCGACCGCCTCGTCGAACCAGCGCTGGAGCTGCTCGTGCCAGGTCCCGGCGAGCGAGGTCTCGTCGAGCGCACCGGCTTCGTAGGACACCCGCATGGACGGCAACGCGACGTTGGTCTCCGACATCCGCTTTCCTTCCTCGCTGCGCGCACGGATCGGCGGCTCGCCGCCCTGTCGGTACGACGGTAATCCCGAAGGCGGGCAGCGCCGAATCGGCTGCCGCTCCCGATCGATCACGCAATCGATGCAGTGATGGGAACAACACCCGTTCGGCGCTGTGACCTGGCCCGATGGTGTTCGGTGCGGCCCGTCCGGTTCCTCCGGAACGCCCGCTGCTCACCAACGCGCGGGTGCCGCGAACCCCACGTCCGGGTGGTGGGCGACGGCCTCGGCCAACCGGCGCCCGGCGATCACCGCGTCCGGTCCCACGGCCGTCGCCAGGGCGCCCCCGGCGGCCAGCGGCGCCAGCGACCACCAGTCGCCGGACGCGGGCGCGGCGGGGTCGTCGGCGCCCACCAGGACCTCCGTGGCCAGCACCCGCGCGCCCGCGAGGTAACCGGCGCTGGCGTCCAGCAGCGGATCGCCGATGTCGAGCCGCTGGCGCAGCAGCGGCACCCCGTCGCGCACCACGTCGGTCGCGGTGACCAGCCGCCCCGGGCGCTCCCCGGACCGGCCGAGCACCAGCACCTCGCGGCAGCGCAGCCGCGCGTCCGGCGCCAACCGGACCGACATCGCGGCCCGGTGGTCGGCGCGGGAGCTGACCACCGTCGGTTCCGGCAGGTAGTCCACGCTCGCCCCGGCGGCGACGTCGAGGTGCACCGCCGCGCTGCTCACCGCACCGTCGTGCCCGGGCAGCGCGACCGTGGCCGCCGTGCCGCGCAGCAGCAGCCGCGCTCCCGGCCCGACCCGCACCCGCAGGTCGACGACGTCCCCGCCGACCGGCGAGGTCGCCGAGCCGACCAGGTGGACCACGGCGGTGCCGTCCGCCGCGGTCGTCGCCGCCCGGCGGGGCACCAGCGTCAGCGGCGCCTGCGAGGCCAGCTCGCGGACCACGCTGCGCCCCCGCGCGCCGAGTTCGACGCCCAGCACCGCCTCGGCCCTCACCCGAGCTGCTCCCGGACCCAGGCCGCGACGTCCGGCGCCTCGGGCGTGCGGGTCAGCGACTGCGCGATCACCGGGAGATCACCGCGCATCCGGTGCGCGTCGGCGAGCATCACCTCCATGTCGGCGCCGACCCGCTCGGCCAGGTCCACCTTGTTGATCACGAGCAGGTCGGCCGTGGTGACGCCCGGACCGCCCTTGCGCGGCACCTTGTCCCCGCCCGCGACGTCGACCACGAACACCTGGGCGTCGGCCAGCCCGCGGCTGAACACCGCCGTCAGGTTGTCCCCGCCGCTCTCCACGATGACCAGCTCCAGGCCGGGGTGGCGCTCGGCGAGCCGGTCCACCGCGTCCAGGTTGGCGGTGATGTCGTCGCGGATCGCGGTGTGCGGGCAGGCGCCGGTCTGCACCGCCTCGATCCGGTCGGTGTCGAGCACGCCCGCCCGGCGCAGGAAGTCGGCGTCCTCGGTGGTGTAGATGTCGTTGGTCACCACGGCGAGTTCGACCTCGCCACCGAGCGCGCGGCAGAGCGCGGCGGTCAGCGCGGTCTTGCCGCTGCCCACCGGACCGCCGATGCCCAGCCGGAACGGCCGCCCGGACACCGCGGGCGCCGGGTGCGGATCGGGACCGCTCTCGGTGGGGTCGAAGCCGACCGGGTGCTGGTGACCGTGGCCGTGACCGTGTTCAGGACGCAAAGAGACGCACCTCTTCCTGGTGATGGCGATCGTGCGCTTCGGCGAGCAGGTCCAGCGCCGGTGAGCCGGGGGCGGGCAGCGCGGCTGGGTCGTCCCCGGCCACGGCCGCCGCCTCGTCGGCGATCCGGTCCAGCTCGGTGCCCAGCTCGGCGACCGCCGCGTTGGCGGCGAACGGGTCGAGCCCGAGCAGCCGGACGGCGGCCGACGCGGCTCCGCTCAGCGCCAGGTAGCCGGCGCTGAGCGCGGCGTCCCGCGGCGCGGCACCGGCCGCGGCGGCCAGCACGCCGAGCACGATCGGTTGGTGCGGCCGCGGGACCGCGGCCGTCAGTTCGGCGAGTGCCGGTGCGGGCCAGGCGGCCCCTCCGGCGCGCAGCATCCCCCGCCCCTGGGCGCGCGACGCGGCGCGCTGCGCGGGCGAGGGGGTGCGGGCGTCGAACTCGACGTCCAGCACCCGCCAGTGCTCCCGCGCGACGCCGCGCGCGGTCGCGTGGGCGGAGGCGGCGGCGAACACCGCCTGCGGCGCCCCGGCGCCGACCAGCCGTCCGCGCAGGAATCCGCGCAACTGCTCGGCATCGGTGAGCAGCCCGCGCGCGGCGGCCTCCTCGACACCGCCGGAATGCACGTGCCCACCGCCCGGGAACCGGGCGTCGGCCAGGGCCAGCACGGCGAGCCCACCGCGCACCAAGACCACCTCCGCATGATTCTTCTTCCAGGTGAGAGGCACCTTCATCCGGCTATGTCGGATGCAGGTGCCCCTCACTCACCCCTCATCCGAGTGACCCACCCCGCGCGTCCGCGCCACCGGAACCCCGCCGGGCAAGCGGCGAAGCCGCTTCCAGCCCACGCACGAGCCGATCGGCACCACCGCCAGGCAAGCGGCGCAGCCGAACGCACTCGCCACCCGCAACCCCCGCCAGGCAAGCGGCGAAAGCCGCTTCCGCCTCACCCCACGCACGCAGCTGACACCGCCGCGGGTTCTCAGCGGCCTTCTCGCGAGGACGGCGCCGACGCCGTGTACGTGCCTGGTACATCAGGAGGCGATCCCGCAGCGAGAAGGCCGCTGAGGTTCCGCCACCCGCACCGCCACGCAAAGCGACCACCACACCTTCCACCGCGAGAAGGCCGCTGAGGTTCCGCCACCGGCACCGCCCAGCAAAGCGAGCCCAGACGCGACTAAAAAAGGAAGTAGCGCTGGGCCATGGGGACTTTTTCCACCGGGGCCGGCTCCACGAGATCACCGTCGATGTGCACCGCGAAGCTGTCCGGGTCGACCTGGATGTCCGGCGTCGCGTCGTTGTGCGGCAGGTCCGCCTTGGTGATCCGCCGGGTGTCGCCGACCGGGACCATCCGGGTGCTGAGCCCGAGCCGGTCCGGCAGCCCCGCGTCGATGGCCTCGGGCGCGACGAAGAACAGCCCGGAGGCGGCCGCGGCGCGCGGCTGGGCGCCGAACATCGGCCGGGCCAGCGACGGCTGCGGGGTCGGGATCGACGCGTTGGCGTCGCCCATCGCCGCCCACGCCACGAAGCCGCCCTTGAGCACCAGGTGCGGCCGGACGCCGAAGAACTTCGGGTCCCACAGCACGAGGTCGGCGAGCTTGCCCACTTCCACCGAGCCGACGTGCTCGGCGATCCCGTGGGTCAGCGCCGGGTTGATCGTGTACTTGGCGACGTAGCGGCGGGCCCGGAGGTTGTCGGCCGCGCCGTCGCCGGGCAGCGCGCCCCGCCGCCGCTTCATCACGTGCGCGGTCTGCCAGGTGCGCATGACCACCTCGCCGATCCGGCCCATCGCCTGCGCGTCCGAGCTGACCATCGAGATGGCCCCGAGGTCCTGGAGCACGTCCTCGGCGGCGATGGTGGAGGGCCGGATGCGGCTTTCGGCGAACGCCAGGTCCTCGGGCACCGCGGGGTTGAGGTGGTGGCAAACCAGCACCATGTCCAGGTGCTCGTCGACGGTGTTGATGGTGTGCGGGCGGGTCGGGTTGGTCGACGAGGGCAGCACGTGCGGCTGCGAGGCGATCCGGATGATGTCCGGCGCGTGCCCGCCCCCGGCGCCCTCGGCGTGGAAGGCGCTGATCGACCGGCCGTTGATCGCCGCCAGCGTCGACTCGTAGAAGCCCGCCTCGTTGAGCGTGTCGGCGTGCAGCGCGACCTGCACCCCGGACTCCTCGGCGACCCGCAGCGCGCTGTCGAGCGCCGCCGGCGTGGCGCCCCAGTCCTCGTGGATCTTGAACCCGCCGGCTCCGGCGCGGAGCTGTTCGCGCAGCGCCTCGCCGCGCATCGTGCTGCCCCGGCCGAACAGCAGCACGTTGACCGGCATGAAGTCCAGCGCCTGCATCGTCCGCTGCAGGTTCCAGGCGCCGGGGGTGACGGTGGTGGCCTTGCTGCCCTCGGCCGGGCCGGTGCCGCCGCCGATCAGCGTGGTCAGCCCGGTGGCCAGCGCCACGTCGATCTCCTGCGGGCTGATGAAGTGCACGTGCGCGTCCACCCCGCCGGCCGTGAGGACCTTGCCTGCGCCGGAGATGACCTCGGTCGAGGGCCCGATCACCAGGTCCGGGTGCACCCCGGACACCGCGTCCGGGTTGCCCGCCTTGCCGATGCCGACGATGCGGCCGTCCCGGACGCCCACGTCGGCCTTGATCACGCCCCAGTGGTCGAGCACCACGGCACCGGTGATGATCAGGTCCGGGGTGCCCTCGGCGCGGGTCGCGTTGGAGTGGCCCATCGACTCCCGGATGACCTTGCCGCCGCCGAAGACCACCTCGTCGCCGGAGCCCTGCGGGCCCTGGCAGCGGTCCTCGGTGATCTCGACGAGCAGGTCGGTGTCGGCCAGCCTGATCCGGTCCCCGGTGGTCGGGCCGAACAGCTCGACGTACTGGGCCCGGTCGATCGATGCGCTCACCCCTGGTGTCCTTCCCCGCGTTCGCCGTACTCCGGTCCTGCCGTGGCCGGGCCGCGCTCGTCGAGCGCCCCGGCGTGCTCCAGGCGCAGCCCCGGCACCAGCCGGGCCCCGCCGATGGGCACCAGGTCGACCTCCCGCGCCACGTTCGGTTCGAAGCGCACGGCGGTTCCCGCGGGCACGTCGAGGCGGTGCCCCCAGGCGGCCGACCGGTCGAATTCCAGCCCGTCGTTGACGGCGGCGAAGTGGTAGTGCGAGCCGACCTGCACGGCGCGGTCGGCGCGGTTGACGACGGTGAGCCGGGTGCGGGGGCGCCCCGGGTTCAGCGGGACGGGGTCGGCGCCGGTGATGATCTCGCCGGGGCGCATGTCGGCTCCTCCTTCGGTGTTCCTGGTCGTTTGGTCCTCCTTCTTCCCATGGGCGGCAGGTCGGGCCGCTCGGGTCCTTCAGGTGATCGGGTCGTGGACCGTGACGAGCTTGGTCCCGTCCGGGAAGGTCGCTTCGACCTGCACGTCCGGGATCATCTCGGCCACCCCGTCGAGGACCTCGTCGGCGGTGAGCACCTTCCGGCCGCTGCGCATCAGCTCCGCCACCGTCCGGCCGTCCCGCGCTCCCTCGACCACGTGGTCGGTGATCAGCGCGACGGCTTCCGGGTGGTTGAGCTTGAGACCGCGGGCGAGCCGTTCTCCGGCCAACCGCGCCGCGACGTGTACGAGCAATTTTTCGCGCTCGTGAGGGGCTAAGTGCATGGTTCCTTTATTAACACACTCTCATCTGACCAGGTCACAGCGACCCTGGCGATTTACATCACCGAAACCGAACGGTCCCGCAGAATTGCCGGGGTTTCCGCTTCGCGAGAATTCTCCGCTTTCGCCAGTACCGTGATTTCACGTGATTTTTTCCTCGGCTAACTGCTTGTAGCAGGAAAAGCGGCGGTCCATCGTCGTTCCACCCGCCGGAGCCGCCGCGGTCGCCAGGAGAGGAGATGAGGCATGAGCGAGTTCAGCCCGGGTCTGGAAGGCGTGGTGGCCTTCCGCACCGAGATCGCCGAGCCGGACAAGGACGGCGGGGCGTTGCGCTACCGGGGCGTCGACATCGAGGACCTGGTGGGCTCGGTCCCCTTCGGGGACGTGTGGGGGCTGCTCGTGGACGACCGCTTCGGCACCGGACTGCCCGCCGCCGCGACGGCCGAGCTCCCGGTGCGCACCGGCGACGTCCGCGCCGACCTGCAGGCCTCGCTGGCCGCGCTGGCCCCGGCGCTGGGCTTCGAGCCGCTGCTCGACACCACCGACGAGCAGGCCCGCGACCAGCTCGCCCGGACCAGCGCGCTGGCGCTGTCCTTCGCCGCGCAGTCGGCGCGCGGCACCGACCTGCCGCCGGTGCCCGCGGCCCGGGTCGAGGCGTGCTCGACGGTCGCCGAGCGGTTCCTCACCCGCTGGCGCGGCGAACCCGACCCGGCGCACGTGCGCGCGCTGGACGCCTACTGGGTCTCGGCCGCCGAGCACGGGCTCAACGCCTCGACCTTCACCGCCCGGGTCATCGCCTCCACCGGAGCCGACGTGGCGGCGTGCCTGTCCGGCGCGGTCGGGGCGATGTCCGGTCCGCTGCACGGCGGGGCGCCCGCCCGGGTGCTGCCGATGCTGGCTGAGGTCGAGCGCACCGGTGACGCCCGCGCGGTGGTGGAGTCGATCCTCGACCGCGGCGACCGGCTGATGGGCTTCGGGCACCGCGTCTACCGGGCCGAGGACCCCCGGGCGCGGGTGCTCCGCGCGACCTGCGAGGAACTCGGCGCGCCGCGCTTCGAGGTGGCGCGGGAGCTGGAGCGGGCGGCGCTGTCGGTGCTGCGGGAGCGGCGACCGGACCGGCCGATCGAGACCAACGTGGAGTTCTGGGCCGCCGCGGTGCTGGACTTCGCGCGGGTCCCGACCGCCATGATGCCCGCGATGTTCACCTGCGCCCGGCTGGCCGGCTGGTCGGCGCACGTGCTGGAGCAGAAGCGCACCGGGCGCCTGGTGCGCCCGTCCGCCGAGTACGTGGGTCCGGCGCCCCGGCCGCCACGGCAGGTCGAGGGGTGGGAGTCGGTGCCCCGCCTCGCCGCGATCTGAGCCCGCTCCCCACCGCCAGACCGGGAGCCGGGGCGGGCGACCCCGACGCCCGCCCCCACACATCGGGTCGCGTCGCCGTCGGCGCGACCCGGGCCCGTCCGGACGCCGCACCCCCGGCCGAACGGCCGTGCGCGGGACCGGCCGCCCGGCGCCGCGCGTTGCTCCTCGTCGGAGTGACCCGGGCCACCGCGCACGGCTCGGCGACGCCGGTGGTGGCGCGGGGCGCGGCGGGTCGCGGCGGCCCTGCCCACGGCCGCCGATCAGCCCCGCACTACGCTCATCACCTGCACGAACGATCCAGGCGCGCGGTGCGGCCACCGGCCCGCGACGCGCCCTGCCGAGGCGGATCGCCGGACCCGCGCGGCGCGTCCCGTGCCGGTTCCGCCGGTGCTGGCCACGACGGGCGAGTCGCAGTAAGTTGCCGGGCGGCTGACTGCCGCGGCCGCGATCCGCACGGTCAGCGACAGCGACCCGGCAACGGCGCCGGACGTCCGCCCAGGTCCGGCGCGCGAGCGACCCGCCCGCGCACGGCACCGCCACCACCAACAACGCCCGGAGGCGCCGGCATGACGCAGGCCGAGACCAACCCGACGACCCTGAAGCTGCCCGCGGAGCTCACGCCCACCGACGGCCGGTTCGGCTGCGGCCCGTCCAAGGTCCGCACCGACCAGCTCGCCCGGCTCGCCGCCGACGGCGCCGCCGTGATGGGCACCTCCCACCGGCAGAAGCCGGTGAAGTCGCTGGTCGGCCGGGTCCGGGAGGGCCTGTCGGAGCTGTTCTCGCTGCCCGAGGGCTACGAGGTCGTGCTCGGCGTCGGCGGCACCACCGCGTTCTGGGACGCCGCGACGTTCGGCCTGGTCCGGGAGCGGTCGCTGCACCTGACCTACGGCGAGTTCTCGCAGAAGTTCGCCAAGGCCGCCAAGACCGCGCCGTTCCTCGGCGACCCGGTGGTCGTCTCGGCCGAGCCGGGCGACGCCCCGGAGCCGGTGTCGGACCCGTCGGTGGACCTCATCGGCTGGGCGCACAACGAGACCTCCACCGGCGTGATGCTCGCCCCGACCCGGCCCGCGGGCTCGGAGAACGCGCTGATCGCGGTGGACGCGACCTCCGGCGCGGGCGGCCTGGCGTTCGACCCGGCCGAGGTGGACGTCTACTACTTCGCGCCGCAGAAGTGCTTCGCCTCCGACGGCGGGCTGTGGCTGGCGGCGATGAGCCCGGCCGCGATCGAGCGGGTGCAGGAGATCGGCGCCTCGGGGCGCTGGGTGCCGGAGTTCCTGTCGCTGACCACCGCGCTGGACAACTCCCGCAAGGACCAGACCTACAACACCCCGGCGGTGGCCACGCTGTTCCTGCTGGCCGACCAGATCGACTGGATGAACGGCCAGGGCGGGCTGGACTGGTGCGTGCGGCGCACCGGTGAGTCCTCGCGGCGGCTCTACGAGTGGGCCGAGGCCTCCGACTTCGCCACCCCGTTCGTCACCGACCCGGCCAAGCGCTCCCAGGTCGTCGGCACCATCGACTTCGACGACTCGGTGGACGCCGCGGCCGTGGCCGAGGCGCTGCGCGCGAACGGCATCGTGGACACCGAGCCGTACCGGAAGCTGGGCCGCAACCAGCTCCGGATCGGGATGTTCCCCGCCATCGAGCCGGAGGACGTCACCACGCTGACCAAGGCCGTGGACTGGGTGGTCGGCGCGCTGCGCTGAACCGTCCCGCCGCTGGAGGGCGTCGGCCGCATCCCGCGGTCGGCGCCCTTCGTGCTTGGTGCTACCTCGGAAAATCACTCATCGTCACGGCATACTGCTCCAAATGAAGGTTTTTTCGCAGAACACCCGCTAGATGCGACCCCTTCAGGCTAAAAATAGCCACGTTCCGTGTATGCGGTGAAATATGAGTGCTTTTACTCGGATGCCGAGACCGCGTTCATCAGGCAAGATCGGGTCGGGGCAACTGCGGTCGGCGACACGACGGGGTCGGCGCGCCTCCCGCGTCAAGGCGGCGCGCCGGGTTAGTGTCACAGCTTGGTGACATGTGTCGGGAGGGACGCAACCTCGCTCCCGCCCATGCGCCGTACGGGGTGTGGCCGTCACGGGGTGCGGCCGTGAGGGTGCTGCGGATGGTGCGGCGAGCACACCCCGGTGCGGGTGTCCCGCAAGACACAGGAGGCTGGCGTATGCGAGCGCTGCGAGTGGTCGGGCTCGACGAGGACGGTGAATCCGTCATCTGCGAGGACCCGGATAACGGCGAACGCTTCACCGTGCCCGCCGACGAACGGCTGCGGGCAGCGGCGCGAGGCGACCTGACCCGGCTCGGCCAGGTCCAGATCGAGCTCGAATCCCCGGTGCGCCCGCGCGAGATCCAGGCCCGGGTCCGCGCCGGGGCGTCGGTGGCGCAGATCGCCGCCTCCTCCGGACTCCCCGAGCAGCGGGTCGAGCGCTACGCCTACCCCGTGCTGCTGGAGCGCGCGCAGATCGCCGAGATGGCCCAGCGCGCGCACCCGGTCCGCGAGGACGGCCCGGACGTGCAGACCCTCGGCGAGGTCGTCGCGCACACCTTCGGGATGCGCGGCCTTGAGACCACCGAGGCGAACTGGGACGCCTGGCGCGGCGACGACGGCAAGTGGGTCGTGCAGCTCCTGTGGCAGGCGGGCCGGTCGGAGAACGGCGCGCACTGGGTCTTCCACCCCGGCGCGCACGGCGGGACCGTCGCCGCTCTCGACGACCACGCCGCCGACCTGCTCGACCCGTCGCCGAACCGACCGCTGCGCACCGTCCGGCCGGTCACCGAGCTGGCCCGCGAAGCGCTGGAGCTCGACGGCCCGGAGACCGACGACCACTCGGTCCCCCCGCCGCGCCCGGAGGCCACCCCGGTCGCCGAGACCCCACCGCCGGGCCTGGAACCGACCGCGTCCCCGGAGCGGACCGCGCCGGAACGCCCGCTGGCCAGCCCGGTCGGCGAGGTCACCCCGGTCGACGAGGACGCCGAGCCGGACCCCGACGACGACGCCAAGGCCGAACCGCGCCGGGGCCGCAAGAACCACCCCATCGTCCCGTCCTGGGAAGACGTCCTCCTGGGCGTCCGCTCCCACCGCTGACCCTCCCACCGGACCGGCTCACCCCTTCGGAACCTGAGTGAGGGGCACCCTTGCCCAAGTAACTGGGACAAGGGTGCCCCTCACCTCGTCCACACCCCTCCCAAGCACCACCCGTCCGAGGACACTCTGAGTGAGGGGCACCCACGCCGACCCGCGGAGCGACCACACCTCCCACACGACCAGCACGAAGGCGCACCCGCACCCGGACCCGAGGACGAAGCGCTGCGCACTGCACGCCGCAACCACCGCCAGGCAAGCGGCATCAGCCGCTTCCGCTTTGCCCCACCCTCGCAGCTCGCACCGCCGCGGGTTCTCAGCGGTCTTCTCGCGAGGACAGCCGCGACGCTGTGTACGGGTGGTACATGAGAAGCGGCTCCCGGAGCGAGAAGGCCGCTGAGGTTCCGCCACCCGCACCGCTCCCCAAAAAGACCACCACAGAGGAAAGACTCAACCCAGGGTGCTGAGGATTAGCACTAGCCATGCCGCCCCGATCCCGGCCGCCGCGCCGTAGGCGATCCAGCGCCACACCGGGACGTTGCGGCCGAGCCAGATGGACGGGGCGAAGCCCGCCACCACGGCGAGGTTGACGCCGATGCCCAGCAGCACGCTGACGTCGGCCAGGCCGCGGGTGACCACGACGAGCGTGGTGGCGGCGATGACCGCGATGATGGCGCTGCTGGTGAGGCCGGGCCCCCAGGGTGTCGGGAGGTCCTCCAGCGGTGCGACGCGGGTGGCGGCGTGGCGGCGGCCGACGCGGTCGAGCCGTCCGGAGAGCGGATCGCGGAAGTCGATCTCGCGGCCGGTCTCGACGCTGAGCCGCGCGGCGAGCCGGCGGCCGCGGTGGGCGAGCAGCTCGGCGGTGTCCGGTTCGGCCGTGCCGGGGGTCAGCGTGTCGGCCACCCGGGCCCACTCGTGCAGCGCGGTGATCAGCGGCGCGGGCAGCGGCAGCCGGGCGGGGTCGACCTCGCGGCCGGTGTCGCGGACGAGCACCGGCCGCCCGGCGCGCGCGTGCAGTTCCCAGCCGGACGGCGGCATCGGGTCAGCACCCGCTCATGGCGTGGAAGGCGATCGCGCCGGCCGTGGCGACGTTGAGCGAGTCGACGTCACCGGCCATCGGGATGCGCACGGCGACGTCGGCGGCGGCGATGGCCTCCTCGGTGAGCCCGGGGCCCTCGGCGCCGAGGAGCACGGCGCTCCGGCCCCGGTGCAGCCCGGCCGCGTGCAGCGCCACCGAATCCGCCCGGGGGGTGAGCGCGGCGACCCGGTACCCGGCGTCGCGCAGCAGCTTGAGGTCGTGCGGCCAGTCGGTCAGCGGCGCGGCGGGCACCCGGAGCACGTGCCCCATCGAGACCCGCACGCTGCGCCGGTACAGCGGGTCGGAGCAGCCGGGGCCGAGCAGCACGCCGTCGACGCCGAGGGCGGCGGCGTTGCGGAACAGCGCCCCGAGGTTCTCGTGGTCGCCGATGCCTTCCAGCACCGCGAGGCGGCGGGAGCCGGCGATGAGGTCGGCGGCGTCGACGGCGGGCGCGCGGTCGGCGACGGCGAGCACGCCCCGGTTGAGGTGGAAGCCGACCACGCGCGCCATCACGTCGGCGTCGGCGACGTAGGCGGGCACGTCGAGGTCGGCGAGCTGCCCGGCGAGTTCGTCGATCCGGCGCCGGACGCCGAACAGCGCGCGCACCGGGTACGGCGAGGCGACCAGCCGTTCGACCACCACGACGCCTTCGGCGATCACCAGCCCGCGCCCGCCGGGTCGGTCGGGGCGGCGATCCGCGCGCGACAGATCGCGGAAGTCGTCCACCCGCGGGTCTTCGACATCGCTGATCTCGACGTAGTGCGCCACCCCACCATTGTCCCATCCGGTCGCGCCGATCGGGCCACCCCGAGGGCGGCGGCGTCGGCCCAGCGCAGGCCCGCGCCGACGCCCGCCGGTCGGCGCCGCGGCGGCCGGCGACGAGGCGTAGATCTCACCCCTCCGCCCAGAACCGTTCGCGCTCGGGCGTTCTCGCCGCCCCACCACGGGATTCCGGCGCGGTGACGCCGATCTTCGAGACGAACACCACGGCCCGCGGGCAAGATCTCGGTCGCGCCGGGCGGTCCGGTCCGGCACGATGGCCCGACGTGGGCACCTCAAGCGACGAAAACTCCGGACTGCGCAAGAAGATCCGCTTTGCGTTGATCTTCGGCGGACTGACGGCCTTCGGCCCGCTGTCCATCGACATGTACCTGCCCGCGCTCCCGCAGCTCACCGCGGAGCTCGGCGGCACGGCGACGCAGGCGCAGCTCACGCTGACCGCGATCCTGCTCGGCCTGGCCGCGGGGCAGCTCGTCGCGGGACCGGTCAGCGACGCGGTGGGCAGGCGCACCCCGTTGTTGATCGGGCTGGTCGTCTACGTGGTGGCTTCCGCGTTGTGCGCGATGTCCGATTCGGTGCTGGGGTTGGCCGCGTTGCGCGTGGTGCAGGGCTTCGGCGCCGCCGCCGGGATGGTGATCGCCCGCGCCGCGGTGCGCGACCTGTACTCCGGGATCGAGGTCGCGCGGTTCTTCTCCTCGCTGATGCTGGTCACCGGGCTGGCGCCGATCCTGGCTCCGGTGCTGGGCGGGCAGCTCCTGGAGCACACCACGTGGCGCGGGGTTTTCGTGGTGCTCAGCGGTTTCGGCGCGCTGCTGCTGCTGATCACGGCGTTCGCGCTGCCCGAGACGAAGCCCAAGCAGTGGCGCCAGCCCGCCCGGCTCGGTGCGACGCTGCGCACCTTCGGCCGGTTGCTCGCCGAGCCGTCGTTCGTGGGCAACGCGCTGACCGGCGGGCTGGGCATGGCGGCGATGTTCGCCTACGTCTCGGGATCGTCGTTCGTGCTCCAGGGGATCTTCGGGTTGTCGCCGCAGACCTACAGCCTGGTGTTCGGGATGAACGCGATCGGCATGGTGATCGCCGGGCAGGTCAACGCCCGCCTGGTCGGCCGGTTCGCCACCGAGACGCAGCTGCTGCGCATCGCGCTGAGCAGCGCCTCGGCCGCCGGGGCGCTGCTGGTCGGCGCGGTGCTGCTGGACCTGCCGCTGCCCGCCCTGCTGGCCGCGCTGTTCGTGATGATCGCCGCGCTGGGCTTCGTGATGCCGAACACGACCACGCTCGCGCTGGCCGAGCACCGCGAGATCTCCGGTTCGGCCTCGGCGCTGCTGGGGGTGAGCCAGTTCGTGGTGGGTGCGGTGTCCGCGCCGCTGGTCGGGCTGGGCGGCACCGGCTCGGCGCTGCCGATGGCGCTGGTGATGTTCGGCGTGGTCGTGGCGGCGCTGGTGGTGTTCAGCACCCTCGGCGGCGCGGCCCGCCGCACGGTTCCCGCCGGGCAGGAGCAGCGCCGGACCGACGCCTCGCTGTGAGGCCCGCCGCGGGCATGGGCCCCGGGGGCGCGCGGGTACGTTCTGGGCATGCGTCAACTCGGAAGCACCGATCTCACCGTTTCGCCGGTCTGCTTGGGCGGCAACGTGTTCGGCTGGACCGCGGGCCAGGACGACTCGTTCACCGTGCTGGACGGATACGTCGCGTCGGGCGGCAACTTCATCGACACCGCGGACGTCTACATGGCCCCCGCACCGGGCAATTCCGGCGGCGAATCGGAGACCTTGATCGGCGACTGGATGCGCTCCCGGGGCAACCGGGACGACGTCGTCATCGCCACCAAGGTCGGCATGTGGCAAGAACGTCCGGGCCTGTCGGCGGCCAACATCAAGGCGGCGGCGGAGGATTCGCTGCGGCGGCTGGGCACCGACCGGATCGACCTGTACTACGCGCACCTCGACGACCAGGACACCCCGCTGGAGGAGACCCTCGGCGCCTTCGACGACCTGGTGCGCAGCGGCAAGGTGCGGCACATCGGCGCGTCCAACCACACCGCCGACCGGCTCGCCGAGGCGCTGTCGGTGTCCCGGCGGGAGAACCTGGCCCGCTACGAGGTTCTCCAGCCGCACTACAACCTGGTGGAGCGCGGGTTCGAGTCCGAGCTGGGTGAGCTGGTGGCCCGCGAGGAGCTCGCGGTGCTGCCGTACTACGCGCTGGCCAAGGGCTTCCTGACCGGCAAGTACCGGCCGGGCGACGACACCGGCGACTCCCCGCGCGCCGAAGGCGCCCGCGCCTACCTGGACGAGCGCGGCGTGACGGTGCTCACGGCGCTGGACGAGATCGCCACGCTGCGGGGCGTCCCGGTGGCCGCGGTCGCGCTCGCCTGGCTGCGGACCCGCCCGATGGTGGCCGCGCCGATCGCCAGCGCCCGCAACACCGACCAGCTCAGCGCGTTGATCGACGCGGCCGAACTGGAGCTGACCGATTCGGAGGCGCAGCGGTTGACCGACGCCTCGGCGTGAGGCGGAACCCGGTCCGCACGTCGCCACGCGCGGCACCGTTTTGGCCCCTGGCCACCGGGGTAACGATGTGCCACGGTGGTTTCCCCAGCGCTCGCGCTGTCGTGCTGCCGATCAACCCGGGGAGACGGCATGGGAAGGCACGTGACGGATCGGGTGTTCACGCCGGTGGACCGGCAACGCTACCGGGACAAGATGCAGCGGGGGCTCGACGCCCTGGCCCGGATGCTCGCCGACGGCAACTTCTCCTTCCCCGCGCAGCAGATGGGGCTGGAGATGGAGCTGTGCCTGGTCGACGAGCGGCTCGAACCGTCGATGACCAACGCGGTGGTGCTGGAGAAGATCGACGACCCGGCGTTCACCACCGAACTGGGGCAGCAGAACATCGAGCTCAACGTCGAGCCCCACCTGCTCGCCGGGGACACCGCGCTGGACCTGGAGCGGCGGCTGCACAGCGCGCTGCGGCTGGCCGATTCCGGGGCGCACGACGCGGGGGCGAAGGTCGTGATGATCGGCACCCTGCCGACGTTGCGCAGCACCCACTTCGACCCGCACTGGCTGTCGCACCAGGTCCGCTACGCCCAGCTCAACGAGCAGATCTTCCTGGCCAAGGGCGAGGAGATGCTGCTCGACATGGAAGGCATCGCGCTCGGCGACGGCCCCGCCGAGCACTTGCGCTCCTACGCCGACTCGATCCTGCCGGAATCGGCCTGCACCTCGGTGCAGCTGCACCTCCAGGTCCGGCCGGAGGACTTCGCCGCGCACTGGAACGCCGCGCAGTGCCTGGCCGGGGTGCAGCTCGCCATCGGCGCGAATTCCCCTTTCCTGCTGGGCAAAGCGCTCTGGCACGAGACCCGCGTCCCGCTGTTCCTGCAAGCCACCGACACCCGCCCGGAGGAGCTGAAGAACCAGGGCGTGCGGCCCCGGGTGTGGTTCGGCGAGCGGTGGATCACCTCGATCTTCGACCTGTTCGAGGAGAACGTGCGCTACTTCCCCGCGCTGCTCCCGGAACCGGTCGAGGAGGACCCGATCGCCGCGCTGGAGGCGGGGCGGGCGCCGACGCTGGCCGAGCTGCGGCTGCACAACGGCACCATCTGGCGGTGGAACCGGCCGGTGTACGACCTCGTCGACGGGGTGCCGCACCTGCGGGTGGAGAACCGGGTGCTGCCCGCCGGGCCGTCGGTGCTCGACACCGTGGCCAACGCGGCGTTCTTCTACGGCGCGCAGCGGGCGCTCACCGAGCAGGACCGTCCGCTGTGGACGCAGATGTCGTTCGAGGCGGCCGAGGAGAACTTCTACACCGGTGCCCGGCACGGCCTGGAGGCCCACCAGTACTGGCCCGGCGCCGGGTGGATCGCCCCCGAGGAGCTGGTGCTGCGGCGGCTGCTGCCGATGGCCCGCGAAGGACTGCGCGCCTGCGGCGTGTCCGAGGCGGTCGCCGACCGCTACCTCGGGGTGATCGAGCAGCGCTGCCTGCGCCGCCAGACCGGGGCGAGCTGGCAGCGCGACGTGGTGGCCCGGCTGGAGAGCCGCGGCCAGGACCGCTACACCGCGCTGAACGGGATGTTGCACAGGTATCAAGAGATGTCCAACAGCGGAGAACCGGTGCACGCCTGGCCTGTTTCGTGATGTTGTCGGTCGGCTTGCATAGGGGTGCCGGTAGCGGAACCTCAGCGGCCTTCTCGCTCCGGGAGCCGCTCCTCATGTACAAGCGCGTACACAGCGTCGCGGCTTCCTCGCGAGAAGGCCGCTGAGAACCCGCGGCGGTGCCAGTTGCTTGGGTGGGGCAAAGCGGAAGCGGCTTTCGCCGCTTGCCTGGCGGGGGTCGGGTTTGGCTCGGGCGTTGCTCGTCAGACGACTCCGTCGATCTTGAGTTCGGGGCCTGGGCGGATCGTTGCGCGGACGCCGAAGACCTCGGCGAGGAGCTGTTCGTCGAGCACGTCGGTGGGTGGTCCGCTGGCGCGCACCCGGCCTTCGTGCAGCACCGTGAGGCGGTCGCAGAACTCCACCGCGTGCCGCAGGTCGTGCAGCGTGAGCAGCACCGCGAGCCCGTCGGCGGCGAGCTTGCGCAGCAGCGCCAGCACGCCGTACTGGTGCCGCAGGTCGAGGTGGTTGGTCGGCTCGTCGAGCAGCAGCGCGACCGGCCGCTGGGCCAGCGACCGGGCCAGCGCCACCCGCTGCCCCTCGCCGCCGGAGAGGGTGCGGACGTCGCGGTCGGCCAGCGCGTCGAGCTCGGCCGTGCGCAGCGCCTCGGCCACCGCGGCGCGGTCCTCGGCCCGCATCCGGTCCAGCAGCCCGAGGTGCGGGGTGCGGCCCTGCTCGACGACCTCCCGGACGGTCAGCGCCGCGTCGTGCCGCTGCTCCTGCGTGGTGGCGGCCAGCACCCGCGCCAGCCTGCGGCGCGGGGCGTGGCGGGCGACCCCGGCGACCTCGACCTCACCGGTGCCGGGTTCGATCGCCCGGTGCAGCGCGCGCAGCACGGTCGTCTTGCCGCTGCCGTTGGGCCCGACCAGCCCGTGCACCTCGCCCGGCGCCACCTCGACGTCCACATCGGACACGACGCGGCGGCCACCGAGGTCGGCGGTCAGCCCGCGCACCCGGATGCTCATCCCAGCTTCCTCCTCCGGCGCAGCATCACCAGGAACACCGGTCCGCCGACGAGCGCGGTGAGCACCCCGACCGGCAGTTCGGCGGGGGCGACCACGACCCGGGCGGCGAGGTCGGCGGTCACCAGGAACACGGCGCCGAGCAGCGCCGACACCGGCAGCACCCGCCGGGCGTCGGAGCCGACCAGGAACACCGCCGCGTGCGGCACCAGCAGGCCGACGAACGCGATCCCGCCCGCCACCGACACCGCCACGCCCGCCACCAGCGACACCGCCACCAGCGCGGCGTACCGGAACGCCCGCGCGTGCAGGCCCAGCGCCGCGGCGGCGTCGTCCCCGGCGGGCAGCACGGTGAGCCACCGCCCCGCCGCCAGCGCCACCACCAGGGCCACCAGCACCACCACCGCGGGCACCGCCAGCGTCTCCCAGCGCGCCGCCCCGAGCCCGCCCGCCGTCCAGAACATCACCTGCACGGCGTGGTCGGCGGTGGCGGCGGTGTGCAGCACCAGGGAGGTCAGCGCGGAGGCCACCTGCCCCACGGCGAGCCCGCCGAGCACCAGCGCCGTCGCCGAGCCGGAGCGGCCCGCGACGGCGAGCACCGCCAGCAGCGCCAGCAGCCCGCCGGCGAAGGCCACGGCGGGCTGGGTGAACGCGCCGAGCGCCCCGGCGCCGAACCCGAGCACGGTCAGCAGCGTGACGCCGAGCCCGGCACCACCGGCCACCCCGAGCAGGTACGGGTCGGCCATCGGGTTGGCGGTGACGAGCTGGGCCACCGCCCCGGACAGGGCGAGCGCGGCACCGACGACGACGCCGGTCAGCACCCGGGGCAGCCGGGCCCGCCAGACGATCGCCTCCCGCGCCGCCGACCAGTCCGCGTCGAGCCACGGCAGCGCCGGTTCGGCGATGATCCGCCACACCTGGCCCAGCGGCAGCCGCACCGAGCCGAACGACACCGCCAGCCCGCCGACCAGCACCAGCGCCGCCGCGAGGCCGAGGAGCACGGCGGCGGTGCGCGCCCTCATCGGCCGTGCAGGTCGCGGGCCAGCCGCTCCACCGCGTCCGGGAACCGGATGCCCTCGGTCAGCTCGACCAGCGGGATGGTGCTGAACCGGCCGTCGCGCACGGCGGGCGTGCCGGCGGCGAGCGGGTGGCCCTCCAGGTACGCCCGCTTGCCCGCCACCGGGGCGCCGAGGTAGTCGACGAGCACCACGGCTTCCGGCGCCCGCTCGGCGACCTGCTCCCAGCTCACCTCGGTGAAGTCCGCGGGCACGTCGGCGAAGATGTTGCGTCCGCCCGCCCGGCGCAGCGCGTCGTTGCCGACCCCGTGCCCGCCGAGGGTGAACGCGGCCTGCTCGCCGGAGTCGTAGACGAACACGTCGACCGGTTCGACGCCCGCCAACCGCCGCTGCACCGCCTCGACCCGGCCGCGGATCTCCCCGGCCAGCCGGTCGGCGCCCGCCCGCAGGCCGAGCACCTCGCCGAACATCGCGATGTCGGCGAGCAGGGTGTCCATCCCGGCGGGGCCCTCGGTGCACGATTCGGACAGCAGCAGGGTGGGGATGCCCGCGTCGGCGAGCACGTCGCGCCCCCGGCCCTCGGTCTCGTCGAACGCGCTGGCGTAGCCGCCGACGACGAGGTCGGGTTCGGCGGCCAGCAGCCGTTCGAAGGACGGGTACTCCTCGGCCAGCAGCGGCACCTGGGCGTATTCGGCGGCGACCGACTCCGGCGGGGCCTGGTCGTCGGGGTAGGCGGTGCCGACGAGCCGGTCGCCGAGCCCGAGCGCGATCAGGATCTCGGTGGCGTGCTGGTTGAGGCTGACCACGCGCTGCGGCGGGGCGGCGAAGGTCTGGGTGCGCCCGCAGTTGTCGATCCGGGTGCCGCCCGCGGCCGGCTCCGGCGCCGCCGGGGCGCATCCGGTGAGCAGCAGCAGTGCTGCCGCGACGAGCCAGGCCGCTGCGCTGCGCATCGTGCCTCCAGGTCGTGCGGCCTGGCGGCGGGCAGCACGGCGCGGCGGCGCGTGGTGACCCCGACCGCAGACCGCGGCGGTCGTTCGGAGCCTTCGCGAGCGCCCGGGTGATCGGGCTCGCCGCGCGGATGCGCGGCCCACCGTTGCGGGTCAGCGCCGGACTTCGACCGGACTTCCCCCGTTCGCTCGGCGGCTGATCCTTCCCGAACCGCCCGGCCCGGTCAACCGCCGCGACGACCGGGATCGCGCGCATCACCGCTGGTCAGCGGCCGATCGCCGAAAACGGGGGTGAGATCGACGTCTCGACGGGTAGGCATATAGTTGCCAGATCCTTGCAACAGCTAGACGATGGCACGAGAACACGTCACGCGGAGGAGGCCTCGATGGCGCAGCGGTACGAGCTGCCGGAGTTGGATTACGACTACGCGGCGCTGGAACCGGCGATCTCGGGCGAGATCAACGAGTTGCACCACAGCAAGCACCACGCGACCTACGTCAAGGGCGCCAACGACACGATCGACAAGCTGGCCGAGGCGCGCGAGGCCGGTGACTTCGGGTCGATCGTGGGCCTGGAGACGACGCTGGCGTTCAACCTGGCGGGGCACTCGCTGCACCTGGTGTGGTGGAAGATCCTGTCCCCCAACGGCGGCGACAAGCCGACCGGGGAGCTGGCGGCGGCCATCGACCAGGACTTCGGTTCGTTCGACGGGTTCCGGGCCCAGATGGAGGCGGTGTCCACCACGATCCAGGGCAACGGCTGGGGCGTGCTGGCCTGGGACCCGGTCGGGCAGCGGCTGATCACCCAGCAGCTGCGGGACCACCACTCCAACCTGTCGATCGCCACCACCCCGCTGCTGGTGTTCGACATCTGGGAGCACGCGTACTACCTGCAGTACAAGAACGTGAAGGCCGACTACGTCAAGCAGCTCTGGAACGTCGTGAACTGGGCCGAGGTGGCCCAGCGCTTCGCCGACGCCCGGGCGGGCAAGAACGGCCTGCTGCTGCCCTGACAGGTCCCCGATCTCGACGGTGAGTGCTCCGACAAGCCCGCCGTCGACGGGATCAGCCCCCGGCCTGCCGAGAGGCCGGGGGCTGATCTGTTCCCGAACTGACTGCCGCTCCCACCACGAAGCGGACATGTATTAGGTTAGCCTAACCTGCCTGATCTGACAACCCCCCGCCTCGCCAGCACCAGCGCCGCGACCACCGCCGCCCCGGCCGAGACCAACGCGCCGAGCAGCAGCGGCATCCGGGCCCCGAACAGCTCCGCCAGCCAGCCCGTGACCAGCGCGCCCAGCGGTTTGCCGCCCAGGAACAGCAGCATGTACAGGCCCATCACGCGCCCGCGCATCCCGGGCTCCACGGCGAGCTGCACGGTGGAGTTCGCGCTGGTCGTGAAGGTCATGACGGCGACGCCCACCGGGACCAGCGCCAGCGCGAACAGCTCGTAGGTCGGCATCAGCGCGGCCACCGCCTCCAGCAGGCCGAACGCCAGCGCCCCGAGCACCACCAGCCGCAGCCTCGGCCGCCCCCGGCCGCTGCGCCGCGCCGCCAGCGCGGCACCGGTCAGCGTGCCCACGGCCAGCGCGGTGATGAGCAGCCCGTAGCCCGCCGCGCCCCGGTCGAACTCGTTGCGGGCCAGCACCGCGAAGGAGTTCTCGAAGTTCATCCCGAAGGTGCCGACGCAGAACACCAGCACCAGCACCACGACCAGCTCCGGCCGCCCGCGCACGTAGCGCAGCCCGGCCCGCAGCCGACCGGACTCCTGGGTCGCAGCCGGTGCGCCCCGGTGCAGCGCGCCCGGGTCCATCAGCAGCAGCCCGCCCACCACGGCCGCCGAGCTCGCGCCGTTGAGCAGGAAGACCCAGCCGGTCCCGGTGGCGCTGATCATCACCCCGGCCAGCGCCGGACCCACGATGCGGGCCAGGTTGAACGTCATCGAGTTGAGCGCGACGGCGTTGGTGAGCTGCGCCGGACCGACCATCTCCACCACGAACGACTGGCGGATCGGCGCGTCGGCCGCGGAGAAGCAGCCGAGCACGAAGCACAGCACGTAGACCTGCCACAGCACCGCCAGCCCGGTGACGTCGAGGAGGCCGAGCACCACCCCGCACAGCCCGAGCGCGGTCTGCGTGGCGATCAGCAGCCGGCGCTTGTCGAACCGGTCGGCCAGCCCGCCGGCCCACAGGGTGAACAGCAGCGTCGGCAGGAACTGCAGGGCGATGGCGACGCCGAGCGCGGCCGGGCTGCCGCCGGAGAGCTCCAGCACCAGCCAGTCCTGCGCGGCGCGCTGCATCCAGGTGCCGGTGAGCGAGACGACCTGGCCGGAGGCGTAGTAGCGGTAGTTGCGCTCCCGCAGCGAGCCGAACATCGACGGCGGAGGATCGTGCTCCCCGCTGGGGCCTCGTTCCAGCCGGGTTCCGGATCGCTCCGCCACCTGTTCGCCTACCGCCCTTCAGCGCCTCGCCAGGCGATCGATGATCTCGGCCGCCTGGGACAGCACCTCGCGTTCCTCGTCGGTCAGCCCGGCGAGCTGGTGGTCCAGCCACCGCTCGCGCGCCGAGACCTCCTCGTCGATGCGCGCCCGGCCCGCCTCGGTCAGCTCGACGATGGCCTGCCTGCCGTCGGTGGGGTGCGCCCGCCGCGCCATCAGCCCGGCGGTCTCCAGCGCGGCGATCACCCGCGTCATCGAGGGCGGTTGCACGCCTTCGGTCGCGGCCAGCTCGCCCGGGGTCATCGACCCGGCCTTGTACAGGCAGAACAGCGCCGAGAGCTGGGTGAGCGTGATGGTCGAGTCGGTGCTCTGCGCGCGCAGCCGCCGGTTGAGCCGGACCACGGCGAGCCGCAACCGGCTCCCCAGGGTGCGCTCGCTGATGTCGGACACGTCGTTAGCCTACCAAACAATCCAGGGGAATCGGACAAACCACAGGTCGGCCCACCTTAGCTAGCTGACCGCCCGCGGTGAGCGGTGCAGCGATCCGCGCCGGATCCGCAGCCGCGTGCCCCGCCTCGGCTGGAGCGCAGGGCCTCGCATCACCGGGCACTCCCCTGACATCGGCCCGGGATGCTGTGCTGCGGTGGCGCACGACCCGAGCGAATCGTGACCGTCAGGAGCAGCGGTGACCGCATCGTCCGATCAACCGGAACGCGGACGGCCAGCGTGGAAGACGATCCTGCGGAGCAGCCTCGACGGGGCCTTGATCGGCGCAGGTGCCGGGATCGCCTACGCCATCGCGGTCGCGCTCTACGGCGCTGTTGCCTCGGCGCCGAACTGGGAGGGATTCGCGGGGGTGGCGGCGGTGGCCGGTCTGGTCGCAGTGCCGGTGGGGATCGCTCTCGGGACGGTCTTCGGCACGGCGTTCGGCCTCGCCGCGCGGCTCGGACTTCGGCATCTCCCCTGGGTCGAGTGCGCGGTCGTCGCGGTCTTCGGCGGTCTCGTCCTCGCTCTCGTGATCACCGGATCCGGTCAGGTGAACAGCGGGGTGCTGGTATGGGGCGCCGGTCCGCTCGTGGCCGGGGTGCCGGCAGCGGCGCTGCACGGATGGAGATTGCAACGCCGCACTGCCTGACACCGAGGCGTGCCGCCGAGCCACCCCCAACCCCCGTCAGGCAAGCGGCGGGAGCCGCTTCCGCTTTGCCCCACCCTCGCAGCTCGCACCGCCGCGGGTTCTCAGCGGTCTTCTCGCGAGGACAGCCGCGACGCTGTGTACGGGGTGGTACATGAGAAGCGGCTCCCGGAGCGAGAAGGCCGCTGAGGTTCCGCTACCCGCACCGCTAAGCAGAACGAGCCTGGAATCAAATTCCGAGCGCCGCGCTGACCGGGCCTGCTCCGAAGTAGAGGAGGAATGCCGCCGACACCACCCACATCAACGGGTGCACCTGGCGGATCTTGCCGGTGGCGGCCTGCAGCACGGTGTAGCTGATGAAGCCCGCGCCGATGCCGTTGGCGATCGAGTAGGTGAACGGCATGACCACGATGGTCAGGAACGCGGGCAGCGCGATGCTGAAGTCGGCGAGGTCGATCTGCTTGATCTGGCCGATCATCATCGCGCCGACCACCACCAGCGCCGATGCCGCCGCCTCGATCGGGATGATCTGGTAGAGCGGCGTGAAGAACATCGCCGCCAGGAACAGCAGGCCGGTGATCACGTTCGCCAGGCCGGTCCGGGCGCCTTCGGCGATGCCCGAGGCCGATTCGACGAACACGGTGTTCGAGCTGGCCGAGCCGAGGCCGCCGGCGACCGCGCCGAGGCCCTCGACGCCCAGCGCCTTGCCCACGTTGGGGAAGTTGCCGTCCTTGTCGGCAAGCCCGGCTTCCCTGCTGAGGCCGGTCATGGTGCCCATCGCGTCGAAGAAGTTCGCCAGGACCAGGGTGAACACCAGCATCGCGGCGGCCAGCGCGGGCAGCCGGGTCCAGGCGCCGAAGGAGATGTCGCCGATCAGCGACAGGTCCGGCAGCCCGATGATCTGCTCCGGCAGCGCCGGGTAGCCGAGGTTCCAGCCGTAGGGGTTGCTGCCCTCCGACGGGCCGACCTGCACCAGCGACTCGACGGCGATCGCCACCACCGTGGTGACGCCGATGCCGATCAGGATCCCGCCGCGGGTCTTGCGCGCCACCAGCACCGCGGTCAGCAGCAGGCCGAACACGAACACGGCGGTGGGCCAGGTGGCGATCGATCCGTCGATGCCCAGGCCGACCGGCACCGTGGTCCCCGCCGCGTCCGGGATGCGGCGCACGAATCCGGCGTCGACCAGCCCGACCATGGTGATGAACAGGCCGATGCCGACGGTGATGGCGGACTTGAGCGCGGGCGGCACCGCGTCGAACACGGCCTTGCGGAAGCCGGTGGCGACCAGGATCAGGATGATGATGCCGTTGACCACCACCAGGCCCATGGCTTCGGGCCAGGTCACCAGGGGCGCGATGCTCACCGCGACGAGCGTGTTGAGGCCGAGCCCGGCGGCGAGGGCGAACGGGAAGTTCGCGATCAGGCCGAACAGGATCGTCATCACCCCGGCGACCAGCGCGGTCGCCGCGGCGACCTGCGGCACCGGCAGGATGCCGCCCAGCACGTCCTCCTTGGCGCTGGGCGAATCCGCCGAGTAGCTGCCGAGGATCAGCGGGTTCAGCACGATGATGTAGGCGATGGCCACGAAGGTGACGACGCCGCCCCGGACCTCCCGGACGACGCTGGAGCCCCGCTCGCTGATCTTGAAATACTTGTCCAGCGCACCCTTGCGCGCTTCGGGAGTCTCCATCACGCTTCCCATCACGACACACCGCGCGCGCCCGACCTCCGCGCACGCGACCTCGAACTACCGGGAGTAGCCTGCCTGACGTGGCACAGGACAGCGAACCCACCCCCTCCCGAGCGGGGCACCGACCGGTGCCGCAGCTCCCGCGCCGACTGGCCGATCCGACGCCGGTCGTGCTGGCAGGGACGCTGCTGTGGCTCGTCGGCGTCGTCTGGTTCGGGGTGGTGGACCTCACCGACGGGCAGTGGGGCATCGAGTTCTGGACCAGCGCCACCGGTTGCGGACTGGGGATCATCGGTTACGGAGTGTTCCGGTGGCAGCGTTCGGCGGCCCGGCGCGGTTCCCGCGGCGCCTGGCGAGGCCTGTCCGGGCTGGACTGATTCCGCCCCGGGCGCTGGACCGGCGCGCTAGTCTGCTGGGTCGGAGGAACACCACTTCGCGCGGGGGATCACGACCAGTGCCGTCCAAGCTCGACGTCGACCGACTCGAATACGTCATTCTCGCCGGCTGGGCCGGCCTGACCCGGATTCCCGGCGTGGCGTCGTTCAGCCACTACGGGCGGACGCCGGAGAACATCAACGCCGAACTCGAAGCCGCCGACCAGCGGTGCCGCGAGCGCGGCCTGGTCGACCGCGGCGATCGCGTCAACGACGCGGTGTGGGATCTGATGGGGGCCTACGCGCACTCCTCCGTCGAGTACGACCTGCGGTTCTCGCACACCAAGGGCACCGAGCTGCGGGCCTGCGTCACGGTGGCCGGGCAGGTCGCGGTGCGCACCACCATCGACGGCGACCGGTTCACCCTGGAGCGGGTGCGGCCGGACGAGGCGCTGCCCGCGCTGATGTCGCTGCTGCCCGAGCACCGGCCGCACAAGATGCGCGCGCTCGGCGTGGACCTCGCCGAACTCCGCAAGGCCCGCGCCGACCTGGAGCGCCGCGGCGAGACCGACGAGCGCGCCCTGGACCAGTTGCTGCGCTCGCGCGGGGTCAACATCGCCGACTACCGGCAGATGACCAGGCTGCTCGACGGCAAGAAGCTCGGCGGCGGCGAGGTCGGCGTGACCATCTGGAACCGCCAGCGCAAGGAGTTCCGCGGCGAGCAGACGCTGCGCATCATCGACCTCGAACAGGGCCGCGTCGCCGTCTACAACAGCGGCGGTCAGCGCATGGTCGCGGGCTGCGACGCCGGAACGGTCAAGCGGGTCCTCGGCGGCCTCGCCGCCGAAACCCAGCGCGCCGCGGCCTTCTGATGCTGCTCCGAACGGAGCATTCGTGACCGAATCGGGAACTCGCACCGCGTGTCGTGCGCCGAACTACTCTGTGGTCGGCGGCACGCACCTGGCAAGCTGACACCGGAACACGCAGCACTGGAGGGAAGACCGTGTTAGTACCTGGGGTGGGCGGAGCAGTGGCGGCGGCAGGTCGCGCCGTCGTGCATACCGTCGTTAACACTGGTTCGGCCGGCGGCGGGGGTGCCGGCGCCGCACAAGCCTCGTTCTCCGTCGACATCGAGCAGATCCCCGGCCTCATCGCCAAGTACGAAGAGGCCCGGGATCTGTTGGTAGCAATCGGCGAATCTGCGGTTGAGACGGAGAACATCTCACGTCGGCGGGCAGGCGAAGACGAAGTCAGCGGGAAAGTCGCTGAGGCCATGGCCACAATGACGAGTAACGAGCCGGGAAAGCTCGGCTGGGCCGTTCAGCAGTGCATCACGCGAATCGAAGACCAGATCAGTCAGCTCAAGGCTGCCCAGAGCGGATACCAGACCGCCGACGAGGCCGCGACTCCCCGGCAAGTCTAAGGAACTCATCGTGTCACGACGTACCACGCTGCCCGCTCTTGCTCTCCTGGCAACACTCAGCGTTGCCGCATGCTCTTCCCCTGGAGCCGAGGGGCCGCAAGCCACGCCGCCTCCGGAAGAGTCAGCGACCGACAGCGGTACGGCTATCGAAGAGCCCCGGGACATTTCCACCGTCACCGACGCTTGCACTTTGCTCACCGAGGAGCAGCTTTCTGGACTCGGCGGCGCAGGCAGCACTCCTGCCGTGGAGGAATCCGAGTACGGGCAACCCAAATGCCGTTGGAGCAATGACAACTACTCCGTCAGTGTTGCTCTCTTCGACGGCGGCGGAGCTGACGTAATCTTTACGAAGCCGGATATCAACAGGGTCGATGTCGGAGGTTATCCCGCTGGCCATAGGCCGGGCAACGACAGGCTTTGCCGGGTCGAGGTTCTCGTCGCCGAGTACCAACAGATTGATGTGAGCTACTCACGCTACGGCGGCGAAACGCCCGAGCTCAAGGACACCTGCGGTATGGCGCAGAAGCTCGCTACCGAGGCAGTGAAGAACCTGCCCGCTGCCTCGTCCTGACGGCGCGGACAAGAAGCACGAGGGGGATCAAGAATGGTAGTACCGGCAATCGCTGCGGGCCTGGTCGGAGGCTACTTGCTCTCGCCGTCCGACGAGGGCAACCGGAACGCGATCATGCAGGATGTTGGCTTCAATCACCCGCAGAAGTACCAGCAGATCACCGGTGGCCGTGGCACCGCCGCGATCGAGCCGGTGATCGACGCGTGGCAGAACAACATCTCGAAGAAGTTCAACGAAGTCGCGAGCAAGCTCGAAGAGGCCAACTCCAAGGCGGGTGTCGCCTGGGAAGGACAAGCGGCCCAGGAGCACGGTGGTTCGCTCGCTCCGATGACGCAGTTCATCCACGACGCCGACACCATGTCGCAGGCGGTCAGCAGGACCGCCATGCAGCAAGCCGACAACTTCAGCACCGTCAAGAACTCCATGCCGGAGCCGGTGGAGGTTTCCGCGACGGATAGCTGGGTTGAGAAGGGCGGCGCCTGGCTGGTCGGCGGCGAGACCGACCTGCAGCAGCAGGAAAGGGAAGCCACCGAGAAGGCCCAGGAGGCCAAGCGGCACTACGACAACTACCAGCAGTCGTCCGAGGCCTCGGTCAACTCCTTGCCCACGTTCCCGGCTCCGCCGCGGATGGCCTACGAGCAGGGCGCTGAGCCCGGTGGGCAGGGCACCGCGGTGGGGACGCCGACGAGCCCGGGCAATGGCGGGAGCGCGCAGGGCATCGGCGGCGGTGGCGGCAGCATCGGCCGCGTCGGCGGCGGTGGCGGGCTGGGGCCGGATGGCCTCGGCAGCGTCTCGCCCGGTCCGGCCGGTAGCGAGTCGCAGTGGGCCGGTGGCGGTGGTGGCGGGTCGAACCCGCTGCCCGGCTACAACCCGTCGGTCCCGCCGGGTGGCGGGCCTGGCGGACCCGGTGGCATCGGCGTCGTTCCCCCGGGCACCACGCCTCCCGGCACGGGGCGCGGTGGCGGCCCGGGTGCGGGCGGTCGGGCCGGTGGTGCGGGCGGCGCGGGTGGGCGCGGTCTCGGCGCGGGCGGCGGCAAGGGTGCCGGTGGCGGCGGCGTCGGCGGCGCGGGCGCGGGCGGCGTCGG
>NZ_BAABII010000019.1:0-303725 GCF_039542665.1 Saccharopolyspora cebuensis
ACATTTCTGAGAGAGGGGTGGGGCACGAAGACAAGTTGGTCTTCGTGCCCCACCCCTTTTTTGCGTGCATGTGGGGTTCCGGTCCGTGTGGTCCGGGGCCCCGCTCTTTTTGTCTGCGCCCCGGCCGGGTCGGCAGTGGCCCGTGACGGGCTTGGCCTTCCTTCGCGATAGAAGGGGAGGCGCACGTGTGGAAGGACGGGACAACGACCGCCGTCGTTCTCGTGCTGGTCGTGCGGAAGGTGTCGTCGCGTTGGACGGAGTTCGGGGCGCCTGCTTCATGCGTCGGGATGGCAGCAGGGGAACTTTCCTCCCACCAGTGACAGCAGGGGAACTTTCCTCTCAACAGGCGGGCCAGTGCGTTCGCGCTCGGGCGGCATGGCAGCAGGGGAACCTTCCTCCCACCGATGACAGCAGGGGAACCTTCCTGTCACCCGTGGCAAGAGGGGAACCTTCCTGTCAGGGTTGAGCGGAAGGTTCCCCTGCTGCCATCCGCAGGGACGGGTCAGCGGCGCTGGCGGCGGAGGAGTTCGTAGCAGACGACTGCGGCGGCGTTGGCGACGTTGAGGGATTCGACGCCGCCGTGCATCGGGATGGCGATGGACTGCTCGATGCGGTCCTGGACGTCCTCGGAGAGTCCGGCGGTCTCGCTGCCGAGGACGAAGACCGCGCGCGGGCCGAAGTCGGCTTCGAACAGGTTCTGGCCGCTCCCGGCCTCGAGCGCGTAGAGGGGGTAGCCGGCTTCGGTGAGCTGTTCGGCGGCCTCACCCGCGGTGCGGCTGCGGAGCACCGGGGCGTGGAAGGCGATCCCGGCCGACGCTTTGATCACCAGCGGATCCAGGCCCGCGACCCCGCGGTGCGGCACGACGATTCCGTCGATGCCCGCGGCGGTGGCGGTGCGCAGGATCATGCCGACGTTCGCGGGGGTGGTGAGCCCGTCGAGCAGCAGCACGTTGCGCGGGGCGTGGGCGGGGTCGGCGAGGGCATCGGCCAGCGGCCGCATCTTGCGGGCGACCACGTCGGCGACGACGCCTTGGTCGTGGCGCCCGTTGCCCGCGAGGACCTTGACGCGGTGCGCGCTGGCCCGCTGCACCCGGATGGCCCGGTCGGCGGCGGCTTCCTTGATCTCGTTGATGACAGAGCCGCCCAGCCCTTCGGCGATGATCACCTTGTCGACCCGCAGTTCGAGGTCGGCCAGCGCCTCCAGCACCGGCTTGCGGCCGTAGACGGTCACGAATCGGTCTTTGGGGGAGACTTCGCTGGTCACGCCCACCAGTGTCACACGGGCCGCCGCGATGACCGCCGCTGGTGTGCCAGGATCTGCGCATGTCCGATCGGCTCTCCGCCCTCGACGCCTCGTTCCTCTACCTGGAGGACTACACGACGCCGATGCACGTCGGCGGTGTCGCGGTGTTCCGGCGTCCGCGCGTCGGGTTCGACTACGACGCCGTGTTGGCGCTGATCGAACGCAGGCTGTCGCTGGTTCCGCGCTACCGGCAGCGGGTGATGCAGGTGCCCGGTCGGCTCGCGCGACCCGTGTGGGTGGACGACCAGGACTTCGACATCACCTACCACGTCCGCCGCTCCGCGCTGCCGCGTCCGGGCAACGACGAGCAGCTGCACGAACTGGTCGCGCGGCTGATGTCGCGCAAGCTCGACCACACCCGGCCGCTGTGGGAGACGTACCTGGTCGAGGGGCTGTCGCGGAACCGGGTCGCGGTGATCACCAAGACCCACCAGGCGATGGTGGACGGCATCGGCGCGCTGGACATCGGTCAGGTGCTGCTCGACTTCGAGTCCGGGGGTGACGGGGCGCCGACCGACGACCTGTGGATGCCCCGGCCCGAACCGAGCTCCGCCGCACTGGTCACCGAGGCGGTCACCGACGCGGTGCAGCGGCCCGGCGAGGTGGTGGAGAACGTGCGCGCGGCCGTGGCCGACGCGACCGCGACGGTGCGGAAGGTCGGCCGCGCGGTGGGCGGGGTGGCTTCGGCGGTGCGGACCGCGGTGGTGCCCGCGCCGAGCGGTCCGCTGAACGGCCCGACCTCGACCCAGCGCCGGTTCGCGGTGGCCCGGGCGAAGCTCGACGACCTCCGCGCGGTGCGCCAGGCCCACGGCGGCACGATCAACGACGTGGTCCTCGCGGTCGTCGCGGGGGCGTTGGGGAACTGGCTGCTGTCCCGGGGTGAGATGGCCGGCCCGTCGAGCACGCTGCGGGCGATGGTGCCGATGTCGATCCGCGGCTCCTCCGGCGCTCCCGAGGTCTCGGCGTACCTGCTGGACCTGCCGGTGGGCGAGACCAATCCGGCGGTGCGGCTGCACCAGGTCGGGCACGCGATGCGGGCGCATTCCGAGTCGGGGCAGTCGGTGGCGGCCGACGCCCTGGTGAAGGTGTCCGGTTTCGCCCCGCCGACGCTGCACGCGCTCGGCGCGCGGGTCGCCAGCGGGTTCTCCGACCGGCTGTTCAACGTGCTGGTCACCAACGTTCCGGGCCCGCAGGTGCCGCTGTACGCGGCGGGGGCGAGGATGGTGGAGATGTTCCCGGTGGTGCCGTTGGCGAAGAACCAGTCCCTGGCGATCGGGGTGACCTCCTACGACGGAGGCGTGTTCTTCGGCCTCAACGCGGACCGGGACGCGATGCCCGACGTCGACGTGCTGGCGGCGATGATCGGGGAGGCTTTGGACGAGATGATCGGGACGGTCGACGCATGAGGGTTTACGTTCCTGCCACGGTGCCGATGCTGCGGCGGCTGGTGGAGGACCGGCAGTTGCAGCCGCTGTCCGGGACCGCGTTCGCGCTGACGCCGGCGCTGCGCGAGTCCTACGCGACCGGCGACACCGAGGAACTGGAGTACGCGGCGATGCGGGAGGCGGCGCGGGCGTCGCTCCGGTTGATCGCCGCGGAGCTGGACGAGTCCGGCGCGGAGGCGGAGCTGCGCCGCGTGGTGATCTCCGCCGACGTGGAGGACGCCACGCTGCGCCCGGACCTCGACTTCGCGGTGGTGCGGCTCGCCGGTCCGGTCGCGTGGAAGCTGATCGCCGCGGTGCACGTGGACGTCTCGGAAGCCGAGGAGGCGGTCCGCGCCGCCGCCGAGGTGATCGACGCCGCGGATCTGGGGGACCCGGACGCCGAGTTCACCCTCGGCGAGGCGGAGGACCACGAGCTCGCCTGGTACGGCGCCCAGGAGGTGCCGTTCCTGCTCGAGCTGATGTAGTCGCCGGTCAGCGCGGTTGCGCCTGCGGCATCGGCAGGTCGCGGAACACGCCGACCCGGTCGGCGGGCGGCGGCTGGATGTCGATGTGGGTCCCCCAGTCGCGGTAGGACGAGGTCAGCGACATCTGGCCGGCCTGCGCGACGTCCTGGGTGGCGGCGAAGCGCACCGGCAGCCCGGACTCGTCGAGCCAGAGCTGGTAGCCGATCTCGCGCTGACCGGATTCGGCCGCGCTCCGGTAGCGCTCCCGCTGCTGCGGGTCGGTGCTCAGCTCGGCCGCCCGCGCGGTGAGGATGCGCAGGTCGTACCGGGTGGTCTGGCGGCCGTCGATGACCTCCGGCGCGCTGGTTTCGATCTTCGTGGCGGACTCGATGCCGGCGAACGTCGCCCGCGGGTCGATCGCGGCGAGGACCTGGGCGAGGGCCGGGGAGAACAGCTTCGCGGCGAAGTCGGTGCCGTCCGAGGCGATGCGCAGCCACGGCTTGCCCGGCTCGGGGCGCATCAGCGGGGTCTTCAGGTACCCGACCCCGTCCACGAAGGACAGTTCGACCGGCTGCGGCCGCTGCCCCTCGGGCTCGGTGTGCCCGCTGAGGGAGAATTCCGCTGCCCCGCCCTGGTACTGCACGACGCCTTCGCCGTTCAGTTCGCCGACGATGCCGAGGCTGCCGCGCACGGTGTTGTGCACACCGCCGCTCCGGTTGATCTTCTCCACGGTGGTGGCCAGCAGTTGGGTGGCGTCCGGGCGCGTGTCGGTGCGCATCGTCGCGGCCCCCGACGATGGTCTGGGCGGCGCGGGCGGCTCCGCGCAACCACCCACCAGGGCGGCCAGGACGAGGCCCGCGGACAAGGCCGCGGTGGCACGGGCTCGGGACATGGTGATCGAGCTCCCTCGAAGCCGGAGGCGATGACGGACGGCAGTACCGGAAGGGAAAGCCGTTGGCAGTGCGGAAAGACCGCGTCGGTGGCGCGCCCTGGCCACATCGCGCAGCGCGCCGCCCGCACCCACGCTAGCAACGATCGCCCGCCGCGCCAGGAATGAAGCTCGTTCGGGGGAGAACGCTCAAGCCTCGTCGTAACCGGCCCGGGAGAGCAACAGGTGGCGGAGCGCGTTGAGCCGTTCGGTGGACCCCGTCTCGGTGGCGAAGACGTCCAGGTGGCAGTCCGGATCATCCTCCCCGCCCAGGTGACCGCAGTTCGGCGGGCATTCCTCGGCGGCCTCGGCGAAGCCTTCGAACACCGCGATGACGTCGTCGGCGGTGACGTGGGCCAGCCCGAACGACCTGATGCCGGGGGTGTCCACCACCCAGCCGCCCTCGATCAGCGGCAGGGCCAGCGCCGAGGTCGAGGTGTGCCTGCCCTTGCCGACCCCGCTGACCTCCGCGGTGGCCCGCTCCGCGGCCGGGACCAGCCGGTTCACCAAGGTGGACTTGCCCACGCCCGAATGGCCGACCAGGGCCGAGACGCGGCCGGTCAGCACGGCCCGGAGATCGTCCGGATCTTCACCCTCCCGGGTGCGCACGATCGGCATCTCCAGGGACGAGTACTGCTCGATCCACTCGCCGGGATCGGCCAGGTCCGCCTTCGTCAGGCACAGCACCGGGGTCAGGCCACCGGCGTAGGCGGCGACCAGGCAGCGGTTGATGAAGCCGGGGCGCGGTGGCGGATCGGCCAGCGCGCTGACGATCACGAGCTGCTCGGCGTTGGCGACCACCACCCGCTCGTACGGGTCGGTGTCGTCGGCGGTGCGGCGCAGCACGCTGGTGCGTTCGGCCACCCGCACGATGCGGGCCAGCGCGTCCGGCCCGCCGGAGACGTCGCCGACCAGGTCGACCCGGTCGCCGACGACCACCGGCGTGCGGCCGAGCTCGCGGGCCCGCATCGCGATCACCAGCCGCTCCGGGTCGCCGTCCAGCGCGCACGTCCACCGGCCGCGGTCGACGGTCAGCACCATCGCCTCGACGGCGTCCTCGTGCTTGGGCCTGCGCTTGCTGCGCGGCCGGGTGCCCGATCGCCCGGGACGCACCCGGACGTCCGACTCGTCCAGGTCCCGCCAGCCGCGCTTGCCCATCAGCCCCGCGCCCCCGAGCCGACCGCCGCGTCCTCGGCCGCGAGCATCGCCGCCCACATGCCGGGGAAGTCGGGGATGGTCTTGGCGGTGGTGGCGATGTCCTCCACCCGCACGCCCGGCACCCGCAGGCCGAGGATGGCGCCCGCGGTGGCCATCCGGTGATCGGCGTAGGAGTGCCAGGTGCCGCCGGTGAGCTCGCGCGGCTCGACGACCAGCCCGTCCTCGGTCTGCCGCACCGCGCCGCCGAGCCCGGTGAGCTCGCGTTCCAGCGCGGCCAGCCGGTCGGTCTCGTGGCCGCGCAGGTGCGCGACGCCGCGCAGCCGGGAACCGCCCTCGGCCAGCGCGGCCAGCGCCGCCACCGTCGGGGTCAGCTCGCCGACCTCGTGCAGGTCGATGTCGATGCCGGTCAGCGCGGCCGGGCCGGTGACCGTCAAACCCGCGTCGGTGCGGCGGACCTCGGCGCCCATCCGGGCCAGGATGTCGCGGATCGCGTCGCCGGCCTGGGTGGTGCGCGCGGGCCAGCCGGGAACCGTGACGGTGCCGCCGGTCACGGCCGCCGCGGCCAGGAACGGGGTGGCGTTGGACAGGTCCGGCTCCACGGCCAGGTCCAGCGCGCGGATCGGCCCCGGGGACACCTGCCAGCGCTCCGGCTGCTCGGCGTCCACCTCGACCCCGGCGTCGCGCAGCATCGCCACCGTCATGTCGATGTGCGGCAGCGAGGGGACCGGTCCGCCGCGGTGCCGGACCACCACGCCCCGGTCGAAGCGCGCCGCGGACAGCAGCAGGCCGGAGACGAACTGCGAGGACGCCGAGGCGTCGATGGTGACCTCGCCGCCGGGGACGCCGCCCGCGCCGCGCAGCTCGAACGGCAGCGCGTCCCCGCCGACCTCGACGCCGAGGGCGCGCAGCGCGTCGAGCACCGTGCCCAGCGGGCGTTCCCGGGCCCTCGGGTCGCCGTCGAAGGTGATGCTGCCCTCGGCCAGCGCGGCCACCGGCGGCACGAACCGCATCACGGTGCCCGCCAGCCCGCAGTCGACCTCGGCCGGGCCGCGCAGCGCCCCCGGCTCGACCAGCCAGGAGCCGTCCGGGCCGTCCGACACCGTCGTCCCGAGGGAGCGCAGCGCGGCGGCCATCAGCTCGGTGTCCCGGCTGCGCAGCGGCGCGCTCAGCGTGGAGGGGCCGTCGGCGAGCGCGGCGAGGACCAGGGCGCGGTTGGTGATCGACTTGGAACCGGGCACCGGGACGGTCGCGCGCACCGCACCGGGGGCGGTCGGGGCAGGCCAGAGCTGGGTCATGGGGTCAATGATCCCGCATCCTCGGCCCGGCGACCGGTGATGGGGGTGCGAGCAGGGGAACTTTCCTGTCACCGGTGACAGGAAAGTTCCCCTGCTCGCACCCCTCGTCGGGGGTTGCGAGGATGCTGGACGCACGTCGAACGGCGGGAGGGTGAGGACGATGTGCGGCAGATACGCTTCGACCAAGGACCTGGGACGGCTCGCCGCGGAGTTCGCCGCGCTGGACGCCACCGGTGGCGCGGCGCCGGGCGCCGACTTCAACGTCGCCCCGACCAAGCAGGTGCTGACCGTGGTGCAGCGCCACCCGCGCACCGAGGACGGGCAGCGCGACGAGTCGCGCACCGAGCGGTCGATCCGGGTGATGCGGTGGGGGCTGGTCCCCCCGTGGGCCAAGGACCCCAAGATCGGCAACCGGATGATCAACGCGAAGGCCGAGACGGTCACCGGCAAACCGGCCTTCCGCTCCGCGGCGAAGCGCCACCGCTGCCTGCTGCCCGCCGACGGCTGGTACGAGTGGAAGCGCGACGGCGACCGCAAGCAGCCGTACTTCACCACCTCGCCGGACGGGACCAGCCTCGCCATGGCCGGGCTGTTCGAGACCTGGCGCGATCCCGCGGCGGAAGAGCCGGAACCGCTGGTCACCTGCGCGGTGCTGACCACCGAGGCGCTCGGGCCGGCGGCCGAGGTGCACCACCGGATGCCGCTGGTGCTGCCGTCCGACCGCTGGGCCGACTGGCTGGACCCGGACCGCGCCGACGCCACCGACCTGCTGGCACCGGACCCGGCGCTGGTCGCGGCGCTGGAGATCCGCCCGGTGTCCAGCGCGGTGAACAACGTCCGCAACAATGGATCGGCACTGGTCGAACGGGTGCCGGACGTCGCCGGGGGCGCCGAGCACCGGCCGGTGCCGTTGGACCCGCGACGGGAGGAGCGGTGAATGTGCGGCCGGTACGCCGTCCGGCCCGATCCGGCGGCGCTGGCGGTGGAGTTCGAGGCGATCGACCGCACCGGTGGTGAGCTCGCGCCCGACTACAACGTGACGCCGACCCGGACGGTGCCGATCGTGGTGGACCGGGGTGAGCGCAGCGTCCGCCCGGTGCGCTGGGGATACGTCCCGACGTGGGCCAAGGACGCGGGCAGCGGGCCGCCGCTGATCAACGCCCGCGCCGAGTCGGTCACCACCAAACCGTCGTTCGCCGACGCCGCGGCCAAGCGCCGCTGCCTGATGCCGGCGACCGGGTGGTACGAGTGGCGGCCCGGCGACCGGCGCAGGCAGCCGTACCTGTGCGCGCACGCGGGCGGGGACAGCCTGGCGATGGCGGCGGTGTTCTCCGCGTGGTGGCCGCCGGACTCGCGCACCCCGCTGGTGACCTGCGCGGTGGTCACGACCGAGGCGGTGGGGCCGTTGGCGGAGGTGCACCACCGGATGCCGCTGGTGCTGCCCCGCGACCGCTGGGCCGACTGGCTGGACCCGGCGCGCACCGAGATCGGCGGGCTGCTGGAGCCCGCAGCGGGGATGCTCGACGCACTGGAGATCCGGCCCGTCTCCACCGAGGTGAACGCGATGCGCAACAACCACCCGGCCCTGCTGGACCGCGCCGACGAGGTGCCCGAACCGGCCGAGCAGGCCGCCCTGTTCGAGTCATGACGCGCGCCGAGATCGACACCCCGCACGGGCCCGCCCGCGCGGAGCTGCACTCCGCCGAGGAAGGCCGGGCGGCGCTGCTGCTCGGGCACGGTGCCGGTGGCGGGATCGAGGCCCCGGACCTGGTCGCCGCCACCCGCGCCGCCACCGCCGCCGGCGTGCACGTCGCGCTGGTGGAGCAGCCGTACCGGGTCGCCGGGCGCCGGGCGCCCGCTCCGGCGCGGCAGCTCGACGCGGCGTGGCTGGCGGTGGCCGCCGACCTGGGTGAGCGCTGGTTCCCGGACCTGCCGCTGCTGTTCGGCGGCCGTTCCTCCGGAGCCCGGGTGGCCTGCCGGACCGCCGACGCCGGGGCGGCTTCGGCGGTGCTGTGCCTGGCGTTCCCGGTGCACCCGCCGGGCAAGCCGGAGAAGTCCCGGATGGACGAGCTGCGGGCGGTGGAGCCGCCGGTGCTGGTGGTGCAGGGCGAGCGGGACGCGTTCGGCCGCCCCGAGCCCGCCCCGGAGCGCGAAGTGGTGCTGGTGGCGGGCGATCATTCGCTGAAGGCGGACCCGGAGTCGGTGGGGCGCGCCGTGCAGGAGTGGCTCGGCCGGGTGCTGCGGCTGATCGACTGATCGGGCGGCGCCCGATCGGGTCGGCTGGCTCGTTCGGCCGTCCGGATCGCCCGTTCGGACTCCGCTTCCTCACCCGGACGGTGGGCGAGGGCGCGGGGTTCGGAAACCCGGGGTGCTGGCGTAAGGTAGCTGGTCATCTCGATGGTGATCACCGGTCGCACGGGCCCGGCCGAGGTGGTGCGGGCGCGGGTGGCAGGGGCACCGGGATCCGCATCGCGCGAGTCGATCGACGGCCGAGGAGAAGTGATGACACGGGGCAGCGGTGAGCCGACCCTGATCGCATCCGTGCAACGCGCCTTCCACCTCTTGGAGGAGGTGAGCCGCAGGCCGGGAGGGGCCACCGCCAAGACCTTGTCCCGGTGCAGCGGCATCGCCCTGCCCACCACCTACCACCTGCTGCGGACGCTGGTGCACGACGGCTACCTGGCCAAGCTCGACGACGGCGCCTTCGTGCTCGGCGAGCGGGTGCGGGAGATCTCCGAGGTGAGCCGCGAGCACACCACCCGGCACCGGCTCCGCACCGCGCTGGCGAACCTGCGGGACGAGCTGCGCGCCGCGGTCTACCTGGCCCGCTACCACGACGGCGAGGTGGAGGTCACCGAGGTCGTCGACAGCCCGCGCGCACCGCGGGTGGACACCTGGGTGGACTTCCGGGAGGCCGCGCACGCCACGGCGATCGGCAAGTGCCTGCTGGCCACCCTCAGCTCGGAGGAGCGCGCCGACCACTTCAGCAGGCACCCGCCGCTGGACCTCACGCCGCGGACCCGGACCCGGGTGCGCGAGCTGGTGCGCTCCGAGCCGGCCGCGCTGGCCTCCGACTCCGAGGAGTACGCGCTGGGCACGGCGTGCCTGGCCGTCGCGGTGCCCGGCTGGAGCGGCCCGGTGACGCTGGCGACGTCGTTCCCGGCGCGGCGGCTCGGGCGCAGCGGCGGCTACACGGGGCCGCTGACCGAGACGGCCCGGGACATCGGCCGCCTCCTGGCGGTGTCGGGCAGCTACCCGATGCGGTAGGGGGCGGCCCGCAATCATCATCTGAAAAGCCGGGTGTTGCTGTACCACCCCGGTGGTAACAAGATCTACTCCCAGAGGGCCGGAGGTGGACGGCTCGCGGCCGGGCGGCGCCGTTCGTTCCGCCTCCGCTGGTCGCGGCGTGCCCGACCGGCCCGAGAGCTGCCTGGAACCGGCGAGTGCCCGCGCCGGTGTCGGGCATGGTGCGGTCCCCTGAGGGGGCTGGCCGCACCTGGTGCTCGGGGGAGCGGTTCCGTCTGACGATGGGTGATCGGAATCGCTCCTCCGAGGTCATCCCGCGATCGCGGCCACCCGGGCGTCGACCAGCCGGACCAGCTCCGCGGCGGCGAGTTCGATCTCCAGCCCCCGGCGGCCCGCGCTGCACAGGATCGTCGGGTGCTCCAGCGCCGAGGCGTCGAGCACCACCGGGAGCCGCTTGCGCTGGCCGAGCGGGGAGATGCCGCCGGTCACGTATCCCGTGGCGCGTTCCGCCTCGGCCGCGGCGGCCAGCTTCGCCTTCTTCCGGCCCAGCGCGGCGGCCAGGGCCTTGAGGTCGAGCTGGCCGGTGACCGGGACCACCCCGACGGCGAGCGCGCCGTCGACGTCGGCCACCAGCGTCTTGAACACCTGCTCCGGCGCACGCCCCAGCGCCTCGGCGGCCTCCAGCCCGTAGGACTCGGCCCGCGGGTCGTGCTCGTAGGTGTGCACCTGGTGTTCGACGCCGCGCGCGGCCAGCAGAGCCGTCGCCGGGGTTCCCCTTCCAGCCATGCCGCTCAGGTTATGGCCGGAGCGCGCCGGCGCCTCGGGCGGTGGGGGTGACAGCAGGGGAACTTTCCTCCCACCCGTGACAGGAAGGTTCCCCTGCTGTCACCCCCGGCAGCGGGGCGGGTGGGAATAGGGACCCGCGGGGCCGGTGTTGGAGGGGACGTGCAGACGGACCACAACACCACGTGCGTGCTCGACCGCCCGGAGCTGTCGCCACCAGGTGGGCGTTCCCGCAGGCCGGTACCCTCGGAGGCGGGCCATGCGTCGGACCGCATGGATTCGTCGCCGAACCTCACCTCGTCCAGGCGGCGGGAAAGGAGCCCGGTGCCCAGCACCCCGAAGCGCTCGGACGTGACCGAACGCCCGGACACCCCCACCGGTCAGGTCGCCGACCAGGCGGCGGACCGGGCGGAGGAGCGCGCGCCGGAAACCGAAGAGACCGAACAGCAGCGCGCCGCCCGCTTCGAGCGCGACGCCATGCCCCTGCTCGACCAGCTCTACGGCGCCGCGCTGCGGATGACCCGCAACGCGCCGGACGCCGAGGACCTGGTGCAGGAGACCTACCTCAAGGCGTATTCGGCGTTCCACACGTTCAAGCAGGGCACGAACCTGAAGGCGTGGCTGTACCGGATCCTCACCAACACCTACATCAACGGCTACCGCAAGCGGCAGCGCCAGCCCCAGCAGCAGCCCACCGACGAGATCGCCGACTGGCAGCTCGCCCAGGCCGAGAACCACACCTCGACCGGGCTGCGCTCCGCCGAGGTGGAGGCGCTCGACCGGCTGCCGGACAGCGACGTGAAGAACGCGTTGCAGCAGCTCGCCGAGGAGTTCCGCATGGTGGTGTACCTCGCGGACGTGGAGGGCTTCGCCTACAAGGAGATCGCCGAGATCATGGGCACGCCGATCGGCACCGTGATGTCGCGCCTGCACCGCGGGCGCAGGCAGTTGCGCGGGATGCTCACCGACGTCGCCCGCGACCGGGGTTTCCTGCGCGCCAAGGAGCAGGAGGTGAGCACTTCATGACCTGCGGCCAGCCGGAGGAGGCGTCGTGCGAGGACGTGCTCGCCGAAGTGTGGCTGTTCCTGGACAACGAGTGCGACCAGGAGCGCAGGCAGGCGCTCCAGCGGCACTTGGACGAGTGCGGGAGCTGCCTGGAGCACTACGGCATCGAGGAGCACATCAAGGCCCTGCTGCACCGCAAGTGCAGCGGTGAGCACGCCCCGGACGAGCTGCGCGAGCGGTTGCGGTCGTCGCTGCGGCGGGCGGTGCTGACCCAGGCCGAGCTCACCGTGGAGAGCGGACCGGAGGGCACCTCCGTCGAGGTCCGCAAGCGCACCACGCTGGAATGAACGACGCGCACGACGAGGGCCCCGGACCGTCGGTCCGGGGCCCTCGTGGCGTCGGTGGCGCCTCAGGAGTTGGGGCGCTTGCCGTGGTTCGCCTTGTTCTTCTTCCGGTCCTTCTTCTTGCGGGCCCGCTTGCCCATCGGCCCCTCCTCACTGGTCGGTTCGGCTCACTGGTCGGTCCGAGTGGGCGCGCCGACTCCGCCACCCGGCCTTCGCCCGGGGCGAGCGCGGCGGCGCTCAACTGGCTTCCAGCTCGCCAGTCTGCCATGCCCGGCACCTGCCGCCCGGAGCCGGTCGGGCACGTGGTTTCCTTGTCCCGGTGTGTTCGCCGCACCCCGGTGCGAGGGAGGAATGATGGCCGAGGAGATCCGGGCCGAGATGGTCGCCAACGTGATGACGGTGTCGGTGGCCGAGGGCGACCCGGTGGCCGACGGTGACTCCGTGGTGATGCTGGAGTCCATGAAGATGGAGATCCCGGTGCTGACCGAGCGGTCCGGCACGGTGCGCACGATGGCCGTCCGGCCCGGTGACGTGGTCCAGGAAGGCGATCTGATCGCGATCGTGGAATGACCGCGATCGCCCGCGCGGGAGGTGGGCCTTGTCCACGCTGAGCGACCTGCTCGCCGAGCACACCGGGCTGTCGGGCGCGGCCGCCGACCACCTGCAACTGGTGGTCGCCGAGTGGCAGCTGCTCTCCGACCTGTCCTTCGCCGATTTCCTGCTGTGGGTGCCGGTCGGCCCGGAGGAGGCCACCGAGACCCGCTTCCTGTGCGTGGCGCAGGCGCGGCCGACCACGGCGCCGACGGCGCACCCGGAGGACGTCGTCGGCTCGGTGGTGACCCGGGACGAGCACCCGCAGCTCCGGCGGGCCGCGCTGGACGGGCGGATCTGCCGCGAGGAGGACCCGCGCTGGCACCTGGGCGTCCCGGTGCGGCGGGAGACGATCCCGGTGCGGTTGGGCGAGGAGATCGTCGCGGTGCTCAGCCGGGACACCAACCTGGCGGTGCCCCGGGTGCCGAGCCCGCTGGAGATCTCCTACCTGGGCAGCGCCGCGGACCTGTGCCAGATGGTCGCCGACGGGACCTTCCCGACGCCAGAACCTGCGCCCGACGTGCACACCAGCCCCCGGGTCGGGGACGGCCTGATCCGGTTGGACGGCACCGGCACGGTGGTGTTCGCCAGCCCGAACGCGCTGTCGGCCTATCACCGGATGGGCCACGCCGCGGATCTGGTCGGGGCGCAGCTCGCCCCGCTGACCCGGGCGCTGCTCAACGACCCGTTCGACGCCGACGAGGTGGCGCAGCGGGTCCGCAAGGCGCTCGGCGGGACGCCGAGCATGCGGATGGAGGCCGAGGCGCGCGGGGCGACGGTGCTGTTCCGGTCGCTGCCGCTGCTGCCGCGCGGCCAGGCCGCCGGCGCCCTGGTGCTGGTGCGCGACGTCACCGAGGTCAAGCGCCGCGACCGGGCGTTGATGTCGAAGGACGCGACGATCCGGGAGATCCACCACCGGGTCAAGAACAACCTGCAGACCGTCGCCGCGCTGCTGCGGTTGCAGGGCCGCCGGACGAACAACGGCGAGGCGCGGCTGGCGCTGGACGAGTCGGTGCGCCGGGTGACGTCCATCGCGCTGGTCCACGAGACGCTGTCGATGTCGGTGGACGAGCGGGTCGACCTCGACGACGTGGTGGACCGGGTGATCCCGATGATGAGCGACGTGGCCACCGCGGAGACCGGGGTGAAGGTGCGGCGCGAGGGCCGCTTCGGCGTGGTGTCGGCGGAGCTGGCCACGCCGCTGGTGATGGTCCTCACCGAGCTGGTGCAGAACGCCTTCGAGCACGCGTTCCCGCCGGGTCAGGGCGGGGAGGTCGTGGTGCAGGCGGAGCGTTCGGCGCGCTGGCTCGACGTGGTCATCACCGATGACGGTCGCGGCCTGCCGAAGGGTTTCTCCCTCGAGCGCGCCGAACGCCTCGGCCTGCAGATCGTGCGGACCCTCGTGGAGTCGGAACTCCGAGGATCGTTGAGCCTGCGCGGTCGGGGGCGGGAGAAGGGAACGGAAGCCGTCCTGCGCGTTCCCCTGAAGTACCGCCGCTGAGAGCGCTACCGCGCAGCGGGTGTCGATATGTCCGGTGGCCCACCCGGGGGTGGAGGGCCGTGGCCGATCGGATCGGTCGCCGGGAACCGCTCTCGGGGGAGTCCGGTTCCGCCGGGACCGACATCGACGGTGATCGGCCGGGGTCTCGTCGGGTCATCACATGCGATCGCCGCGGGTCACCCGGGGCGGAGGCGGAGTCGGTCGGCATTGGGGTGACCGACTCCGCTGCTCCTGCGAGTGCGCCTGTTCAGGCGTTGGTGCGAGCGGACCGGGTGCGGGCGTTGCGCCGCTTGAGCGCACGCCGCTCGTCCTCGCTCATACCGCCCCACACGCCGGCGTCCTGTCCGCTCTCCAAGGCCCAGGCCAGGCACTGGGAGGCGACGGGGCAACGGCGGCAAACGGCTTTCGCCTCGGCGATCTGCAGCAGCGCAGGCCCGCTGTTCCCGACGGGGAAGAACAGCTCGGGGTCCTCGTCACGGCAAACCGCGTCGTGGCGCCAGTCCATCGTTCCTTGCTCCTCGCTAGGCGTGCCCACGCGGCACGCCGGTTGGTTCGGTTCGGGGTGTTTGTGAATGCTTTCACGGAGTCCGTGTGCTTGTGAATGCTTTCACGAACTGCCGCAAAGTCAAGACTTCGATCTACGCCGGTGAGGCAACTCACCCGAAAGATCGACAGTCCATGACCTGGGGGTTCGGTGGGCCACCCGGCTCAGACGGGGGTCACGAGCCTGGGGCGGCGCCAATCCGTTGCGAAAAGGTTATACGGCAACGCGGAGGGCGTCGGAGATCGAGCGGAACTCGACCTCGGAGCGTTCGCCCACGCTGTCGCCGTCGACCTGCAAGCGCAACGGCTCCTCACACGTTACGCGGAGGGACCCCACGTTCGCACGTCGAAATGAGTTTCTTCCGTGTGGTTTCGCTCTATCGCGGAGCATGTCCGCTACCTGTCGCAACACTGCGTACACGTTCATGCCCGTGACGGCCATCGCGCCGAGACCGTTGTCGAAGGTGGTCTCCGGGCACATCCGCACCGGGCGCGAGCCCAGGTAGGTCCACGGGTCGGTGTTGCACACGAACAGGCTGTGCACCTGGTCGACGGGATCCTCGCCGTCGAACCGCACGGTGATCCGCGGGTCGCGCCGGGCCGTCCGGAAGTAGCAGGCCAGCGCCGTCCGCGCGTACAGCGCCGGGGTCACCTCGCGGCCGTGCTCGCGCAGCCGCTCCACCTCGGCGACCACGTCGGCGTCCCAGCCCACCCCGGCGTTGAAGGTGAACCAGCGCTCGTCCGCCCGGCCCAGCCCGACCCACCGGCTGCTGCCCTCGGCGACCGCGCGCAGCAGGCGGTAGGTGGCCTCGATGGGATCGCGCGGCAGCCCCAGCGCGCGGGCGAACACGTTGGCCGAGCCGCCCGGCACCACGCCGAGCATCGGGACCGACGGGTCGCCGACCTCGGCGACCGAGAAGATCCCGTTGACGATCTCGTTGACCGTGCCGTCGCCGCCGTGGGCGATCACCAGGTCGACCCCGTCGGCGACCGCGGCGCGCGCGGTGTCGGCGGCGTGACCCCAGTAGGCGGTCTCGACGATCTCCAGCTTCAGCTCGCTGGCCAGCGCGTGGCCCAGCACGTCGCGACCGGCCGCGGTGGTGGACGTCGCCTGCGGGTTGACGACGAGTACGGCTCGCACACCCGCACCCTAGGCGAGCCCCGCCGACCTCGTGGCACGGCGGGCGCCGCGGCGCACCGGTTGTGGTTCAGCTCTCCCGGGCCGCCTCCTCCCGATGCGCGGCGAAGGGACGGCCGGACCCGGGCCGGGCGGTGCGCGCGGGCGCGAGGAGCAGGCGCGCCGGGCCTTCCGCTCGCCGGTCCGCACGGCGGGCGCGACCCCGGAGCGCCGTCGCGGTGCGGCCGGTGGCCGGGCGGACGGCGGCGCGGCCGGGCACCCCGACGCCCACCGCGGCCACCGCTCCAGCCATGGAACGATCATGGACCGGGCACCGAGCCGCGGTCATGCGGCGTTCGGGCGGTATTACCATCGGATGTTGCACACGCAGAGTCACCACCACCAGTTCGGAAGGGCGGACCGCCGTGTCGACAGAGGCTGTCCCGCGCGCCGTGCGCATCGCAGGGGTCCTGACCACGCTCCAGGCGGTGGCGGCGTTCGCCTTCGTCGCCGCGCTGCTCGTCCGCGGCACCGCCTCGGACCTCGGTCAGCGCGGCACCCTGTCGCCGGTCGACCTCTACGGCGAGGCGGGCTACTACGCGGTCCTGGCCGCGGGCGTGCTCGCCGCGGGCGTCGGCCTGCTCAAGGGCAAGCACTGGGCGCGCACCCCGTCGCTGCTGCTGCAACTGCTGCTGCTGGGCACCGCCTGGTACGCGCTGGGGCCGTCGGGGCGACCGCTGATCGCGCTGGTCATCGCCGCGCCCGCGATCGCGGTGCTGTGGTTCCTGTTCAACCGGGAGGGCCGGGAGTGGTCCTTCCACGCCCAGGCCGCCCCCGACGCCGACTAGGCGGGACCGGTCCTCAGGCCGCGAAGTCGCGCAGCGCCGAGCCGGTGAGCCGGAACGTGGTCCACTCGTCCATCGGGACGGCGCCGACCGCCTTGTAGAAGCGGATGGCCGGTTCGTTCCAGTTCAGCACCGACCACTCCAGGCGCGCGTAGCCGCGTTCCGCGCACTCCCCGGCCAAGGTCCGCAGCAGCGCCTTGCCGAGCCCGCTGCCGCGCTGCTCGGGGCGGACGTAGAGGTCCTCCAGGTAGACGCCGTGGCGGCCTTCCCAGGTGGAGTAGTTGAGGAACCACAGCGCGAACCCGACCACCTCGTCGCCGCTCTCGGCGACGTGCCCGAACAGGGCCGGGGCGGGGCCGAACAGCGCGGTGCGCAACTGCTCCTCGGTGAGGTGGCACTGCTCGGGGGCCTTCTCGTAGTCGGCCAGCTCGTGCACCAGGGACACCACGGCGGGCACGTCGGCTTCGGCGATCCGGCGGATCATCAGGGGCGCTCCTTCAGCGTTTCGGTGGTGCTGGCCGGGACGTTGCCGCGGACGAGCTGCGGCGTGCCGCGCTCGTGGCCGAGCACGGTGATCCCGGCGGCGTCGAGCGCGAAGTGCACGCCCGCCGTCGCGGGCAGCCCCAGCCAGCGGGCGACGAGGACCCGGCTGAAGTGGCCGTGCCCGACCAGCACCGCGTCGCTCCCATTCTGGCGGAGCTCGGCGAGCAGGTCGTCGGCGCGGTAGGCGACGTCGGCCGCGGTCTCGCCCCCCGGGCACGGGTGCGTCCACACGGTCCAGCCCGGCACCTGCTCGCGGATCGCCGGGGTGGTCAGGCCCTCGTAGTCGCCGTAGTCCCACTCGATGAGCCGGTGCTCGGTGCGCGGGCCGGTGAGCCCGGCGAGCTCGGCGGTGCGCCGCGCCCGCACCCGCGGGCTGACCAGCACCTCGGCCGGGCCGTCGGCGAGCGCGGTGAGCAGCGGGCCGACGCGGCGCGCCTGCTGCTCACCGCCGGGGGTCAGCGGGAGGTCGGTGCGGCTGGTGTGCCGCCCGTCCTGCGACCACTCGGTCGAGCCGTGCCGGAGGAGGTAGATCCGCTGCTCGCGCGCCACGACCCGAGCCTAGGACCGCGCGGGCCGGTCAGCAGGTGGACTCGTTGTCGATGTCGGTCGGCGACACCCGGTACTCGTCGAGGTCGCCGATGCTGCCCTCGAAGCTGCGCCCGAGGTCGTCCACCCAGTCGCGCTGCACGTAGTCCAGAGCCACCGCTCGACCTGCCGGCAGTCGATCCCGCTGGACCCCGAGATGCCGATGCCGTACTCCTCCGCCGCCCCGAACCCCTCGTTGACGATCGTGAAGAGGCCGGGTTCGCGCAGGAGCACACCGCGCAGGATGATCTCGTCGGTGGCGACCACGTCGACCGCGCCCGATTTGAGCCGGTCGAGGCATTCGGTGACCGAGGCCTCGGTCCGGGGGCCGGCGCCGTCGTGGATGGTCGTGAGGTAGCTCTCCGTGGTGCTGTCCCGCAGCGTGCAGATCTTGTAGACGGGGATCCGGCCGGGGTCGGTCTCGCCGGTGTAGCCGGTCTTGGCCAGCAGGGCGGCGTGGGTCCGGAGGTAGGGGCCGACCATGTCGAACTCGCCGGGTTCCAGCCGTTCCGGGGCCATCGACATGGTCGCGACCATCAGGTCGACCCGGCCCGCGGTCAGCCACTCCTCCCGCACGTGGGAGGCGACGCCGATGTGCCGCGGGGCCCGGCCGAGCTCCTCGGTGAGCGCGTCCGCCATGGTGATCTCGAAGCCGAAGGGCGCGGTCGGGTCGTGCTCGTAGAAGGCCAGCCCGTACTGGTCGTTCTTGATCCCGACGTCGATCGGCTCGTCGGTCGCGGAGCAGCCCGCGGCGAAGGCGAGCAGGATCGTGCACGCGAGTGCGGTCCGTCGCATTGTTCCTCCTAGCGGTGCAGTTCGGCGTGCAGCACCGCGAGCCGCATCGAGCAGCCTTCGCGGGCCCGCACGGTGACCGTGCCGTCGACGGCCTCGGCGCCGCGCAGTTCCACCACGTGCTCGTCGCCGGATTCCAGGTCCACCGCCGGGCCCGGGGCGGTCAGCTCCAGCGCGATGCCGGTCTCCGGGTCGTCCGCGCAGTCCTGGATGCCCTCGAACCGGGGGTCGTCGCCGACCTCGAAGGCGATCGAGAGCTCCCCCCAACCCTCGGGCACGGGCACCCGCACGCGCGCCGTCTCGCCGCTGCGCAGGGTGGTGGCGGCCGCTCCGTCGAGCCGCGCGTCCGCGGTGACGTCCTTCGGCGCGAAGCGGCCGTAGGCCAGCACGGCCAGCACGGCGACCAGGACGAGCACCAGCGCGGAGGCCAGCGCCGCCAGGATCGAGCCGCGCATCTCGGTGGGGCTCACGATCAGCGCCAGGGCGCTGACCACGACGCCGACCACGGCCGCGACGACCTCGGCGTTGTCCAGCGTGAACAGCCACGCACCCAGGCCGAACACGCAGAGGAAGAACAGCAGCGCCCAGAAGAACTCCTTGGACACCAGTGCCGCGATCCGGTCACGCACCACGTCCACCCCCTTCCGCCACGCACCGCGGGACGACCGATCCGCGCTGTGATCCAGTAGACGAATGCAACCCGATGGCGGTTCCTGAAATGAGGGGTTTTCCGCTTTCGTTGGAGGTTTCACGCTTTCGGCGCAGCGGGGGGCGATGCGGGCGGCGAGGCGCCGACCAGCGCGGTACCTCGTCACCTGGTCCGGTTCTCGCTGCGCTGGCCGCACCTCGCGGGCGCACCCCGAGCGGGGGAACGCGCGGCCGCGTTCGGCGTCCTCGCGAACGCGGCGCGCACGGCGCCGGAAACGGCACGGTACGACGGGTTCGCCCGGGACATCGCGGCCGATCCGCGCCCCGGGCCGCCGGACGGGCCAGCCGGTGCGGCGCGCGAACTGGCGGGGGCGGGAGGAGTGATCGCCGGATCGGTCGAGGGGTCGGTTCGTGCGGCGCGGCCGGTCCCGTGGGCAGGTCCGTCCTGTTCGGACTGATCGCGCGGGAGCTGGTCTTCGGGCCGCTGTTCCTGCCGCGGTGGCTGCCCGGGCACCGCGAGAGCGCCGCGCTCCGGCGCCGAGCCGGGACCGTCCGGCGGATCGGCGCGGTGCGACAAGACGCCGCCGGGCGGAAGTGGTGTTCCGCCCGGCGGCGTCCGGTTGAGGACCGGGGCTCAGCCCTGCTTGGTCTCCCAGAAGATCTTGTCGATCTCGGCGATGTAGTCCAGGAGCTGCTGGCCGGTGGCCGGGTCCATCGAACCCTTGGTCCCGGTGGCGCCGGCCGCCTTGGTGGCCTTGTTGACCAGCTCGTGCAGCTGCGGGTACTTCTCGAAGTGCGGCGGCTTGAAGTAGTCCGTCCACAGCACCCACAGGTGGTGCTTGACCAGTTCCGAGCGCTGCTCGGCGATGACGATGGCCCGGGTGCGGTACTCCGGGTCATCGCTGTCCTGGTACTTCTGCTGGATCATCTTGACCGACTCGGCCTCGATCCGGGCCTGGGCCGGGTCGTAGACGCCGCACGGGAGGTCGCAGTGCGCGGTCGCCTCCAGGCGCGGGCTGAGGATGCGAGACAGCAGTCCCATGTTTCCTCCCTGACAGGTGAGTGCTCCGACAGCGCCGACCCTACTCCGGAAGATCCCCGGCGTCCTCTTGGAGGTGACGGTGGACTCGCGCGGCCGCTCCTCGCCTGGCGCGGCGGCCCGGAGTCGGTGTATGGGGGAGGGATGAGCGAGGGCGCCCGGAACGAGGCGACGACCGGGGTTCGGCGACGCGGGCTGCGGGCGGTCCTGGGCCGGTGGCCGGTGCGGCGGGTGCTGGTGCGCGGGGCTTCGATGGTCCCGACGTTGCGCGACCGCGACGTGGTGCTGCTGCGGGTGGGCGGTCGGCCCGCCGCGGGCAGCGTGGTGCTGGTGCGCTGGCCGGGCCGGCCGGGGCAGCTGTCGGTGAAGCGCGCGGTGCGCCCGGAGGGCCCCGGCTGGCACGTGGAGGGCGACAACGGCTTCGGCTCTACCGATTCCCGCGAGCTGGGCCCGGCCGAGGTGGTGGGTTCGGTGCGGTGGCGGTTGTGGCCGAACCCGGGGCGGGTGCGCTGAGCGGCTCAGCCCGCCCGGCGCAGCGATTCGTAGTGCTCCAGGCAGGTCCGGTGGTCGGGCAGCAGCCCGTCGGCCTGCGCCTCGGCGAGCCGGGGGGCCTTGCGGTCCTTGTCGGACAGCACCGGTTCGACGTCCAGTTCGGACCACGGCAGGTCCAGGTCCGGGTCGAGCGGGTCGATGCCGTGTTCGGCGGCCGGGTTGTACGGCGTCGAGCACAGGTAGCTGACCACGGTGTCGTCGGTGAGGGCGGCGAACGCGTGGCCGAGCCCTTCGGCGAGGTAGAGCGCGCGGTACTCGTCGGAGTCGAGGCGGACCGCCTCCCACCGGCCGAAGGTGGGCGATCCGGTGCGCACGTCGACGACCACGTCGAGGATCGCGCCGCGCGGGCAGTACAGGTACTTGGCCTGGCCGGGCGGGACGTCGGCGAAGTGCACGCCCCGGATGACGCCGCGCGCCGAGACGCTGTGGTTGACCTGCGCGAGCCGCATCCGGTGCCCGGTGGCCGCGGCGAACGGTTCTTCCTGGAAGGGCGCGACGAACAGGCCGCGGTGGTCCGGGAAGGACGGGGGCGTGAATTCGAACGCGTCGCTGATGTCGAGTTCGCGTACCTGCACGGCCCGAGCGTACGGAGCGGCCGGTGCGGTGCCGCGCCGCGGGTGCGGCACCGGGTCCAACCGGATGCGCGTACTGCTGAGCGTCGTCAACAAAGTGTTGAAAACGCTGGTCGGGTGTGATCCCCATCGCTGACAGTGATCCGCTCGCCTGGCAGACTGTCCCGACCGCAGCGTCCGCCGGACCGCTTCCCGGACCACGGAGAGCCGGCCCGGTCAACGAGGCGCCCGCCCGGTACGCCCGGGTGGGCGGCCGAGTCCAGTCGAACCGGGCGGCGCACGACCGCCGCCCACCGCCGGGCCCCCAGGGGCTCCCGGGCATGGCTATCAGGAGGGACGCCGTGACCACCGTGAACGACGACAAGCAGGTCTCCGGCAACGGGACCGGGCTGACGCAGGAGGAGATCTTCGCCGCGCACGAGGGCGGCAAGCTCGGCGTCGACGTGACCGCGCCGCTGGCCAGCGCGCGCGACCTGTCGATCGCCTACACCCCCGGCGTGGCGCAGGTGAGCCGCGCCATCGCCGCCGACCGCGCGCTCGTCGACCGCTACACCTGGACCCAGCGCCTCGTCGCGGTGGTCAGCGACGGCACCGCGGTGCTCGGCCTCGGCGACATCGGCCCGCGCGCCTCGCTGCCGGTGATGGAGGGCAAGTCGGCGCTGTTCAAGTCCTTCGCCGGGCTCAACTCCATCCCGCTGGTGCTCGACACCACCGACGTCGACGAGATCGTCGACACCCTGGTCCGGCTGCGCCCGTCCTTCGGCGCGGTCAACCTGGAGGACATCGCCGCGCCCCGCTGCTTCGAGCTGGAGCGGCGGCTGGTCGAGGCGCTGGACTGCCCGGTCATGCACGACGACCAGCACGGCACCGCCGTGGTCACCCTCGCCGCGCTGCGCAACGCCGCCCGGGTGACCGGGCGCGAGCTCGCCGACCTGCGGGTGGTGATCTCCGGGGCCGGCGCGGCCGGGGTGGCGTGCGCGAAGATCCTGCACACCGCCGGGGTCGGCGAGATCGTCGTGCTCGACTCGCGCGGCGTGCTGCACGCCGGGCGGGACGGCCTCACCCCGATCAAGCGGGAGCTGGTGGAGTTCACCAACCAGCGCGGCCTGACCGGCGACATCGGTGACGCGCTGCGCGGCGCCGACGTGCTCATCGGGGTCTCGGCCGGGACCATCGACGAGGAGCTGGTCGCCGGGATGGCCGACGGCGCCGTCGTGTTCGCGCTGTCCAACCCGGACCCGGAGATCCACCCGGACGTCGCGGGCAGGCACGCCGCGGTGGTGGCCACCGGGCGCAGCGACTTCCCGAACCAGATCAACAACGTGCTCGCCTTCCCCGGCATCTTCCGGGGCGCGCTGGACGCCGGTGCGCGGATGATCACCGACCGGATGAAGGTCGCCGCCGCCGAGGCCATCGCCAACGTCGCGGCCGACGACCTCGGCGCCGAGCACATCGTGCCGAGCCCGCTGGACCCGCGGGTGGCGCCCGAGGTCACCGCCGCGGTGGCCGCCGCCGCCCGCGAGGACGGCGTGGCCACCGCGTGAGCCGACCGGTCCGGGGCGGTCCCGCCGTCCCGGACCGGTTCCGCGCCGGGGGTCGGAAAACGTTCCCCCGGCGGCGTCACGAACACACTCCTCCGTCGTCACTCGGGCGGGGCACGCCCGCGAACCTCCGGTGCTGGGCCGGTAAGGTCGCGCCGGAACTCGCTGTGGTGCCGGTCACTCGTTCGAGGCGTGCTGGAGCGACCGGAGTCCGCGTCGTACCCGACGTGACCGCTACGCAGGAGGAGTGCAGTTGACCGACGAGCCCTCGGCCGGGGCGCTGGGATACCAGCACCGCGACGGCCCCGAGGACGACGAGCGGGTGCGGACCGCGCTGCCGCTGCCGGACGCGCCCGCCCTGCTCAGCACCGCCGACGGCCTGGTGGTGCGGGCGACCGAGCACGCGGTGCGGCTGGCCGGGCTGCGCTGCGCGCGGGAGCTCACCGGGCGCCGGCTCGCCGACCTGGTGGTCCGGCACGGTGACCGGTCGGTGCTGCGCACCTCCGCCGAGGACGTCCCGGTGCGCGCGCTGACCTGGCGGCACAGCGACTCGGCGGACCTGTGGGTGACCGTCCTGGTCGACCTCTCCGACGTCGCCGCCCCCCGCGCCGCGGCCCCCGAGGACGACGACCACGCCCGGCTGCTGGAGGCCCAGCAGCTCGCCAGGGTCGGCAGCTTCGCCTACTACCCGGACACCGGCGAGTTCTACCGCAGCCCGATCCTCACCGACTTCCTCGCCGGGTCCCGCGCGGGCGAGGTCGACGACGCGCACGCCCTGGTGGACTTCACGTTCGCGGCCGACCGGCACAAGGCGCTGGCGTTCTACCGGGGGCTGTTCGAGGGCCCGCCGGGCAGCGTGCGGGAGGCCGAGCTGCGCGACCTGCCCGGCAAGCGGGTCTACCTGTGCACCGGGCGCGCCGAGCACGACCGGTCCGGCCGGGTCGTGCGGGTGTTCGGCACCGTGCAGGACGTCACCGAGCACCGCGCCGCGGTCACCCGGATGGAGCGCACCAGCAAGCGGTTCACCGACCTGGTCCACATCACCCCGGTCGGCATCGGGCTGTTCGACCCGGCCGAGCGGCTGGTCACGGCCAACGACGCGCTGTGCGAGCTGCTCGGCTACCGGCTGGAGGAGCTGCGCGGGCGCGGCATCCAGGACCTCGCCCACCCCGCGGACCAGCCGGTGGCGCTGGCCGAGCTGCCCGGGGAGCGGCGCAGGCGGGTGCCGCACCGGGTGCTGGTCCGCGCCGACGGCGAGCCGGTGCACTGCGAGCTGCACGTGTCCTCGTCGGTGCAGGACGACGGCACCCGGTTCTGGCTGGTGGTGTTCCAGGACGTCACCGAGCGGCGGCGCGCCGCCGAGGCGCTGCGCTACCAGGCCACCCACGACGACCTCACCGGGCTGCCGAACCGCGCGGCGGTCAAGGAGCTGCTGCGGTCGCTGCTCGGCGGCGCGGACCCGGTGGACGTGGCGGTGCTGTTCTGCGACATCGACAACTTCAAGCGGATCAACGATTCGCTGGGCCACGACGCGGGTGACGAGCTGCTGGTCGCGCTGGCCCGGCGGCTCGAAGGCGGGCTGCCCGATTGCTGCACCGCCGCCCGGTTGTCCGGCGACGAGTTCGTCATCATCTGCTCGGACGTGGGCGCGGTCGGCGGGCTCGACTCGGTGGCGACCCGGGTGTCCGGGTTGCTGCGCACCGCGGTCCCGGTGCACGGCCAGCTCATCCGGGTGTCGGCGTCGATCGGCGCGGCGGTGCCCAGCGGCCCCGGCGCCGGGGGCGAGGACCTGCTGCGCTTCGCCGACGCGGCGATGTTCGAGGCCAAGCGGCGCGGCTCCGGTCGGGTGTCGCTGGCGAGCCCGGCGCTGATGGCCTCGGCCGACCGGCAGCTCCAGCTCGAAGGCCAGCTCCGGGAGGCGCTGCACCGCGACGGGCTCACCCTGCACTACCAGCCGGTCGTGGCCCCCGACGGTTCGGTGGTCACCGCGGAGGCGCTGGTCCGGTGGCCGCACCCGGACCGCGGGCTGCTCGCCCCGGACGCGTTCCTGCCGGTCGCCGAGCAGGGCGACCTGCTGCGCGACCTGGACCGCTGGGTGCTGCGCACCGCGCTGCGCGAGGCCGCCCGGTGGCCGCGCAGCGGCGGTCGTCAGGTCGGGGTGGCGGTGAACCTGGCCGGTCTGGTGCCCGGCGGCCCGGACTTCGTCGACACGGTGACCGACGTGGTCGCCGAGACCGGGCTGGACTGGCACCGGGTGGTGCTGGAACTGGTGGAGACGGCGCTGGTGGACCTGCCCTCGCGCACCCGGCAGGAGATGGCCGAGCTGGTCGCGCGGGGGGTGCGCTTCGCGGTGGACGACTTCGGCACCGGGTACTCGTCGCTGGCCCGGCTCAAGGAACTGCCCGCGCAGATCATCAAGGTCGACCGCCGGTTCGTCGCCGGGGTCGGCGGCGACGCCTCGGACTTCGCGGTGGCCCGCGCGGTGGTGGACATGGCCCGCGCGATGGGCCGCTACTGCGTGGCCGAGGGCGTGGAGACCGCCACCCAGTTCCACGCCCTCTGCGGTGTCGGGGTGGACGCCTACCAGGGCTGGTTGTTCGCCAAGGCGATGCCCGCCCGGGACTTCCGCGCGCTGCTGGCGGACGGCCCGCTGGCCACGCCGACCCCGTGATCGGCGCCGAGCACTCGCTTCAGGACCTGTTTCAGAATGGTCTGCGTGGCGGTGCGGGTTGACGGCCGCACCGCATGCGGCTCCGCCGCATTGTGAAAGGACCCCTCAGGCCGTGCGGGCCGCGGTGAGGAGCTCGGCGATGCGGTGGCGGGGGAGGTCGATCAGCCGCAGCGCCAGGTCCTCGGGCTCCGGGACCAGCGCCGCGACCCGGTCGGCGGCCGCGCGCTTGGTGCCGCCGCCGGTGGCGATCAGCGCTTCCCGCCACACGTTGCCGAGCTTGCCGTGGGCGCGGCGGAGCAGCCGTCCCGCCGCCGAGTCGTCGGTGACCGCCTCGGCCACGACCACCGCGTGCGCGGGATCGGGGGTGCTGCGGTGCAGCCGCAGCGCGTACTTGCCCGCGACCAGGTCGGCGAGCGCGCGCTGCCCGCGTTCGTCGGCGAGGTCCGGGTGCTGGTTGGGCAGCAGGAACGCGACCCGGTCGGCGCCGCAGGCCAGCAGCATCCGGGCCAGCCACGGCCCCGGGTCCGCGCGCAGGTCGAACACCGCCGCGGCGCTGACCGGCGCGGTCCAGTCCGGGCCGCGCAGCGCGGTGACCGGGGTGCCGAGCAGCGCGCCCAGCGCCTCCAGCGGAGCGGGCCCGCCCGCGGACTCCACCGACTGCGGGCCGTGGGTGTAGATGGCCTGGCCGCGGGCGCCCTTCTTGCGGGCCTTGCCGGTCGGCTGGCAGACGTAGAGGTCGGCGGCGCTGCCGATGGCCTGCGCGCCCTCGTAGCGGTGGAAACCGGGCAGCACCGCCTCGAAGACCATGCCCAGCCGCAGCAGCTCCTGCTGCACCTTCAGGCCGAGCGCGGGCGTGCGCGGGCTGAAACCGTAGGCCAGCAGCAGCCTGCTGCCCGGCCCGGCCATCGCCTCCGCCGCACGCCCGGCGAACAGCCCGATCCCCTCCGGCGTGTAGGGCGGGTCGGTGAACACCAGGTCGGCCCCGGCCTGCACCGCCGGGGGCAGCCCGAAGCGCAGGTCGGCGTGCAGCGTCCGCACGCCGAGCCGGTGCTCGGCGGACAGCGCGTCGAGGTGCCGCAGGATCCGCTCGTCGACGTCGACGACGGTGATCGAGGCCTCCGGCGCCAGCAGCGCGACGGCCGTCGAGGTCAGGTCGTGGTCGCCGAGGAACAGCAGCCGGGCTCCGGTGAGGTCGTAGTGGTCGCGCAGCCATTCGGCGCGGCGCAGCACCGTCTCCGGGGTGGCGGTGACGTGGTCCAGCGCGGCCAGCGGGGCGGGTCCGGTGGCGATGAACCGGCGCAGCAGCGCGGCCACCTCGGCGTCCGGTTCGGCGGCGGGCGGCGCGAACCTGGACCGGTACTCCGCGCGGACCGCCGGGGCCAGCCGGCACCCGTCCGCATCGCGGTCGAGGTCCGGGCCCAGCGCGGCGAGCAGGTCTTCCACGGTGCGGCGGGGCAGCGCGCTGCGCCGGACCAGCTCGTCGAAGGGCAGCGGTCCGGCGGCGAGCAGCGCCAGGACCTCGCGCAACGGCCTGCTGTGCACGCCGGCGTCGGCGAGCAGGGCGTCCACGGCGTCGAGGGAGGTGGTGTTCATCGGACCTGCCAGCCTACGGACCGCGCGGAGGGCGGCACCGCCGATCCCGTCCCACCTGGTGAGAGGGCGATCACACGAGGGTCTCGGTGCCCGGCAGGTTTCGCCTGATCGGGTTAGGGTCGGCCGGGTTCGGAGCGGTGCGGCCGCTCGGAGGGCGATCGACGAGGGGCGTCGGTGATCGAGTTCCAGGCGGTGCGCAAGGAGTACCCCAACGGCACGGTCGCGGTGCACGAGCTGAGCCTTTCGGTGCCGGAGGGGACCATCACCGTGCTCGTCGGCCCGTCCGGCTGCGGCAAGACCACGCTGATGCGGATGGTCAACCGGATGATCGACCCCACCTCGGGCCGCGTCCTCGTCGACGGCGCCGACGTCCGCGACCGCGACCCCGCCGACCTCCGCCGCGGCATCGGCTACGTGATCCAGCAGGCGGGGCTGTTCCCGCACCGCACCGTGCTGGACAACGTCGCCACCGTGCCGATGCTCTCCGGCGCCACCCGCCGCGCCGCCCGCGCCCGCGCCGCCGAGCTGCTCGACCGGGTCGGGCTGCCCGCCGAACTCGGCCGCCGCTACCCGGTGCAGCTCTCCGGCGGGCAGCAGCAGCGCGTCGGGGTGGCCCGCGCGCTCGCCGCCGACCCGCCGGTGCTGCTGATGGACGAGCCGTTCAGCGCCGTCGACCCGGTGGTGCGCGAGGACCTGCAGAACGAACTGCTGCGGTTGCAGGACGAACTGGACAAGACCGTCCTGTTCGTCACCCACGACATCGACGAGGCGATCACCCTCGGCGAGCGGGTCGCGGTGCTGCGCCAGGGCGGGCACCTCGCCCAGTACGCCGACCCCGACCACCTGCTCGCCGAACCCGCCGACGACTTCGTCACCACGTTCGTCGGCCGCGACCGCGGCTACCGGCGGCTGTCCTTCGTGGACTCCGCCGCGCTGCCGCTGCGGCACGCCGACCCGGTGCCGCTGGGCGAACCCGTCGCGGACGCACCGGACTGGCGGCTCGCGGTGGACGCCGACCGGCGCCCGCGCGGCTGGCTGCCGCCCGGCACCGCGGTGACCGACCCGCTCACCGAGGACCGGCTGGTCGCGGGAGGTTCGCTGCACCCCGAGCACGGCCCGCTGCGCGGCGCGCTGGACGCGGCGCTGTCCGCGCCCTCCGGCCTCGGCGTGGTCGTCGACGCCGACGGCGGGTTCCGCGGCGTGGTCACCGCCGACGACGTCCTCGCCGTCCTCCGCGACGCCCGGGACCGGCCGTGATCGACGCGCTGCTCGACTTCGCCGCCAGCCCCAGCAACCGGGAGCTGGTGCTGCGGCAGCTCGCCCAGCACGTCTACCTGGCGCTGCTGCCGCTGCTGCTCGGCGTCGCGCTGGCGCTACCGCTGGGGCGGCTCGTGCAGCAGGTGCGGTGGGTGCGCGGGCCGGTGCAGGGCGCGGCGAACGTGCTCTACACGATCCCCTCGCTGGCGCTGTTCGTGATCATCCCCGGCATCCTCGGCACCCCGCTGCTGTCCTCGGTCAACGTGGTCATCGCCCTGACCCTCTACACCGCGGCGCTGCTGGTGCGGCCGGTCGCCGACGCGCTGCGCTCGGTGCCGGAGCAGGTGGTGGCCGCCGCGACCGCGATGGGCTACCCGCCGGGCAAGCGGTTCGTCGCGGTGGAGCTGCCGCTGGCGGTGCCGGTGCTGACCGCCGCCGTGCGGGTGGCGTCGGTGAGCAACATCAGCCTGGTCAGCGTCGGCGCGCTGGTCGGCATCGGCGGCCTGGGGCGGCTGTTCACCGACGGGTTCCAGCGCGACTACCCGGCGCAGATCGTCGTCGGCATCGTGCTGACCCTGCTGCTGGCACTGCTGGTCGACCTGCTGCTGGTGGCGGTGTCGCGGCTGCTGACCCCGTGGGCGCGGGCGAGGGGAGCGGCCGGTGTTCGCTGAGCTGATCGCGTGGCTGACCGATCCCGCGCACTGGCGCGGCTCGGACGGCATCCCCGCCCAGACCCTGCTGCACCTGTACTACTGCGTGGTGTCGGTGGCCGCCGCCTCGGTGCTGGCCATCCCGCTCGGCGTCTGGATCGGGCACACCGGGCGCGGCGGGGTGCTCGTCGTCGGCGTGAGCAACGCGCTGCGGGCGCTGCCGACGCTCGGCCTGGTCACCCTGCTGGTGCTCGGCTTCGGGCTCGGCGAGGTCCCGGCGCTGGCCGGACTGGTCGTGCTGGCCGTCCCGGCGATCCTGTCCGGCGCGCACGCGGGCATCCGCAACGCGCCGCCGGACGCCGTCGACGCCGCGCGCGGCATGGGCATGACCCCGCGCCAGCGGCTGTGGCAGGTCGAACTGCCGACCGCGCTGCCGCTGATCCTCGGCGGGGTGCGCAGCGCGATGCTGCAGGTCGTGGCGACCGCCGCGGTCGCCGCCTACGTCGGGCTCGGCGGGCTCGGGCGCATCCTGCTCGACGGCCTCAAGGTCAGCGACTACGCCCAGATGGCCTCGGCGGCCATCGCCATCGCGGTGCTCGCGGTGCTGCTCGACCTGGTGTTGGCCGGGGTGACCCGGTTGCTCGTGCCGCGCGGCCTCACCACGGCCGCCCGACAAGGAGGTAGTCGAGGATGAAGCGGTTGCTGCTGGGCGCGCTCGCCGCGCTGCTGGTGCTCACCGGCTGCGGCGCGCAGGACCCGCTGGAGGCCAACCGGGAGCAGCAGCGCGACAGCGGTGCGCTGGTGGTCGGTTCCGCCGACTTCGCCGAGAGCGAGCTGCTCATGCACGTCTACGCCGAGGCGCTGCGCGGCACCGGCGCGGAGGTGGAGACCCGGCCGCGGATCGGTGCCCGCGAGTTCTACGTCAACGCGGCGCGCTCCGGCGAGCTCGCCGTGGTGCCCGAGTACACCGGCAACCTGCTCCAGTACCTCGACCCGCGCGCCACCGCGACCGAGAGCACCCAGGTCACCGAGGCGCTGCGCGCCGCGCTGCCGCCGGAGCTGGAGGTGCTCACCCCGTCCCCGGCCGAGAACTCCGACGTGCTGACGGTGACCCCCGAGACCGCCGCCGGCGGCGTGCGCTCGATGGCCGACCTCGGCCCCCGCTGCGGCGACCTGGTGCTCGGCGCGCCCGCCGAGTGGAAGGAGCGCTGGGAGTCGGTGATCGCCCGCGAGTACGGCTGCACGTTCCGCGAGATCCGCAGCGTCGAGGCCGGGACCATCACCGTCGACGCGCTGCTCGCCGACCAGATCCAGGTGGCGAACCTGTTCACCACCTCGTCCCAGATCGCCACCCACGGCCTGGTGCCGCTCGACGACCCGAAGAACATGTTCCCGGCGCAGAACGTGGTGCCGCTGGTCGGTTCCGGCCGGCTGTCCCCGGAGCAGACCGCGGTGCTCGACCGAGTCTCGGCGGCGCTGACCACCGAGAAGCTCACCGACCTCAACCGCCGCCTCGAAGTCGACAAGGCCAACCCGGCCGACGTGGCCCGCGACTTCCTCGCCGAAGCGGGCATCTGAACCGAGGACCACTTTCAGCGCGAGCTGCGTGGCGGTGCGAGTGGCGGAACCTCAGCGGTCTTCCCGCTCCGGGAGCCGTTCCTGATGTACCGGGCACGTACAAGGGTGCCCCTCACTCCGGCAGCTTTCGGGTAACGCGCAGCGCGGGAGCGGAGCGAGCCGGACCCGGCTCCCCGTTCGGGTGATCTTTTTCCGGGTGAGGGGCACCCTTGCCCCAGTTACTCGGACAAGGGTGCCCCTCACTCACCACCCTTCCGGGGGCTTCCGGGGGACGGGGCGGCCGTCGAGGCGGGCCGCGAGTTCGGCGGCCGCCCGGCGGACCTGGGCGGCGAGGTCCGGCCAGGTCCGCTCGCACCCGTCCGGGCAGTGGTGCCGGAAGGTGACGCTGATCGCCGCCACCGGCCACCCCGACCGGTCCAGCACCGGGCAGCCCACCGAGGCGAACCCCGCGGTGACGTGGCCGTCCTCCACCGACCAGCCCCGGCGCCGCTCCACCGCCAGCACCCGGCGCAGCCCGGGCAGGTCGCGCGGGCCGCGTCCGGTGCGCAGCACGAACCGCTCCCGGACCGGCAGCAGCGCCCGCACCTGCGCGGCGGGCAGCCGGGCCAGCATCGACCGGCCGGACGCGGTGAGCTGCGCGGGCAGCCGCACCCCGACGGCGGTCACCAGCGTCTGCGGCCGGGCCGGGCGCTGCTTGACCACGTACCGGGCCTCGCCGCCGTGCAGCACGCCCAGGTGCGCGGTGGCCCCGACCTCGTCGACCAGCCTGCGCAGCAGCGGATCGCCGAGGCGCCGCAGCGGGAGGTGCCGCAGCGACGCCGCGCCCAGCTCGAACGCCGCCGCGCCCAGGCCGTAGCGGTGCTCCTCGGGCAGGTGCGTCACGTACCCGGCGGCGACCAGCTCGGCCAGCAGGTGGTAGGTCGTGGAGCGGGGCAGCCGCAGTTCGCGGACCAGCACGTCCGCCGGGACCGGCCCGGCGTGCTCGGCCAGCACCCCCAGGATGTCCAGGCCGCGCCGCAGCGCGGGAACCTTGCCGCTGGTGCCCATGCGCCCTCCCGCGTTCATCCGGGAGTCTGGAATCCCGGACACCGACAGCGCAACCGCCCGCCGCGGGGACCGCGAGCCGCGTTCAATGGGGCCATGCCCGAGATCGCGATCGGTCCCGAACCGCTGACCCGAGACCAGGTCGTCGACGTCGCCCGGCGCGGCGCTGCGGTGGCCCTGAGCCCGGCCGCCGAACGGGGCATCGCCGCCACCCGCGAGCACATCGCGGCGCTGGCCGCCGATCCCACCGCCACCTACGGGGTGTCCACCGGGTTCGGCGCGCTCGCGGTGCGCCGCATCCCGGCCGAGCTGCGCGCCGCCATGCAGCGGTCCTTCGTCCGCTCGCACGCGGCGGGCGCCGGCGCCGAGGTGGAATCCGAAGTGGTGCGGGCGATGGCGCTGCTGCGCCTGCGCACGATTGCCAGCGGTCGCACCGGCGTCCGCCCGGCCACCGCGCACGCGCTGGTCGCGCTGCTCAACGCCGGGATCACCCCGGTGGTCCACGAGCACGGATCGCTGGGCTGCTCCGGCGACCTCGCGCCGCTGGCCGCGGTGGCCCTGGCGCTGACCGGCGAGGGCGAGGCGCACGACGCCACCGGCGCCCGGGGTCGCGCCGCGGACCTGCTCGCCGCGGCGGGGATCACCCCGGTGGTGCTCGCCGAGAAGGAAGGGCTGGCGCTGACCAACGGCACCGACGGGATGCTCGGGATGCTGGTGCTGGCGCTGCACGACCTGACCCGGCTGGTGGAGGTCGCCGACGTCACCGCCGCGATGAGCGTCGAAGCGCTGCTGGGCACCGACCGGGTGTTCGCCGCCGACCTCCAGCGGCTGCGCCCGCACCCCGGCCAGGCCGTGTCGGCGGCCCGGATGCGCGCCGCCCTCGCCGATTCGCCGATCGTGGCCAGCCACCGGGGCCCCGAGTGCTCGCTGGTGCAGGACGCCTACTCGCTGCGCTGCGCCCCGCAGGTGCACGGCGCGGCCCGCGACACCCTCGCCCACGCCACCGGGGTCGCCGACCGGGAACTGGCCGCCGCCATCGACAACCCGGTGGTGCTCGACGACGGCCGGGTCGAGTCCAACGGCAACTTCCACGGCGCCCCGCTGGGCTACGCGCTGGACTTCCTGGCGATCGCGGTCGCCGACGTCGCCTCGATGGCCGAACGCCGCACCGACCGGATGCTCGACGTGGCCCGCTCGCACGGGCTGCCGCCGTTCCTCGCCGACGACCCGGGAGTCGACTCCGGGCACATGATCGCCCACTACACCCAGGCCGGGATCGTCAGCGAGCTCAAGCGGATCGCGGTACCGGCCTCGGTGGACTCGCTGCCCACCAGCGCCATGCAGGAGGACCACGTGTCGCTGGGCTGGTCGGCGGCCCGCAAGCTGCGCCGCGCCCTCGACGGGCTCACCGAGGTCCTCGCCGTGGAGCTGCTCACCGCCGCCCGCGCCCTCGACCTGCGCGCCCCGCTGCACCCGGGCCCGGTCACCGGCGCGGTCCGCGACCTGCTGCGCGAGCACGTGCCCGGACCCGGACCGGACCGCCACCTCGCCCCCGAGATCGCCGCCGCTGCGGCGCTGATCCGCACCGGCGCGGTGCACACCGCCACCGCGCACCTACCCGACGGGAGCCGACGATGACCGGAGCCAGGACCGTGCGCGCCCCGCGCGGACCCACCCGCACCGCCCGGAGCTGGAGCACCGAAGCCGCGCTGCGGATGCTGCGCAACAACCTCGACCCCGAGGTCGCCGAACGCCCCGAGGACCTCGTGGTCTACGGCGGCAGCGGTCGGGCGGCCCGCGACTGGGCCAGCTTCGACGCGCTGGTCGCCGAACTCACCGGGCTCGCCGAGGACGAGACGCTGCTCGTCCAGTCCGGCAAACCGGTCGGCGTGCTGCGCACCCACGAGTGGGCGCCCCGAGTGCTCATCGCCAACTCGAACCTGGTGGGGGACTGGGCGAACTGGCCGGAATTCCGCCGCCTCGACGCCCTCGGCCTCATGATGTACGGGCAGATGACCGCCGGATCGTGGATCTACATCGGCACCCAGGGCATCCTGCAGGGCACCTACGAGACCTTCGCGGCGGTCGCCGAACAGCGCTTCGGCGGCAGCCTCGCCGGGACCCTCACCGCCACCGCCGGGCTCGGCGGGATGGGCGGCGCGCAACCGCTGGCGATCACCATGAACGGCGGCGCCGCCCTGGTCGTCGAATGCGACCCCGAGCGCGCCCACCGCCGGGTCCGGCACGGCTACCTCGACGAGGTCGCCGACGACCTCGACGACGCGGTGCGCCGCGCGGTCGCCGCGAAGGACGCCCGCCGGGCGCGGTCGGTCGCGGTCCTCGGCAACGCCGCCGAGGTGCTGCCGGAACTGCTGCGGCGCGGGGTGCCCGCCGACGTCGTCACCGACCAGACCTCCGCGCACGACCCGCTGGCCTACCTGCCGCGCGGCATCGCGCTCGCCGACTGGGCCGACCGCGCCCGGCGCGACCCCGAGGACTTCACCGCGCGGGCGCGGGAATCGATGGCCGAGCACGTCGAGGCGATGGTCGGGTACCTCGACGCCGGGGCCGAGGTCTTCGACTACGGCAACGCGCTGCGCGGGGAGGCGCTGACCGGCGGCTGCGCCCGCGCCTTCGACTACCCGGGCTTCGTGCCCGCCTACATCCGGCCGCTGTTCTGCGCCGGCAAGGGACCGTTCCGGTGGGCCGCGCTGTCCGGCGACCCCGCCGACATCGCCGCCACCGACCGCGCCGTGCTGGAGATGTTCGGCGACGACGACCACCTCGCCCGGTGGATCCGGCTGGCCGGGGAGAAGGTCTCCTTCCAGGGCCTGCCCGCGCGGATCTGCTGGCTCGGGTACGGCGAGCGCGCCCGCGCCGGGCAGCGGTTCAACGAGATGGTCGCCGCCGGGGAAGTCGCCGCGCCGCTCGTGCTCGGCCGCGACCACCTGGACTGCGGATCGGTGGCCTCGCCGTACCGGGAGACCGAGGCGATGGCCGACGGCTCCGACGCCGTCGCCGACTGGCCGATGCTCAACGCCCTGGTCAACACCGCCTCCGGCGCCACCTGGGTGTCGCTGCACCACGGCGGCGGCGTCGGCATGGGCCGGTCGCTGCACGCCGGGCAGGTCACCGTCGCCGACGGCACCGACCTCGCCGCCCGCAAGCTCGACCGGGTGCTCACCAACGACCCGGCGACCGGGGTGCTGCGGCACGCCGACGCCGGGTACCAGCGGGCCCGGCAGGTCGCCCGCGACGGCGGACTGCGGGTGCCGCTGTGAGCGGGCTCCTCGACGACCTCGCCGACATCGGCCGCGACCCGCACCGCGGCGGCTACTCCCGGCACGTCTTCGACGACGCCGACCGCCGGTCGCGGGAGTGGTTCGCCGACCGCGCCGCCGCCTGCGGGCTGACCACCACCACCGACCGCAACGCGAACCTGTGGGCGTGGTGGGGCCCGCCGGGACCGGACGCGGTGGTCACCGGCAGCCACCTCGACTCGGTGCCCGGCGGCGGCGCCTTCGACGGCCCGCTCGGCGTCGCCTCCGCCTTCGCCGCCGTGGACTCGTTGCGGCACGCGGGTTTCCGGCCCGCCCGCCCGGTGGCGGTGGTGGCCTTCGCCGAGGAGGAAGGCGGCCGGTTCGGGGTGCCGTGCCTCGGTTCCCGGCTGCTCACCGGGGCGATCGACCCGGACCGGGCGCGGGCCCTGCGGGACGCCGACGGCACCACCTTCGCCGAGGCGATGCGCGCCGCCGGGGGCGCCCCGGAGCACCTCGGCCGCGACGAGGAGGCGCTGCGGCACCTCGGGCGATTCGTCGAGCTGCACGTCGAGCAGGGCCGGGCGCTGGACCGGGCGGTCGGCGTGGCCCGCGGCATCGACGCGCACGGCCGCTGGCGGTTCCGGTTCACCGGGCGCGGCGACCACGCCGGGACCGCCCGGCTCGACGACCGGCGCGACCCGATGCTGCCCGCCGCCGCGCTGGTCACCGCGGCCCGCCGGGTCGCCGCCGCCACCCCCGACGGCCGGGCGACGGTCGGGCGGCTGCGGCCCGTCCCCGGCGGCACCAACGTCATCGCCTCCGCCGTGGACGTCTGGCTCGACGCCCGCGCCCCCGGCGACGCGCGGGTGCGGGACGTGGTCGCCGAACTCACCGGGCTCGCGCGGCAAGCCGCCGCCGACGAGGGCTGCGCGGTCGCCGTCACCGAGGAATCCCGCAGCGGCGCCGTGCGCTTCGACACCGCGCTGCGGGACCGGTGCGCCGCCCTGCTCGACGACGCGCCCGCGCTGCCCACCGGCGCCGGGCACGACGCGGGCGTGCTCGCCGCCGAGGTGCCCACCGCGATGCTGTTCGTCCGCAACCCCACCGGCATCAGCCACGCACCGCAGGAGCACGCCGAACCCGACGACTGCGCCGCGGGCGTGCGGGCCCTGACCCGCGTGCTGCGCGAGCTGGCCGCCCCGTGACCGCCTACTGGTGCGAGCGCGCGTGGCTGCCCACCGGCCCCGCGCCCGCCGTGCTGCTCGACGTCGACGGCGACCGGATCACCGCGGTGCGCCCCGGCGCCGAACCCGGCTTCGCCACGCGGCTGACCGGGCTCGTCGTCCCCGGCGCGGCCAACGCGCACTCGCACGCCTTCCACCGGGCGCTGCGCGGCGCCGGGGGCCCCGGCACCTTCTGGACCTGGCGGGACCGGATGTACCGGCTCGCGCGGCGCCTCGACCCCGACCGCTACCACCGGCTCGCCCGGGCCGCCTACGCCGAGATGCTGCTCGCCGGGTACACCGCCGTCGGCGAGTTCCACTACGTCCACCACGCGCCCGGCGGCACCCGCTACGCCGATCCCAACGCGATGGGGGAGGCGCTGCTCCACGCCGCGCGGGACGCCGGGATCCGCTGCACGCTGCTCGACACCTGCTACCTCGCGGGCGGTTTCGGCACCCCGCTCGACGAACCGCAGCTGCGCTTCTCCGACGGCGACGCGCACGCCTGGGCCGAGCGCGTCGACGCGCTGCGCCCCGGACCGGGCCAGCGCATCGGCGCCGCCGTGCACTCGGTGCGCGCGGTGCCCGCCGAGCAGATCCCGCACGTCGTCGACTGGGCGCGCCACCGGGGCGCACCGCTGCACGCGCACCTGTCCGAGCAGCCCGCCGAGAACACCGCCTGCCGCGCCGCGCACGGCACCACGCCCACCGGGCTGCTCGCCGCGCGCGGCGCGCTCGACGCCGAGTTCACCGCCGTGCACGCCACCCACCTCACCGACGAGGACGTCACCGCGCTCGGCGGCGCCGGGGTCTGCCTGTGCCCGACCACCGAAGCCGACCTCGCCGACGGCATCGGCCCCGCCGGCGCCCTCGCCGCGGCGGGGGCGACGCTGTCCATCGGCAGCGACGGGCACTCCGCCGTCGACCCGTGGGCCGAGGCGCAGGCCGTCGAAGCCGGGCAGCGGTTGGCCACCGGCAGGCGCGGCCACTTCACCCCGGCCGCGCTGCTCGGCATGGCCACCGCCGCCGGGCACCGCGCCCTGGGCATGCCCGGCGGGGCCCTCGCCCCCGGTGCCCCGGCCGACCTCGTCGCCCTCGACCTCGGCTCGGCCCGGTTGGCCGGGGTCGAACTCACCGACGTGCCCGCCGTCGCCCGGGCCGCCGACGTCCGCGACGTCGTCGTCGGCGGCGAGCACGTCGTCCGCGACCGCGCGCACCGCACCATCGACGTCCCGGCCGCGCTGCGCTCCGCGATCGACGACCTGCGGGAGGACCCGTGACCAGCACCGCCATCACCGGCATCGGCGAACTCACCACCCACGACCCCGAGCTCGGCACCCCGCGCGGCGCCGCCCTGGTCCTCGACGGCGAGCGGGTCGCCTGGGTCGGCCCCGACCACCGGGTACCGCCCGCCGACACCCGCGTCGACGTCGACGGCGCCGCCGTGCTGCCCGGCTGGGTCGACAGCCACACCCACCTGGTGTTCGCCGGGGACCGCACCGACGAGTTCGCCGCGAGGATCGCCGGGGAGCCCTACCGGGCGGGCGGCATCGAGGTGACCGTGCGCGCCACCCGCGCCGCCACCGACGAACAGCTCGCCGCGACCCTCCGGCGGCACCTCGACGAAGCGCTCGCCCAGGGCACCACCTGCGTCGAGACCAAGACCGGCTACGGGCTCACCGTCCACGACGAACTCCGCGCCGCCCGGATCGCCGCGACCGCCGCCGACGAGGTCACCTTCCTCGGCGCCCACGTGGTGCCCCAGGACACCGACGACTACCTCGGCCTAGTCTGCGGCGCCATGCTCGACGCCGTGCTGCCGCACGTCGGCTGGTGCGACGTGTTCTGCGAGCGCGGGGCCTTCGACGCCGAGCAGTCCCGCCGGGTGCTGCGCGCCGCCCGCGCCCGCGGCCTCGGCCTGCGCGTCCACGGCAACCAGCTCGGCCCCGGCCCCGGCGTGCGGCTCGCCGTCGAGGAAGGCGCCGCCAGCGTCGACCACTGCACCCACCTCGAACCGTCCGACGTGGAGGCGCTGGCCGGGTCCGGGACCGTCGCGACCCTGCTGCCCGCCTGCGACCTGTCCACCCGGCAACCCCTGCCGCCCGCCCGCGCGCTGCTCGACGCCGGAGCCGTCGTCGCCCTCGCCACCAACTGCAACCCCGGCTCCTCCTACACCACCTCGATGGCGCACTGCGTGAGCACCGCCGTGCTGCAGATGGGCATGAGCGTCGCCGAGGCCGTGCGGGCCGCGACCTGGGGCGGGGCGCGAGCGCTGCGGCGCGACGCGGGCGACGGCGCCGTCGGCGTGCTCCGCCCCGGCGCCCGCGCCGACGTGCACGTGCTTGACGCGCCGAGCACGACGTGGCTCGCCTACCGGCCCGGCGTCCCCCTCACCCGCACCGTCTGGCGCCTCGGCGTCCGGCGGTGAGGGGTGGCAGCAAAGGAACTTTGCTGTCACGGGTGGCAGCAGGGGAACCTTCCTGTCATGGGTGGCAGCAGGGGAACCTTCCTGTCACAGGTGAGAGGAAAGTTCCCCTGCTGCCACTCACCCCGCACGTCGGTTGAAGCGCCCGGACCGGGACGGCTTCGGCGCGGGTCACCAGCACTGCGCCGGCGTGATCGTCATGATCGGAATCGGTCGGGGGAGCGCCCGTGCGGTGGCTCGTCGCGCGGTTCCCTGGATGGCCGAATCGTGTCCGCCTACTTGTGCTGTGCGCACAAACGCAACGGGCGAAGCTCATCGCGCGGGCATGATGCGACCGCTCCGCATGCGGTGGAAGGTGGGATCCAACATCAACGAAAGGACTCGCCGTGAAGGTCGCCGTACCGCGCGAGATCAAGAACAACGAGTACCGGGTCGCGATCACCCCGGCGGGAGTCCACGAGCTGGCTTCGCGCGGGCACGAGGTCTTCCTCGAGGCGGGCGCCGGTGCCGGGTCGGCCATCCCGGACGAGGACTACCTCGGGGCGGGGGCCACGGTCCTACCGGATGCCGACGAGGTGTGGTCGCAAGGCGACGTGGTCCTCAAGGTGAAGGAACCGATCGCCGAGGAATACCCGCGGATGCGCCGGGACCAGGTGCTGTTCACCTACCTGCACCTGGCGGCTTCGGCGGAGCTGACGGAGGCGCTGCTGGCGTCCGGGACGACCGGCATCGCCTACGAGACGGTGCAGAACGCCGCGGGCGCGCTTCCGCTGCTGGCCCCGATGAGCGAGGTCGCGGGCCGACTCGCTCCCCAGGTCGGAGCGTATTCGCTGATGACGCCCGAGGGTGGTCGCGGGGTGCTGCCCGGCGGCGTCCCCGGTGTCCACCCCGCGCGGGTCGTCGTGATCGGTGGCGGGGTCGCCGGGCTCAACGCCGCCCGCGTCGCGCTCGGGCTCGGTGCCGATGTCGAACTGCTGGACACCAACGTCGACAAGCTCCGCGACATCGACCGCGACTTCGCCGGACGCATCCGGACGGTGACGTCCAACCGGTACTCCGTCGAGAAGTCGGTCCGGGCGGCCGATCTCGTCGTCGGTGCCGTGCTCATCCCGGGCGCCAAGGCCCCGACGCTGGTGTCCAACGAGCTCGTCTCCACGATGAAGCCCGGCAGCGTGCTGGTGGACATCGCGATCGACCAGGGCGGGTGCTTCGCCGATTCGCGTCCGACCACGCACGACGCACCGACCTACCGGGTCCACCAGTCGGTCTTCTACTGCGTGGCGAACATGCCGGGGGCGGTGCCCAACACCTCCACGCACGCGCTGACCAACGTCACCCTCCCGTACGTGCTGCGGATCGCCGAGCAGGGCTGGCGGCAGGCCGCCCGCGAGGACGCCGCGCTGGCCCTCGGGCTCAACGCCCACGGCGGCGACCTCGTCAACCAGGCGGTAGCCGAGGCGCACAGCCTCTCCAGCACCTCGCTGGCCGCCGTGCTCGGCTGAGCAGGGATGACAGCAGGGGAACTTTCCTCCCACAGGTGAGAGGAAGGTTCCCCTGCTGTCACCTGTGACAGGAAGGTTCCCCTGCTCGCAGCTGCTGAGGAAACACCGAGGGTCATGGCCTTCTCCGCAGCGGTGCTCGGCTCGTCGCATCCTGCGCGGATGCGGGGGCGCACTGCGGTGCGGTGGAAGGGCGACGGTGCGTGAGGAAACGTTCACCTCTAGGGGGCGGCCCGCTCAACCGGCCTGGGGGTTACCGGGAGCAGGCCGCCACTTTCAGTGTACGGCAGCTTCCTTCCTCTGCCGACGTTTCGGACCTGCTCTTCCGCCGGTCGGTCCGGACCCGAATCGATAAGCACTCGATAGGGTGAGCATCAGGCGTCACCCGTGCAGGCCTGGATTCACCGTGCCGATGTCACCCGTTGGAGTCGATCGCTGACCCGATCGGGCTCCCCGTCGTTCCGGCGAACGGCGGCTGCGACGAGCGGGGAGGCGATGTGGAGCACGGGACGCTGCGCAAGGCGGTCCTGGACCGATTGGATGACCTCGACCGGGTGGCCACCGATGGTGCGGTCGAGATGCTGCTCCCGGTGGCGCGGGCCGAGCTGCCGCGGCTCGCGGAGAGCATGCGGGCACTGCTGCGGGACCACCGCCCGGATTCCGACGGCCGGTGCCGGAACTGCCTCGTGCGGGCCCGGCCGTGGCCGTGCCGGGTGTGGTCGACCGCGCACCGGCAGCTCGTCGTCGAGCACTCCGCGGTCCCGCACCGCCGCGCCCTGCGGTTGCGCCGCGCGGTCGAGCCGACCGCGGTGGTCGACCCGGTGCTGCCCGAGGTGCAGGCCACCATCGTCACCGAGGGCGGTCGCGGCCCGAGCGACTGGGACACCGAGGAGTTCACCAGGCCGGAGCTGACGACGCCGCCGCCGAACCCCACTCCGGTCGGCGGGCACCTGGAAACCGCGCACGAGAAGATCCACCGGGCCTCGGTGGTCGACCGGGACATCCGGTGGCCGCCCTGAACGTCGCCGCGAAAACGTCCACTCCGCACGAGTCGCTGAGCGGCGTCGGGCAGGATGGGGCCGAGGCCACGACCGACCGCGACGATGGAGGAGCGTGTGCACGATGGCAGCGGCCGGATCCTGGTGCAGGGTCTGAGCAAGGATTTCGGCCCCGTCCACGCGGTGCGGAACCTGGACTTCGCCGTGCACCCGGGGACGGTGACCGGGTTCCTCGGCCCCAACGGCTCGGGCAAGACCACGACGCTGCGGATGATCCTGGGGCTGGTGACACCGACGGCGGGGACCGCGACGATCAACGGGGTGCCGTTCGAACGGCTCGCCAATCCCGGAACCATCGTCGGTGCGGTGCTGGAGGCCCAGAGCTTCCACCCGGGGCGCACCGCCCGCAACCACCTGCGCAGCTACGCGGCCGCGATGAACGTGCCGGACGCGCAGGCCGACCGGGTGCTGGAACTCGTCGGCCTGGCCAGCGCCGCCCAGCGCAAGGCCGGGACGTTCTCGCTGGGGATGCGGCAGCGGCTGTCGCTGGCGACCGCACTGCTCGGCGACCCGCAGGTGCTGGTGCTCGACGAGCCGGTCAACGGGCTCGACCCCGAAGGCATCGCGTGGCTGCGCAACTTCCTCAAGGCCTTCGCCGCGAACGGGCGGACGGTGCTGGTCTCCAGCCACCTGCTGCGCGAGATGGAGCACACCGTCGACCACGTGGTGATCGTCAGCCGCGGGGAGTGCGTCTACAACGGTCACCTCGACGAGTTGCGCGCCGCCCAGCGCGCCCGCGTCCTCGTCCAGGCCGGTGACCCGAACGCCCTGGTCGCCGCGCTGCACCAGGAGTCCTTGACGGTCGAGCACCTGCCGGACGGTCGGCTCGCGGTGACCGGAGCCGACGCCCCCCGGGTGGCCGACCTCGCGCTGCAGGCCGGTGTCGCCCTGTACGGGATGCAGGAGGAGCGCGTCGACCTGGAGCAACTGTTCTTCCAGCTCACCCAGGGCCAGTACGGCGGAGCGCAGATCCAGCAGCCGGGTCAGTGGGGCCCGCCCGGCGGTGCCGGCTTCGGCGGCCCCGGAGGGGGCTACTGATGCGCGGGCTGGTCAAGGCCGAGATCCGGAAGATCTTCACGATCAACCTGTGGTGGGGGCTGCTGATCCCCGTCGTGGTGCTCAGCTTCGGCGCGGGATGGCTCGGCACCGCGGTCGGCACCATCAACGAGCTGGAGTCGATGCTGGGCGCCACGTTGCCCATCGGGCTGCTCACGGTGTCGATGTCGACGAACTTCAGCACCATCTTCGCCGCGCTGTTCGGGGCGCTGGCCGTTTCCGGCGAGTACTGGAACAAGAGCATCACCACCAGCTACCTCACCGGGAACCCGCGCGGCGCCGTGCTCGGGGCGAAGCTCATCGTCTACACCGCCATGGGCCTGCTCTACGGGATCGCCAACGTGGTGTTCGCCAGCCTCGGCGGACTCGTCGGCGCCGGGCTCGACGGGTTCGGCAACCCCGCCGACTGGTTCACCGTCGGCGCGGCCGGGCTGCTGTCGATGGTGCTGTGGACGCTGCTCGGGGTCGGGTTCGGTGCGCTGGTCGCGAACTCCGTCGCCGCGATCCTCTCGCTCGTCCTCTACCGGTTCGCCTTCGAGTTCATCGTGTCGGCGTTCCTGATCGGGTCGGGCACCGGCGTCGACGCGTACCTGCCGGTCGCGGCGGGCAGCGGCATCGTCGGCAACCTCGCCGTCCCGATCTTCATCAGCGCCGTCGCCGGGGCCGACGAGCCCTACGTCCCGGCGGAGGTGTTCGAGCTGCTGCACTTCTTCGCCGGGGGCAGCTACGGCAACCCGTGGTGGGCGAGCCTGCTCACGTTCATGGGCTACACCGCCGCCATCGCCGCCGGCGGCTGGCTGCTCAGCCGTCGGCGCGACGTCACCTGAGGTCTGGCAGCAGGGGAACCTTCCTCCCACGGGTGACAGGAAGGTTCCCCTGCTGTCATGCGTGACAGGAAGGTTCCTCTGTTGTCATGGGTGACGGGAAGGTTCCCCTGTTGTCACGGGTGACAGGAAGGTTCCCCTGCTGCCACCTGTGACAGGAAGGTTCCCCTGCTCGCACCTGCGGGTGGTGGGCGGGCGACGCCCGCCCGGGCCGGGCTGCGACGTCGGGGGCTCGGCATAGGCTGGCGGGGTGAGCGACTCCGGTGATCCCCGCCAGCACCGCGGCGGCTGGATCCGTCGCCTCTTCGCCGCGTGCCGTCGGCATCCGGTGGCGCTCGCGCTGGCGCTGGGCGCCTCGGTGACGGCGGTGGGGCTGGAGGCGGCGGTCCCGCTGCTGACGAAGGTCGCGGTGGACGACGCCGTCGCGGGCGGCTCGGATCGCCTCGGGTGGGTGGTCGCCGCGCTGCTGGCCCTGGGGGTGTTCCGGTTCGGGGCCGCGTTCGTGCGCCGGTACACGGCGGGGCGGCTGGCCCTGGACGTGCAGCACGACCTGCGGCGCGCGGTGTTCGGGTCGGTGCAGCGGCTGGACGGCGGCAAGCAGGACGCGCTGCGCACCGGCCAGGTGGTGTCCCGCTCGATCAGCGATCTGCAACTGGTGCACGCGCTGCTGTCGATGGTGCCGCTGGCGGCGGGCACGCTGGTGCTGGCGGTGATCGCGCTGGCGGCGATGCTGTGGCTGTCCCCGGCGCTGACGGTGGTGGCGCTGGTGGTGGCGCCGCTGATCGCGGTGGTGACGGCGCGCAGCAAGAAGCGCCTGTTCCCGGCGACGTGGGCCGCGCAGCAGCGGGCCGCCGACATCGCGCAGCAGGTGGAGGAGACGGTCTCCGGCGTCCGGGTGGTGAAGGGCTTCGGGCAGGAGGAGCGCGAGGTGTCCCGCCTGGAGCGGCGCGCGCGCACCCTGTTCGGCGCGCGGCTGCGGGCCGCGCGGCTGACCGCGCTGCCGACCGCCAGCCTGGCCGCCCTGCCGTCGGCGGGCCAGGTGGGCGTGCTGGGCCTCGGCGGCTGGATGGTGCTGCAGGACCAGGTGAGCCTGGGCACGTTCGTGGCCTTCGCGGGCTACGTGTCGATGCTGGGCGGACCGGCGCGGATGCTGTCCAGCGTGGTGATCCAGGCGCAGCTCGCGCGGGCGGGCGTCGAGCGGATCCACGAGCTGATCGATTCCCGGCCGGACGTCCGCGACGCGCCGGACGCCGTGTCGCTGCCGGACGCCCCGCTGGAGGTGCGGCTGGACGGCGTCGACTTCGGCTACACCCACGACCAGCCGGTGCTGCGGGACGTGTCGCTGCGGGTCCGGCCCGGTGAGACGGTGGCGGTGGTCGGACCGGCCGGCTCGGGCAAGTCGACGGTGTCGCTGCTGCTGCCGCGCTTCTACGACGTGCACGCCGGGTCGATCACCCTCGGGGCGGCGGGGGAGCCGGCGCACGACGTCCGGCAGGTGCGGCTGGACTCGCTGCGCGGCGCCGTCGGCGTGGTGTTCGAGGAGGCGTTCCTGTTCTCCGACACGATCCGCGGCAACATCGCCTACGGGCGGCCGGACGCCTCCGAGGCGGAGGTGATCGCCGCCGCCGAGGCCGCCGAGGCGCACGGGTTCATCAGCGAGCTCGCCGCCGGCTACGACACGGTGGTGGGCGAGCGGGGCATGACGCTGTCCGGCGGGCAGCGGCAGCGGGTGGCGCTGGCCCGGGCGCTGCTGTCCCACCCGCGGGTGCTGGTGCTCGACGACGCCACGTCGGCGGTGGACCCGACGACCGAGGCGGCGATCCACGACACCCTGCGCTCGGTGACGGCGCAGCGCACCACGCTGCTCATCGCGCACCGGCGCTCCACCTTGGCGCTGGCCGACCGGATCGCGGTGCTCGACGAGGGCCGGATCGTCGACGTCGGCACCGAGGCGGAGCTGCGCGAGCGCTGCGCGCTGTTCCGCGGCCTGCTGGCCGGGCCGGGGGAGTCGCTGGACACCGCGACCGCCGAGCGCACCGCGATCCCGGGCCCGGACGGCATCACCCCGGAGCTGTGGCCGGAACCGGCCGAGGAAACGGGCGGGGAACCGGGCGGGGGCGCGGCGGCGGTCTCGCGGGGCGCCGACGGGCTCGCGGTGCCGCCGACCGCGGAGCTGCTGGAGGGCGTGCGCCGGTTGCCGCCCGCCCGCGACGAGCCGCCCGCGTCGACCACCGACCAGACCGCCCCGGACCCGCACTTCCGGCTGTCCCGGATGCTGCGCGCGCTGCGCTGGGGCCTGGTGCTGACGGTGCTGCTGGTCGCGGGCGACGCGGCGACCACGGTGGCGCTGCCGTCGCTGGTCCGCCACGGCATCGACGGCGGGGTCGGCACCGGTGACGTCTCGGTGCTGTGGCAGATGACCGCGGTCGGCGCGCTGGTGGTCGTCGCCGGGTGGCTGTTCGTGCGGTTCCAGACGGTGGTCGCGGCGCGCACCGGGGAGACGCTGCTCTACCGGCTGCGGCTGCGCAGCTACGCGCACCTGCAGCGGCTCGGCCTGGACTACTACGAGCGGGAGCAGGCCGGGCGGATCATGACCCGGATGACCACCGACGTCGACGCCCTGTCGACGTTCCTGCAGACCGGCTTGGCGACGTTCGTGGTCAGCGCCCTGACGCTGGTCGGGATCGCGGTCGCGCTGCTGGTCACCGACCTGTCGCTGGCACTGGTGGCGATGTCGGTGCTGCCGGTGCTGCTGGTGGCGACGGTGGTCTTCCGCCGGGTGTCCTCGCGGGCCTACGCGGAGGCGCGCGAGCGGGTCAGCACGGTCAACGCCGACATGCAGGAGAACGTCTCCGGGCTGCGGGTCGCCCAGGCGCACCGGCGGGAGGACTACGCCGCCGACCAGTTCGCCCGGCGCAGCGACGCCTACCGGCGCTCCCGGCTGCGCGCCCAGCGCTACATCGCGACGTACTTCCCGTTCGTGGCGCTGCTGTCCGAGATCGCGCAGGCCGTGGTGCTGGGCGTCGGCGCGGCGCGGGTCGCCACCGGCGGGCTGACCCCGGGCGTGCTGGTGGCGTTCCTGCTGTACCTGGGCATGTTCTTCTCGCCGGTGCAACAGCTGTCCGGCGTGTTCGACAGCTACCTGCAGGCGCGGGTCGGGCTGCGCCGGATCGCCGACCTGCTGCGCACCCCCACCTCGGTGCCCGCCCCGGCCGACCCGGTCGCGGTGCCGGAGCGCTTCGCCGGTGCGGTGGAGCTGGACGAGGTCACCTTCCGCTACCCGGGCACCGAGCGCAGCGCCGTGCGCGGGGTGTCGCTGCGGATCGAACCGGGGGAGACGGTGGCGCTGGTCGGGGCGACCGGTGCGGGCAAGTCCACGCTGATCAAGCTCATCGCCCGGTTCTACGACGTCACCGAGGGCGCGCTGCTGGTCGACGGCACCGACGTGCGCGGCTGGGACCCCACCGCGTTCCACCGGCGGCTGGCCGTCGTCCCGCAGGAAGGCCACCTGTTCAGCGGTGACGTCGCGGACAACATCGGGTACGGGCGGCCCGGCAGCGGTCCCGCCGAGATCGAGGCCGCCGCGCGGGCGGTGGGGGCGCTGCCGGGGATCGCGATGCTGCCCCGGGGCTTCCGGCAGGAGGTCGGCGAAGGCGGGCGCGGCCTGTCCGCGGGGCAGCGGCAGCTCGTCGCGCTGGCCCGCGCCGAGCTCGTCGACCCCGACGTGCTGCTGCTCGACGAGGCGACCGCCGCGCTGGACCCGGCGACCGAATCGCTGGTGCTCGACGCCAGCGACCGGCTCGCCGCGCACCGCACGACGTTCGTGGTGGCGCACCGGCTGGGCACCGCGGCGCGGGCCGACCGCATCCTCGTGGTGGACGGCGGCGAGGTCGTCGAGCAGGGCGACCACGCCGCGCTGCTCGCCGCCGACGGCCGCTACGCGCGCCTGTGGCGGGCCTCGGACGCGTCCCGCGCCGAGCACGGGCAGCGGGTGTGAGCAACGGAACTCTGCGGGTTTCGGAGCCGGTGGAGCCACTTGATCGTGCTCGTGAACGATTCAGCGCGGCCCCCGTCCCGGGGTGCGGACGTCCGCGGTGGAACTCGGCGCGTCGCCGACCGGTCACCCTCCGCGTTCGGCGTGCACGACCCGGACGCCGGCGTCCGCCGTGCGGGAATGTCCGGTGCGGCGGAAACGTCTTACCGGTGGCGGGCGACAATCCACGGGGAGTACCTGGCGGCGGTGGGCGGGCGATCGTAGGGGCGAGCACCCGGCGTCCGCGTGAGCCGAACGGGGGAGAACCGGTCCCACCTCGGCTTTCCTGATCGATCCTGTGGTCGGGCCGAGTAGCCGGGGGTGGACCACTCGTGCTGGCCGCGCCCGTCGGACCGCTAGCCTGGTACTCGAGTGTGTCTGTAAATCACGAGCAGATGGATCGAGGCGAACGCGAGCCGTGTCCAGCAGCCCTGCGTCACAGTTCGGCCCCAACGAGTGGTTGATCGAGGAGATGTACGAGCGGTACCTCCAAGATCCTTCCGCCGTAGACTCGGCGTGGCACGAATTCTTCGCCGACTACAAGCCGGGCCAGGCAACCGAGAACACCGCGGCCGGCGCCGCAGCGACCCGGGGGGCGACCGCGTCGGGCACCGCATCGTCGAGCGCCGGGTCCACCGGGACCGCGACCGCGGCCGCACCACGCACCGGTGCCACCAACGGCCAGGTGCCGACATCCCCGAACGCCCCGGCGGCCAAGCCCTCACCGCAGCAGGCGGCCAAGGCCGCCCCGGTGAAGCCGTCCGAGGGCGCCGAGGTCAAGACGCTGCGCGGACCCGCCGCGGCCATCGCCAAGAACATGGACCAGTCGCTGACCGTGCCGACCGCCACCAGCGTGCGCGCGGTCCCGGCCAAGCTGCTGTTCGACAACCGCATCGTCGTCAACAACCACCTCAAGCGGAACAAGGGCGGGAAGGTCTCCTTCACCCACCTGATCGGCTACGCGCTGGTCCGGGCGGTGCGCGACTTCCCGAACATGAACCGCCACTACGGCACGGACGCCAAGGGCAAGCCGGCCGTGGTCACCCCCGAGCACGTCAACCTGGGCCTGGCCATCGACATGCCGGGCAAGGACGGGTCGCGCAACCTCGTGGTCGCCTCCATCAAGGGCTGCGAGGACATGAGCTTCTACCAGTTCTGGCAGGCCTACGAGGACATCATCCGCAAGGCCCGCAGCGGCGCGCTCACCGCCGACGACTTCGCCGGCACCACCCTCTCGCTGACCAACCCCGGCCCGTCGGGCACCAACCACTCGGTGCCGCGGCTGACCGCCGGGCAGAGCGCGATCATCGGCGTCGGCGCCATGGACTACCCGGCCGAGTTCCAGGGCGCCAGCGAGAAGGCGCTGGTCGACATGGGGATCAGCAAGATCGTCACGCTGACCTCCACCTACGACCACCGGGTGATCCAAGGCGCCGAGTCCGGTGACTTCCTGCGCCGGATGCACGAGCTGCTGCTCGGCGAGGACGGGTTCTTCGACGACATCTTCGCGTCGCTGCGCATCCCGTACGAGCCGATCCGCTGGGCCAAGGACATCCCCGAGGGCGCCGTCGACAAGACCGCCCGGGTGCTGGAGCTCATCGACGCCTACCGCACCCGCGGTCACCTGATGGCCGACATCGACCCGCTGAACTACCGGCAGCGCAAGCACGAGGACCTCGACGTCCTGTCGCACAGCCTCACCCTGTGGGACCTGGACCGGGAGTTCGCCGTCGGCGGGTTCGCGGGCAAGGAGCACCTCAAGCTGCGCGACGTGCTCGGCGTGCTGCGCGACTCCTACTGCCGCACCGTCGGCGTGGAGTACATGCACATCCTCGAACCCGACGAGCGCGAATGGCTCCAGCAGCGGGTCGAGAAGCCGCACACCAAGCCGGAGCCCTCCGAGCAGAAGTACATCCTGTCCAAGCTCAACGCGGCCGAGGCGTTCGAGACGTTCCTGCAGACCAAGTACGTCGGGCAGAAGCGCTTCTCGCTGGAGGGCGCCGAGACCGTGGTCCCGCTGCTGGACGCGGTGCTCGACACCTCCGCGGCCCACGAGCTCGACGAGGTCGTCATCGGGATGCCGCACCGCGGCCGGCTCAACGTGCTGGCCAATATCGTCGGCAAGCCGATCTCGCAGATCTTCCGCGAGTTCGAGGGCAACCTCGACCCGGGCCAGGCGCACGGCTCCGGCGACGTGAAGTACCACCTCGGCGCCGAGGGCAAGTACTTCCGGATGTTCGGCGACGGTGAGACCAAGGTGTCGCTGACCTCCAACCCGTCGCACCTGGAGGCCGTGGACCCGGTGCTGGAGGGCATCGTCCGCGCCAAGCAGGACATCCTGGACAAGGGCCAGGAAGGCTTCACCGTGCTGCCGGTGCTGCTGCACGGCGACGCCGCGTTCGCCGGGCAGGGCGTGGTCGCCGAGACCCTGAACCTGTCGCTGCTGCGCGGCTACCGCACCGGCGGCACCGTGCACGTCATCGTCAACAACCAGGTCGGCTACACCACCGCGCCGGAGCACTCCCGCTCCAGCAAGTACTGCACCGACGTGGCGAAGATGATCGGCGCCCCCGTGTTCCACGTCAACGGCGACGACCCCGAGGCCTGCGTCTGGGTCGCCAAGCTGGCCGTGGAGTACCGGCAGGCGTTCGGCAAGGACGTCGTGATCGACATGGTGTGCTACCGCCGCCGGGGTCACAACGAGGGCGACGACCCGTCGATGACCCAGCCGCAGATGTACGACGCCATCGACAAGATGCGCAGCGTCCGCAAGGTCTACACCGAGTCCCTCATCGGCCGCGGCGACATCACCGTCGACGAGGCCGAGAAGGCGCTCAAGGACTACGCGGCCCAGCTCGAGCACGTCTTCAACGAGGTGCGCGAGCTGGAGAAGCACCCCGCCGGGCCGAGCCCGTCGGTCGAATCCGAGCAGCAGATCCCCAAGGGCCTGGCCACCGCGATCAGCCGGGAGATGCTCACCCGCATCGCCGAGTCGCAGACCGGCCTGCCGGAGGGCTTCACCCCGCACCCCCGGGTCAAGCCGGTGCTGGAGCGGCGCACCAAGATGGGGCGCGAGGGCGGCATCGACTGGGCCTTCGCCGAGCTGCTCGCCTTCGGCTCGATCGTCATGGACGGCCACCCGGTGCGGCTCACCGGCCAGGACAGCAGGCGCGGCACCTTCGGGCAGCGGCACTCGGTGCTCATCGACCGCAAGAGCGGCACCGACTACACCCCGCTGCAGAACCTCTCCGAGGACCAGGCGAAGTTCCTCGTCTACGACTCGGCGCTGTCGGAGTTCGCCGCCATGGGCTTCGAGTACGGCTACTCGGTGGCCAACCCCGACGCCCTGGTGGCGTGGGAAGCCCAGTTCGGCGACTTCTTCAACGGCGCGCAGTCCATCATCGACGAGTTCATCTCCTCCGGTGAGGCCAAGTGGGGCCAGCGCTCCGACGTCGTGCTGCTGCTGCCGCACGGCCACGAGGGCCAAGGGCCGGACCACTCGTCGGCGCGCATCGAGCGGTGGTTGCAGCTCTGCGCCGAGGGGTCGATGACGGTCTCCATGCCGTCCACCCCGGCGAACTACTTCCACCTGCTGCGCAGGCACAACCTCGACGGCATCCACCGCCCGCTGGTGGTCTTCACGCCCAAGTCGATGCTGCGCCTGAAGGCCGCGACCAGCTCGGTCGAGGACTTCACCGACAGCAAGTTCGCCTCGGTGATCGACGACCCGGCGCAGCCCGACCCGGCGTCGGTCCGCCGCGTCGTGTTCTGCTCCGGCAAGCTCTACTACGACCTGGCCGCGGCCAAGGAGAAGGGCGGCCACACCGACACCGCCATCGTGCGGCTGGAGCAGCTCTACCCGCTGCCCCACCGCAAGATCGGCGCGGTGCTGGAGCGCTACTCCCAGGCCACCGAGTTCCGGTGGGCCCAGGAGGAGCCGGCCAACCAGGGTGCCTGGCCGTTCCTCGGCATGGCGCTGCCCGAGCAGTTCCCGCAGCTCCTCGGCCGCCTGCAGCGGGTCTCGCGGCGGCCGATGGCCGCCCCGGCCACCGGCCTGGCCAAGGTCCACGAGGTCGAGCAGGCGGAGGTCGTGCAGGCCGCCTTCGCCTGACCCGCACCAGCCACGGGCCGCCGGTTCCCCGGAACCGGCGGCCCGTTGTCGTGCGGCGGCTGGCAGCAGGGGAACCTTCCTGTCACAGGTGGCAGCAGGGGAACCTTCCTGTCACGGATGGCCGTGCTGGCGGGCGGGTGACAGCAGGGGAACTTTCCTCCCACGGATGACAGGAAGGTTCCCCTGCTGCCACCGCTCACACCGTGGAGTAGAGGCGCTCCGGCTCCGCCTGGGTGGTGTAGAGCTCCCAGTAGACCTCCGCGATGGTCTCGGCGGAGGTCTCCGGTCCGCCCTGTCCGATGAACGTGGCGAGCGGGACGTGCGCGGCGTAGATGCCCTTGTCGGCGAGCGAGGCGTTGAGCGCGAGCGCCCAGTTCCGCAGGGCCGCCCCGGCGATGCCGACGTTGCCCATCGGCGGGAACACGAGCGTGGACGAGGCGCCGGTGGTGAACAGCAAAGTGCCGCTACCTCGCTCGATCATCCCGGGCAGCACCTGCCGGGCCGCGGTGACGGCTCCGTAGACGTAGTGCTCCACCTGCGGCTGGATGTCGGCCACGGTCACGTCCAACGCGTGCACCGGTGCGAGCCGCGGATCGGTGGCACCGCTCGGCGCGGGGGAGTACTCCAGCACGTCGACGGTGCCGTACCGGCGTTCGACCGCGCGCAGCGCGTCGATCAGCGACGGCCGGTCGCCCACGTCGGCGGGGAAGCCTTCGGCTTCGACGCCGTCCCCGGCGAGGTCGCGGGCCAAGGCGTCGAGGCGTTCGGCGTCGCGGGCGAGCAGGGCGACCTGGAACCCGCGGCGGCCGAACCGGCGGGCGAGCGAGGCCCCGAGCCCAGGTCCCGCTCCGACGATGGCGATGGTGGGCATCCGTTCCCCTCCCCGATCGGTGGCTCGTCCACCACGGTGGCCGAACACCCCGCCAGCCGCTCGTCGAGGACGTGGCGCTCCACACCGGACCGAGGGGGCCGCGGTGATCGGTCCCGAACCGGTGTGGACACTGTCCCTACCGGCGGGGCCGATCGTTCCCCGACCGGATCCCCGACTAACCCCGCTCGCCAGATGCGTGCGCCCCCATGAGGAGGAATCCGTGTACTTCACCGACCGCGGCATCGAAGAACTGGAGGACCGTCGCGGCGACGAGGAGGTCACGCTGTCCTGGGTCGCCGACCGGATGCGCGCCTTCGTCGACCTCAACCCGGAGTTCGAGGACGCCACCGAGCGGCTGGCCACCTTCCTCGCCCGCGACGACAGCGACGAGGACTGACCCGCCGGACCATCGCTGCAGCGTGCGACGGGACCGGCCGGGTGCTGCTCGGTGACTCCCCACGCTCGTTCGACGCCGTGGGCGGGTGGCGGGCGATGAACCCGCTCCCGGGCCGTGCGGGGTGTCGCCGACGAACTCGCCTCCCGGGAACGCCAGTGCGCTCGTCACCCGCCGCTCGTCGTCGGCGACGGTCGGCGGGGTCGGCGCGGTTCACCTTCCGGTACGTCGCAGCGCGTGCAGGGTTCCCGCAGCCGGGAGCTGGCAGCAGGCGTCGCGAGCGCGGTGGACCAGGTGCTCAGGGAGACGGCTCGACGAGCAGCTCGGCGGGGTCGCGGCGCGGCGTGGCCGGCACGGGAGAGCCGAAGCCCAGCCGCAGCACCGCCTTCGGTCGCAGCGTCCCGCCGAGCAGTCCGCACAACGCGTCGCGGGTCTCCGGCACCTCCACGACCTGCGACAGGAACGAGGCGCTCAGCCCCAGCCCGGTCGCGGTCAGCAGCATGCGCTGCACCGCTTGCCCGGCCCGCACGTCCGCCTGCCAGTCGACGCCGCCGACCGCGACCACCACGATCAGCGGGTCGTCCTCGAAGTCCTTCCCCGGGACCCTCGGTCGCGACGCGCCCGCCGCGAAATCCCGCAGCACCCACTCGTCCTGCGGTTCCGGCTCCGGTCCGGCCGACTCGACCGGGACACCCCGGCGCTCCTCCCCGGACCGCCCGGTCCACCGGGCCAGCTCGGCGCGGAACCCCGGATCGGCGGACTGCGCGGCGTGGGCGCGGTGCACCAGTTCGATCAGCCGAGCGCGTTCGGCGCGGTCCACCACGTGCAGCACCGCCCCTTCGGCTTCCACCGCTCCGGCGAGAGCGTGCTGGGCGCTCGTCGGCACCGCATCGGCCCGGAACGGCCGCCGGTTGGTGCGGCGTGCCTCGATCGACCGGAACAGGCCGTCAACACCGTCCGGACGTGACGTCGCGGCCACCCGCGCCAACAGCGTCGAGTCCGCCGCGGGGCGAGGCGGCAGCACCACCGCCGCGTCGACCCCGTGGTGGGCGAGCGCGACCCGCAGGGTGAACAGCGCCGCACCGCACCCCAGCCGCAGTTCCGCATCACCCGGATCGGTGTGCGGCAGGCGGGTCGTCGGGTCCGCGTGCAGCTCCAGCACCTCGGGGCACAGCGCGAAGCGCCACGGTTGGACGTTGTGCAGCGAGGGCGCTCGGCCGGCCAACTCGACCACCTCGCGCACCTGCTCGGCGGTCAGCCCCAGGGCGGGGCGGAATGCTGTCATCACGGCCTTCCCCGTCGCCGCCTTCGCGCTCGTCGCCACCGTGGCACAGTCCACCGGCCCCTGCCATCGCGGCGGCGGGGTGACGGTGGCAGCAGGGGAACCTTCCTCCCACCGATGGCAGCAGGGGAACTTTCCTCGCACAGATGACAGCAGGGGAACTTTCCGCTCACCGGTGACAGGAAGGTTCCCCTGCTGCCATGCCGCCGGTCGGCTACCGGTCGCGGGCCCAGCGGTCGGTGGCGAGCTGGATGAGCAGGGCGGTGCGGACGTCCGGGTCGTCGAGGTCGACCGGTGCGATCTCGACCAGGCGCTTCATGCGGTAGCGGAACGTGTTGGGGTGCACGCGGAGCTCGTCGGCCGCCGCGCGCGGCCGTCCGGGGTGGCGTAGCCAGGCGTGCAGGGTGCTGAGGTAGTCGGTGCCCTGTGCGCGATCGTGCTCGCGCAGCCGTCGCAGTGGACCGAGAGCGCCGATCTCGGGTCCGGCGACGGAGGCGCGATGCACCACCACCCGGTGCCACACCTGCTCGTGCACCGCGACCGGGCCCGGGACCCGCCCGCCGCGCAGCAACCCGATCAGCTCCTCGGCTTCGGCTCGCGAGTCCGCCAGGTCGCTCACCGGGGACGGGCCGCCGACTGCGATCAGCGGTCGGTTGGGCGACCGGTCGTCCAGCAGCGCGGCGCGCAGCGCGGGCCATCCGGCGTCGTCGTCGGGGACCACCGCGTAGAGGAGCGTGCCGATCTCGGTCAGCAGGGGACGTTGTCCGACGCCGCGGTCGAGGCGTTCCCACGTCGACAACCGGTGCGCCTCGGCGGGTGCGTCGCCGGAGGCGACGTCGATGGCGACGACCCGGTGCGGCCGGTCGCGCACGGCCAGTTCGTCCGCCGCGGTCCGCCACCCCGCGCGGCCTTCCAGCAGCAACCGGACCTGTTCGGCGGTGCGCTGCCGTTCGGTGTCGGCGAGGGACCGCCAGCGCAGCAGTTGCAGCGCGACCAGCGGCGCGGTCTCGGCGAAGGCGGCCGCCCGTTCCTCGCCGACCTCGTCCGGGACCACCGCCCACATCGACCCGAGCAACTCGCCGCCCACCCGCAGCGCGACGACCAGGCGGGGCAGCGTGCCGTCCTGCTGGGCTGGTACGAAGATCGTCGCGCTGCCCTTGCTGAGCTGCCGGAACGTGCCGCGCGCCCGGAATTTCGCGAGCACGTCGGCGGGCTGGCCGCGTCCCATGATCGTCGACACCCGGGCCGGATCGATCATGTCCTGCCGCGCGGAGTACGCGAGCACCTGCGAGCGGGCGTCCTCGATGGTCACCGGCGCGTCCACCACCTCGGCGACGGCGTCGGCCAACCGGAACAGGTCGTCGCGCCCGCCGCTGAGCGGGTCGCCGTCCGATCCCTCGGCCAGCGCCGCGCGGACCAGCCACACCAGTTGGGCCCACGCGGTCCCGGAACGCACCTCGACCAGCGCGATCTCGGCCCGCTCCGCGGCCGCGACCACGACCGGCCGCTCGGCCAGCGGTGGTTTGAGCAGCACCGCCGCTGCGTCGAGGTCAGCGCACGCGCGTACCAGTTCCGCGGCGTCGGCACCATCGGTGACCGCCACGCCCAGCACGAGATCCCCCGTTCCGGCGGACGGTCGTTCACCCGGTTCGGCGATGACCACGTCGGTGACGCGGCGCGTCGGATCCGGAACGACCACCGGGCGCAGCAGGGCCGGGCTCATGCGATCGAGCAGCTCCCGGACGCCGCGCACCCCTGTCCCTTCCTCCGGCCCACCGGGCGGGAGGCATTGACACCCGGGCAGGCGCGATTATCGTTGCTGAGCACGTCGACAATCGCATATCGGCCGATGACCCCGGGCGGGAGAGCCCTTGGCCGCTCACCGAGCGCGACCACGGCGCCGAAGGAGCAAGACTCCCCGCACACTCTCAGGCACCCATGACCGTCCGGGCCAGGCAACTCTGGAAAGCGCGCGTCGACGAGGACGCCCACCCACGGTGCAAGCTGCTCGCGCGGCGAAGCTCTCAGGTTCCGAAACAGAGGGGGAGGCCCAGCACACCCGGGCACCCGCGTGCCCCTGAAGCGATGGAGCCTCCCGAGATGACCCTGCCTGCCAACCTGAGCTACACCGAAGAGCACGAGTGGATCGAGGACCGCGACGAGCTGGTCCGGATCGGCATCACCCAGCACGCGGCCGAGGCCCTCGGCGACATCGTGTACGTGCAACTCCCCGAGGTCGGCGACACGATCGAATCGGGCCAGTCCTGCGGTGAACTGGAGTCCACCAAGTCGGTCAGCGACCTGTTCGCGCCGGTGACCGGTGAGGTGGTCGCCGTCAACGACGCCGTCGTGGACGATCCCGCGCTGGTCAACGCCGAGCCCTTCGGCAGTGGCTGGCTGCTCGAGGTGCGCGTCACCGCGAGCGGCCCGGTCCTCACCGCCGAGCAGTACGCCGAACTCATCGGCTGACCGGTTCCGGGCCTGTTCGCGCGCGAGCAGGGGAACCTTCCTGTCACGGATGCGAGCAGGGGAGCTTTCCTCCCACCGCTCGTGCGGCCGCGCGCGTCCGGCCTCGGTTGGCAGCAGGGGAACCTTCCTGTCACGGGTGAGAGGAAAGTTCCCCTGCTCGCACCTGCTCAGCCGATCCCGACCAGTTCGACCTCGAAGTGCAGGGTCGCGGCGGGCGGGATGACCGGCGGCACGCCGCGGTCGCCGTAGGCCTGGTGCGGCGGGACCACGAGCTTGCGGACATCGCCGACGCGCATGCCGACGACGCCCTTGTCCCAGCCCTCGATGACGTGCCCTTCGCCGAGCGGGAACACCAGCGGCTCGCCGCGATCCCGCGACGAATCGAACTTGCTCCCGTCGGCCAGCGTGCCGACGTAGTGGACGTGCACGGTGTCGCCCGGCTTCGCCTCGGCGCCGTCGCCCGCGGTGACTTCCTCGATCTGCAGCTCGGCCATGCGGTACCTCCTCTGGTGCAGTCGGCACATCCGATCACACCTCGGCAGGGGCGGCGCGCCCACGGCACGGGTCGGCATCGGCGACAACGGTGCCGGCGGGTTCCAGCTCGGCGTGGCACTGGTCGTCTCGGTGCTGGGTGTGGAGCGCGAGCACGCGCAGCGGCTCGTCGAGAAGGCCGATTCGGTGTGCCCGTATTCCAATGCGGTGCGCGGCAACGTCGACATCCGGCTCGAGGTCGCCTGACGGTCCGGTTCGTCCGCTTCGGGTGTGGCAGCAGGGGAACCTTCCTGTCACCGGTGAGAGGAAAGTTCCCCTGCTGCCACCCCGCGGACGTCAGGCATGACAGGAAGGTTCCCCTGCTGTCACACCCGGTGGTTGCATGGCTATGCGCGGTGAGCAATAGTCATGTCCGGAGTCGGTGAGGGGGAGGACGCCCGTGGCGGTCGTCGAGTTCGCGCAGTGGCAGGCGTCGGCGTCGCCGACCGCGCGCCGGTTGCGCGAGGGTGCTGGGCTGCTGTCCGCGATGCTGCCCAGCGGCACGCCGGTCGCGGTGCCGGTGATGGAAGCCACCGGGGTCACCGGCGAGGGGGTGCACCACGTCGACGTGCTGGCCGCGAACCTCGCCGCCGCGCGGGTGGCGGTCGCCCAGGCGGGCGGCGGTCCGCTGATCACCGTCGGTGGCGACTGCGGCGTGGACCTCGCGCCGGTGGAGGCGGCGCACCGCCGCTACGGCGCGGGCTTGGCGGTGGTGTGGTTCGACGCGCACGCCGATCTGAACACGCCGCGGTCCTCGCCGTCGGGGGCGTTCAACGGCATGGTGCTGCGCACGCTGCTGGGCGAGGGCCCGTCCGGGTTGCTGCCGGAGAACCCGCTGGCCCCGTCGCAGGTCGTGCTGGCCGGGACCCGGGACCTCGACCGGGGCGAGATCGACTGCATCGACGCGCGCGGGATCGCGGTGGTGCCGCCGGAGCAGGTGGCGCGCCCGGACGCGGTGGGCGACGCGGTGCGGGCGGGGACCACGGCGGTGCACCTGCACGTGGACCTCGACGTGCTGGATCCGGACATCGTCGGCTCGGTGGGCACGCCGGTGCCCGGCGGGTTGACGGCCGACGAGCTGCTGTCGTCCGTCGCGGCGCTGGCCGCCCGGTTCGCGGTCGCCGGGCTGACGATCGCCGAGTACCAGCCGACGGATTCGCGCGACCAGGACCTGCTGACCGGGCTGGTGCCGAAGCTGGTGTGCTCGGCCGGGCTGGCGTAGCGGCGGGTCAGGACAGCGCGACGTAGACCAGGCCGCAGAGCGCGACCAGGCAGGCCAGCGCGGTCAGCGCCGCGGGCAGCCTGCCGTCGGGCAGCGGCTGGTCGGCGCGCACGCTGCGGTCGACGCGGAGGTGCCTGCGCCAGGCGAAGCCGGCCACGCCGACGGCCAGCGGCAGGGTCGCTGCCGCGCAGAGGGCGGCGGCGAGGGCGCTGACGTGCACGATGAACCGCAGGAACACCAGCATCCCGACGGTGAAGGCCAGCGCGGTGCGCAGCCAGGCGAGCGTGGTGCGCTCCACCTGGAGCCCGGGGTCCCAGGGTCCGAGCACGTCAGAACCCGGTGACCAGCAGCAGCACGCAGGCGGCCAGCCCGATGACGCCGAGCCCGTAGCCCAGCACCGGGGCGAGCCGGGGCGCGGGCAGCGGGCCGCCCCGGCGCAGCGCGCGTTCGGTGTTCATCCAGCGGGTGAACGCGGTGGCGGCGCACAGCACCCCGCCGAGCAGCAGCAGCACGGCCAGGGCGGTGCGCAGCGGTTCGGGCGCGGGGCTGACCGCGTTGAGCGCTTCGACGCCGACCCCGGCGGCCATGAGCGCGAGCGCGGTGCGGATCCACGCCAGGAAGGTGCGCTCGTTGGCCAGGGTGAAGCGGGCGTCGGGTTCCTCGCCGGACTCGTAGAGCCGCCGTGGCCAGCGGGAACCGGATGGTGCGTCGGACATGCCCCCACGCTAGCCGTACCGGTGCCGGGCCTCGGCCCGGCACCGGAACCGGTCAGAAGGCGAAGACCTCGCCGGTGCTCGACGTCGCGACGCAGTCGTTGGAGAAGGTCTGCTCGAACGAGACCGGCTTGCCGCGCCAGGTGCCCTGGGCGGTGACCGTCACCGGCTGGTAGATCAGCGGGCACATCTGTGCGGGGCGGGACTCGGCCAGCGCGGTGAGGTCGCCCCGCACCCCGGCCAGGTCGGTGCAGGCCGCCTCGGCGTTGGGGTGGGTGCCGCCCGCCGGGTCGCAGGTGAGCAGGGCGGTCCGGGATGCCGCGCCGGGCTCCGCGGTGCTGCCGACCGCCTCGCCGTGCACGGCGAGGCGCAGCGCGCTGATCGGTTCGGGGGACGCCGCCGCCGGTGCGGCGACGGCGCCGGCGAGCGCCGCCGTGGCGAGCAGCGTGCGGCCGATCAGCCGTGGTGCAGGCATGTCGTGGTTCCTCCAGGTCGATGTGAGCGGATTCGCCTCTCCCTATCGCCCCGGCCGCCCACCTCGTCGCAGGAATGTCGCGAGAACACCATTTCGTGTGACGCCCGATCCGGTTTTGGTTACCGGGCGTGCGTGAAATCGGCGGGCCTTCGCTCGAAAGAACCGCTCTCCGGCGAGCGGGCATCGAGTACCTTCCCGGGAGCCGGATGTGATCATCGGCACGGGAGGGAGGACCGATGGCGACGACGCCGTTGGCCCCGGACCGCACCGCCGTGCGGAAGGCGGCGTTCGCCAGCGCCGTCGGCAACACGATCGAGCTCTACGACTTCCTGATCTACGGCACCGCCGCCGCGGTGGTGTTCAACCACCTGTTCTTCCCCGCCGGCGATCCGTGGGTCGGTGCGCTGCTGGCCTTCGCCACCTTCGGCGCCGGGTTCTTCGCCCGCCCGCTCGGGGCCGCGGTCATCGGCCACTTCGGCGACCTCGTCGGCCGCAAGCGGATGCTGGTGATCACGCTCAGCGTCACCGGGGCGTGCACCGCGGCGATCGGCGTGCTGCCGACCTACCAGGAGGTCGGGGTGTGGGCACCGCTGATGCTGGTGGCGTTGCGCCTGGTGCAGGGCTTCTTCCTCGGCGGTGAGCAGGGCGGTGCGGTGCTGATGGCCGTGGAGCACGCGCCGCCGCACCGGCACGGCTGGTACGGCGGGTGGACGTTCCTCGGGTCACCGGCCGGGATGTTCCTGGCCACCGGCGTGTTCGCGGCGGCGGGCGCGGTCTCCGGCGACCAGTTCCTGGTGTGGGGCTGGCGGATCCCGTTCCTGCTCAGCCTGGTCCTCGTCGGGGTCGGTCTCTACGTGCGGCTGCGGCTGGCCGAGAGCCCGGAGTTCGCCCGCATCCGGGAACGCGGCGAGCGCGCCCGCACCCCGGTGGCCGAGGTGTTCACCGGGGCCTGGCGGCAGGTCCTGCTCGCCGCCGGGGTCAACCTCGGCTTCAACACGTTCATCTTCATCCTCACCACGTTCCTGCTGACCTACGGCACCGAGGCGCTCGGCGCCCCGCGCGACCTGATGTTGCTGGCCAGCCTGTGCGGGTCGGCCGCGCAGATCGCCGGGATCCTGCTGTTCGCGCACCTGTCGGACCGGCTCGGCCGGACCCGGGTGATGCTCGGCGGCGGGATCTTCCTCGCGCTCTACGCGCTGCCGATGTTCCTCCTGCTCGACACCGCCGAACCGGCGCTGATCGTGCTGGCGATGTGCCTGGGCTACGCTGGATCGGCCGCGGTGTTCGGCCCGATGGCGGCGTTCTGCGCGGAGCTGTTCCCGACCCGGGTCCGCTACACCGGGGTGTCGCTGGGGTACCAGAGCGGGTCGGTGCTCGGCGGTGGGCTCTCGCCGTTCGTGGCGACGGCGCTGCTCGGCGTCGCGGGCGGGGCGTCCTGGCCGATCGCCGCCTACCTCGTCGGCGGGGCGCTGGTCACCGTGGTGTGCCTGGTCATCACGGGCGATCCGCGGCGCTGGGCCCGGGAGTGACCGGCCACCGACCCGGTGCGGTCAGACGTGGTCCCGGATGACCCCGTTCACGGCCTGCTGGAAACCGTTGACCAGCACCTGGATGGTCAGCGGCCGGAGCTGGTCGGTGACCTCGCGGACCCGCTCGCGCTCCTGCTCGGGACGGCCGGCCTCGACGTAGGGGCGCAGCACGTTGGCGACGAACAGCTCGCGCAGCTCGGTGGCGATCTGGGTGGTGTGGGAGTCGACGATCTCCTTGGCGCGCACCAGCATGTCCAGCGGCAGCCCGAGGTCCAGGATCTGCAGGCCGAAGCCGAGCATCGCCGGGTTGGGCAGCCGCAGCCGCTCGTCGTCGGGGAGGCGGGCCAGCACGCCGAGTTCCACGAGCTGGTCGATCCGGTCGTCGTCGAGGTGCCTGCCGCAGCGGCGGTCGAGCTCGTGGCGGTCGAGGTCCTCGCTGTGCTCGTCGGTCCACGGCGCGATCAGCGCGCGGTGCAGCGCCAGCTCGTCGGGACCGGCGTCGGCGGGGATGCGCTCCAGGTGCCGCTCGATCGCCGACAGCGTGAACCCCAGCGCCTGCAGGTCCCGGACGAGGTCGAGCCGGGCCAGGTGATCGGCGCCGTAGACGCCGAGCCTGCCGCGCAGCCGGGGCGGGGGCAGCAGCCCGCGCGAGGCGTAGAACCGCACCGTGCGCACGGTGATCCCGGCGCGCTGGGCCAGTTCGTCGATGGTCAGCTCGGCGTCGGCGGTACGGAGCATGGCCGCCACGCTACTCCTTGACCGCTGTGACACCAACGGTGTAACACTGATCGCGTCGCATCGGTGCGGACCGGAGGTGGGCGATGGGCGGCGGACCGCTGGCCGGGATCAAGGTCGTGGAGCTGGCCGGGATCGGTCCCGCCCCGTTCTGCGCGATGCTGCTCGCCGACCTGGGCGCCGACGTCGTCCGCGTCGACCGGCCCGGCGCGGGCAGCGACCGCCACGACCTGCTCAACCGGGGCAAGCGCTCGGTGGTCGTGGACCTCAAGCAGGAGCGCGGTGCCGCCGCCGTGCGGGCCCTCGCCGCCCGCGCCGACGTCCTGCTCGAAGGGCTGCGGCCCGGGGTGGCCGAACGCCTCGGCGTCGGCCCGCGGGACTGCACCCGGGACAACCCGGCGCTGGTCTACGGGCGGATGACCGGGTGGGGGCAGGACGGCCCGCTGGCCAGCACCGCCGGGCACGACGTGGACTACATCGCGCTGACCGGGATGCTGCACGCGATCGGCCGCGAAGGCGGGCCGCCGCAGGTCCCGGCGAACCTGCTCGGCGACTTCGGCGGCGGCGCGCTGTACCTGGCCGTCGGGGTGCTCGCCGCGCTGCTGGAAGCCCGCGGCAGCGGTCGCGGGCAGGTCGTCGACGCCGCGATCGTCGACGGCGCCGCGCACCTCGGGTCGATGCTGTTCGGCTTCCTGGCCGCGGGCGGCTGGAGCACCCGGCGCGGCACCAACCTGCTCGACACCGGGGCGCCCCACTACGACGTCTACGAGACCGCCGACGGCGAGCACGTCGCGGTCGGCGCGCTGGAACCGCAGTTCTACGCCGCGCTGCTCGACGGGCTCGGGCTCACCGGCGAGGTGCCCGACCGCGACGACCCGGCGAACTGGCCCGCGCTGCGCGAGCGGTTCGCCGCCGAGTTCAGGCGGCGCACCCGGGACGAATGGGCCCAGGTCTTCGCGGGCACCGACGCGTGCGTCGCGCCGGTGCTGTCCATGACCGAAGCCGCCGACCACCCGCACGTGGCGGCCCGCGGCACCCTCACCGAGCGCGACGGGGTCCGCCAGCCCGCCGCCGCACCCCGGTTCAGCCGGACCCCGAACGCGCCACCGGGCCCGGTCGCCGCGCCCGGCGCCCACGCCGCCGAGGTGGCGCGGGACTGGGACGTGCCCGCCGACCTGCTCGATCCGACCCCGGGAGCGTGACCGCATGCGCAGGGAGATCTTCGAACCCGAGCACGACGCCTTCCGCGAGGCGGTGCGGACCTTCATCGGCAAGGAACTCGCCCCGCACGTCGAGCAGTGGGAGCGCGACGGCGTGGTCAGCCGGGAGGCGTGGCGGGCCGCGGGCGCGCAAGGGCTGCTCGGCTTCGCCGTCGAGGAGCGCTACGGCGGGGGCGGCATCGACGACTTCCGGTTCAACACCGTCTTCGACGAGGAGCTCGCCCACGCCGGGATCTCCGGCTTCGGCTCCCCGCTGCACAACGACATCGTGGCGCCCTACCTGACGTCGCTGGCCACCGAGGAGCAGAAGCAGCGCTGGCTGCCCGGGTTCTGCTCCGGCGAGCTGATCACGGCCATCGCGATGACCGAACCCGGCGCGGGCAGCGACCTCCAGGGCATCCGCACCAGCGCGGTCCGCGACGGCGACGACTTCGTGCTCAACGGGCAGAAGACCTTCATCACCAACGGCATCCTCGCCGACCTGGTGATCGTGGTGGCCCGCACCGACCCGGACGCCGGGCACGAGGGGATCAGCCTGCTGGTCGTCGAACGCGGCATGCCCGGCTTCGAACGCGGCCGCAACCTCGACAAGATCGGGATGAAGGCGCAGGACACCGCCGAGCTGTTCTTCACCGACGTGCGCGTCCCGGCCGCCAACCTGCTCGGCGAGCAGGGCCAGGGCTTCATCCACCTGATGCGCAACCTCCCGCAGGAACGGCTGTCCATCGCCGTCGCCGCGGCCGCCGCCGCGGCCACCGTGCTGGAGCTGACCACCGAGCACTGCCGCACCCGCACCGCGTTCGGCCGCCCCATCGGCAAGTTCCAGAACACCCGCTTCGCGCTCGCCGAGATGGCCACCGAGGTGCAGGTGGCCCGCGAGTTCACCGACCGCTGCATCCGCGAGCACGTGCGCGGCGAGCTCGGCGTGGAGCACGCCGCGATGGCCAAGTGGTGGGTCAGCGAGATGAACCAGCGCGTCGTGGACCGCTGCCTGCAACTGCACGGCGGCTACGGCTACATGTCCGAGTACCCGATCGCCAAGGCGTTCCTGGACGCCCGGGTGCAGACCATCTACGGCGGCACCACCGAGATCATGAAGGAGATCATCGGCCGCACCATGGGCTTGTAGCCGCCGCGAGCTGCTCGTCAGCGCCGCGCACCGCCGGTACGCTGCCAGGCACGCCCCGGAGGGGAGACGGCTTTGGACTGGATCGTCGCACCGGACCGCGACGGGCGGGGCCTGCCCGACGTCGTGCCCTCGCTGCTGGGCGCGCTGGGCGTCGACGGGTGCACCGACACCATCGGGTTCCCGGAATGCCGCAGCGCGGCCGTGCTGCTGGTCGACGGGATGGGCTGGGAACTGCTGCGGGAGCACGCCGCCGACGCGCCGTACCTGGCCTCGCTGCTCGGCGCCCCGCCGCTGACCGCCGGATTCCCGACCACCACCGCCACCAGCATCACCTCGCTGGGCACCGGGCGCTGCGCCGGGGAGCACGGCGTCGTCGGCTACACCTTCGCCGAACCCGGCGGCGGCCTGCTGCACCCGCTGAGCTGGTCCACCCACGGCACCGCCGAGGACGCCGCCGGACACCGCCGCAGCCTGCTGCGCCGCTGGCCACCGGAACGCGCCCAACCCGAGCCGACCGCGATGGACCGGGCCGCCGCGGCCGGGATCGACGTCCGCATCGCCGTGCCCGCCGACTTCCACGACACCGGCCTGACCCGGGCCGCCCTGCGCGGCGCCCGGTTCCGCGGCACCCACGCGCTCGGCGACCTGGCCGCCGAGCTGCTCACCGCCCTCCACGCGGACGGGCCCGCGCTCTGCTACGGCTACCACGGCCACCTCGACATGCTCGGCCACCAGCACGGCCCCGGCTCGCTGCCGTGGCGGCTGCAACTCGCACAGGTCGACCGGCTCGTCGCCGCAGTCGCCGAGCGGCTGCCCGCCTCAACCGTGCTGGCCGTGGTCGCCGATCACGGGATGGTCGGCATCGACCGCGAGCAGGTGCTCGACGCCGACCGCGAACCCGCGCTGCGCGAGGGAGTCCGGCTGCTCGGCGGCGAGGTCCGGGCCCGCCACGTCTACGCCGAACCCGGCGCGCGCGAGGACGTCCTCGCCGCCTGGCGCGAGACCATCGGCGACCGGGGCGCGGTGCTCACCGGCGATCAGTCCATCGACGAGGGCTGGTTCGGCCCGGTGGTCACCGACGACGTCCGGCCGCGCATCGGCGACGTGCTCGCGGTGATGCGCGAGTCCGGCGTGATCCGGTCCGCCGTCGAACCCGGTGAGTCCTCGCTGCGCGGGCAGCACGGCTCGCTGACCGCCGCCGAACAGCTCGTGCCGGTGCTCATCGCCGGAGGCCGCGGATGACCGACGCGGGCGTCTTCGGACCGGACACCGTCACCTGGCAGCTGCACGCCGACCCGGCCATGTGGGTCGCCGGGATCGCCAGCCTGCACCTGCAGGCGCTGCACCCGCGCGCGGTCGCCGGGGTGGTGCAGAACTCCCGCTTCCAGGCCGACCCGCTCGGCAGGCTGCTGCGCACCAGCGGTTTCGTCGGCGTCAGCACCTACGGCACCCGCGAGGAGGTCGAGCGGGCCGCGGCGCGGGTGCGCCGCGTGCACCGGGTGCTCACCGCCGTCGACCGGCGCGACGGCAGCACCATCCGGCTCGACGAACCCGACCTGCTGCGCTGGGTGCACTGCGCCGAGGTCGCCATGTTCGCCGCCGTCGTCCGGCGCGCCGGATTCCCGCTCACCGACCGGCTCTGCGACCGCTACTTCGACGAGCAGCGCCGCAGCGCCGCACTCGTCGGGCTCGACCCGGCAGACGTGCCCGGATCCCGCCGGGAGATGGCCGCCTACTTCGCCGAGGTGCGACCGCAGCTGCGGCGCACCGCGGACGCCGACCTCGTGCGCCGCTTCCTGCACCACCCGTTCACCGGGGCCCGCGCGTGGCCGGTGAACCTCGGCTACCGCCCCGTCGGGCACCTGGCGTACTCGGCGCTGCCCGGCTGGGCCCGGCGGCTGCACGGTGAGCGCGCCTACCCGGGGGCGGCCACCACCGCCGGTCTGGTCGCGCTCCGCTCGGCCGGGCTCGCCATCCCCGCCGAGCTCCGGCGCCGCAAGCCGCACGGCCAGCTCCACCGGGCCGTGCGCCGGCTCGGTCCTCACGCCGTGCCCTCCGCCCGTCGGTTGTCCCGGCTGGGCGGATGACAGGAAGGTTCCCCTGCTGTCATGGGTGAGAGGAAGGTTCCCCTGTTGTCACCGGTGAGAGGAAGGTTCCCCTGCTGTCATGGGTGAGAGGAAGGTTCCCCTGCTGTCACCGGTGAGAGGAAGATTCCCCTGCTGTCATCCTCACTGCCGGAGCAGCAGGGAAGAGCCGTCGGTGAAGTCGACCCGCGCGAACGGGGCGCCGCTGAACGTGCGCCCGAGCAGTTCGTCGCGCACGCCGCGCACCACCGACGGCGGCGCTTCCCACCAGGTCACCAGCGATGTCTCCAGCCCGCGCACCGGGGCCGGTGGCGGCAGCCGGTCCGGCGGCACGTCGGTGTACCGGGCCGGGATGACGACGGCGATCCGCTGCGCGGTGGCCACCAGCCAGGCGTAGCCGTTCCCGGCGGTGAGCAGGTCCGCGACCCGCGCGGCGGCGTCTTCGGCGCGGCTCGCCGTGGCCCAGCCGCGCACGCCGTGGTCGTGCACCCACTCGTCGCCCAGGTAGCCGTGCTCGGTGACCAGTTCGGACGGGCGGAGGTAGCTGTCGGAGACCTCCTGGGTGCAGCGCGGCACCGGACCCGGCGGCTCGTGCGGGACGGAGGTCCGCCCGGCCACGGTGGACACCAGGAAGCCGGGCCGCCGTTCGAAGATCCGCTCGAAGGTCTCGCCCGGCCGCAGCCAGGTGTGCTCGGCGACCTGCGCCAGGTCGGCGGGGCGGGCTACCACCGGGCCTCCTCTCCGCGCACGAGGCGCAGGACCCGGTCCGGGTCGGCGCCACCGGGCACGTCCAGTTCGAGCGCGGAGCCGTCGTCGAAACCGATCCGCAGGTACTTCCCGCGGCGGTTCTCGGCGTCGTAGCCGAGCCCGCGGAACGTCCGGTCCACCACGTCGAACCCGGAGATCCGGTCGGTGGCCACGCAACCCCGCTCGACGACCTCCGGGGTCCGAGTCCGCCCCTGGTGGTCGAAGTACCGCCCGCGCGTGTTGTGCGTGGAGCCCAGGGTCCCGGCGAAGTCCTCGGCGAGGTTGTACACCGCGCCCGCGTACGTGCGCACGGCGTCGAAAGCACCGGCGCCGGCGGGGTTCTCGGCAACCTCCAGCACGGCGAGCCGACCCGGTGTCGCGACCACGATGCCCGGATCGCGTCCGGTGATGCCGGTGCCGTCCGTCCCGGTCAGCCGCACCGCGAGCGAATCGACGACGCGGGCCGTGACGATGGCGGACGGTACGGCGCGCTGGTCGGCGTTCTCCTCGGCGTTGAACGAGGACCACGCGCTGAGCCGAGCGGGCATGGCTCCCACCTGGAACGCGGCGCGGGTGAGCAGGTTGCGCTGCTTCTTCCCGTGCTCGGTCAGGCCGCGCACCTCGAACAGCGGTACCCGGAACGGGTCCAGGAACGACCACAGGATCGGCTCGCCCGGTTCGCACCACCACGACCGGGCGCTGAGCACGAGGTGTTCCAGGGACGGGATCATTGCCGGATCAGCAGCGAGGAGCCGTCGGCGAACTCGAGTCGGGCGAACGGAGACCCGGTGAGGGTGCGCCCGTGCCGTTCATCCCTGATGCCGCGCAACACCCCGATCGGCGCTTCCCACCAGGTCGTGAGGTTCGCTTCGGGTATGCGGAGCTTCTCCTTCATCGGTGGCTCCGGCTGGGTCTCGGGACGGGTGTACTCCGGCGCGATGGCGACCGCGATGCGCTGATCGGTGAGCACCAACCAGGCATAGCCGTTGCCCGCTGTGATCATGTCCGCGACAGCCACGGCGGTCTGATCGGGTTGAGCGGCGCTGATCCAGCCGCGGAGCCCGAGGTCGTGCACCCATTCATCACCGAGATGATCGCCGCCCACCACGACGTCCGACGGGTGCCCGAAGGACTCCTTCCTCGGGTGCGGCAGTGCGGGCACCGACGGCGCGGGGGTATGGGGCAGCGCGGTGCGCCCCGCGATGGTCGAAGCGAAGACCCCTTCGTAGTGCGGGAAGACCCGCTGGCAGGTCTCGCCCGGACGCAGCCAGCCCTGAGCGGCGAACGGGGGCTGGCGCAGGCTCGACGGCCCTGCGCTCGGGCTTCCGGAACCGTCGCGCACCATGCGCAGCACCCGCTCGGAATCCGGATTGTCCGCGAGGTGGAGGTCCAGGCAGGAGTCGTCGACGAAGGTGATCCGCAGGTACGTGCCCGCGCGGTTCTCCTCCTCGTAGCCGAGCCGGCGGAACTTGCGCCGAACTACGTCGTAGCCCGCGATCTGGTCGTGCCCGACCCTGGTCTTCTCCACGACCTCGAAGGTCTGGGTCGTGCCGCCGTGGTCGACGGTCCGGCCTCGGAAGTTCGCCGTGCTGTTCATCGTCCCCGCGAAGTCCTCGCCGAGGCGGTACAGCGGCCCGGTGTATTTGGCGACGGCATCCCCGATCTGGTCGAGGACGTCCCGCTTCGCCGGATTTTCGGCTTCGAGCAGCGCGATCCCGTCCCGGGTCGCGATCAGCACGCCGGGGTCGTGTCCCGGTGACCGGTCGCCGTGCTCCGGACACAGCCGCATCGCGAGGCTGTCGGCGCTGCGCGCGGTGATGACGGCGGACGGGCGCATTCGGAAGTCGGCCTGCTCCGCCCACGAGAACGCGGCGCTGATGCGCACCGGCAGGGCTGCGGCCTGGAAGGCGGCACGGGTGAAGAGGCTGCGCTGGTGCGTTCCGTGTTCGCTCAGCCCGCGCACCTCGAACAGCGGCACCCGGTACGGGTCGGTGTAGGCCCACAGGAAGGGCTCATCGCTGCGGTACCGCCACGACCGAGCGCTGAGTACCAGGTAGTCCACGTCGATGTGCATGTGCGAGACCTGATTCGGGGAGCGGGGGCGGGACTTCATCGTATGGCACGACACTAGCGGGTGACTGCCGCGGATCAGGATAGAAACTGTTCTGTTCGCGGGCGCGCTCTTACCGGTCCCGCTCGTCGGATGGGGCGTCCATACCTGTCCATGGGTATGTCGGGTTCGTCTACTGCCGGATCAGTAGCGAGGATCCGTCGCTGAAGTCGAGCTGGGCGAATGGAGATCCGGTGAGGGTCCGCCCGTGCCGTTCATCCCTGATGCCGCGCAACACCCCGACCGGTGCTTCCCACAGGGTGTCGAGGTTCGGTTCGGGATGGCGGATGCCGCGCTCGCGCAAGGGTTTCGGCACGGGACCGGGCGTGGTGTAGTCGGGTGCGATGACGACCGCGATGCGCCGGTTGGTGACGACGAGCCAGCCGTAGCCGTTGGTTGCCGTGATGTTGTCGGTGACCGCGACGGCGCACTGGTCGGACGTCGTGGCATCGAGCCAGCCGCGCAGACTGTGATCGTGGACCCATTCATCGCCGCGATACCGTCCTGCGACGACGAGATCTGACGGATGACCGAAGTCTTCGTCCCGGGGAGCGCAGGACGGCACCGGTGTCAGCGGCTGGTGCGGCAGCACGGTGCGACCGGCAATGGTGGCCCCGAACAGTCCTGGGCGATAAGGGAAGATCCGTTGGAAGTGCTCCCCGGGAGCGAGCCAGCTGTGTTCGGTGACCAGCGGATGTCCGAATCCCGGTGGTCCGGGGCAGGGGCTTCCCGAGCCGTCGCGCGTCATCTGCAGCGCTCGATCCGCGTCGGGGTTGCCCGCCAAGTGCAGGTCCAGGTGGGAATGATCGGTGAAGGTGATGCGCAGGTAGGTTCCTTCGCGATCGTGCTTCTCATGCCCGAGCCAGCGGAACTCGCGCCGAACTACGTCGTAGCCAGCGATCTGTTCGATCGGAATGCTTGCTTTCTCCGCGACCGCGGGTGTGCGGGTCTGCCCGCCGTGGTCGAAATCCCGGCCCTTGTAGTTGACCGTCGAATGCATCGTGCTGGCGAAGTCATTGGCAAGGCGGTAGACGGGTCCGGTGTACTTCTTGATCTGGTCCAGCCAGCCGGAGTCCGCATCGGGGTTCTCGGCGACTTCCAGCAAGGCCAGCCGTTTCGGCGTGGCGACCAGCACGCCGGGGTCTTCCCCGGGCGGGCGGTCCTGGTCCGTGGCGCACAGGCCGACGGCGATGCTGTCGGCACTGCGTGCCGTCACCACCGCCGTCGGCCTGTTGCGCTGGTCGGCTGGTTCGTCGCCCCAGGTGAGCGCGGCATTGATCCGGAGCGGTAGCGCACCGGCCTTGAACGCTGCGCGGGTGAAGAGGCTGCGCTTGTGCCTGCCGTGCTCGTCGAGGCCGTCGACCTCGAACAACGGAGTGTGGAACGGGTCGCTCGAAGCCCATGCGATGGGTTCCTGCTCGCCGCACCACCCAGAGCGCGCGCTCAGGATCAAGTGCTGGGTGCCGTAACTCAAGAGAATGCCCTCGACTGCCTCGCTGGGCTTACCTGGGCGTGCGCTCGGTCGCTAGTGTGGCGCCCAACATCACGAGAATCCCTTTTCCTGCGTAGCGCGCCGTTCCTCCGGTGTGATCTCGCCGTTGATCCGCTGGTCGGCTTCGTTGTACATCGCCTTGGGGATCTGCTTGACGGCCTGTCCTTCGGCGGTCTCGACCACTCCGGCGAGGCCGGCCTTCCACAACTTGTCAGAGCCGCCGAGCACCTCGCCGAACACCTTTCCGCCGATGTTCGCGGCCAATGCCTCCTCGCCGGTCTTGCCCATCCCGCGGCTGCTCATGAACACGTTGCTTGTCTTCGACGTGAAGGTGTTGTTGCCGAGATCCTTGTGACCGGACAGGCGGCTGGTGAGAACCTGGGCCATCTTGCCGCGTTGGCGGATCTGGTTCAGGATCTCTTCGAGCTTCTTCAGCAGCTTGTAGAGCTTGGCCTGGACCTTGGCGACCTGGGTGGCGATGCGGCCGCCGGTGATGCCGACCGAGGCGGTGGTGGTGGCGCCCGCGGCGCCGACGGAGGCGCCCGCGGTGATCCAGGACGCGGCGAGCGCGGCGAGCCACTGGATGATCAGGCTGATGATCAGCTCGGTGATGATGTTGATGAACAGCTCGACGAACATGTCGAAGAGGTCCGCGGCGTTGTCGAGGGCGTCCTTGAGCCCGCGCACGTCCTCGGCCAGCGCCTTGGAGCCGTCACCGAACTCCGTCATCTGCTTGCGGAAGGCGTCGCCGTCGGCGCCGACCCAGCTGGACGCGGTGGCCTCGGCGCGCTGCTTCTCCTGGTCGCCGACCTCGTCGAGCCACTGCGCGACCTGCTCCCAGCCCTTGCCGGTGGCGCGCATCTGCTCGGGGTCGCCGACGGCCTGCTCGGCGATCTCGATCAGCGGGCTCAGCACGATGGAGACCAGGAAGCCCAGGCCGTTGTCGAGGAACGCCTGACCCGGGTTCTGCATCAGTTCGAGCTGCTGCTGGCGGGCCGAGATGACCGCGGATGTCCACTCGGGTGCCGCCGAGCCGTCGGCGAGGTTGCCCGCGTTGGTGTTGAGCGCCGCGTCGCGCACCCCGTAGACGGCATTGGCGCCGCTGGAGCCGCGGGTCAAGATCTGCTCGGCATCGTTCTTGGTGGTCGGCCGGTCCGCGTTGAGGTCCGCGAAGGTGCCGGGTCCGCTCGGGGTCGTCATCCGCCCAGCTCCTGTCCGATCTGGTTCAGCGACTCGCTGATCCGCTGCTCGTTGTCCGCGTAGTCCTTGACGGTGTCGTCCAGGGCCTGCTTGGTGCCGGTCAGGAATTCCTTGGCCTTGCCCGACATCTCCTGGCAGCTCTGGAGCGTCTCGAAGTACTTGTCGCTGAACCCGATGGCGTTGCCGATGGGGCCGAAGCACTGGTCGTCCGTGCGCGCCTGTTCGAGGAGCTGTTCGAGCTGCCCGAACTTGTCCGCCAGGCTCTCGCTGCCCGCGCCGTGCGCGGTCAGCGTCTCCGGGTTCATCTGCAGGTTGCCGCCCACATCGGCCTCCGATCAGCGCGGGAACGAACGGGTCTCATCTTCTCCCGACGCAGCTCCCGGCGCGGCGGTTCCGAGCAATTCGCGGGCTCGGTCGTCGTTGTGTCGTGCGGCACACTGAGGTGGTCGACGCGGGAACCTTGTCGACCTCTTGTATCTATGTTGTCGACGACCTAGTGTTCCCGTGAGCCGGAACAGTGCTTCCGAAGAACGGAAACCGGAGGCTGACGATGCAGACGCTCGATCCCCTCCGCCCCCTCGACCTCGTGGTGCGGCGGTTCCGCGACGTCCTCCCACCCGAGGCCGTGATCACCGACCCGCAGCGGCTGCGCACCTACGAGTGCGACGGGCTGGCCAGCTACCGGGTGGTGCCCGCCGCGGTCGTGCTGCCCGAGACCGCCGAGCAGGTCCGCGGCATCGTCGCGACCTGCGCCGAGCACCAGGTGCCGTTCGTCGCGCGCGGTTCCGGCACCGGCCTGTCCGGCGGCGCCCTCCCGCACGCCGAGGGGGTGCTGGTGGTGACCTCCCGGATGCGCGCCATCCGGGAGATCGACCTGGCCAACGAACGCGCCGTGGTCGAACCCGGCGTGATCAACCTCGACGTCACCGGGGCCGTCGCCGCCGACGGCTACTACTTCGCGCCCGACCCCTCCAGCCAGCAGGTGTGCTCGGTCGGCGGCAACGTCGCGGAGAACTCCGGGGGCGCGCACTGCCTCAAGTACGGGTTCACCACCAACCACGTCCTCGGCCTCGAGGTGGTCACCCCCGACGGCGAGCTGGTGCGGCTCGGCGGCGACGCCCGCGACGCCCCCGGCTACGACTTGCTCGGCGCGTTCATCGGCAGCGAGGGCACCCTCGGCATCGTCACCGGCATCACCGTGCGGCTGATGCGCTCGCCGGAGTCGGTGCGGACGCTGCTCGCCGGGTTCGACTCCACCGACGGGGCCGGGGCCGCGGTCTCGGCGATCATCTCCGCCGGGGTCACCCCCGCCGCCGTCGAGATGATGGACGCGCTGGCCATCGAGGCCGCCGAGCAGGCCGTGGCCTGCGGCTACCCCGAAGGCGCGGGCGCGGTGCTGGTCGTCGAGCTCGACGGTCCGGCCGACGAGGTGGAGCACACCTTCGCCGAGGTCGAGCGGCACTGCCGGGAGCACGGCGCCTTCGAAGTCCGGGTCGCCGCCGACGACGCCGAGCGCGCGATGATCTGGAAGGGGCGCAAATCCGCCTTCGCCGCCGTCGGCCGGATCAGCCCCGACTACATCGTGCAGGACGGGGTGATCCCGCGGACCGCGCTGTCCGAGGTCCTGGGGCGGATCGCCCGGCTCTCCGCCGAATCCGGGGTGCGTGTGGCCAACGTCTTCCACGCCGGGGACGGCAACCTGCACCCGCTGGTGCTCTTCGACGGTGCCGAACCGGGTGCCGCCGAACGCGCCGAAGAGGTCTCCGGCGCCATCCTCGACCTGTGCATCGAGCACGGCGGCTCGATCACCGGCGAGCACGGCGTCGGCGCCGACAAGGTCAAGTACATGGGGCGGATGTTCACCCCCGACGACCTCGACACCATGCAGCGGGTGCGCTGCGCCTTCGACCCGGCCGGGATCTGCAACCCCGGCAAGGTCTTCCCGACCCCCAGGCTGTGCGGCGAGGTCCCCGGACCGCGCCGCGGCGTGCACCCCCTCACCGAAGCCGGATTGGCGGACCAGTTCTGATGAGCACCACACGGGACGCCCTGGTCGCCGCGCTCGGCACCGACCGGGTGCGCGACGCGGGCCCGGACGACGAGGTGGCCGGGGCGCGGCCGCGGTGGGTCGCCTCGGTGGACTCCACCGCGAGCACCGCGCAGGCGATGACCGTCGCCGCCGAGCACGGTTTGCGGGTGGTCGCGCGCGGCTCCGGCAGCGCGCTCGACCGCGGCGGACCACCGACCGGCCTCGACCTGCTGCTGGACCTGTCCGCGGCCACCGGCGTCGTCGAGCACGCCGCCGGCGACCTCGTGGTCCGCGTCGCCGCGGGCACCCCGCTGGCCGAGGTGCAGCGCGTGGTCGGCGCCGCCGGACAGCAGCTCGCCCTCGACGCCCCCGCGCCGACCAGCACCATCGGCGGCATCATCGCCACCGGCGCCGCCGGCCCGGGCGCGCACCTCTACGGCGGCGTCCGCGACCTGCTCATCGGCATCACCGCCGTGCGCGCCGACGGCACCCCGACCACCTCCGGCGGCAAGGTCGTCAAGAACGTCGCGGGCTACGACCTCGGCAAGCTCTACACCGGGTCGTTCGGCACCCTCGGGGTGATCACCGAAGCCGTGTTCCGGCTGCACCCGCTGGCCGCCGAGCACCGCTGGATCCGCGCCCGCACCACCGACCCGGGCGGCGCCACCGCGCTGCTGCGGCGCTCCCAGGCCGTGCCCACCGCCATCGAACTCGACCGGCCCGACCCGCACGGCCCCACCGAGGTCTGCGCGCACCTCGAAGGCGGCTCCGGCGCCACCGACGCCCGGGCCCGCGCGCTGGCCGCCGAACTCGGCCCCGACGCCGAAGTGCTCGACCGCGCCCCCGACTGGTGGGGCGCGCCGCTCACCGGCACCGCCCTGCGGCTCGGCGCCGCACCCGCCCGGCTGGGCGCCCTGCTCGACGACCTCGCCGCGCTCGCCCCGGAGGCCGCCGTGCGCGGCTCCGCCGGACGCGGCGTGCTGCACGCCGGACTGCCCGGCACCACCGACCTCGCCGCGCGGGTCGGCGCGCTCCGGGACCGCTGCGACTACGTCGTCGTCGAACGCGGCCCGCACGCCGACGTCGACCCGTGGGGCCCGATCGCACCCGGCGCGCTCGCCCTGATGCGCCGCACCAAGGACCAGTTCGACCCGGAGCACCGGCTGGCCCCCGGCCGGTTCGTCGGAGGGATCTGACATGACCGACGCCTTCCACGCCGCCAGCAAGGGCGAGCTCATCGACGACTGCGTGCACTGCGGGTTCTGCCTGCCGTCCTGCCCCACCTACGAGCTGTGGGGCGAGGAGATGGACTCGCCGCGCGGGCGGATCCACCTCATGAAGCAAGGGCTCGAAGGCGAACCGCTGACCGACAACGTCGTCGAGCACTACGACGCCTGCCTCGGCTGCATGGCCTGCGTGACCGCCTGCCCCTCCGGCGTCCAGTACGGCGCGCTGATCACCGACACCCGCGCCGAGGTCGAACGCCACCACCGGCGGTCGCGCTGGGAACGGGTGCTGCGCGGCGGCATCTTCGCGCTGTTCCCGCACCCGAAGCGGCTGCGCGCGCTGCGCGGTCCGCTCGCCCTCTACCAGCGGCTCGGGATCGGCCGGCTGCTGCACCGCTCCGGCCTGCTGCGGCGGCTGCCCGCCCAGTTGCAGGTGATGGAATCGCTGGCACCGCCGGTCGGCCGCACCCCCCGCCTCGGCCACCGGGTGCCCGCGCGCGGGCCGAAGCGCGCGGTCGTCGGCATGATCACCGGCTGCGTGCAGAGCGCGTTCTTCCCCGACGTCAACGCCGCCACCGCGCGCGTCCTCGCCGCCGAGGGCTGCGACGTCGTCATCCCGCCCGCCCAGGGCTGCTGCGGTGCGCTCAGCGAGCACTCCGGCCGGGAGGAGGAGGCGATCCGGTTCGCCCGCGCCCTGCTCGACACCTTCGACCGCGCCGACGTCGACCACGTCGTGATCAACTCCGCCGGCTGCGGCTCCACCCTCAAGGAGTACCCGCGGCTGCTGCGCGACGATCCCGCCTACCGGGAGAAGGCCGAGCGGTTCTCCGCCAAGGTGCGCGACATCGCCGAGCTGCTCGTCGAACTCGGCCCCGTCGCGCAGCGCCACCCGCTGCCCGTCGAGATCGCCTACCACGACGCCTGCCACCTCGCCCACGGCCAAGGCATCCGGTCCCAGCCGCGGGAGCTGCTGCGCGGCATCCCCGGGCTCGAACTCCGCGAGATCAACCGCGCCGAGCTGTGCTGCGGCTCGGCCGGGGTCTACAACCTGCTGCAACCCGGGCCCGCCCGCGAACTCGGCGACCGCAAGGCCGACAACGTGCTGCGCACCGGCGCCCAGCTGCTCGTCACGGCCAACCCCGGGTGCTCGATGCAGATCCGCACCGCTCTGGAGCGGCGGGAGGAGCAGCTCGCCATGGCCCACACCGTCGAGGTCCTCGACGCCTCCCTCCGCGGCCTTGGCGTGTCTGGGTTGCTCGGGCGGGGATGACAGCAGGGGAACTTTCCTCCCACCGGTGACAGCAGGGGAACCTTCCTGTCACCAGGGCGCGGGGGCGCGGGTGCCGGCGCGGGGTGGTGGCAGCAGGGGAACTTTCCTCCCACCCGTGACAGGAAGGTTCCCCTGCTGCCACCCGACACACCCACCAGGCCATTGACTGTGACAGCGTTGGTGTCACATCCTCGGTGCACACCTGCCGCAACGAGGAGGCACGCCAGCCATGTCCGAGGCGTTCGTCTACGACGCGATCCGCACCCCGCGCGGGCGCGGCAAGAAAACCGGGTCCTTGCACGGGACCAAACCGATCAGCCTGGTCGTCGGCCTCATCGACGAGCTCCGGCGCCGCCATCCCGAACTCGACCCGGAGCTGATCGACGACGTGGTGCTCGGCGTGGTCTCCCCGGTGGGCGACCAGGGCGGCGACATCGCCAAGACCGCGGCGCTGGCCGCCGGGCTCCCGGAGACGGTCAGCGGCGTGCAGCTCAACCGGTTCTGCGCTTCGGGCCTGGAGGCGGTGAACACCGCCGCGCAGAAGGTCCGCTCCGGCTGGGAGGACGCGGTGCTGGCCGGGGGCGTGGAGTCCATGTCGCGGGTGCAGATCGGGTCCGACGGCGGGGCGTGGGCGATGGATCCGGAGACGAACCTGGCGACCTCCTTCGTGCCGCAGGGCATCGGTGCCGACCTGATCGCGACGCTGGAGGGCTTCGACCGCGGCACCGTCGACGCCTACGCCGCCGAGTCCCAGTCCCGGGCGGACAAGGCGTGGGCCGATGAGCGCTTCGCCCGGTCGGTCGTCCCGGTGCGCGACCGCACCGGGCGCACCGTGCTGGACCGCGACGAGCACATCCGCGCGGGCACCAGCGCCGAGTCCCTCGGCGGGTTGAAGCCGTCGTTCGCGGAGATGGGCGAGGCGGGCGGCTTCGACGCGGTGGCGCTGCAGAAGTACCACTGGGTCGAGCGGATCGACCACGTGCACACGGCGGGCAACTCCTCCGGCATCGTCGACGGCGCCGCGCTCGCCCTGATCGGCAGCGCCGAGCTGGAGACGCGCACCGGGCTGCGCCCGCGGGCGCGGATCGTCTCCGCCGCGCTCAGCGGCGCCGACCCGACGATCATGCTCACCGGCCCGGGACCCGCGGTGCGCAAGGCGCTGGACAAGGCGAGCATGACGATCGGCCAGATCGACCTGGTCGAGATCAACGAGGCGTTCGCGGCGGTCCCGCTGAAGTTCATGAAGGACTTCGACGTCCCGCACGACCGGGTCAACGTCAACGGCGGCGCGATCGCGATGGGGCACCCGCTGGGCGCCACCGGGGCGATGATCCTCGGCACCCTCATCGACGAATTGGACCGGCGGAACCAGCGCTACGGCCTGGCGACCTTGTGCATCGGCGGCGGCATGGGCATCGCGACCGTCGTCGAACGGATCGGCTGAAGGACGGGACGGACATGAGCGAGCAGAACACCATCCGCTGGGACTCCGACGCCGACGGCATCGTCGTGCTGACCCTGGACGACCCGCAGCAGCAGGCCAACACGATGAACGAGCGCTACCTGCGCTCGATGGACGCGGTGCTGGAGCGGCTGCGCGCCGAGCGGGAGCGGGTCACCGGCGTCGTCCTCACCTCGGCCAAGAAGACCTTCTTCGCCGGTGGTGACCTCCGCGAGCTGGTCCGGGCCCGCCCGGAGGGCGCCGAGCAGGTCGCCGGCAGCGTCGGTACCGCCAAGCGCCAGCTCCGCGAGCTGGAGACCCTCGGCGTCCCGGTGGTCGCCGCGCTCGGCGGCACGGCGCTGGGCGGCGGGCTGGAGATCGCGCTGGCCTGCCACCACCGCATCGCCGCCGACCTGCCGGGCACCCGCTTCGGCTTCCCCGAGGTCTCCCTCGGCCTGCTGCCCGGCGGTGGCGGGGTCGTGCGCAGCGTCCGGCTGCTCGGCATCGCCGAGGCGCTGCTGAACCTGCTGCTGCAGGGCCAGCAGGTGCGCCCGGGCAAGGCGCGCGAGCTGGGCATCGTCGATGCCCTGGTGGACGGTCCGGAGGAGCTGCTGCCCGCCGCGAAGGAGTGGATCAAGGCCAATCCGGACGCGGCCCAGCCGTGGGACCGCCCGAAGCACCGCATCCCCGGCGGCACTCCCGCCGACCCGAAGTTCGCGGCGAACCTCCCGGCGTTCCCGGCCAACCTCCGCAAGCAGCTCAAGGGCGCTCCGCTGCCCGCTCCCCAGCACATCCTGTGCGCGGCGGTCGAAGGGGCCCAGGTGGACTTCGACACCGCGCTGGAGATCGAGGGCCGCTACTTCCTGGACCTGGTGTGCGGGCAGACGTCGAAGAACATGAGCAAGGCGTTCTTCTTCGACCTGCAGCACGTCAACTCCGGTGGCAGCAGGCCCGACGGCGAGCCGGAGAACCCGGCGCGCAAGGTCGCGGTGCTCGGCGGCGGGATGATGGGCGCGGGCATCGCCTACGTGTGCGCCAAGGCGGGCATGGAGGTCGTGCTCAAGGACGTCTCGCTCGCCGCGGCCGAGCAGGGCAAGGCGTACTCGGCGGGCCTGCAGGACAAGGCCATCGCCAAGGGCAGGTCCACCGAGGACAAGCGGGACGCGCTGCTGGCCCGGATCACCCCGACCGACCAGGTGGAGCCGGTGCGCGGGTGCGACCTGGTGATCGAGGCGGTGCCCGAGGACCCGGCGGTCAAGCACCGGGTCTACGCGGAGGTGCAGGACCTGCTCGCCGACGGTGCGCTGATCGCCTCCAACACCTCGACGCTGCCGATCACCGAACTCGCCGAGGGCGTCGCCCGACCGGCGGAGTTCATCGGACTGCACTTCTTCTCCCCGGTGGACAAGATGCCGCTGGTCGAGATCATCCGCGGCGAGCGGACCGGCGACCGGGCGCTGGCCACGGCGTTCGACGTGGTGCGCCAGATCGGCAAGACGCCGATCGTGGTCAACGACAGCCGGGGCTTCTTCACCAGCCGGGTGATCGGCACCTTCCTCAACGAAGGGGTGGCGATGCTCGCCGAGGGCGTCCACCCGGCCTCGATCGAGCAGGCCTCGGCCCAGGCGGGCTACCCGGCGCCGGTGCTGCAGCTGTTCGACGAGCTGACCCTGACCCTGCCGCGCAAGATCCGCGACGAGACCCGGCGCGCGGTGGAGGCCGCGGGCGGCACCTTCGCCCCGCACCCCGCCGACGCCGTGCTGGACCGGATGGTCGAGGAGTTCGGCCGCGCGGGGCGCTCCAGCGGTGCCGGTTTCTACGAGTACGGCGAGGACGGCGGGCGCACCCGGTTGTGGCCCGACTTGGCGGAGCACTTCAGCACCGGCGATCCGTCCGCTGTGGACATCACCGAGCTGGCCGAGCGGATGCTGTTCGTCGAGGCGCTGGAAACGGTGAAGTGCTTCGACGAAGGCGTGCTGACCTCGGTGCCGGACGCCAACGTGGGCTCGATCCTCGGGATCGGTTTCCCGCCGTGGACCGGGGGAGTCGTGCAGTACGTCAACGGCTATCCCGGCGGGCTCGCGGGATTCGTGGCGCGCGCCAGGGAACTCGCCGCCCGGCACGGCGAGCGCTTCGAGCCGCCTGCCTCGCTGGTGGCGACCGCGGCGGCGGGCGGGACGCTCGACGCCGGTGAACCCGACGCCGAGATCGTCGCGGCCACCGCCGCACCGGCGCGGGACGCGGCGACCACCGCGGCCTGACGAGCGGAGGCGCCGGAACCCCCTGGGCTCCGGCGCCTCCGCCTGCCGACCAGCTCAGTCGACGTGCGCGTGGTCCACGATCGGCGAGTTGTTGCAGTCGGGGACCTGCGCGGAAGCGACCGGCACGATGACGCCGATGAGGGCGGCGATGTTGTTGCCGCAGGCGTTGATCGGCACCGCGTTGATGTTGTTGTCGTTCACGGCGTTGATGCCGTCGTTGCCGATGCTGTCGGCGAAAGCGGGGGACGCAACCGCCAGCAGGCTGGCCGCACCCGCGGCGACGCCGGCAATCCGTGCAGTGGTACGCACTGTGTTCTCCTTCGTGGAAGCGATCTTGCGCGCCAGAGTCTGGCCGACGCGCGTTGATCGCGTCGAATTCTTCCGGGCGTTTTCCGGGGATTTCCCACGATGGTGTGAAGTGTCCGTTGTGGACTCCATCGCCCCCGTCGGGACCATCCGGCGTCCACGGTCCGGAGCTCGTCGAGCGCGGTGCGACCGCGCCTCCGGACGTCTCCGCCGGGCGTGTCCTTCGCGCTTCCATCGGGAGCTGCCGGGGAGGCCTTGAGGAGGTTCCCGCCGAAGTCGCCCGGAGGGGTGACGGCCGCCGATTTCTCGCCGAACTTCAGGCGCCGGTGCCGAGGCTCGGCAGCAGCAGCGACATGAGGTGCTCGGTGGCCTGCCGCGCGGTGACCTCGGGGCGCCGCTCGCGCCACAGGGCCAGCCGCTCGCAGGCGCCGATGATCGACTCGGCGTAGGCCTCCAGCCGCACCTCGTCGAGGTCCGGGCGGGCGCCGCGCAGCAGTTCCGCGGTGAACCCGATCTGCTGCAGCCGGATGGACTCCAGCTCCGAGCTCACCGAGGAGACCGGCACGGCGGCCTCGTTGCGCAGCAGCGCCCACGCCTGGGCGTGGTCGTCGCTGAACCGGAAGAAGGCGAGCAGGCAGTCGTGCAGCAGGCCTTCCGGGCCGTTCGCGCCCGCCGCCGCGGTCGTGGTCGTGTCGAACAGTTCCTGCTTGGCGCGGTGCAGGCACGCCATCAGCAGGCCGTCCTTGGAGCCGAAGTACTCGTAGAGCATCGGTTTGGACAGCCCGACGCGGTGGGCGATGTCGTCCATCGAGGCGGCTTGGTAGCCCTCGTCGGCGAAGACCTGCTCGGCCACCGCGAGGATCTGCCGCTCGCGCTCGGCGCGGGACCGGCGCTTGCGGGGCGGGGCGGTGGGGGCGGGGCGAGCGGTCACGACAACACCCTACCGCAGGTAACTTACTCGTAGTAGGCTACTGCGCGGTAGTGCTGATCGCGCCCCCGGCGGAGGAGGTCCGAATGGTGCAGGAGCAGGCTCGGGAGCAGCGGGGCGAACGCGCCTCGGTGGTCATCGTGGGCACCGGGTTCTCCGGGCTGGGGATGGCGATCCGGCTCAAGCAGGCCGGGATCCACGACTTCCTGGTGCTGGAGAAGTCCGGCGGCCTCGGCGGGACCTGGCGGGACAACACCTACCCGGGGTGCGCCTGCGACGTCCCCTCGCTGATGTACTCCTTCTCCTTCGAGCAGAACCCGGCCTGGTCGCGGCTGTTCGCCGAGCAGCACGAGATCTCCGACTACCTGCGGCACTGCGCCGACAAGTACCGGATCCACGAGCACATCCGCTACGGCACCGAATTCACCGGCGCCGAGTTCGACGAGGACAGCGCCACCTGGCGGATCAGCACCGCCGACGGCACCGAGTACGTGGCCCGCGCCCTGGTCTCCGGCCTCGGCGCGCTGCACATCCCGAGCTACCCCGAGATCACCGGGCTCGACTCGTTCCAGGGCGAGGTCTTCCACTCCGCGCAGTGGAACCACGACTACGACCTCACCGGCAAGCGGGTCGCCGTGATCGGCACCGGGGCCAGCGCCATCCAGTTCGTGCCGCGGATCGCCGAGCAGGTCGAGCGGCTGCACCTGTTCCAGCGCACGCCCCCGTGGATCCAGCCCAAGCCCGACCGCGCCGTGCCCGAGCGGGTCCGCCGGTGGTTCCGCCGCGTCCCCGGCCTGCAGCGGTTGGCCCGCGCCGGGGTCTACTGGCTGCTCGAAGCGCGGTTCCTCGCGGTGTTCAGCCAGCGGCTGCGCCCGTGGTCCGAGCGGCTGTCCAAGCAGTACCTGCGCTCGGTGGTCAAGGACCCGGAGCTGCGCGCGGCCCTCACCCCCGACTACGCCATCGGGTGCAAGCGCATCCTGCTGTCCAGCGACTACTACCCGGCGCTGAACCGGGACAACGTCGACCTCATCACCAGCGGCGTCCACGAGGTCCGGGAACGTTCGGTGGTCACCGGTGACGGCGCGGAGCACCCGGTCGACGCGATCGTCTTCGGCACCGGCTTCCACGTCACCGACGCCTTCGACCACCTCGACATCGTCGGGCGCGAGGGGCGCAAGCTGCAGGACGCCTGGCGCGACGGGATGGAGGCCTACCTCGGCATCACCGTGTCCGGCTTCCCCAACCTGTTCTTCCTGCTCGGGCCCAACACCGGGCTCGGCCACAACTCCGTGGTGTTCATGATCGAATCGCAGATCAACTACGTGCTGAGCTGCCTGCGCCCGATCTGCCGCGACGCCATCGACCACCTCGACGTCCGCCAGCAGGTGCAGGACGACTTCAACCGCGAGATCCAGGGCAAGCTCACCGGGGAGGTGTGGAGCCAGGGCGGTTGCCGGAGCTGGTACCTCGACGAGAACGGGATCAACCGCACCGTCTGGCCCGGCGGCACCTGGCGGTACTGGCTGCGCACCCGCAAGGCCGACCCCGCCGACTACGAGATCGTCGCCCGCGGACGCCGTTGAGCCGTCGCACGGGCGTTCGATAGGGTGGCGCGGTCACTGTCGAGCAATCCGGCGCGACGCCGCCGGTCTCCCTGAGCAGGTGCCGATGTCCAAGGCCCGCGCCCTGTCCTCCGAGGAACTGGGCGACCTCCGCGAGCAGCTGGCCTCCGGTGCGACGCCCGTGGTGTGGTTCACCGCCTCGGCCGTGGGCGTGCCCGAAGGCCGTTCCGGAAAGGTGATCGCCCTCGGTGAACCGGCCGAGGGCGATTTCATCCAGGTCCGGCCCGCCGGCTCCAAGGACGTGCTGTCCTTCTCCGCCGCCGAGGTCACCCTGGTCAAGCCCGCCCGCAAACCCGCCAAACCGCGCGGCCAGACGCCCGCGGCCACCCCGGTCGACGAGCCGCGCTACGAACCCGCGCCGCCACCGGAACCGGTCGAGGCCGCCCCGCCCGCCGCCGAGCAGCCCCGCCCGGCGGCCCGCCGCAGCAAACCCCGCCCGCCCGCCGGCGCGTCCGTGGTGCTCACCGCCGATCAGGAAGGGCAGTGGAGCGTCGAGGTCACCACCGGCAAGAAGCGGGTCGTGCGGCCGACCTCCGTGCCCGCCTCCGCCGTCGCGCAAGCCGCCAAGGCGCTGCACGACGACGTCTCCGCCGCCGTCGAGCCGATGATCGAAGCCGCCCGCGAGCAGCAGCGCGCCCGCGTCGAGCAGCTCCGCGAAGAGCTCGACGCCGCACAGGCGGCCTTGGCCGAGCTCACGGAGTGACAGCAGGGGAACCTTCCTGTCACGGATGGCAGCAGGGGAACCTTCCTCTCACCGATGACAGGAAGGTTCCCCTGCTCGCACCTCACTCGATGTCGGTCGCGGTGCGCAGGACCTGGTCGCCGCGCTGGGTGGGCGGGATCTGGTCGTAGCGGGCCGGGTCGAGGTGGTTCACCTGGCCGCTGGCGACGGACGACAGGATGCCGTCGAGCCCGATGTAGACGGCGCGGGTCAGCATCTCCCGGTGCTGCTCACCGAGGGTCTGGGTCTGGCCGCGCACCTCGAACAGCACCGCGCCGCTGCCGTTGAGCTGGAACGAGCCGAGCCCGGTCCCGGGCAGGTTCACGTCCTGCGGGTACAGCGTGATGTTGCCGAAGTCGGGGTTGCGGTTGGCGGCCGACTGCAGCGCGTTGTACGCGGCGACGTTGAGCTGCTTGGAGTACTCGGGCCGGTAGGTGTCGGCGAACTCGGCGAACGCCGCGCCCTGGGGCGTCGAGGGGTCGGCCACGAACTTGCCGGACAGGCTCAGGGTGACGAACCGGTCGGTGCCGGGCACGGTGTAGCAGGCGCCCTGGTGGTGCAGGTCGACGTAGGTGTCGACGGTGCCGAACTCCGCGCGCAGCGCGCGGTACACGTCGCGCACGGTGCGGGTCTCGGGGCTCAGGTACCAGCCGGGCCGGTCGCTGGCACCGGGGAAGTCGGCGCGCTGCGGCCGGTAGTCGAGGTCGGGGTGGTAGTCGCGGTTGATGTCGAAACCGGGCCGCTGCGAGTAGTCGTCGCCCTGCCGGGAGCCGGTGTAGTAGTTCCAGGGCTCCGGGGCGCCCCGGAGCTGCGGGAATTCCTGCTGGACCTGCTCCCAGGTCAGGTCGTTGCCGCGTCGGTCCAGCTCCCCGGCATCGGGGTTGATCTTCGGCATCGCGACGACGGTGAGCTCCGAGCGGATCTGCCGCGCCTTGGCGCTCTCGGAGGTGCCGAGGAATTCGAGGACGTCCATCGCGGCGTCCGGGCCGGTCTTCTCGTTGCCGTGGATCTCGGCGGTGATCAGCACCACCTTGGGTCCGGTGCCCACGCGCGCGGACATGATCTCGCGCCCGCGGTGGGACCGGCCGACCTCGCGGACCGACACCCGGCCGTCGCTGATCCGCTCGATCCGGTCGAGCTCGACGAGCATCTCGTCGTGGCTGGTGAATTCGGTGACCGAGTTCTCCCGCGGTTCCTCGCTGCACGGCGGGGGTGCGGCGGGAGCCGGTGAGCTGGTGGCCGCGGCGGGGGTGACCGCGCAGCCGAGGACGGCGGTTGCCAGGGCCCAGGCTTGCCAGCGTCGCATCTGCAACTCCTCGTTGTCCGATTCGTGCGCCCCAGCCAAACCGATCTTCCGGAGCCCCACAATCGGCCAGCGGGTGAACCTTGGTCAGGCTGTATGAAGGACGGGTGGGTTCCGAAACTGCTCCGCCGCTGTGGCGCCACCGGTCTTTCCTGCTGCTGCTGATCGCGACGTTCGGCGGCTTCGCCGGTTACGTGCTGCTGCTGCCGGTGGTGCCGCTGTGGGCGGTCCTCGGGGGCGCGGGCGAGATCGCGGCCGGGGCGATGAACGCGGTGTTCATGCTGGTCACCGTGCTGGTGCAGCTCGGGATGCCGTGGCTGCTGTCGCGGATCGACCACCGCGTCGCGCTCGGCCTCGGCACCGCGCTGATCGGTGCCCCGACCCCGCTGTACGCGCTGTCCGGCGAGCTGTGGCTGCTGCTGGGCGTGTCCGGGCTGCGCGGCATCGGTTTCGGCCTGCTCACCGTGGCGGGCAGCGCGATGGTCGCGGAGCTGTTCCCGCCGCAGCGGCGCGGTCGGGCGGCCGGTGCCTACGGGCTCGCCGTCGGGCTGCCGAACTTCGTGCTGCTGCCGGTCGGGGTGTGGTTCGCCCAGACGATCGGGTTCGCGCCGCTGTTCTGGATCGCCGGGGTGGCGCCGCTGCTGGCCACCGCCGCCGTGCTCGGCATCGCCCCGGTGCGGGCCCGCCGGACGTCGGGGCGCCGCGCGTTCCCGGTGGTGCTGCTGCCGTCGTGGCTGGTGATGACCGCCTCGTCGATCGCAGCGGGCGGTCTGCTGGCGTTCCTGCCGCTGGCGGTCGGCGCGGTGTCCCCGCTGGCGCTCATGGCCTTCGGCGGCTGCTCGCTGCTCGGCCGGTTCGCCGCGGGGCAGTGGGCGGACCGGCGAGGTGCGGCCGCCGCGCTGACCCCGGCGCTGTGCTGCACCGGAGCCGGGGCGCTGCTGCTGAGCGTCGCGTCGTGGGGACCGGAGGCGCTGGCGGTGCTGGGGGCCGCCGCCTTCGGGCTGGGCTTCGGCGCGGTGCAGAACTCCACGCTGGTGATGATGTTCGAGCGGGCCGCGTCCGGACCGGCCAGCACCGCGTGGAACATCGCCTTCGACGCGGGCAACGGGCTGGGCTCGGTCGGGTTCGGCCTGGTCATCACCTGGTCCGGCTATCCGGGGGCGTTCGCCGCGGCCGCCGTCCTGGTGCTGCTGTGCACGCCGTTGGCGCTGGGGTCCGCGCGCCGACCGGTACCGGACGGATCGGACGCACCCGAGCGGACCCGGGAGGGCACCACCTAGACTCGGGAACGTGAAACGCAGTCTGCTGACCCCGCGCTGGCTGCTCCTGCACGCGCTGTTCGTCGTGGCCTTCATCGCGACGTGCTTCCTCGCGGTGTGGCAGTGGGAGCGCGCGCACGACGCGGGCGGCAGCTTCCAGAACCTCGGCTACGCGCTGCAGTGGCCGCTGTTCGGGGTGTTCACCCTCTTCCTGTGGGTCCGCATGGCGCGGATGACGCTGCACGACGAGGCCGAGGCCGCCGCGGGGCAGGCCGAGGACACCGCCGGGCAGGAACCGGCCGAGGAGCCGGAAAGGGCGGCCCGGGCCGGGCGCCCGCGGCCGCTGGTGCCGCCGCAGGCCCCGCCGGTCGATCCCGACGAGGATCCGGAGCTCGCCGCCTACAACCGCTACCTCGCCGAGCTCAACGAGGCCGAAGGCCGTTAGTGGAAGGTGATCCCGCCGGAGACGTCGCGGGCGTTGATCACCTTCTCGGCGTTGCCGTTGAGCACGTTGACCACCGAGCTGTCCCCGGCCGTGATCGTGTCGCCCTCGCGGATCACCCGCACGAGCTCGGCGCCCTCGGTGTTGAGCTGCTCGGCGAACTCCGCGTCGGCTCCGGCCGCGCGGTCCAGCCGCTCGGCCAACGCGGTGATCTGCGGCTGTTCCGCCTCGGGCTCCTCGGCGGCCTCCAGCGCGGCCAGCATCTCGGGGTCGTCGTCGGACTTGCGCCGCACCAGGGTCCGCACCTTCTTCAACGCGGCGGCTCCCGCCGTGCCGAGAGCGGTCGCGACCTGGCCGGCGAGTGCGGCGGCCAGCGCATCGAAGAACGGGTCGGTCATCTCTCCTCCGCAGTGATCGGTGGCCACCAAGTGTAGTGATCCCGCTGCCCGCGGTCGGCGTTCTCGGCCCGGTTGGGCCGATCGGCTCACGATCGCCGGGGACGGGCGGTGTGATATCAACGAAGTGGACAGCGATGCGCCCCCGCAGGCGTGATCGGTCGGCGGACGGGGTGGTCGCCGCGAGCCGCGGGGTTGAGGTCGGATCACGTGAATCGTTGACGATTGGGGCAGGCGTGCGCAGCGGCGTGCTGTTGAAGATGTTCGGGCTGTGCGTCTTGGCCGGCGTGCTCGTGGCGTGCTTGATGCTGCCCGCGGCGACCGGGGCCGGCGCGATGGTCAACCAGACCACCGATGCCATGTCCAGGATGTCCAGCTCCCTGGCCAAGCGGGAGATGCCGCAGGTCTCCACGGTGACCGACCGGGCGGGCGAACCGATCGCCTACTTCTTCGACCACTACCGCGTCGAGACCCCGCCGGGGCAGATCTCCGAGACCATGAAGGCGGCGATCACCGCCGTCGAGGACAAGCGGTTCTGGGACCACGGCGGGGTCGACTGGCACGGCACCATGCGCGCGCTGGCCACCAACATCACCACGGGTGAGACCGCCCAGGGCGCGTCCACGCTCACCCAGCAGTACGTGAAGAACTACCTCGTCCACGTGGCGAACCGGAACGACCCGGTCGAAGCGGAGAAGGCGCAGGAGACGACCATCGCGCGCAAGCTGCGCGAGGCCAAGATCGCCGTCGAGCTCGAACGGACCATGACCAAGGAGGAGATCCTCACCGGATACCTCAACGTGGTGCCGTTCGGCAACCAGACCTTCGGCGTCGGCGCCGCCGCCCAGACCTACTTCGGCACCACGCCGGACAAGCTCACCGTCGCCCAGTCGGCGCTGCTCGCCGCCATCGTCAACGCCCCCGGCTCGCTGAACCCCAACAGCAACCCCGAGGACGCGATCCAGCGGCGCAACCTGGTGATCGACCTGATGACCGATCCCACCAACGCCCTCAACATCACCGAGGAGGCCGCCGAAGCCGCCAAGCAGGAGCCGCTCGGCGTGCTCACCCCGCTCGGCCGGCCGCCGAACGGCTGCGTCGGACTCGGCGACGGCATGACCGACGGCTTCTTCTGCCGCTACGTCTCCGACTACCTGGAGCGCGTCGGCATCGACGAGGAAGAACTGCGCACCGGCGGCTACACCATCCGCACCACCCTCGACCGCAAGGCCTCGGACGCCGCCAAGCAGGCCGCCCAGCAGCAGGTGCCGACCCAGACCGACGGCATCGCCAACGTGATGGCCGCCGTCGAGCCGGGTCAGGACAAGCACAAGGTGCGCGCCCTGGTCGCCAACCGGGACTTCGGCAACGACGCCTCGAAGGGCCAACGCGCCTACGACATCGTCAGCGGCGTGCAGAAGTTCGGCGCGGGCTCGGTGTTCAAGACCTTCACCGCGGCCGCCGCGATCGAACAGGGGATGAGCATCCACGACATCGTCCAGGTGCCTCCCACCTACACCTCGCAGGTGTACAAGAACGGCGGCGCGCCCTACACCGTCGGCAACGCCGAAGGCTCCCAACCCGGGCCCCGGACGCTCCAGGAAGCCCTCGCCACCTCGCCCAACACCGCCTTCGTCGCACTGCAGGAACGCGTCGGCCTGGACAACGTGGTGAACATGGCCAGCAAGCTCGGGCTGCGGCAGACGCTCAACGGGGTCGACCGCAGAGGGGATCCGATCGACCAGGACGATCCGGAATCCGTCTCGCTCGGCGACTACGTCAAGAACAACCAGATCGGCGCCTTCACCCTCGGCTACTCGCCGGTGAGCGTGCTCGAACTGTCCAACGTCGCGGCCACCATCATGAGCCAGGGCATGTACTGCCCGCCCACGCCGCTGGAGGAGATCCGGGACCGCCACGGCAACCCCGTCGACGTCAACGAGGCGCCCTGCGAGCAGGTCGTCGCCCCGCACGTCGCCAACGCGCTGGCCGTCGGCCTCAGCCGCGACCACGAGCCCGGTGGCACCGCCCACGCCGCGGCCGCCGCCGCCGGCTGGAACCGCCCCATGCTGGGCAAGACCGGGACCACCCAGGCCCACCAGTCCGCGGCGTTCCTCGCCGCCACGCCGCAGCTCGCGGGCGCGGTGCTCACCTACGCCGACGGCAACCGGCCGGAGGGCATCTGCGACGGCGGTGGCGAGGCACCGCCGTACCTGTGCGGGTCCAACGGCAACATCTACGGCGGCAAGGTGCCCGCGCGCACCTGGTTCGACGCGATGAAGGTGATCCACGAGGGATGGCCGACCGTCCCGCTGCCCCCGGCGTGAGCCTCCTGCGGGCGGGGTGACAGCAGGGGAACTTTCCTCTCACCGAACGGGCCGGTGCTCCGCGGAGCACCGGCCCGTTCTCGTGTCCGCCCGCGCTGTGGGTGGCAGCAGGGGAACCTTCCTGTCACCGGTGGCAGCAGGGGAACTTTCCTGTCACGACTGGCCGGTGAGCGGCAGGGCTGGGTGTACCGGCGGTAGAGCGCGGCAGCAGGGGAACCTTTCTGTCACGGGTGACAGCAGGGGAACCTTCCTCTCACCCGCGACAGGCATCCCGCCTAACGTCGACTGCGCCGACGCACCCCCTGCGAAATGCCCGATTCATCCGTGTCCAGCCGGACCGGGAGCTTGTTGACCATCGTCAGCACGAGGATGAGCAGGCCCAGCACGATCCACCCGCTCCAGCCGAGCAACCCCTCGGAGATCCCGGTGATCGGGTGGCCCGCGGCGCCGAAGACGATCGGCAGGGCCGCCGAGGCGTTGACGAATCCGTGCGCGATGGCCGCGGGCCACACGCTCTCGGAAGCCAACCGGAGCCAGCCGAGCAGCACCCCGAGCAACGTGCAGTAGCCGACCATCATCAGCACCGCCGCCACGACCGGCGCGGTCGGGTAGTTGTACCCGAGCACGAGCAGCGGCGCGTGCCACAGCCCCCACAGCACCCCGGTGGTCACGAACATGCCCGGCTGGCCGAGCGGCAACAAAGCGCGCGACAGGTATCCGCGCCAGCCCCACTCCGCGCCAAACGCGGGGATGACGTTGAGCCACCCGAACAGGAACAGCTTGCCGATCTCGGCCATCGCCAACGAGGCCGGGGACGTGGTCTCGGCTTCACCGACGACCACCTGCTGCTGCTGGGCGAGGCCGGAGAAGCCGGTCCAGTCGGCCTGGTACACGCCGAGCAGGCTGCCGACCAGCAGCGCCAGCACCATCGCCACCGGAGCGCCCAGCCACGCCAGCAAGCCGTAGCGCCACCACCGCCGGACCCCACCGTCGTTGGTCACACCCCCGTACCGCAGCGGTCGAGGGCGGGGACTGATCCACTTGTCCACCACGTAGGCGGCGACCGCGGGCATGAACATCATGAGCACCAGCACCACCGGTGACCACACCCACGTGAGGCCCTGACCGGTCAACCACAACGGCAAGGTCAGCAGCCAGGCGGGGGCGTAGGCGATGGCGACGAAGCTCACGACGCCGCGGACGTCGACCCTGTCCTGATCTGTGCGCACGGCGGCATTTTGCCAACCGATGCTGAGCGTGCGCTGAGCGTCACCGTGAAAGCATGAGGCCATGTCGACAAGCCTGTTGCCCTCCACGCAGCGCGCCTTGCTCCGCCGGTTGGCCGTGGAGCAGAGCGAGAACCGGATCCCGTCGCTGATCGCCGGTTTGGTCCGCGACGGCGAGACGCTTTGGGTGGACAGCCGCGGTGCGGTCGGCGGGATGCGACCCACCACCGACACCCAGTACCGGATCGGCTCGATCACCAAGAGCTTCGTGGGGGCGCTGGTGATGCGGCTGCGCGACGAGGGCCGCCTCGACCTCGCGGACCGGCTCGACGAGCACGTTCCCGGCACCGCGGTCGGCAACCGCAGCATCGGGGAGCTCCTGGCGCATTCCAGTGGCCTGAGCGCGGAGCCCGCGGGCCCGTGGTGGGAGCGCGCGCCGGGACGCCCGGCTGAGGAGTTCCTCGCCCGGATCGACCAGGACGCGGTCCGGCCCGCCCCCCGGCACACGTTCCACTACTCCAACACGGGCTTCGGCGTCCTCGGCGAGCTCGTCGCCCGGCATCGCGGTCGCCCCTGGTACGAGGTGCTGCAGACCGAGGTCCTCGACCCGCTGGACCTCAACCGGACCACCACCGGACCGGTCGCTCCGCACGCCGACGGCTACGCCGTGCACCCGTGGGCCGACGTGGTGCTGCCCGAACCCGCCGAGGACGCGGTCGCGATGGCACCCGCCGGCCAGCTCTGGTCGACCTTCGACGACCTCGTGCGCTGGACGAAGTTCGTCGGCGGAGACACGGGGGAGGTGCTGCACCCCGACACCGTCGCCGAGATGCGCGCCCCGGGCGCTGTCGACGACGGCGCGGTGTGGCGGGCCGGTTACGGGCTGGGTTTCCAGCTCGTGCGGCACGGCGGGCGGCGGCTGGCCGGGCACACCGGGTCGATGCCCGGGTTCCTCGCGACGGTGTGGTCCGACCCGGCGGAGCAGTCCGGCGTGATCTTCATGGCCAACACCACCGCGGGCGTCGGGCCCTTGGCCACCGACCTGCTCGACCTGCTCGAGGAGCACGAGCCGCGGATCCCGGCGGAGTGGGCGCCGAGCCCGGACGTCGATCTCGCGCTGCTCGACCTCACCGGCCAGTGGTATTGGGGTCCGAGCGCCTACGTGCTGCGGGTGCAGCCCGATGGCCTGCTCGACCTCCGGCCCATGCAGGGGCGCGGGCGCGCGTCGCGGTTCCGCGCCAACCCGGATGGCACCTGGACCGGGCTGGACGGCTACTACTCCGGTGAGACGTTGCGCGTCGGGCGCGATGCCGCGGGCGTCGCCACGCACCTGGACCTCAACACGTTCATCTTCACCCGCACGCCCTACGACCCCCAGGCGCCCGTCCCGGGCGGCGTGAGCCCCTGGCGCCCGGCATCGTGAGGTGCGAGCAGGGGAACCTTCCTGTCACCTGTGACAGGAAGGTTCCCCTGCTGCCACCCGCCACCGAACCCCGGAGGAGGCCGGAGGCATGGTCGACGACCTGCGCGTGAACCACCGCTGGACGGTCCCCGGCAACGAACTCTCCGAACGCTTCTCGCGTTCGTCGGGGCCGGGCGGCCAAGGTGTCAACACCACCGACTCCCGCGTCGAACTGTCCTTCGACCTCGCCCGCACCGAGTCGCTCCCGGAATCGCTCCGGCAACGCGCCCTGCAGCGGCTCCACCACCGGCTCATCGACGGCGTCCTCACCCTCGCCGCCTCGCAACAACGGGCCCAGCTCGCGAACCGCCAGGAGGCACGGGACCGCATGGCGGCGCTGCTCCGCGACGCCGTCGCGGCCCCACCGCCGAAGCGACGGCGCACCAAACCCACCAGGGGATCCCAGCAGCGCCGACTCGACGCGAAGAAGCGGCGCTCCGAGATCAAACGCCGCCGCCGCGACCCGGGTGACGGCTGAGCACGCGAAATCCCGCAGCGGGATTAGCCTCGGAAGAGGTGTCGAACAGGAAGGACCACGGCATGCGGACGGCGTGGGTGTTGCCCGGTGGATCGACGTTCGGCGCGATCCAGGCAGGCCTCGTGGGGGCGTTGTTCGAAGCGGGGATCGAACCGGACGTGCTGGTCGGAACGTCGGTCGGGTCGCTCAACGCGGCGTGGTTGGCGGGTGACCCGTCCCACGACGGTGCCGCGTCGCTGCGCTCGGTCTGGCTGTCGATGCGGCGCAACCACGTCTTCCCGATCCAGCCGTCCCGGATCCTGGCGGGCAAGCTCGGCCTGTCCAACCACGTGATGAGCAACCACGGCCTGGCGAAGTGGCTGCACGGGAAGCTGCCGTTCCGGCGGCTCGACGAAGCCCGGGTCCCGCTGACCGTCGCCACCACCGACCTGGACACCGGGGACCCGGTGTACTTCGACAGCGGCCCGGCCCTGCCGCCGCTGGTCGCGTCCTGCTCGATCCCGGGCATGTTCCCACCGGTGCGCATCGGGCAGCGCTGGCTCGTCGACGGCGGTCCCGCGGCGTTCATGCCGGTCAGCCGCGCCGTGGAGCAGGGGGCCGAGCGGGTGTTCGTGCTGCCGTGCGGAGGCACCGAACCGTTCGAGGCGCCGAAGCCGCGGCGGGGCATCGGCGCCATCGCCACCTGGCCGACACCGGCGACTCCGCCGCGCTCGGTCGGCGGGGTCAACGGGGCGGCGCTCGGTGCCGCGATGGCGGCCACCGCACGGCTCGACCTGCAGCTCAACGCCCAGCGCTGCGAGCTCTACGTCCTCCCGGCGCCCTCGGTGATCGGCCTCTCGCCTTACACCTTCGAGCACGCCGCCGCGCTGATCGACGCCTCGTCCGAGATTGCCCGGGCGTGGTTGCCGGGGGCTCGCCCAGTGCCGACCGGGCCCGTTGACATCGGTGGCCGCCCCGACCCGAGCGGCGAATTCGGGGTGGAGGCCGCCGCGCGCTGAGCGCTCACCCACGCCCCGGGGCGGCCACCTCTTCGACGGCGAGCCGCTCCGGCGGGGTGTCCGCCGGGCGCCAGAGGCTCACAGCGACGTTGACGGCGATGTTCACCACGAGGCCGAGCAGCCCCGCGTTGATCCCGTACCACGGATCGTTGCCGGTCAGCACCAGCGCCGCGACGACAACCACACCGCTGGCCAGCCCGGCTGCTGCCGCCGAGGTCGACATCCGCTTCCACAGCAGGCTCAGCAGCACGACCGGGAGCAACTGGGCCAAGCCCTGGTAGGACAGCACCGAGAGCTGCACCAGCGTGCTCGGCGAGATGAAGGTGAACAGCAGCGCCACCAAGCCCACCAAGAAGGTCACGAGCTGCGACAACCGCTTCTGCCGAGGAGCGGTGCGCGGGTGCGCCCCCAGGATCGACCGTCCCCACATCGTGCCGATGACCAGCATGAACACCGCCATCGGCACGATCGACGAAAGCGCTCCCGCCACGCCGACCAGACCGACCAGCCAGGCGGGCATGGAGTCGACCACCAGCTCGAACATCGCGAGGTTCGAATTCGTCAGGCCCGGCACCACGAAGATCGCCGCGAGTCCGAGCAGGATCGGGACGAACAGCAACACCTGGTAGAACGGCATGATCAAGGCGTTGCGGCGCAGCACACCCGGGCTCCGGGCACCGAGATAGCCCGCCACCGTCGTCGGGAAGATCGTGTAGACCACCCCGTTGAGCAGCCCGGTGGTGGCAAACCACATCAGACCCAGCGACTCGTCGCCCTGGCCGGGCAGCACGAGCCATTCGGGGCGCTCGGTGACGAGCCGGTCCAGCATCGGCCCCAGACCGCCGAAGTAGTGCACCGGGACGTAGACGAAGACGATCAGCAGCGTGATGATGACCAAGCTGTCCTTCAGGATCGAGACCCACGCGCTGCCGCGCAGGCCCGACAGGATGATGAAGGCCTCCGTCACCACGAACGCGATGAGGTAGCCCACGCCCAGGCTGATCGTGCCGTAGCTGATCGTGGAGACCACGACGCCCATCCCGGTGATCTGCAACTGGATGTACGGCAGCAGGAACACCGTGGTCAGCACGGCCACCACCGCGCCGAGCAGCGGGGAATCGAAGCGGTGCGAAGTGATGTCGGTGATGTTGTGCAGGTGGTTGCGGTGGGCGTAGTGCCACAGGATCGGCCCGACCAGGTAGCCGACCGCGAACCCGATCGCGAGGTAGGCGATCAGGTAGAACACCGGCATCCCGTAGTCGTACGACCAGCCGGCGGCGCCGAGGTAGCTGAAGCTCGTGTACGTCTCCCCGGCCATCAGCACGAAGATCAGCACGATGCCCAAGCTCCGGCCGCCGACCGACCACTCGGCGAGGTTCGCCCGGTCCCGGCCGCGCAGCGACAGCAGTCCCAGCGCCACCGCGGCGAGCAGGAAGACGGCGAGGATGCCGACCGAGATCGCTGCGTCGGTGTTCATTCCGCGTCACCCTTCGCGCGTTCGCGGTCGGCGATCCACAGGGGATCCTTGCGCGCGGCCAGCCAGATGAACCCGGGCGTGAGCAGCGTCGCGAGCAGCGTCCAGAACATGAAGAACGGCAGCCCGAGGATGACCGGCTCGATGCGGTTGTACAGCGGCAGCGCCACGACGTAGAGCACCACCGGGCCCAGCAGCCACCACAACGACCTGCGATTTCGGAACACGTCACCCCTCCCGCTCCGGGCTGGCAGCAGGGGAACCTTCCTCTCACCGCTGACAGGAAGGTTCCCCTGCTGCCAAACGCCTCAGTCTCCTGCACCCCCGCCGATCGCTCAGACCCGGTCGCCCTTCGACCACACCAGGCGGCCACCGACCCACGTCTGCCGGACCTCGATGTCGGCCAGCCGGTGACCATCGACGGCCAGCGGATCGTCGTCGAGCACGACGAAATCGGCGAGGCAACCCGGCGAGAGCCGTCCCTTGACGTCGGCTTCGCCGGAAGCCTGCGCCGATCCGGTGGTGTAGAGCCCGAGAGCTTCGACCGCCGTGATCCGCTGCGCGGCACCGAGGACCTGCCCGGTCGTCCGGCCCGAGGTCGACTCCCTCGTCACGGTGCTCCTGAGCGCGGTCAGCGGCTCGAACGGTCCGCACGGGTAGTCGCTGGACCCAGCCACCGCGATGCCGGCGTCGAGCAAGCTGCGGTGCGCGAACATGCGGCCCAGTCGCTGCTCGCCGTAGTAGTCGAGCAGCTTGTCCCCGTGGAAGGCGACGTAGCTGCCGAAGGGCACCGCGATGGCGCCCAACGCCCGCATCCGGCGGAGGATCTCGTCGTCGATCATGCTGCAGTGCTCGATCCGGTGCGCCGTGCGGTGCTCCGGATGTGCTTCGCGCGCCTTCTCCAGCGCGTCCAGCACGAGCTTGATCGCGCGATCGCCGTTGGCGTGGATCGCCAGGCGACTGCCTGCCGCGTGCACCGCGCGCGCCAGGTCGTCGAGCTCCGCGCTGGTCAGCGTCTGGATCCCGTGGTCCTGCGTTCCTTCGAACGGTTCCTCGACGAGGCAGGTCCCGCCGGCGACGGCACCGTCCGCGAACGCCTTGATGCCACCGATGCGCAGCCAGTGATCGCCGTACCCGGTGCGCAGCCCGATCGCGTGGAAGGCATCCACGTGCGGATAGGTCAGCAGCGCGTTGACCCGCACCGTCAGCTCACCGCGGTCGCGGGCCGACTGCAGCAGTGCGAGCTCCGAAGGCCCGACCATGGCATCGCCGACGCTGGTGATGCCGACGGCGTTGAGCGTGCGCATGACGGCGCCGAGGTGCTCACGCCCCGTGCCGATGTCCAGAGGGGGTACGACCGGTTCCGCGCGGGACAGCGACGGGTATGCCATGTCGAACAACGCCTGCTCATGCACCACACCGGTCAAGCGGCCCGCGGCATCGCGCGTGAGTTCGCCACCAGGTGGGGACTCACTGCTGTCGGACAGTCCTGCGGCCGCCAAGCCGGCCGAATTGAGCACACCCCAGTGCGCACCGATGTTGATGACCAGGATCGGTGCGGTGCCGCTCACCTCGTCGAGGTCCGCTCGGCTCAACGGAACCCCGCCGGTGGACCTGCCGTGGTCGTAACGGGTGCCGATGACCCAGCCCCCAGCGTCGACCTCGGCGGCACGCTCGCGCAGCGCCGACAAGAGCTCAGCCCGGGAGCGCGCACCGGAGAGGTCCGCACCGCGCCGGTTCGCCGCGGTCATCGTCGGGTGCTGGTGGGCGTCGTTGAACCCCGGCACGATCGTCGCGGCACCGAAATCGACCAGCTCCGCTTCCGGGAACCGTTCGCGCGCGTCCGCGAGTTCGCCGGCCGCGACGACGCGATCGCCGACGATCGTCAAGGCGGGTTCGGCCGCTGCCAGGCGCACACCGCCTCGTTCCATCGTCACGATCGTGCTCGCGGTGACCAGGATCGGTCGTGGTGCGCTCGTCACAGCACCTCCCAGCGTTGGCCGTTCTGGGCATCGTGCCTCGCTGACGCAGCGAAGACCAGACCTCCGGCTCAGCCGGCCCGCGCTCGGTCGCCCGTGGAGCCGGGTCCGTAGGCCACCACGTCCGGGCGTGCTCGTGCGGCTGCGGAACCGTGCGCTCGGCGAATCTCCTCGAGCACCGCTTCCGGTTCCGCGCGAAGTCGTCTCGGCAGCACCTGCACCGCCGACACCCCGTGCGTGCTGTACCGGTTGTTGCGCCGCAACGTCATCGCGTAGTCGCTCTTGGAGAAGTGGAATTGCACTGAATCGATCTCCACGGCCAAACCCACATCGTCGAACCACGCGTCCGGGCAGGCGATGAACTCACCGGTACCGCTGAACAGGCGGATGTTCCATTGCGGTTCGGGAAGGCCGGAACGCTGCAGCAGTTCGTGCGCACGGAATTCCGGTAGCGACCGGATGTCCGCGGTGATGGAGCGCAGCACCTTGCGAGGCATTCGAGTCCCGCGGCGGCACCCGCGCTCCATCTCCTCGGTGAGCCGATCCGGGTGGCAGCTCCGGGTGTGTTGGACCGCTTCCACGATGAGTTCCTCGGTCACCGCCCGCGGCTGCCAGGTCCGTGCCGCGTCCATCACGGCGCGTGTCAACGGGGCGACCGGGATCGTTTCGACGATCACTGGATCGGGGAGCCGTTTGGTGCGTTCGAACCGGAATCCCGGGTAGTTCTGCAACTTCTTGCCGTGCGGGACCAGCACGTGCACGTCGGCGTCATCCGGCGGCATCTTCAAGCCGTGGAGCTTCGCCGCGCGAAATCCCGTGATCAGGGCCCGGGGCCCGGCACGCAGCAGTGCTGCCTGTATCAGGTCGTCGGCCGTCGGTGGTCCTGACTCGACGAGCACGATCCCGGGCAGTAAGCGCGTCCAGGGCCCACCCGGCTGTGCCCGGCGGTACGACGTGCTTTGCGAGACCCCGAGCTGCTCGAGTTCGGTGACGCGGAAGACCCGGCGACTGGCGACGGCGGCGATCAACGCCGTGCGGTGCGTATCCATGCCAAAAATCTGGCACGCGATGCTCCGGGAGGGCGTTCCAACATTCGTCGGCGAGTCCGACAGCGTGTCGGTCCTTCGCGTGGACAGACGGTGCGAGCAGGGGAATCTCGCTCCCACCGGTGGGAGGAAAGTTCCCATGCTGACGCGACATTCCACCGAGACGTGTTCTCGCCGGTGAAGTGACAGCAGGGCCACTTTCCTCTCACCGCTGACAGGAAGGTTCCCCTGCTGCCACTACGCCGTACGCCGGACCCACCACTGCATGGCGTACTCGACCAGCTTGATCAGCGTTTCCTTCGTCGAATCCCGGTCGCGGGCATCGCACGTCACGATCGGTACGTCCGGGGAGATGGCGACGGCCTCCCGGATCTCCTCCACGCGGTGCAGCAGGGTGTTGTCGAAACAATTCACCCCGACGATGTACGGCAGTTTGCGGTCCTCGAAGAAGTCGATGGCCGAGAAGCAGTCCGCGAGCCTGCGGGTGTCGACGAGCACCACGGCACCGATCGCCCCGCGCACGAGGTCGTCCCACATGAACCAGAAGCGCTGCTGGCCGGGGGTGCCGAAGAGGTAGAGGATCAGGTCGGAGTCCAAGGACAGCCGACCGAAGTCCATCGCAACGGTGGTGGTGTTCTTGTACGGCGTGGCGTTGAGGTCGTCGATGCCGTGGCTGGCCTCGGTCATCACGGCTTCCGTGGTCAGCGGCACGATCTCCGAAACCGAACCGACGAACGTGGTCTTGCCGACGCCGAACCCACCCGCGACGACGATCTTCGCCGACGCCGTGGTCGCGGGAACGGCGGGCAGGTCCGTCCGGGATCGCGTGTCAGGTGTCATATCCGTGCACCTTCAGTGGTCGAGTCGAAGTGGTGGCAACGTTGCGGTTCACAGGCGGCGGAGGCCGCTGAGCACCCGCTCCATCAGCAGCAGGTGGGAGGTGGAGTCGGATTCGCTGACGGTGTCGTGCACCGTGATCAAGCCGAGTTCCGCCAGATCGCCGACCAGCACCCGCGCCACGCCCAGCGGTACGCCGAGCATCGCCGACACCTCCGCGAGGGATTTCGGGTGCGTGCACAGCTCAGCGATCGCATGGTGCTCGGTCCGCTGCAGTCGGGACTGCTGGCCGAGTTCGCTGGTGGAGACCAGGGTCTCCAGCTCCAGGCGCTGGTTGGACCGGGTGCGGCCACCGGTCCAGGCGTAGGGCCTGATCGAGTTGGACTTGATCTCCTCTTGCCCGCTGTCGGTACGGGGAGACGGCTCGTCCTCCGGCCACGAGGCCTCCGGTTCGGAGGGCTGCTGGCTGGTTTCCTCGTCAGGAGGGGAACCATCCTTGCGCTTGCGTCGGCGTCGACGGCCGCTGTCGAGCGTGAAGCGATTGAAGACCTCCGCCACGGCGTCGGCTTCGGACGATTCGCGGGCGTCCTGGTGCCCTGCTGGGTCCGGACCTGTGCTCATGACGTCCTCACACCGACTGGCTGGTCATCACTCGATTCGATCCCCGGAGCTGGGAGCGCAGTTCGGGGGTCAAAATCTGGCCCACGCGCTCGACGAGCAGGGCCATCTCGTAGGCGATCAGTCCCATGTCGCACTGCGGCGCGGCCAGCACGGTCAGGCAGGAACCGTCGCTGATGGCCATTTGCAGCATCAGACCGCGCTCCATCTCCACGACCGTCTCGACCACGGTGCCCGCTTCGAAGCATCGCGCGGCTCCCTGGGTCAGGCTGAGCAGCCCGGACGCGACCGCCGCCAACTGATCGGCCCGGTCGGTCGGGAGCTTCGCCGAAGCCGTCAGCAGCAGCCCGTCCGCCGATACCACGACGGCGTGGGCGACACCCGGCACGCGTTCGGTGAAATCCGTGACCAGCCAGCCGAACTGGCCGGGTTGGGATTGGTGTGAGTTCATACGGGCACGTTCTCCTCACTGGTTCGGTTGCTCGCCATTCGGCCGCAGGCTGTGCTTTCCTTCCCGAGCACCGCGCTGGAAACTGTTCAACCGCCCGCGCAGCAGGTCGGCATCGCGCCGCGAGTGGTCGGGAGCATCGGTGCTGCTGCTCGCGGCGGACCGGGACTGCGGGGTGCGCCGGGGGAGGCCGGATTCGGTGTGCTCGGTGAGCGGATGGTCGGCCTCCGGCTGGTCGCCGCCCCCCTCGTTCGAGGTGTGTTCGCCGCCCTGACGATGGCGGCCCCGGCGCAGTCCTTCTTGGAAGCTGGCGAACCGGTCGCGGGCCACGGCGGGATCCCTCGGCTGCTGCGGCGGTGGCTCCGGGCGTGCGTTGTGGACGCTGCCCGCCACCAGATGCGCCTGCGGAATGCGGACCGGGAGGCCCGCAGGGGTGTAGTCCGCCGGCTCGGCGTTGGCCACCTGCTCCGCTCGGCGCTGCTCCAGGTCCGCGGTGAAGTGCCAGCTCTCGCCTTTGGGAGGTGGCGAGGAGGGGAACCTTCCTGTCACATCTGAGAGGAAAGTTCCCTTGCTGTCACAGCCGTCCCCACCCGAAGGCCACCGAGGCTGAGGTGGCTGGTTCGGGAGGCTGCGGAACCACGCCGACGACAGCGCGTCGATGACGACCGTGTCGTCGTCGTGTTCCGGGCGTTGCAGCGGGATCGAAGCGGGCGCGTCGCCTGCGGGCGCGTCGGGTTCCGGTCGGAAGAGGTGGAAGCCGTTGCGCATTCCGGGCTCGGCATCGCGCTCGGCTGCGGCCCAGTCGAACTCGTGCACCAGCGTGGGCTCGGCGGGGTCGGGTGCGCCGGGCAGCGCGGGCAGTCCGTTGGTCATCGCGGCCAGCGGTGGCAGGGAGACGAGCAGGTCGGCGGGCAGCTGGACGGTGGCGTGGACGCCGGTGTCGTCGGCGCCCGCCTGCAGGTGCACGCCGATGCGGTGGCGCGTCGCGAGCCTGCCGACCACGAACAGCCCCATCCGCCGCGAGGTGGACGGGTCGATCTCGCCGTCGCTGGCCAGCCGCTGGTTGGCGGCGGTCAGTTCCGCGATGCTCATCCCGATGCCCTGGTCGACGATCTCGATGACGATCGCGCCGTCGTCGAGCTCGAAGCCGGAGACGACCACCTGGGTGGTCGGGGCGGAGTACTGCGCCGCGTTGTCGATCAGCTCGGCCAGCAAGCGCACCACGTCGCTGGCCGCGTAGCCGACCACGCCGACGGCGGGCACCCGGTGGACGACCACCCGCGGGTATTCCTCGATCTCGGACACGGCGGCGCGGATGAGGTCGGCGGGCGAGGTGGGGTGGACGAAGCGGCGAGCCGGATCGGTCCCGGACAGGACCATGAGGTTCTCGTTGTTGCGGCGCATCCGGGTGGCGAGGTGGTCGAGCTGGAACAGCGTCTCGAGCTGGTCCGGGTCCTCTTCGTCGCGCTCGAGCTGCTCGAACAGCCGCAGCTGGCGTTCCAGCAGGCTCTGGCTGCGCCGCGAGACGTTGACGAACGAGTCGCTGTAGGCGCGGCGCAGTTCGGCCTGCTCGGAAGCGAGGTTGACGGCCTGCGTCTGCACCGCGTCGAACGCCTGCGCGACGTCGCCGATCTCGTCGGTGGTCTCCACCGGCACCCGGCGGATCATCGTGGGGCGGCGGCGTCCGGCGCGGATGTCGGTCACCGCGCGGGGGAGCTGGTGGGTGGCCGCGTCCAGGGCGCTGCGCCGCAGCAGGTCCAGCGACGCGACGAGCTGCCGCGTCACCAGGATCACGACGGCACTGGCGATGAGCAGCGCGGACAGCAGGATGACCGAGTCAACGCCGGCCAGGTCGCTGGCGGCGTCCTGCAAGGTGAAGGCGGTGTGCAGGATCCGCTGGTCCACCGCCGCCTGCAAGGCGCCGATCGCGGCGAGCGCCGTCCGCGATTGCTCCTTCCACCCGGACGGGGAGAACAGCGGTGAGGACGTCCCGGACGATTCCTCGCCGCGCTCGGCCATCGCGAGCTGGACCGCGGATTCGCGGGCGGGCACGTCCGGCTCGGCGTAGAGCCGGTCGTAGCGGTTGCGCAGGTCGGCGCTGGCCGAGGCGCGGAACTCCTTGACCGCCGCGGTCCGGCGGGCCTCGCTGGCGGACAGCTTCGCGAGCGTGTCGCTGCTGAAGTGCCGGTTGTTGAGCCCGGTGAGCACCAGCGCCTGCTGGAGCTGGATCTCCTCGCTGATCTTGGCCAGCTCGTGCGCGGTGGTGGCCCTGGCGACCAGTTCGGCGGAGGAGATCTGGCTGATCAGCGTCCGGTCGAGCGCCATCAGCCCGCCGATGACGTCGGTGTAGGAGCTGGTGACCACGTCGGGGTCGACCTCGGTGCCGAGCACGTCGCGGCGCAGGCCGGCGAGCTCGTCCAGCAGTCGTTCGGCGTCGTTCCGGGCGAACCGCACCGCCTCGCTGTCGGGGACCGCGTCGAGCGCGCTGCGGGCGGTGCGGACCGCCCGTTCGGAAGCGCGGTGGTACCCGTCGGGCTCGTCGGTCAGGAAGCGCGGCGCGGTCAGGTATTCGGCGGCCTGGCTGCGTTCCCGCTGGAGTTCCACGATGCTCGTGCGCACCGCCCCGGCGGCGGCCACGATGTGCTCGATCTCGCGGTACTCGTCGGCCCGCAGGATCTGGTCGCGGATCTGGACCACGCCCAGCGCCAAGGCGAAGACCACCGGCACGAGGACCACCGCGGTCAACTTGACCGGCAGTTTCCAGTTGCGCCACTTGGTGATCCGTTCGCGCCACGTCGGTGCGGCGTGTTCCTGGGCGTCTTCCCGGATCGCGCTCGCAGGGGAGTTGTCGAGTCCGCTGCTCACGACGCAGTCCTTTCCCGCGCGGCTGGATTTTCGGCGGCAGCGCGTTCGTGTTGTGGGCAGTACGGGCCCGTCCGTGGTGCGCGGCGGCTCTCACCCGAGGGTCGCAGCGCGGTGCACGGGTGAGGGTTGCGTTCGGTTCCCGGGAACGGGCTGGTCTTCCCGTGATCCGCGGTCGTGCCGGATGCCAATTCTTGGCCGGTTGTCGGTTGCCGAACTTTACCCGATTGCCCGAATGCTCCTCGCTCTTCGCTCGCAATGCGCTGACCAGCGATGATGGGTGTCCGGTGGGTGGTCGGCGCGGAAGGTGTCGCGGTCGTGGAACCGAGCTGCGCACGGCGCGTGGTCGAAGTGCGAGGAAACGGGTTCCCGAATATCACCCGATGGTTGAAGCGGCGATGTCGTGATTTCGTTCCGAGGTGGAGCCCGCTTTGGCTTCTGCGCCGAACAGGCCTCCGGGTGGTGGTGGAAAAAGCGCACGCGGACCGAGGTCCAGCGGGTCGTGATGAATTCTTTTCAGCTTGGTGCGGCGGTTGTCTGGCGACCGGCGATGCTGACGAAGCGTGACCGCCCAATTCATCAATGTGTGTGCAGCGTCGTCGCAGGTCTCGGGAAAACGAGCATTGCTGGCTAGAATTCCGCCCTGGTCGCGGTTCGGTTCCTCCGCCCGGATGTACGTCGAGTCGGCGGTCGTGCGTCCGGGGGACGGTCGGTGCTCGGAAATGCCGTCGCGAAAGGACAGAGGAAAGGACGCATGCCCCAGCCCACCCGCACCTCGCCCCGCCAGCCCGCCGACCCACCGGCGACGTTCGGCGAGATCGGCCGGGCGCCGGCCCGGGACCCCGGTGCCCCGCCCGACTTCGCCGCGATCGCCGCGAGCCCCGAGTTCCAGGACCTGCGCAGGCGGCAGCGTCGGTTCATCTTCCCGATGACCTCGCTGTTCCTGCTCTGGTACATCGGCTTCGTCGTGCTGGCGGCGTACCTGCCGGAGCTCATGGCCGTTCGCGTGGTCGGCGTCATCAACGTCGGCCTGCTCCTCGGCCTCGCCCAGTTCCTCAGCACGCTGCTGATCACCGCGCTCTACGTGCGCTTCGCGACCCGCGTGATCGACCCGCGGGTGCGCGAGATCCACCTCGAGGCCACCGGGGAGGAACCGCGGTGATCGACGCCAATCCGGTGCTCAACGCCGGGATCTTCGGCCTCTTCGTGCTGATCACGCTGTACATCGTCTACCGGGTCAGCAGCCGAGGCACCGCCAGCGACTACTTCGCCGCCGGTGGTCGGTTCACCGGTGCGCAGAACGGCATCGCGCTCTCCGGCGACTTCCTGTCCGCCGCCTCGTTCCTCGGCATCGCCGGGGCGATCGCGGTGCACGGCTACGACGGCTTCCTGTACTCCATCGGCTTCCTGGTGGCCTGGCTGGTCAACCTGCTGCTCATCGCCGAGCCGCTGCGCAACACCGGCCGCTTCACGATGGGCGACGTGCTCAGCTTCCGGATGCGCCAGCGCCCGGTGCGGGCCGCCGCGGCGGTGTCCACGATGATCATCTCGGTCGTCTACATGGTCGCGCAGATGGCCGGCGCGGGCGGGCTCGTCGCCTTGCTGCTCAACGTGCACAGCGCTCAGGGCCAGGCGGTCGTGATCGTCGTGGTGGGCGTGGTGATGGTCGCCTACGTGCTCATCGGCGGGATGAAGGGCACCACCTGGGTGCAGATCATCAAGACCAGCCTGCTGCTGCTGTGCGTCGTGCTGATCACCCTGTTCCTGCTCGGCAAGTTCGGGTTCAACATCAGCTCGCTGTTCCAGCAGGCGGCCGCGAACAACCCGCTCGGCGAGCGGATCCTCGAACCCGGCGCGCAGTACGGGCAGACCCCGCTGAGCCGGATCGACTTCCTCTCCCTGTCGCTGGCCCTGGTGCTCGGCGTCGCGGGGTTGCCGCACGTGCTGATGCGCTTCTACACCGTGCCCAACGCCCGGCAGGCGCGGCGCTCGGTGGTCTGGGCGACCAGCGGGATGGCGCTGTTCTACCTGTGCACGCTGGTGATCGGCTACGGCGCCGGTGCGCTGGTCGGCAGCGAAGCCGTTCTCGGTGCGCCGGGCGGGGAGAACTCCGCCGCGCCGCTGCTGGCCTACCGGATCGGCGGGACCGTGCTGCTCGGAATCGTCGCCGCGGTGGCGTTCGCGACGATCCTCGCCGTGGTCGCGGGGCTGACGCTGACCGCCTCGGCCTCCTTTGCCCACGACGTCTACGCCAACGTGATCAAGCGGGGCAACGCCGAACAAGACGCCGAAGTCCGCGTCGCCCGGTGGACGGCGCTGGTCATCGGCGCGGGCTCCATCCTCGGCGGCATCCTCGTCAACGGGCAGAACATCGCCTTCCTCGTCGGCCTGGCGTTCGCCTTCGCCGCCTCGGCGAACTTCTCCACGCTGCTGTTCAGCCTGTTCTGGCGGCGGTTCAACACCACCGGCACGCTGTGGGGCATCTACGGCGGATTGGCGTCCTGCCTGGTGCTCGTCGCGTTCTCGCCGGTGGTGTCCGGCGCGCCCGACGCGGTCCTGCCCGACGTGGACTTCGCCTGGTTCCCGTTGAGCAATCCCGGCATCGTGTCGATCCCGGTCTCGCTGCTGTGCGGCTACGTCGGCACGTTCGTCGGCGAGGGCGTCAGCAGGCGGCGCAGTGCTGAGATGGAGGTGCGCGCCCTCACCGGCATCGGCGCTTCGTGAGTGGCAGCAGGGGAACTTTCCTCCCATGCGTGACAGGAAGGTTCCCCTGCTGCCACCGGCGACAGGAAGGCTCCCCTGCTGTCACCAGCGACAGAAAGGTTCCCCTGCTGTCACTCGAACAACGACCAGAGTCCGGTGAGCAAGGCGCGTATCTCGCTGGTGCGGGGAGCCGGGGGCAGGCCATGGGTGGTGACGGGCTCCTCCACCGGTTGCTGGAGCACCAGCGTTGCCGGGCCTGGCGGGAGCACGGTGATGTCACCGCAGGGAGGCCCGGCCGGGATCATCCGGTGCGCGGCCGCACGGGGGCTGGGGTGTCCTTTCTGGTCACCTCCGGATCCGCTCGGCGGCTGTGGCCGGCCGTCGGAGTCGGTCGTCGAGCGGGAACCGACAAGTTCGTGGGGTCCCGATCGGCACAGGTGGACCTCCGCCCGTGGTTCCCCGGTTGCGTGGGCCACTTGCGGTGAAAGCGAGCAGGCGAGCGACAGGAGGCCTGCGGCAGCAGCGCGTCGACGCCGGTTCACGTCGGGTCTCCTCGATGGCGGGCGAGTCGGCGAGAGGTGCGTGGACCATTCCGCCGAGCGGGACTGTGTTGATCATGTCAACGGAGTGGTCTTGAAGTCCACTGCTCCGTGTTCAGGACCGACGGCCTTCCTGCCGCGATCGTCGCAGGTCATGGCGGGTACGCCGATCGTCGGCGGAGGTGTTATGGGTAGCCGACGGTGGGGATAACCGGTCCTTAACCGGTCACCGGCCGATGGCCTACCGCCGCGACCGGTGGGCTTCCGCGCGATGCGGTCCTGTGGGGTTCGCCGCGACCGTAGGCTGGCGTTCCCAACCGTCCGATCCGAGGAGTGATGTGGGTTCGGCGAGTCAGAGCCCGTGGGAGCCGGTCCGGAAGATCCGCGCCTACGAGCAGGTGATGGCACAGATCGAGCAACGCATGCTGGACGGCCTGCTGGCGCCCGGCGATCGGTTGCCCAGTGAGCGCGAACTCTCGCAGCTCCTGGGGGTGAGCCGACCGTCGTTGCGCGAAGCACTGCGCGTGCTCGAAGCGCTCGGGATCGTCGAGGTGCGCGTCGGGCGGGGATCGGATGGCGGCACCGTCTTCGTCGGAACCCCGGGGTCCGGATTCGCGAACCTGCTGCGGATGCAGCTCGCGCTCGGGCATTTCGGCGACGGCGATGTCCTGCGCACCCGTTCGATGCTCGAAGAGTGGGCGATCGTGGAAGCCTCTGCCCACGCGGGGGAGCAGGACTTCCGCGAGCTCGAAGCCTTGCTCGGCGAGATGGATGCGCCGGAGCTGACCGCGCGCGGCTTCAACCGCCTCGACACCGAGTTCCACGTCCGCCTCACCGAAGCGACCGGCAATGCGCTGGCGTCGTACTTGATGAGCTCGTTGCGCATGGCCATTCAGCGCAACATGATCGAGGCGTACGAGAAGCTGCCGGACTGGCGCCGGACGGCCAGGTCGGTGCAGGAGGAGCACCGGGCGATCCTGCACGCCGTCCGCACTGGTGACACGCAGCGCGGTGTGGAGCTCGTGCGTCATCACATCATCGACTTCTACGCCGTTGGGCGGCCGTGAACCCGGTGGGAGGAAGGTTCCCCTGCTGTCACTCCACTCCGTTCGCGCGCACCGTTGGTGAGCGTTCCGCGGCTGTGCGGTTCGCCGGGGTGGCGGTCAGTGCCAACGTCATGAAGGTGCTGTTCGGGCTCGGCGCGTAGTCGGCGAACGGAGGGCATGCGGTGAACCCCGCGCTGGTGTACAAGGTCCGTGCCGGCGCGAAAGCGGACATGGATCCCGTTTCCAAGCTGACCCTGGCCAGCCCGCGTTCGCGAGCGATTCCGAGTAGGTGGGTGACCATGGCCCGTCCGACCCCCCTGCCCGCGTGCTGCTCGCGCGGTGTGCATCGACTTGATCTCCGCGTGGTGGTCATCGAGCTCCTTCAACGCACCGACGGCGAGGAGTTGGCCGCCGGTGCGGTAGCTCCAGAACGTGACCGCGGGATCCAGCAGGCCGTGGAGGTCCAGTGCGTGGACGTCCTCGGGTGGACTGTGCGTGCGGGTGAACTCCCAGTGGTGTTCCAGCAGCGCGCGCACGTCGGCCGCGCGAGGGTCGTCCAGCGCGATCACGGTCTCGGGCACGCCTGGAGGTTACGAAGCCCGCGTTTCGTGCGGATCACCGATTCGAGAAGCCGGGATGCACGTTCCTGTGGTGTCGGACACGCTGCGTAGGCGAGTGTCGGTCGGCGCCAGAAAACGAGAACGCCCCTGCTGGCATCATGCCTGATCAGGGGCGTTCACATGTCTTCGCTGGGCGCCCTCGGCAGGACTCGAACCTGCGACACCTGCCTCCGGAGGGCAGTGCTCTATCCGCTGAGCTACGAGGGCCCGTCGTTTTCGACGTTGACTAGCTTAGCGCACGCCTGCGGCCAGTTGTGCCGGGGGTGGGCCCTGTTGTTCGCGTGCTGCTCATCGGCGGTTTTCGTTCCTGAGGTGGCAGCAGGGGAACCTTCCTGTCACGGATGAGAGGAAGGTTCCCCTGCTCGCGTCACCCAGGTTGCACTCATGCGCACTTGACTATATATCTTGGGGTGTCGACGAGAGGAAGTGATCATGGGGCACGGACACGGGCACGGCTCGGCTGCTGATGCGGCCAGCGCGTCGGGGCGGTACGTCACACGACTGGCATGGTCGTTCGGAATACTGCTCGTCTTCTTCGTGCTCGAAGCCGTGGTCGGCTTCATGACCTCTTCGTTGGCGCTGCTCTCCGACGCCGGTCACATGCTGACCGATGTGCTCGGGGTCGGCATGGCGTTGGCGGCCATCACCGCCGCCCGCAGTTCCGTCGGGGACAAGCGGACCTTCGGCCTGTACCGGATGGAAGTGCTGGCCGCGCTGGCCAACGCCGTGCTGCTGTTCGGCGTCGCCGGCTACATCCTCTACGAGGCGATCGGTCGCTTCCGGGAACCTCCGGAGGTGGCTGGCCTGCCGATCATGTTGACGGCTGCGGTCGGCTTGCTCGCCAACCTCGTGGTGTTCGCGCTGCTGCGCAGCGGCTCCAAGGAGAGCCTCAACGTGCGCGGGGCCTACCTGGAGGTGCTAGCCGACACCATCGGGTCCGTCGGGGTGCTGATCGGCGGCTTCGTGACCTGGGCATTCGGCTGGTACCTGGCCGACCCGATCATCGGTGTGGCGGTCGGGCTGTTCGTGCTGCCCCGGACCTGGCGGCTGGCGCGGCAGGCGCTGCGGATCCTGGTCCAGCAGGCCCCCGAAGGCATCGACGTGACGGAGCTCCGCGCGGAGCTCGCGGCACTGCCTTCGGTCGCTGAGGTGCATGACGTGCACGTGTGGACCCTCACGTCCGGCATGGAGGTGGCTTCCGCGCACCTGACCATCCGGACCGGCGCAGACCACGGCGGCGTGCTGACGGCAGCGCAACGGTTGCTTTCGGAGCGGTACGAGATCGAACACGCCACCTTGCAGGTCGAACCGGCCGAGTGCGCTCGCCGTTGCCAGGAGCTGACGTGGTGACAGCAGGGGAACCTTCCTCCCACCTGTGACAGGAAGGTTCCCCTGCTGCCACCCGCCGCAAGCAGGCGAAAGGGCCGGCGCTCGGGTGGAGCACCGGCCCTTTCGGGTGGGTAGGGGCGGGTCAGCCCGTGGCGAGGGGTGTGGCGTCGCGGTCGCCGAGCATGCGGCGCATGAGGTCGCTCTCGGTGGCCTGCGAGCCGAGCATGTTGGTCGCCAGGTTGCGCACGGCGGGCAGCGCGGCGTGCTGCGCGCCGTGGCGGGCCATCGGGGCGCCGCCCTCGTGGTGGCGCAGCATGAGCTGGAGGAAGTAGACGTCGAACTCGGGGCCGCGCAGCCCTTGCAGCCGGGAGAGCTCCTCGCTGCTGGCCATGCCGGGCATCAGGCCGCCGCTCGGCGTCGAGGGGGCCTGGCCCCGGTGGTGCTGGTGGCCGTCGCTGCCGCTCATCCAGGTCATCGGTGGGCCGACGGCTTGGGCGGGCTGGTGCCACAGGCTCAGCCACCCCTGCATCCGGCCGATCTGGTCGCGCTGGTTGGTCTCGATGTCGAACGCGAGCTGCCGGACGGCGACGTCGTGGCCGAACTCGCGGGCCAGCGTGGCCATGGTGACCGCCTGCTGGTGGTGGACGGTCATGTCCTGGGCGAAGCCGATGTCGACCGCGGTCGGCCGGGGCTCGGCGCGGTCCGCCTCGGGGACCTTGATCAGGAGCCCGAGGGTGGCGCCGAGCAGCAGCAGGGCCACCGCCGCGGCGACCGCGACGAAGATCCGCGCGGACAGCGGTCGCCGGGGCGGTTGCTCAGCGGCCACGGCTCACTGCCCCATGTCGCCGGCGGGGGCGGTGCCGCTGGTGGCGTTCATCGGCACCGCGCCGGGACCCGGCGGGGCGGGGTTGAAGGCGGGCGGGTCGTTGGTGTTGAACGCGCCCGGGTAGGCCTGGCAGGAGCCGCCGATCTCGGGGTAGACGCCGTGCCCGTTGAGCCGCAGCGCGGTGATGAACTGGTCGATCCGCTCGTCGTCGGCGTTGTCGACCTTGAGCTGGTGCCCCCAGGACTGCACGGAGATGGGGCTGTCCATCCCGGGGAAGGGCGACATCATGGTGTAGGGCTTGCCGTCGACCCGGGCTTCGAGCTTGGCCAAGGCGTCGGGGCCGACCCGCGCCGGGTCGTAGGTGATCCACACGGCGCCGTGCTCCAGCGAGTGGACCATGTTCTCGGTGCGCACCGGCTCCGGGTAGACGACACCGGTGCAGTCGGCCCAGATGCCGTCGTGCGGTCCGCCGAACGGCGGCGACTGGTCGTAGGCGACGCGCTGGTCGGGGCGCACGTGGATCTGGCCCTGGTAGTCGACGATGGTGACGCCGGGGATGTCCTTGGACGGGTCCGGGTTCTCCGGGCTCGGCTTGAACGGCGCGCTGGCCTTCTCGGCCTCCGCCTGGGCCTGGCGGACGTCCGCGTTGTCCTGCCACCGGGTGAACACGAACCCGAAGATCACGGCCGCGAACACGACCACCACGGTGATCCCCGAGACCAGCACCCAGGGGAAGGAGCGCTGTGCGACCACCGGGCCGCGGTTACTGCTCTTCTTTGCCATGCTCGTCGGACCTCGTCTCGCCAGCCGTGTCGGGAGCTGATCACCAGTCTAGAGACCGGCGCCACCCCCGGTTCCCGCCTGTGTACACCACGGTCCGCCGAAACGCGATCAGCCGTTCACCCGGCGTGTTGGACCGGCTCCGCCGCACCGCAACCCGGCCGCTGAACAGCGCGGACGCATCCTTAAACTCCGAGAGGTGACTCCTGCCGCGCTCGCTGAACTCGTCCGCACCACCGCCGTCGACGTCCTGGCCGCCCGAGGGCTGGACACCTCCGTGCTGCCGGAGGCGGTGACCGTGGAGCGACCCCGCAATCCCGAGCACGGCGACTACGCGACGAACGTGGCGATGCAGGTCGCGAAGAAGGCGGGGGTGCCGCCGCGCGAGCTGGCGGGCTGGCTGGCCGAGGCGCTGACCGACAACGCGTCGATCGCCGAGGTGGACGTCGCCGGTCCGGGCTTCCTCAACCTGCGGCTGGCCGCCGACGCGCAGGGCCAGATCGTGCGCGACGTGCTCGGCGGCGCCGACGCCTACGGGCAGGCCGACCTCTACCGGGGCCTGAAGGTCAACCTGGAGTTCGTCTCGGCGAACCCGACCGGCCCGATGCACCTCGGCGGCACCCGCTGGGCGGCCGTCGGCGACGCCCTCGGCCGGGTGCTCGCCGCGCAGGGCGCCGAGGTGACCCGGGAGTACTACTTCAACGACGCGGGCGCGCAGATCGACCGGTTCGTGCGCTCGTTGCTGGCCGCCGCGCGGGGCGAGCCCGCGCCGGAGGACGGCTACGGCGGGTCCTACGTGGCCGACATCGCCGCCGCCGTGCTCGACGCGGAACCGGGCGCCCTGGAGCTGCCCGAGGGCGAGCGGCACGAGGCGTTCCGCCGGATCGGCGTCGGGCTGATGTTCGACGAGATCAAGCGGAGCATGCACGACTTCGGCACCGACTTCGACGTCTACTTCCACGAGGACTCGCTGCACACCTCCGGCGCGGTCACCGAGTCCGTGGAGCAGCTCAAGACCTCCGGGCACGTCTACTTCGCCGACGGGGCCTGGTGGCTGCGCTCCACCGAGTTCGGCGACGACAAGGACCGGGTGCTGATCAAGAGCGACGGCGCGCCCGCCTACATCGCCGGGGACGTGGCCTACCTGCGGGACAAGCGGCACCGCGGCTTCGACCTGTGCGTCTACATGCTCGGGGCCGACCACCACGGCTACATCGCCCGGCTCAAGGCCGCCGCCGCGGCCTTCGGCGACGACCCGTCGGTGGTGGAGGTGCTGATCGGCCAGCTCGTGAACCTGGTCAAGGACGGCAAACCCGTCCGGATGAGCAAGCGGGCCGGCACCGTGGTGACGATGGAGGACCTCGTCGAGGCCGTCGGGGTGGACGCCGCCCGCTACTCGCTGATCCGCTCGTCGGTGGACTCCGCGCTGGACGTCGACCTGGACCTGATCAGCAAGCGCAGCAACGACAACCCGGTGTTCTACGTGCAGTACGCGCACGCCCGGCTGTCGTCGTTGCAGCGCAACGCGGCCTCGCTGGGCATCGACCGGGGGCCGGTGGCCGAGGCCGACCTCGCGCTGCTCACCCACGACCGCGAGGGCGACCTGATCCGTACCCTGGGCGAGTACCCCCGGGTCGTGCGGTCCGCCGCGGAGCTGCGGGAACCACACCGCATCGCCCGCTACCTGGAGGACGTCGCCAGCGCGTACCACAAGTTCTACGACGCGTGCCGGGTGCTGCAGCCCGGCGACGACCAGGCGACCGCGCTGACCACCGCCCGCCTCCACCTCTGCGAGGCGGCCCGGCAGGTCCTGGCCAACGGGCTCGGACTGCTCGGCGTCAGCGCACCGGAACAGATGTAACGAGCTATCAACCGGCCTGCCCGCAGGCCGTCCGAAGGAGCGTCCGCCATGCGCGCCCATCCCGCCGGGCCCCGGCACGCCGATGTCGTGCCGCCCGGCAACACCGCTGGCCCCGTTCCGGCCACCACGCAGGACCTCGACGAGCTGCACCCCCTGGTGTGGCCGCGCGGCTGCGCCCGGAGCGAGGACGGCGCCGTCCGCTTCGCCGGGGCCGACGTCCGCGAGCTGGCCGAGGAGTACGGCACCCCGCTGTTCCTGTTCGACGAGGACGACTTCCGGTCCCGCTGCCGGGACTACGCCACGGCGTTCGGCGACCCCGCCTCGGTGCACTACGCGGCGAAGGCGTTCCTGTGCACCGAACTGGCCCGCTGGGTCGGCGAGGAGGGCCTGAGCCTGGACGTGTGCAGCGGCGGCGAGCTCGCGATCGCCTTGCGCGCCGACTTCCCCGCCGAGCGGATCACCTTCCACGGCAACAACAAGTCGACCGAGGAGCTGGCCGCGGCGGTGGACGCCGGGGTCGGGTCGGTGGTGCTCGACTCGTTCCACGAGATCGCCCGGCTGGAGCACCTGGCCGCCGAGCGCGGGGTGCGCCAGCGGGTGCTGGTCCGCGTCACGGTCGGTGTCGAAGCGCACACCCACGAGTTCATCGCCACCGCGCACGAGGACCAGAAGTTCGGCTTCTCGCTGGCGTCGGGGCAGGCCGCCGAGGCCGCGCACTGGGCGATCAAGTCGGAGTCGCTGGAGCTGGTCGGGCTGCACAGCCACATCGGGTCGCAGATCTTCGACGTGGACGGCTTCGAGCTGGCCGCGCACCGGGTGGTGCGGCTGCTGGCCGACCTGCGCGCCGAGCACGGGGCCGACGCGGTGGCGTCGGTGACCACCGTGGACCTCGGGGGCGGGCTCGGGATCGCCTACACCGCCGCCGACGACCCGCTGCCGCCCGCGGAGCTGGCGTCCCGGCTGCGCGAGATCGTCGGCAAGGAGTGCGCCGACGCCGGGTTCGAGCCGCCGCAGATCGCCGTCGAGCCGGGCCGGGCCATCGTCGGGCCGGGCATGATCACCGTCTACGAGGTGGGCACCACCAAGGACGTCGACCTCGACGGGGGAGCGGTGCGCCGCTACGTCAGCGTCGACGGCGGCATGAGCGACAACATCCGCACCTCGCTGTACGGGGCCGGCTACGACTCCCGGCTGGTCTCCCGGAGCGCCGAGGCGGGCCCGGCGCTGTCCCGCATCGTGGGCAAGCACTGTGAGTCCGGTGACGTAGTGGTGCGCGACTGCTGGTTGCCGGAGGACATTGCTCCGGGGGACCTGCTCGCCGTCGCGGCGACCGGTGCGTACTGCTACTCGATGGCCAGCAACTACAACCGGTTGCCCAAGCCGCCGGTGGTCGCGGTCCGCGAGGGCCGCGCGCGGCTGCTGCTGCGCAGGGAGACCCAGGACGACCTGCTCCGGCTGGAGGTGTGAGTGAACGTCAACCGTGAACCCATCAGGGTCGCGCTGCTGGGCTGCGGCACCGTCGGCACCGAGGTGCTGCGCCTGCTGCAGGACCAGCCCGAGGAGTTCGCGGCCCGGACCGGTGCGCCGATGCAGGTGACCGGGGTCGCGGTGCGCCGGCCCGACAAGCACCCGGAGGTGCCGCCGGGCCTGCTCACCGCCGACGCCTCCGCGCTGGTCGACGGCGACGTCGACGTGGTGGTGGAGCTCATCGGCGGCATCGAACCGGCCCGGTCGCTGCTGCTGCGGGCGCTGCGCTCGGGCAAGTCGGTGGTCACCGCGAACAAGGCGCTGCTGGCCGAGCACGGTTCGGAGCTGTACGCGGCGGCCGACGAAGCCGGTGTCGACATCTACTTCGAGGCCGCGGTGGCCGGGGCCATCCCGCTGCTGCGCCCGCTGCGGGAGTCGCTGGCCGGGGACCGGATCCACCGGGTCATGGGCATCGTCAACGGCACCACGAACTACATCCTCTCGGAGATGGACGCCACCGGCGCCGGGTACGCCGAGACGCTGGACGAGGCCGGTCGCCTGGGTTACGCCGAGGCCGACCCGACCGCGGACGTGGACGGCTTCGACGCCGCCTCCAAGGCCGCGATCCTGGCCTCGCTGGCCTTCCACACCCGGGTCACCGCCAGCGACGTGCACCGCGAGGGCATCTCCGGGGTCACCCCCGGCGACCTGGCCGCGGCCCGGCAGCTCGACCGCACCGTGAAGCTGCTGTCGATCTGCGAGCGGGTGGTCGACGAGGACGGCGGCGAGTCGGTCTCGGCCCGGGTGCACCCGGCGATGATCCCCAGCACGCACCCGCTGGCCCGGGTCGGCGACGCCTACAACGCGGTGTTCGTCGAAGCCGAGGCGGCCGGCGAGCTGATGTTCTACGGGCGCGGCGCCGGTGGCGCGCCGACGGCCAGCGCGGTGCTCGGCGACCTCGTCGCGGTGGCCCGCAACCGGGTCGTCGGCGGGCGCGGGCCGCGCGAGTCGGCGCACGCGAAGCTGCCCGTGCAGCCGATGGGCAAGACCCCCACCCGCTACCACGTGAGCCTCGACGTGGCGGACAAACCCGGGGTGCTCTCGCAGGTCGCCTCGACGTTCACCGACCACGAGGTGAGCATCTCGGTGGTGCGGCAGCAGGGGCGCGGGGCGGACGCGAGCCTGGTGGTGGTCACCCACACCGCCGCCGACGAGGCATTGAGGTCCACAGTGGAAAGCGTCGCGCGACTGCCGGTGGTGCGCGACGTGGTCAGCGTGATGCGCGTGGAAGGTGAACCGTCGTGACGTCGAACATCCAGGATGCCCAGGTGCGCTCCGGGGCCGGCTGGCCGGGCCTGATCGAGGCGTACCGGGGCCGCGTCGCGGTGCCCGACGGCGCCCGGGTGGTGACGCTGCGGGAGGGCGGCACCCCGCTGGTCCCCGCCCACCACCTCTCCGAGCTGACCGGCTGCGAGGTGCACCTCAAGGTCGAGGGCGCCAACCCCACCGGTTCGTTCAAGGACCGCGGCATGACGGTGGCCATCACGCACGCGCTGGCGGCCGGCAGCAAGGCCGTCATCTGCGCCTCCACCGGCAACACCTCCGCCTCGGCCGCCGCCTACGCCGCGCGCGCCGGGCTGACCTCCGCGGTGCTGGTGCCGCAGGGCAAGATCGCGCTGGGCAAGCTCGCCCAGGCGGTCGTGCACGGCGCGAAGATCCTGCAGGTGCAGGGCAACTTCGACGACTGCCTCGAACTGGCCCGCAAGACCTCCGCCGAGCACCCGGTGACCCTGGTCAACTCGGTGAACCCGGTGCGCCTGGAGGGCCAGAAGACCGCGGCCTTCGAGATCGTCGACACCCTCGGCCGCGCCCCCGACGTGCACTGCCTGCCGGTGGGCAACGCGGGCAACATCACGGCCTACTGGAAGGGCTACTCCGAGTACGCCGAGGACGGGATCATCAGCGGCACCCCGCGGATGTTCGGCTTCCAGGCCGCCGGCGCGGCGCCGCTGGTGCACGGTCGGCCGGTCACCGAGCCGGAGACCCTGGCCACCGCCATCCGGGTCGGCAGCCCCGCCTCCTGGGACGGCGCGTCGAAGGCCAAGGACGCCTCCGGCGGGCTGTTCGCCGCGGTCACCGACGACGACATCCTGCACGCCTACCGCACGCTGGCGTCCCGCGAAGGCGTGTTCGTCGAGCCCGCCTCGGCCTCCAGCGTCGCCGGCCTGCTGGCCAGCGCCGCCGACGGCACCCTGCCCCCCGGTTCGGTCGTGGTCTGCACGGTGACCGGGCACGGCCTGAAGGACCCGGACACGGCGCTGTCGGGCATGGTCGAGGTGGAGCCGCTGCCGGTGGACCCGGAGGCGGTGGCCACCGCGCTGGAGCTGCGGTGAGGGCCTCGGCCGACGCGCGGTTGCCGGTCGGCTCGGTGCGGGTCGAGGTGCCCGCGTCCAGCGCCAACCTCGGCTCCGGGTTCGACGCCCTGGCCGTGGCGCTGTCGCTGCACGACACCGTCGAGGCCGAGATCGTCGACGGGCCGCCCGGCTCCGCCCGGGTGACCGTCGAGGGGCAGGGCGCCGGACGGGTGGCCACCGACGAGCGGCACCTGGTGGTGCGCGCGGTGCACCGGGCGCTGGCCGACCTCGGCCACCCGGCCCCGGCGCTGAGCCTGTTCTGCCGCAACGCCGTTCCGCACTCGCGGGGGCTCGGGTCCTCGGCCGCCGCGCTGGTCGCGGGATTCGCCGCCGGGTACGCGCTGGCCGGGCTGGACCCGACGGCGCAGCCGACCGCCGCCCGGGTGCTGCAGGGCGCTGCGGCGTGGGAGGGCCACGCCGACAACGCGGCGGCCAGCCTGTACGGCGGTGCCGTGGTGGCCTGGCAGCAGGACGGCCGGTTCGACGCGGTGCGGATGCCCGTGCATCCGGACGTGCACCCGGTCGCGCTGGTCCCGGACTCGGAATCGGCCACCCACACCACCCGCGGCCTTCTGCCCGAGCAGGTGCCGCACGCCGACGCCGCGTTCGCCGCGGGCCGCACCGCGCTGGCGGTGCACGCCCTGACCCGCGACCCGTCGCGGCTGCTGGCCGCTACCGAGGACCGGCTGCACCAGGCGTACCGGGAGTCGGCCTGGCCGGACACGTACGCGCTGGTCCAGCGGTTGCGCGCGGCCGGGGTGCCCGCCGCGGTCTCCGGCGCGGGCCCGACCGCGCTGGCGCTGACCTCCGGCGGCGCGCTGCCCGGGGAGGTCCCGGTGGCGGGTTTCCGGGTGCTGCCGCTGCCGGTGGACGACGCCGGCGTGCGCGTGGTGGCCTGAGCACCTCCCGCCGGGAGGCCCCGGCGGGAGGACCGGCCACCCCGGAGTGGTACAAAGGAGGTGTCGGGGCCGTGAGGTGCGGCTCCGACGGCACGACCAGCGGAAGCGCGCCGCGCTCCCGGGGGGTTGTTGCACCTGGCTCACAGGGCGTCTACCCTCAAGGTCAATCAGTCACCGCGCGCAGGGCGCCGGTGCTCCATCCGGAACATCGTTTCCGGAGCGCATCTTCTCGCTGTGAAAGGGCTTCACCCGACCACGGGTGAAGATCAAGTTGGCGGGGTTCCGATCGCGGTGACCGAGGCAGGGGTTGTCAACTCAATCGAGTTCGCTTCACGCCCATCGACGGGGTTCATCGTTGCCGAAGTAGGGGCGGGGGCCTTAGATTCCACGCTGTGGCCCCCGTGGTGACCACGACACCGCATGGTCGGGAGCCGTCCCGGTCGGATCCCGCGGATCTGCCCGCAGGGCAGCTGCGGCAACCGGGTCGTTCCCCGAACTCGATCGAATCGACAGATCCTGAAACGAGGCGGCAGCAGGGCGTGCATCGGCGGGTGTGGATCGGAGTGGATGCGTCGCACGTGGCTCACCATTCGAGCGTTCCGACGTACCGGACTGGTACCACGACATGGCATCGGAAGGATCACGCGAGCCGAGTACCTCCCACTGCTCGAGCTGCTGGTTCCCGGAGCCATCGCCGATGTCGGTCGTGCCGTGTGCGCGGGTGAGAACCGACCGGCACAGAGCTGGTAGCACACACCGGCCGCCCGCACTCCAAGAGCGGGCGGGCAATCCGCTGGGGCGCGTAGGAGGCGCGGCTCCGGTCAGGAAGGACATTCGTGAGCAACACCGAACTGTTGAGCAGCGAGGCCGCCAACGGCAGCTCTCCGGCTGGCCAGCAGGAATCCGAGGCCAACGGCACCCCGCGTCGCCGCGGTGGGCTCTCCGGCATGGTTCTTGCCGAGCTGCGCCAACTCGCGGGGGAACTGGGGATCGAGACAGGGGGCCTGCGCAAGGGCGACCTGATCGCCGCCATCAAGGAGAAGCAGGGCGCCGGGAGCGCGCCGCGTTCGCGTTCGCCGAAGAAGTCCGGCGGGGACGCCCCGGCGGAGAAGGCCAAGGCGCACCAGCCCGCGCTCGACGACTCGTCCGACAGCGACAACGCGCCGCGCGAGAACGAGTCCGGCAGCAACGGCAGCAGCGCGCCGAGCCGGAACCGCTCCCGCAGGCAGCAGCAGCCCGCCGACGGCACCGCCGGGGACGACGAGAACCGCCGCAACGGCGGCGGGGGCGGCGGCAACCGCCGGCGCCGGTCCTCCGGTCGCCCGTCCGGGCAGGCCGACTCCGGCTCGGACGACAACCAGGGCCAGCGCTCCGACCGCGGTGACCGCCAGTCCGGTGGCCGTCAGGACGGCAACCAGCAGCGGGACAACCAGCAGCGCGGCGGCGGCAACCGGGACGACGACGCCGACGACGACGGCGGGCGCCGCCGCGGACGGCGGTTCCGCGACCGCCGTCGCAACCGCGGCCGCGGGGAAGGCGGCGCCGAGCCCGAGGTCCGCGAGGACGACGTGCTGCTGCCGGTGGCCGGCATCCTCGACGTGCTGGAGAACTACGCCTTCGTGCGCACCTCCGGCTACCTCGCCGGGCCGAACGACGTCTACGTCTCGCTGTCCCTGGTCCGCAAGTACGGGCTGCGCCGCGGCGACGCGATCAAGGGCGTCATCCGGCAGCCCCGCGAAGGCGAGCAGCAGCGGCAGAAGTTCAACCCGCTGGTGCGGGTGGACTCCATCAACGGCCTGGAGCCGGACGCCGCCAAGGGCCGTTCCGAGTTCCACAAGCTGACCCCGCTCTACCCGAACGAGCGGCTGCGCCTGGAGACCGAGCCGAGCAACCTGACCGGCCGGATCATCGACCTGGTGATGCCCGTCGGCAAGGGGCAGCGCGCGCTGATCGTCTCGCCGCCCAAGGCGGGCAAGACCATGGTGCTGCAGGCGATCGCCAACGCCATCAGCACCAACAACCCCGAGTGCCACCTGATGGTCGTCCTCGCCGACGAGCGTCCGGAAGAGGTCACCGACATGCAGCGCTCGGTGAAGGGCGAGGTCATCGCCTCGACCTTCGACCGGCCGCCGTCGGACCACACGACCGTCGCCGAGCTGTCCATCGAACGGGCCAAGCGGCTCGTGGAGATGGGGCACGACGTGGTCGTGCTGCTGGACTCGATCACCCGGCTGGGCCGCGCCTACAACCTCGCGGCCCCGGCGTCCGGGCGCATCCTGTCCGGTGGTGTGGACTCGACCGCGCTGTACCCGCCGAAGCGGTTCCTCGGTGCCGCCCGCAACATCGAGAACGGCGGCTCGCTGACCATCTTCGCCACGGCGCTGGTGGAGACCGGTTCCACCATGGACACGGTCATCTTCGAGGAGTTCAAGGGCACCGGCAACGCCGAGCTCAAGCTCGACCGCAAGCTCGCCGACAAGCGGCTGTTCCCGGCGGTCGACGTCGACTCCTCCAGCACCCGCAAGGACGAGATCCTGCTCTCGCCCGACGAGCTGGCGGTGACCCACAAGCTGCGCCGGGTGCTCGCCGCGCTCGACGCGCAGCAGGCGCTGGAACTCCTGCAGGACCAGTTGCGCAAGGCGCGCACCAACATCGAGTTCCTGATGCAGGTCGCCAAGAACACCCCGGGCAAGGACGACGACTGACGTCCACCCGCCCGGACGCAGGGGCCCGCACCGCTCTCGGTGCGGGCCCCTCCGCTTTGGGGGCGGGTGACAGCAGGGGAACTTTCCTCCCATGGGTGACAGGAAGGTTCCCCTGCTGTCATGGGTGGGAGGAAGGTTCCCCTGCTGTCATCGGTGGGAGGAAAGTTCCCCTGCTGCCATCACCGGCAGGGAGCGTTCCCGGTGCTGGCGAGCAGGCGGCACAGCAGCACCAGGGCGACCGCGCCGAAGCCGAGCGCCGCGGCGGAGGGAAGGTGGAGCCCGTCCACCGCCACCGCGCAGACGACCAGCGCCAGCGGGTAGGTGAAGCGCAGCGCGTAGCGCTGCCACCGTCCTCGCCAGTCGACGTGGCCGTCGGCGAGCAGCATCAGCCCGGCGGCGGCGCCGAACAGCAGCGGGGCGGACAGCACGGTCTCGTGCCCGATCACGGGGTGCCCCAGCAGCACGTCCAGCGCCGCGGCGATGCCGGCGGCGCTGGTGAGGAAGAGCACGGGCAGCAGCGCCCACGACCGGATCGTGAGCCGCCCCATGACCGAGCACAGCAGCACGCGCCGAGGATGCTCGATCCTGTTCCGGGGGCGCATCCGGGAAGCGGTCCGCAGCGGTGGAAGGCGGGTATTCTGCGCCGAGCGGCTCGGCGGCTGCTGCGTTCAGGGGGTACCGGAATACCGCGGCTCCACCCTGCGTTGCAGGTCAACAGCCGTCGTCTGGCAGAATCACAGGTTGGTTCCGGCTCCGGTTCACCTCGCGGTGAGGGCCGTGAGGACCCGGCGGCCACGAGGAGAGGACAACCCTTGAAGAGCGAGATCCACCCGCAGTACGTGGAGACCCAGGTGAACTGCGGTTGCGGGAACAGCTTCACCACCCGCAGCACCCGCAAGTCGGGCCAGATCACCGTCGAGGTCTGCTCCAACTGCCACCCGTTCTACACGGGCAAGCAGAAGATCCTGGACACCGGCGGCCGCGTCGCCCGCTTCGAGGCGCGCTACGGCAAGCGGCAGAAGTCGGCCAAGTAGCCAGCTCGACGGCGCTCGTCCCACCCGAGGTGGGGCGGGCGCCGTCGTTGCGTTCAGCCGCCGTCCGCACAGAAGGGTCGTCAGTGGAGACATCGAAGCTCGAAACCTTGCTCACCGAGTACGCGGAGCTGGAGCAGCGTCTCGCCGACCCGGCCGTGCACGCCGACCAGGGCACGGCTCGCAAGCTCGGCCGCCGCTACGCGGAGCTGGCGCCGATCGTGCGGACCGCCCGCGAACTCGACGTGAGCCGTTCGGACCTCACCACCGCCCGGGAACTGGCCGCTGAGGACTCGGCGTTCGCGGAGGAGGCCGACCGCCTCGCCGCGGCGATCCCGGAACTGGAGACCAAGCTCACCGAACTGCTCCTGCCGCGCGACCCGCACGACGGTTCCGACGTGCTCCTGGAGGTCAAGTCCGGGGAAGGCGGGGAGGAGTCCGCGTTGTTCGCCGGCGACCTCCTCCGGATGTACCTGAGGTTCGCCGAGCGGCAGGGATGGCGCGCGGACGTCCTCGACGCCACCGAATCCGACCTCGGCGGCTACAAGGACGCCACGGTGGCGATCAAGGGCAAGTCGGGGGAGACGACCCCGGACGGCGTCTGGTCGAAGATGAAGTACGAGGGCGGGGTGCACCGGGTGCAGCGGGTGCCGGTCACCGAATCGCAGGGCCGGGTGCACACGTCCGCGGCGGGTGTCCTGGTCTACCCCGAGCCGGAGGACGTCGAGGTGGAAGTCGACGAGAAGGACCTCCGGATCGACGTCTACCGGTCGTCGGGTCCCGGCGGGCAGAGCGTGAACACCACCGACTCGGCGGTGCGCATCACCCACCTGCCGACCGGCATCGTGGTGTCCTGCCAGAACGAGAAGTCGCAGCTCCAGAACAAGCAGCGGGCCATCCAGGTGCTCACCGCGCGGTTGCAGGCCCTCGCCGAGGAGGAGGCCGAACGGGAGGCCGCGGAGACCCGCCGCAGCCAGGTCCGCACCGTCGACCGCTCCGAGCGGGTGCGCACCTACAACTTCCCGGAGAACCGGATCTCCGACCACCGCGTCAACTACAAGGCCTACAACCTCGACCACGTCCTCGACGGCGACCTCGACGCGGTGCTGGGCGCCCTCGTCGCCGCCGACCGCGCCCAGCGGCTGTCGGCTACCGCCTGAGCCCCCGCTCTAAGCTTGCGCACGTGACCCGTCAACCACTGCGCCTGGCCATCCTCGAGGCGGAACGCGCGCTCGCTGCCGCCGGGGTGGACAGCCCGCGCACCGACGCGGAGCTGCTCGCGGCGCACCTGCTCGGCGTCGAACGCACCAAGCTCATGATGGTGCCGCTGGTGGACCCGCCGATGGTCGACGCGCTGCGGGACCTGGTGCATCGCCGCGCCGCCCGGGTGCCGCTGCAGCACCTCACCGGCCAGGCGGCGCTGGCCGGGGTCTCCCTCGAAGTGGGCCCCGGGGTCTTCATCCCGCGGCCGGAGACCGAACTGCTGCTCGCCTGGGGGCTCGGTCTGCTCGACAGCGTGGCGCGGCCCACCGTCGTCGACCTGTGCACCGGTTCGGGGGCGCTCGGCCTGGCGGCCGCGCACAGCAGACCGGACGCCACCGTGCACGTCGTCGAGAAGGACCCGGCGGCGCTGGCGTGGGCACGGCGCAACGCCCAGCGCTGTTCGGAAGCCGGGGACACCGCCGTCACCCTGCACGCCGGTGATGTCGCCGACCCGGCGCTGCTCGCCGACCTCGAGGGCCGCGTCGACCTCGTGCTCTGCAACCCGCCGTACGTCCCGGAGGGGTCTCCGGTGCCGCCGGAGGTGCGTCATCACGACCCGCACGCCGCCGTCTTCGGCGGCCGCGACGGGCTCGACGTGGTGCGGCACGTCGTGACCTGCGCCGCCCGGCTGCTGCGCCCCGGGGGCGGCGTCGCGATCGAGCACGACGACACCCACGGCGGCTCGGTGCCCGCGCTGCTCACGGCCCGCCGGGTGCTCACCGACGTGCAGGAGCATCCCGACCTCGCCGGGCGCCCCCGCTTCGCCACGGCCCGCCGAGCGGCTCCGCCGATGTGAGCAGGGGAACCTTCCTGTCATGGGTGGCAGCAGGGGAACCTTCCTGTCACCGGTGCGAGGAAGGTTCCCCTGCTGCCACGTTCAGGACCGGGCGTTGACGAACTCGCGCAGCGCCGCGTTGAACTCGTTCGGCCGCTCCCGGTTGGGCCAATGCCCGGCGCCACCGATGACCCGCAGCGACGCGTCCGGGATGGCGCCGGCGGTGTCCTGCCCCGCGGCGGCGGGCACCAGCGCGTCCGAATCGCCCTGGATGACCATCGTCGGGCACCGCACCTGGTCGAGCAGGGGCAGGTGGTTGATCCGCATCGAACGGCTGCCGATGGTGTCGTGATGCCAGTCCGCGAAGATCGACCCGCGGTCGCGGGCTTCGGTCCGCACCTCGTCGATGATCTGTGCCAGGTCTCTGACCTGCGACGGGTCGCTGAACATCACCGACTTCAAGACCCGTCGCACGAGTCCTTGACTCATCCCCAGCAGCTTGGCCGCCAGCGGCCCGGCGAAACGCGAGCGCAGCGCGAGGTAGGCGAGCAGGTGCCGGTTGAGCCGGTGCTGCACACCCATCGGGTCGACCAGGACGAGCCCGCGCACCCGCTGCGGGTTGCGCAGGGTGAAACCGGTGGCGACGCTCGCACCCATCGACAGCCCGACCAGCGCCGCGTCCGGGACCTGCCACGCGTCCAGCAGCCAGCGCAGGACCTCTTCGAAGGTGCGCTGGTTCGCGCGCCCGTGCCACGGGATGCTGCCGCCCTGCCCGGGGAGGTCAGGTGCGTACACCTGGTGGTCGACCGCGAGCACCGGAATGGCGTGGCGCCAGCTCAGCAGCGCGTTGTCCGGGCCGCCGCCGTGGAGGAGGACGATCGCGGGCCCGGATAGTCCCGCGCGGTAATACCGGATCTTCCCGGCGGGGAAGTCGATGTGGTCGACCTCGACACCCTCGGGTGGGGCGGTCATCGTCGTCTCCTCGTGCTCTCTCGAGTGGTCGATGTGCGCGGTGCGGCACGTCACGGGTACCCGGGGGGCAGACGTCCGAGGCGGCCCGGGCGTTGCGGTCGGCGATGGTGACGTGCGCAACCTGTCCCGGAAGTGAACAACGCGCTTCGAATCGTGCCCGAGCCGGGCCCCGCATCGGGCGAACTCCTCGGCGGCCGCTACCCGCACCACCCGAACGAGGTGTATCCGCGCGTGCCAGTATCGAGGCGTGAGCACTGTCTACGACTGCAGTCGTCCCGAAAGCCGCGCGTCCGGCCTGTCCGCCGCGGCGAACACGGTCCGCGCGGGTGGGCTCGTGGTGCTGCCCACCGACACGGTCTACGGCATCGGTGCGGACGCCTTCGACTCCAACGCCGTGGCCGCACTGCTGGCGGCCAAGGGCCGTGGACGGGACATGCCGGTGCCGGTACTGGTCGGCTCCTGGTCCACGCTGGAAGGCCTGGTGATGTCCGTGCCGCGGTCGGCGCGGGCGCTGATCGAGGCGTTCTGGCCGGGTGGGCTGTCCATCGTGCTGCCGCAGGCGCCGTCGCTGTCCTGGGACCTCGGCAACACCCGCGGAACGGTGAACCTGCGGATGCCGCTGCACCCGGTCGCGCTGGAGCTGCTGCGGGAGGTCGGGCCGATGGCCGTCTCCAGCGCCAACCGCAGCGGTCTGCCCGCGGCCGCCACCGCGGGCGAGGCCGAGGAGCAGCTCGGTGATTCGGTCTCGATCTACCTCGACGCGGGACCCTCCGGGGAACCGGTCGCGTCCACGATCGTCGATCTCACCCAGGGGCAGCCGCGCGTGCTGCGCGAGGGTGCCGTGCCGCTCGCCGAGCTGTCCGAAGTGCTCGGCGTGGAGGTCGAGCCCGCATCCTGAGCCGGGTGCGTGACAGCAGGGGAACCTTCCTCCCACCGGTGACAGGAAGGTTCCCCTCCTGCCACCCAACCCAGCACGGGACGGTTCGTCGGGATCGGGCGCGGGCGGTGACAGGAAAGTTCCCCTGTTGCCACCTGTGACAGGAAGGTTCCCCTGCTGCCACCCACCCCGGGGCGTGCACGGCGAACCAACCGGGGGACCAGCTGTGGGGTGACAGGAAGGTTCCCCTGCTCGCAGCCCGCTCACCGGGAGCGTCGGCGAGGACGGCGGACCGGTGGCGACCGCCCATCGGCGGGCCGATAGCGTTACTCCCCGGATGCGCCGAGTGGACAGCGGTGAGGAGCGCCGAGTGTGAACATTCCGTTCTGGGGGCCGGACAGCGATCTGCCGCTCGCCGCAGAACGACGAGGGTGAGCCACCGGCATGGACAATTTCCCTGGTTGGGTCTCCGTCGGTCTCCCCGCGCGGGAGTACCTGCTGGTCCTGCTCACCGCCGCGGCGGTCACGTTCCTGCTGACCGGGTTGGTCCGGTTGGTGGCGATCCGGTTGGGCGCGGTGGCGTACCCGCGGCAGCGCGATGTGCACGTCAAGCCGATCCCCCGGATGGGCGGCGTGGCGATGTATGGCGGGGTGCTGGCGGCCATGTTCCTGGCGAGCAACCTGCCCGCGTTGTCGCGCGGGTTCGACTACTCGCGGGACGCGGTGGCGGTGGTGCTCGCCGGTGCGCTGATCGTGCTGGTCGGCGCCTTGGACGACCGGTTCGAGCTGGATTCGCTGACCAAGCTCGCGGGGCAGGTGACGGCGGCGGGCATCCTGGTGCTGTTCGGCGTGCAGTGGTTCATGCTGTGGGTGCCGTGGGGCGGGACCGAGGACCAGCTCGGCCAGTACCTCGCGCTGGGCACGAACCAGGGCCAGCTGCTGACCGTGCTGCTCATCGTGGCGATGGTCAACGCGATGAACTTCGTGGACGGGCTGGACGGGTTGGCGTCCGGGATCGGCTTGGTCGCGGCGAGCGCCACCTGCGTGTTCTGCCTGGGCCTGCTGGACCGGCAGGACGGTGACGTCAACGCCTACCCGCCGGCGCTGATCGCGGCGACCATCGCGGGTGCGTGCCTGGGCTTCCTGCCGCACAACTTCCAGCCCGCGAAGATCTTCATGGGCGATTCGGGTTCGATGCTGATCGGCTTGATGCTGGCCACCGCGAGCACGACCGCGTCGGGGAAGATGGACTACCTGGCGCAGAACCCGACCGACACGATCGCCCTGCTGTCCCCGCTGCTGGTGGTGGCCGCGGTGCTGTTCGTGCCGCTGCTGGACCTGATCATGGCGGTGGTGCGCCGCACCCGCGCGGGCAAGAGCCCGTTCCACGCGGACAAGATGCACCTGCACCACCGGCTGCTGGAGATCGGCCACTCGCAGCGCCGCGCGGTGCTGCTGATCTACCTGTGGGCAGCGGTGATCGCCTTCGGCGCGGTGTCGTTGACGCTGTTCAACGCGGTGCTGGTCGCGTGGGTCGTCGGACTGGGTGTCGTCGTGGCCGCTATCATCTCGGTGATTCCCCGGATGCGGACCCGAGCCGATCGAGAGAGCAGATGAGCGACGACACGGACAGGCCTGCCCGCGAGCCGTCGGAGGACGCCGACGCGCCGCGGGTGAACCCGCACGCGCAGACGGTCCGCACGCTGTCGGACGCGATGCTGCGCACGGCCGCGCTGCCGGTCGGCGGCACCGTCCTGATCGCCGCCGCGATCGGCTTCGCCGTGGCCGGAGTGCCGGGGATCGCCGCGGCGGTGACCGCGGGGGTGGTGACCACCGGGGCATCGCTGTTCACGATGGGTCTGATGCGGGTGACCGCGCCGATGGCCCCGTCGATGGCGATGGGCGCGGTGCTCGGCGGGTTCCTCGTCAAGATGTTCGTGCTGTTGCTCACCATGTCGGTGCTGAGCGGGGTGGATGCGGTGCACTCCGGGACGCTGGCCGTCACGTTCGGCGTGATGGTGCTCGTCTGGGCGGCGGCCCAGTTGATCGCGTTCCGCCGGACCCGGACCCCGACCGTCATCCCCGACTCCTGACCTCGGTGTCCTCCGTGCTCCGCGCCCCGGAACCCGTGCGGGACGGCGGATTACCCGCTGGTACCTTGTCCCGGGAGGACGACCACCTCACCGCGTGGGCGGACTTGCGAGGCTCCCCGTGTCCGTGACCAGATCCCCGGAGAGGCCCCTCCGCAACCCGATCAGGTATCAGGTACGTTAAGTGCAAATCGTGACGATTCCCCCGATCGAGCGACCTCGGTCGGGAGAACCGGAAGGAGCCCAGTTGGGCACGCTGGTGATGGCCGAGGGCGGGCAGTTCGTACCGCCAGGTGCCGATAGTTTTGTCCTCCCGCCGATCGTAGGCGGAATCACCAAGCCGATGGTGCTGGTCGCGATTTCGGCCGTGCTGATCGCCGCGTACTTCGTGGTCTCCACCCGCAACCTCAAGGTGGTGCCCACCAAGAACCAGTTCGCGGCGGAGTTCCTCTACGGCTTCAGCCGGGACTCGATCGCCCGCGACCAGATCGGCGCCAAGGACTTCCGCCCGTTCGTCCCGCTGATCTTCGCCCTGTTCACCTTCGTGCTGGTGAACAACATCTTCGGCATCGTGCCGTTCCTCCAGTTCCCCACGATGTCCAAGATCGGTTTCCCGGTCGCGCTGATGCTCGTGGTCTACGTGGTGTTCCACGGAGCGGGATTCAGGCGGCACGGGTTCCTCGGCTACTTCAAGCACGTCATGTTCCCGCCGGGCGTGCCGAAGGGCATCTACGTCATCCTGGCGCCCATCGAGTTCCTGCAGAAGTTCGTCGCTCAGCCGCTGGCGCTGGCGATCCGAGTCTTCGCAGCGATGTTCGCCGGCCACCTCATGCTGCTCGTGTTCATCCTCGGCGGTGAATACCTGCTCCTCGAGGCGAGCGCGGGGTTCAAGCCCGTCTCGATCGTCGCCTTCGCCTTCGCCATTGCCTTGACCTTCGTCGAGGCCTTGATCCAGGTGCTCCAGGCATACATCTTCGCGCTGCTGACCGCCAACTTCATCGGTGCGGCGCTGTCCGAGGGCCACTGAGAGAAGACCAAGACCTCCGATCCGCAAGTTCTGCGGACCGAGTTGAAAGGTAGTGAAAGTGAGCAACATCGTTCTTGCGCAGGCCGCCGAAGCCGTGAACCTCAACCCGGGTCTGGCCGCGATCGGGTACGGCCTGAGCGCCATCGGTGCCGCCATCGGTGTCGGCATGATCTGGGCCGCCGTCATCAACGGCACCGCCCGGCAGCCGGAGGCCGAGGGTCAGCTCCGCGGCATCGCCTACATCTCCTTCGTGCTGGTCGAGGTGCTGGCGCTGCTCGGCCTGGTCCTGTACTTCATCGCCTCCACTGCCTGAGTCAGACTCCACGCTTAGGGAGACGTTGTGGTGAAGACGCAGATTCTGGCGGCGGCAGGTGAGCACAACCCGATCCTGCCGGCGACGTCGGAGATCATTGTCGGCCTGATCGCCTTCCTCCTGCTGCTGTTCGTGCTCTGGAAGTACGCCGTCCCTCGCTTCGAGAAGGTGTACGCCGAGCGCAGCGAGCGGATCGAGGGGGGCATCGCCAAGGCCGAGGCGGCCCAGGCCGAGGCGCAGCGGACGCTGGAGCAGTACAAGTCCCAGCTCGCCGAAGCCCGTGCCGAAGCCGCCCGGATCCGCGACGACGCACGCGCCGAAGGCCAGCAGATCCTCGAGGAGATGCGCACCCAGGCCCAGGCGGAGTCGGAGCGGATCGTCAACCAGGGCCAGTCCCAGCTCGCGGCGCAGCGCGCCCAGATCGTGGCGGAGCTGCGCGCCGACCTCGGTCGGCACGCGGTCGAGCTGGCCGGTCGCGTGGTCGGGGAATCCCTGGAGGACGAGGCCCGCCGGCGCGGGACCGTCGACCGGTTCCTCGACGAGCTGGAGACCGCTTCGGCCCCGGCTTCGGGATCGGCCCAAGCCTGATCAAGTGAAAGGCGCTGAGAGTTGAGCACCCTCGTGAACGCCGCGAGCCGTGAGGCGCTGGCAGCCACCGAGCTGCAGTTGCTGCAGGCCACCGACGGGGCCCAGGCCGCGGAGATCACCGGGCTCGCCGACGAGCTGTTCGGCGTCGCCGCTCTGCTGGGCCGTGAGTCCACGCTGCGGCGGGCGCTGGCCGATGCCTCCACCGACCCGCGGTCCAGGGAAGACCTGGCCCGCGGGCTGTTGGCGGACAAGCTCGGCGCCCGGGCGCTGCCGGTGGTCGTCGAAGCCGTCCGGTCCCGCTGGTCGGGGCCCGGCGACCTGGTCTCCGGGCTGGAGCGGATGGCCCGCACCGCGCTGCTGGTGCAGGCCGAGCGCGCCGACCGCCTCGACGACGTCGAGGACGAGCTGTTCCGGCTCGGCCGGATCATCGGCGGTCAGGTCGACCTGGAACGGCTGCTGTCGGACCCCGCGGGCGCCGTGGAGGGCAAGAAGGCCGTCGTGGACCAGCTCCTCGACGGCAAGGTCGAGCCGGTCACCCTGAGCCTGGTGGAGCAGCTCGTCACCCGCCCGCGCGGTCGTCGGGTCAGCGAAGGCCTGGAGGAGCTGGCCGCCCTGTCGGCCAAGCGCCGGGAACGTTCGGTCGCGCACATCCGCTCGGCCGTGCCGCTCACCGACGAGCAGCAGGACCGGCTGTCGCGGACCCTGCAGCGGATCTACGCGCGTCCGATCGCCCTGCACCTCGAGATCGATCCCGAGGTGGTCGGTGGACTCCTGATCCGGGTCGGTGACGAGGTCATCGACGGCAGCGTCGCGGGACGCCTGCAGTCCCTCCGGCGCGAGCTCGCCGACTGACGGCCCCTGGCTGGGCGGCGGCAACACGAACCCCCTTCCACGAACGAACCGAGAGCAGGACTGAGACATGGCGGAGCTGACGATCTCGTCGGACGAGATCCGCAGTGCGATCGAGAAGTACGTCTCCAGCTACTCCCCGGAGGTCAGCCGCGAGGAGGTCGGGGTCGTCACCGATACCGGTGACGGCATCGCCCATGTCGAGGGTCTGCCTTCGGTGATGACCGAGGAGCTGCTGGAGTTCCCGGGCGGCATCTACGGCGTCGCGATGAACCTGGAGTCCCAGGAGATCGGTGCCGTCGTCCTCGGCGAGACCGAGAAGATCGAGGAGGGCCAGGAGGTCAAGCGGACCGGCAAGGTGATGTCGGTCCCGGTCGGCGACGGCTTCCTCGGTCGTGTGGTCAACCCGCTGGGCGAGCCGATCGACGGTCTCGGCGAGGTCAGCGCCGAGGCCGAGCGCCCGCTGGAGCTGCAGGCCGCGACGGTCGTGCAGCGCCAGGGCGTGAGCGAGCCGATGCAGACCGGCATCAAGGCCATCGACTCGATGACCCCCATCGGTCGCGGCCAGCGCCAGCTGATCATCGGTGACCGCAAGACCGGCAAGACCACGGTCGCGGTCGACACGATCCTGAACCAGAAGGGCAACTGGGAGAGCGGCGACCCGGAGAAGCAGGTCCGCTGCATCTACGTCGCGATCGGCCAGAAGGGCTCCACGATCGCCGGCGTGAAGCGGTCGCTGGAAGACGCCGGTGCGATGGACTACACCACCATCGTCGCCGCCCCCGCGTCGGACTCGCCCGGTCTGAAGTGGCTGGCCCCCTACGCCGGCTCGGCCCTGGGCCAGCACTGGATGTACCAGGGCAAGCACGTCCTCATCGTCTTCGACGACCTCACCAAGCAGGCCGAGGCCTACCGCGCGATCTCGCTGCTGCTGCGGCGTCCGCCGGGCCGCGAGGCCTACCCGGGCGACGTGTTCTACCTGCACTCGCGCCTGCTGGAGCGCTGCGCGAAGCTCTCGGACGAGATGGGCGCCGGGTCGATGACGGGTCTGCCGATCATCGAGACCAAGGCCAACGACGTGTCGGCCTACATCCCGACCAACGTCATCTCCATCACCGACGGGCAGTGCTTCCTGCAGTCGGACCTGTTCAACGCGGGTCAGCGCCCCGCCATCGACGTCGGCATCTCGGTGTCCCGAGTCGGCGGTTCGGCGCAGATCAAGGCGATGAAGTCGGTCACCGGCTCGCTGCGGCTGGACCTCGCGCAGTACCGCGAGCTGGAGGCCTTCTCCGCGTTCGCCTCGGACCTCGACGCCGCCTCCAAGGCGCAGCTCGACCGCGGTGCCCGCCTGATGCAGGTCCTCAAGCAGGGCCAGGGGCAGCCGCTGCCGGTCGAGGAGGAGGTCGTGTCGCTCTACATCGCGACCAAGGGCCACCTCGACTCGGTGCCGGTGGGCGACGTGCCGCGCTTCGAGCAGGAGTTCCTGGCGCACATGCGGCGCACCCACGAGACCGCGCTCAAGGACATCGTCGAGACGGGCAAGCTGTCCGAGGACGGCGCGAACACCCTGGTCTCCGCGGTCGAGGAGTTCAAGAAGCAGTTCACCGCCTCCGGCGCCTCCGCTCCTCTGAACGAGCCGGACGCCGAGGCGATGGAATCCGACGCGGTGGAGCAGGAGACCGTCAAGGTCAACCGCCCCGCCCCGAAGAAGTGACCGGGTAGACCATGGCTCAACTTCGGGAACTCCGGAATCGCATCCGGTCGATCTCGTCGACCCGGAAGATCACCAAGGCGCAGGAGCTCATCGCGACCTCGCGCATCACGAAGGCGACGGCCAGGGTCGAGGCGGCGCGTCCGTACGCGGACGAGATCACCAACGTGCTCACCGCCCTGGCCGACCAGAGCACGCTGGACCACCCGCTGCTGACCGAGCGCTCCAACCCCAAGCGGGCCGGGGTGCTGGTGGTCACCAGCGACCGCGGGTTCTGCGGCGGCTACAACGCCAACGTGATCCGCGCGGCCGAAGAGCTGCAGTCGATGCTGCGCGAGCAGGGCAAGACCCCGGTGCTGTACGTGATCGGCCGCAAGGGCGAGTCGTACTACCGCTTCCGGGAGCGGCCGATCGAGGCGAGCTGGTCCGGATTCAGCGACTCGCCCGGCTACGGCGACGCCGCCGACGTCGGGGAGCACCTGGTCAAGGCGTTCCTGGCGGGCGCCGACGACTACCTCGACGACGGTGGCCCGGACGGTACGCTGGGGGTGGACGAGCTGCACATGGTCCACACCGAGTTCGTCTCGATGCTCACGCAGGCCCCGGTGGTCCGGCGGATCGCCCCGATGGAGGTCGAGTACGACTCGGGGACGACGCTCAAGTCGGGGTACGACTTCGAACCCGATGTCGAGACCCTGTTCGCCGCGCTGCTGCCCAAGTACATCAAGACCCGGTTGTTCGCGGGCCTGCTGGACGCGGCGGCCTCCGAGCACGCCGCGCGCCGGACGGCGATGAAGTCGGCCACCGACAACGCCGACGAGCTGGTGCGCACGCTCAGCCGCGAGGCCAACCAGGCACGCCAGGCCCAGATCACCCAGGAAATCAGCGAGATCGTCGGTGGAGTCGAGGCGCTCTCGTCAGCAGGAAGTGAGTGACATGACCGCTACTGCCACCAGCACCGCGACGGGCACGGGGCGCGTCGTTCGCGTCCTCGGCCCGGTCGTGGACGTCGAGTTCCCGCGCGACCAGGTGCCGGACCTCAACAACGCCCTCACCGTGGACATCACCGCTGAGGACATGGCCAAGACCCTCACCCTGGAGGTCGCCCAGCACCTGGGTGACGCCGTGGTGCGGACCATTTCGATGCAGCCGACCCAGGGCCTGGTGCGCGGCGTGGCCGTCGCCGACACCGGCACCGGCATCTCCGTCCCGGTCGGCGACATCGTCAAGGGCCACGTGTTCAACGCGCTGGGCCACTGCCTCGACGAGCCGGGCTACGGCTCGGACGCCGAGAAGTGGGAGATCCACCGCAAGGCCCCGAGCTTCGACAAGCTCGAGGGCAAGACCGAGATGCTGGAGACCGGCATCAAGGTCATCGACCTGCTCACCCCGTACGTCCAGGGCGGCAAGATCGGCCTGTTCGGCGGTGCGGGTGTCGGCAAGACGGTGCTCATCCAGGAGATGATCCGCCGCGTCGCCAAGAACTTCGGCGGCACCTCGGTGTTCGCCGGCGTCGGCGAGCGCACCCGCGAGGGCAACGACCTCTGGGTCGAGATGGCGGAGTCCGGCGTGCTCGCCGACACCGCCCTGGTGTTCGGCCAGATGGACGAGCCGCCGGGGACCCGCATGCGGGTCGCGCTGTCCGCGCTGACCATGGCGGAGTACTTCCGCGACGTCCAGAACCAGGACGTGCTGCTGTTCATCGACAACATCTTCCGGTTCACCCAGGCGGGCCAGGAGGTGTCCACCCTGCTGGGCCGGATGCCCTCCGCCGTGGGTTACCAGCCGACGCTGGCCGACGAGATGGGTGAGCTGCAGGAGCGGATCACCTCGACCCGGGGCCGCTCGATCACCTCGATGCAGGCGATCTACGTCCCCGCGGACGACTACACCGACCCGGCGCCCGCCACGACGTTCGCCCACCTGGACGCCACCACCGAGCTCGCCCGGTCCATCTCGCAGAAGGGCATCTACCCGGCGGTGGACCCGCTGACCTCCAGCTCCACCATCCTCGACCCGGCGATCGTCGGCGACGAGCACTACCGGGTGGCCCAGGAGGTCAAGCGGATCCTGCAGAAGTACAAGGAGCTGCAGGACATCATCGCCATCCTCGGCATGGACGAGCTGTCCGAAGAGGACAAGGTGACGGTGCAGCGGGCGCGTCGCATCGAGCGCTACCTGTCGCAGAACTTCTTCGTGGCCAAGCAGTTCACCGGCCAGGAGGGCTCCTTCGTCTCGCTGAAGGAGACCATCGAGGCCTTCGACAAGCTCTGCCGCGGCGACTTCGACCACTACCCGGAGCAGGCGTTCCTGTCCATCGGTGGTCTGGAGGACCTGGAGCAGGCCTACAAGAAGCTCACCGAGAGCTGAGCTCACCGGTCCCCGCCGCGCTTCGGTGCGGCGGGGACCGCGCATCGGGGTCGGGGCCGCAGGGGCCCCGACCTTCGTGCACCGGGCCGACGCCGTCCGCGGCCGGGCCCGGCCAGTCACGATCGCCCGGCAGGCATTGGCTAGACTGCGGGCAGACACCCGACAAAGGAGACGCGCGTGGCCAACATGTCCGTCCAACTGGTCGCCGTCGAGCGCCGCCTGTGGTCCGGGGAGGCGACTTCGGTGGTCGCGCAGACCACCGAAGGCGAGATCGGCATCCTGTCCGGGCACGAACCCGTCCTGGGTCAGCTCGTCGAGGGCGGCGTCGTCCGGATCACCACGCCCGAGAAGGAGACCGTCACCGCGGCGGTCCACGGCGGATTCCTGTCGGTCACCGGCGACGGCGTGAGCGTGCTCGCCGAGGAGGCCGAGCTCTCCACCGAGATCGACATCAGCCAGGCCAAGGCCGACGTCGAGAGCGAGGACGAGCAGGAACGGGCACGAGCGCGGACGCGGTTGCGGGCAGCGGGCCAGTCGGCCTGACGGGGCACCCCGATGGGCTCCCTGGTCGTGTGGTCCGCGGTGATCGGGCTGGCGCTGCTGTTCGGCGCGGCGCTGGTCGTCACCACGCTGGCGTGGCGACGCCTGCGCGAACTGCGCGTCGGGGGGATCGACGTCGCCCTCCGCGACACCAGGGACGACCGGGGCCGGGGCTGGCACCTCGGCGTCGCGCACTACCGTGGCGAGGAGTTCGCCTGGTACCGCGTGCTGAGCCTGCGATCGGGCCCCAACTGGGTGGTCAACCGGCGCGAGGTCGAGATCGTCCAGCGCCGCGAGCCCTCCGTGGCCGAGAGCTACGCGATGCCGCCCGGCGCGACCGTCCTCGACCTCACCGGGCGGTCCTCCGAGCTGGAGCTCGCGATGGGCGCGGACGCCCTCACCGGGTTCCTGTCCTGGCTCGAGTCCGCCCCGCCCGGGCGATCCGTGCCCTGGGCGTCCTGATACCGGCCGCACACCACGAGCGGGGTCTGCCGACCCCGCTTTTTTCTTGCCCGGATGGCAGCAGGGTCGCTTTTCTGTCACTGGTGACAGCAGGGCCGCTTTCCTGTCACCGATGGCCACGAGGATGCTCTTGTGCCACTGGCGGAGCAGCGGAACCTTCCTGCCACTCATGACAGCAGGGGAACTTTCCTCTCACCCGTGACAGGAAGGTTCCCCTGCTCGCATCCGCCGTCAGCCGGGCAGCAGTGGGTGGGCGTGGGTGACGACGGCGAGCGAACCGGAGACGGCGACTCCGGCGATGAGGGCCACGGCGGACAAGCACAGGCCCGTGATGGCCAGCCCTCGCGAGCTGTCCGGTCGGGTGCGCAGGCCACCGAGGGCGATGACGCCGAAGATGCTGCCGACCACGCCGAGGACCACGGCCAGCACCGAGGTGACGATGAGGAAGCAGCAGAACAGCCCGATGACCCCGAGCACGACCGCCGTGACGGCAGCCCCGTTGGAAGGCCGCTGCTCGGATTCGGGTGCGCCGTCCGGGCGAGGTTCGTCCGGGTAGGCCGACATGGTCCCCTCCTCGACGTCGGGGTGCCGCTGACTGTCGCACGCTGAGCTGCGGTGCGCAGCCCGGACGCTTCCTGGTGGATCGGGCGGGGAAGAGCCACCGGTACACTCCGCGAGGTGTTCATCACGCCCGTCGACTACGACCACGAGGACGCCCAGCACCTGATCGACGAGGTGCAGCAGGAGTACGTCACCCGCTACGGCACTCGCGATGTCACGGTGGTCGACGCCGACGACTTCCGCCCGCCGAACGGGCTCTTCCTCCTCGGGTACCTCGAAGGTCGACCGGTCGCCTCCGGATGCTGGCGCACGGCGGACCCGTCCGATCCCGCGCTGCAGGACGGCGACGTCGAGATCAAGCGGATGTACGTCGTACCCGAGGCGCGCGGTCGCGGGGCGGCGCGCGCGATGCTGGCCGAGATCGAACGCACCGCCGCGCTGGCCGGCGGCAAGCGATGCGTGCTGGAGACCGGGACCCAGCAGCCGGAAGCCATCTCGCTGTACCGGTCGTGCGGGTACGAGCGCATCGACGGGTTCGGCCCGTACCACGACGATCCGCTCAGCCGGTGCTTCGCCAAGGAGATCTAGCGGGGCCCGCCCGCACGCGGGCCCCGGACCCGGGTCAGGCGTTGCCGCCCGGCTTCCACAGCACGTCGCCGTCCGGGTTGGCGACCCTCGCCAGGATGAACAGCAGGTCGGACAGCCGGTTGAGGTACTTCGCGGGCAGTTCAGCCGTGTGCTCGTCGTCCGCGGCGAGCAGCGCCCAGGCCGAGCGCTCGGCGCGGCGGGCGACGCAGCGGGCCTGGTGCAGCAGTGCGCCAGCCGGGGTGCCCCCGGGGAGGATGAACGAGTCGAGCTTGCCGAGCCGCTCGTTGAACCGGTCGCACCAGCCTTCGAGGCGGTCGACGTAGCCCTGGTCGATCCGCAGCGGCGGGTACTTCGGTGCCTCCGCGAGCGGGGTGGACAGGTCCGCGCCCACGTCGAACAGGTCGTTCTGCACCGCCCGCAGGACCTCGACCACCTCCTGCTCCAGCTCGGCGGTGGCCAGGGCGACACCGATCACCGAGTTCGTCTCGTCCACGTCGGCGTAGGCGATCAGGCGTGGGTCGGTCTTGTGCACCGTGGAGTTGTCGGACAGGCGGGTCGTGCCGCCATCACCGGCCCGCGTGTAGATCTTCGTCAGGTGGACTGCCATGCCCGACACCTTATGCGGCCCGGCGCACCCGGGTGCGGTGTGAGCAGGGGAACCTTCCTGTCACAGGTGGGAGGAAAGTTCCCTGCTCGCAGCCCTCGCGACGTGGTGCCGGTCGCGCTCGGCGACGGTGGTCCGCCGCCTCCCGTTCCGAGTCAGCGCGGCTGTGCGCAGGTGTTTCGTCCTGCACTGCTCGGGCGGGTCGGTCCGCGGCGTGGTGGGTGGCAGCAGGGGAACCTTCCTGTCACAGGTGGGAGGAAAGTTCCCCTGCTGCCACTTCGGCCCGGGACGGCGCCGGTGGTGCGGGCGGGCCCGGCCCGACGGAGACGGAGCTCAGCCCGTACGCTCGGTGCTCGTGAGTGAGCACTTCCGGGTACACGGTGGCGCGCGACTGGTCGGTGAAGTCGACGTGGTCGGCGCGAAGAACAGCGTGCTGAAGCTGATGGCGGCGGCACTGCTGGCCGAGGGCACGACGACGATCACCAACTGCCCGGAGATCCTGGACGTCCCGCTGATGGCCGAGGTGCTCCGCAGCCTCGGCTGCGAGGTGTCCATCGACGGGACCACGGTGTTCATCACGACCCCGGCCGAGATCAGCCACGAAGCCATTTCGCCGTCGATGGGCAAGCTGCGGGCGTCGGTGTGCGTGCTCGGTCCGCTGGTGGCCCGCTGCCGCCGTGCGGTGGTGACCCTGCCGGGTGGCGACGCGATCGGCTCGCGCCCGCTGGACATGCACCAGAACGGCCTCCGGCAGCTCGGTGCGACCAGTCACATCGAGCACGGTGCGGTGGTCGCGAGCGCGGAGAACCTCAAGGGCGCGCAGATCTGGCTGGACTTCCCGAGCGTGGGCGCGACCGAGAACATCTTGATGGCCGCCGTGCTCGCCGAAGGCACCACGATGATCGACAACGCCGCGCGGGAGCCCGAGATCGTCGACCTGTGCGTGATGCTGCAGCAGATGGGTGCCCAGATCGAGGGCGCGGGCACCTCGACGCTCACGGTGCACGGCGTGCCTGCGCTCAACGCGGTCGAACACCGGGTCATCGGCGACCGCATCGTGGGCGCGACCTGGGCGTTCGCCGCTGCGGCGACGCGGGGGGACCTCTCGGTGCGCGGCGTGGACCCGAGCCACGTGAACCTGGTCCTGGAGAAGCTGCGCAGCGCCGGTGCCGAGGTGGCCGTCGACGACAACGGTTTCCGGGTCGACATGGGGCGTCGGCCGACCGCGGTGGATTACGTGACGCTGCCCTACCCGGGTTTCCCGACGGACCTGCAGCCGATGGCGTTGGCCCTGTCGGCGGTGGCCGACGGCACTTCCATGATCACCGAGAACCTCTTCGAGTCGCGCTTCCGCTTCATCGAGGAACTGGTCCGGATGGGAGCCGACGCTCGCACGGACGGCCACCACGCCGTGGTGCGCGGGCTCGACCGGCTCTCCAGCGCCCCGGTGTGGGCCACCGACATCCGCGCGGGGGTCGGGTTGGTGCTGGCCGGGCTGTGCGCCGACGGCGTCACCGAGGTCTGGGACGTCTTCCACATCGACCGCGGCTATCCGAACTTCGTCGAGAACATGCGCGACCTCGGTGCCGAGATCGAACGCGTCGTCGACTGACCTCAGGGCTGCTGCTCGTGCAGCCGGAGCAGCAGGTACGCGGCGATCGATTGCGCGTCGGTGACCGCGCCGGTGCGGATCATCCGCTCGAACTCGTCCCGGTCGAACCAGGCCGCCCGCATGTCCTGCTCCTCGGCTTCGCGCTCGTGCTCACCCGCGGTGAGCCCGGTCGCCAGGAAGGCGCGTCCGCGCTGGCTGGTGAGTCCGGGCGCCACGTCGAGGGTGCCGAGATCGGTGAAGCGCTCAGCGCGCAACCCGGTCTCCTCGCGCAGCTCGCGCGCGGCGAGTTCGGCCACGGGCACGTCGGCGCGGTCCGGTGCCGTTCCCTGCGGGAACTCCCAGCGGCGCAGCCCGAGCGGGTACCGGAACTGCTCGACCAGGTGGAGCCGCCCGGCCTCGAACGGGATGACGAGGGCGTAGTCCGGCTTGTCCACCACGCCGTAGACGCCCGGTGACCCGTCGGCGCGCCGGACCTGGTCTTCGCGCACGGTCATCCAGGGGTTCTCGTACACCTCGCGGGTGCTCGTCTGCTCCATGCGGCCATCGTGCCGGACGCATGAGCCGCCGCACGGGTGGGAGGAAGGTTCCCCTGTTGCCATGGGTGACAGGAAGGTTCCCCTGCTGTCGCGGGTGACAGGAAGGTTCCCCTGCTGTCATGGGTGACAGGAAGGTTCCCCTGCTGCCATGGATGACAGGAAGGTTCCCCTGCTGCCATCCCCGGCAGGCGCTCGCCGGGGGGATGGTGCGGGCCCGGAGATCGGCGTCCGTACCCTGTGCCGGGTGCGACTCGTCATTGCCCGCTGCCAGGTCGACTACATTGGGCGGCTCACCGCGCACCTGCCGATGGCGCAGCGCCTGCTGCTGGTGAAGTCCGACGGCTCGGTGTCGGTGCACTCGGACGACCGGGCTTACAAGCCGCTGAACTGGATGAGCCCGCCGTGCTGGCTGATCGAGGACCCGGGCGTGTGGACGGTGCAGAACAAGGCCGGCGAGAAGCTGGTGATCAGCCTGGACGAGGTGCTGCACGATTCCCGGCACGAGCTCGGCGCGGAGCCCGGCCTGGTCAAGGACGGAGTGGAGGCGCACCTGCAGGAGCTGCTGGCCGAGCACGTGACGACGCTCGGCGACGGCTGGTCGCTGGTGCGGCGGGAGTACCCGACGGCGATCGGCCCGGTGGACCTGATGTGCCGGGATTCCTCGGGCGCGAGCGTGGCGGTGGAGATCAAGCGGCGCGGCGAGATCGACGGGGTCGAGCAGTTGACCCGCTACCTGGAGCTGCTCAACCGCGATCCGCTGCTGGCCCCGGTGACGGGCATCTTCGCCGCGCAGCAGATCAAGCCGCAGGCCCGGACGCTGGCCGAGGACCGCGGCATCCGTTGCGTGGTCCTGGACTACGAGAAGCTGCGCGGGATCGAGCCCGACGAGTACCGGCTGTTCTGAGCCCGCGGATCCGAGTCCCCCGCGGGCGTCGAGGCGGGAGCCTCCTCAGGTCACCAGCCGCCGCCCGGGGCGTCGGGTGCGCAGTCGCCGGGCGAGGGCCTCGGCGGCGCGGTGCAGGAATCGGTCGGGTTGGGAGCCGCCTCTGGGCGGCGGTTCGTTGAGCCCGTGGCTGATGGCGAGATCGATTCGTGCATTCACGGCTCGGCCCCCAGTCGTCGCGCGTGTACGCCTGATCATGTTACCGGCGGGTTTTCCCACGTCGACGCCTTGAGCGCGCATACCACTCGCATGGACCCGCGCACTGCTCCGACCGCGCGCGCCGGGAGGGTCGTCGAGCTCGCCGGGTGACGGCGCTCCGGCGCCACCCGGCGAAGCGGGCCAACCCGACCTACTGTCCGATCCAACGAATTGATATCGGCTCGAGGTGGGCGGTTCTTCTGTGCGGTACTGTCCGTCTGCTGTCGCAAGAGTGGTGATTCACGTTTGACTTTGTTGGTTCTGGAGGTGGGGTAGCAGTGGATGTGCTAGCCCAGGAGCAGTTGAGGCTCGACGCGGGTGTCGTCGACTACGTGCTGCTGGCGATCTACTTCGCGTTCGTCCTCGGGATCGGCTTCCTGGCCCGCCGTTCGGTCTCCACCAGCCTGGACTTCTTCCTCTCCGGCCGTTCGCTGCCGGCGTGGGTGACAGGTCTGGCGTTCATCGCGGCGAACCTCGGGGCCATCGAGATCATCGGCATGTCGGCCAATGGCGCCGAGTACGGCATGCCGACCATGCACTACTTCTGGATCGGCGCGGTCCCGGCGATGCTGTTCCTCGGCGTCGTGATGATGCCGTTCTACTACGGCTCGAAGGTCCGCAGCGTTCCGGAATTCATGCTGCGCCGCTTCGGCAAGCCCGCCCACCTGGTCAACGGCATCAGCTTCGCGCTCGCCCAGGTCCTCATCGCGGGCGTGAACCTCTACTTGCTCGGCAGCATCGTCAACGTGCTCCTGGGCTGGGAGCTGTGGCTGTCGGTGCTGGTCGCGGCGCTGATCGTGCTGTCCTACATCACGCTCGGCGGGCTGTCTGCGGCGATCTACAACGAGGTGCTGCAGTTCTTCGTGATCGTGGCGGCGCTGCTGCCGCTGACCCTGGTCGGGTTGCACGAGGTCGGCGGGATCTCCGGCCTGGTCGACAGGGTCTCGGCCAGCCCCGGCGGGGCGGAGCAGCTCAGCGCCTGGCCGGGCACCGAGCTGACCGGGTTCACCAACAACATCCTCAGCGTGGTCGGGATCGTCTTCGGTCTGGGCTTCGTGCTGTCCTTCGGCTACTGGACCACCAACTTCGTCGAGGTCCAGCGCGCGATGGCGTCCAAGAGCATGTCGGCCGCCCAGCGCACCCCGATCATCGGCGCCTTCCCGAAGCTCCTGATCCCGTTCATCGTGATCATCCCGGGCATGATCGCCGCCGTCGTGGTGCAGGACCTCGCGGTGTTCAAGCAGACCGGCGAGGGTGCCGTCGACTACAACGACGCGCTGCTGCTGCTGATGCGCGACCTGCTGCCCAACGGCATCCTGGGCGTCGCGCTGGCCGGTCTGCTCGCTTCGTTCATGGCGGGCATGGCGGCCAACCTGAGCTCGTTCAACACGGTGTTCACCTACGACATCTGGCAGTCCTACGTGGTCAAGGACCGGCCGGACGACTACTACCTGAAGATGGGCCGCTGGGTGACCGTCGGCGCCACCTTCGGCGCGGTGGGCACCGCGTTCATCGCGGCGGGCTACGAGAACCTGATGGACTACCTCCAGCAGTTGTTCTCGTTCTTCAACGCGCCGTTGTTCGCCACGTTCATCCTCGGCATGTTCTGGAAGCGGATGACGCCCACGGCGGGCTGGGTGGGCCTGGTGCTCGGCACCGTGTCCGCGGTCGCGGTGTTCGCGCTGGCCGAGACCGGCGTGCTGAACCTGCCCGGTCAAGGCGCCAGCTTCGTCGGTGCCGGGGTGGCCTTCGTGGTGGACATCGTGGTCAGCGTGGTCGTCAGCTTCGCGACCCGGCCCAAGCCGGTGACCGAGCTGACCGGTCTGGTGTACTCGTTGACGCCGAAGGCGTCCCGCACCGCGTCGACCACCGGCGAGGACGCCGGCTGGTACCGCAAGCCGGGACTGCTGGCCGGGATCGCACTGCTGATCACCATCCTGCTCAACATCATCTTCGGATGACGCCAGGAGGCATCCCATGACCGCTGAAACCCGCCGTTCGGGACACCGCGCGGGCGCCTTCGACGTCCGCTCGGTCATCGCCCTGCTGTTCGCCATCTACGGGGTGGTCCTGACCATCGTCGGCCTGGTGCAGTCGCCCGCGGCGACCGAGAAGGCCGCGGGCATCAACATCAACCTGTGGTCCGGCATCGGCATGATCGTGTTCGCGCTGATCTTCGTGGTGTGGACGAAGTTGCGGCCGATCGTCGTGCCCGACGAACCGGAGGAGTCCGACCCGGCGCAGCACTGATCGGAGCTCTCGACCGGCGCCCCCGCTGAAACCGGCGGGGGCGCCGTCGTGCGTTCGCACCGCGGGCGCTGAACGGCGGGGAACGCGACGGGGTTCCGGAGGTTGCGCGGTTCCGTAAGCTTCGCGATGACAACGAACGATGTAAAGGTGGGAGGCCGGCCATGACCCAGACCGCCCGACGCGACGTCGACCCGTCCACCGGGGAGGCCGCGCCCCCCGCCTTCGAATCCCTCGATCCGCGCACCGGTGAGGTCGTCGGCCGCCACCCGATCCACGACGAGGCCGACGTCGCGGCGGTCGTGCGCGAGGCCCGCCAGGCGCAGACCGCGTGGGCCGAGCTCGGGTTCGCCGCCCGCAAGCAGCACCTCGACGCCTGGCGCCGGATGCTCGCCCGGCGCCTCGACGAGATCGCCGGGCTGGTGTGCGCCGAGACCGGCAAACCGCTCGACGACGCCAAGCTCGAACTCGTCCTCGTCATCGACCACCTGCACTGGGCCGCGGCCAACGCCGAGAAGGTGCTCAAGCGGCGCAAGGTCCCCGCCGGGTTCCTGATGGCCAACCAGGCCGCCACCGTCGAATACCTGCCGCTCGGCGTCGTCGGAGTCATCGGGCCGTGGAACTACCCGGTGTTCACCCCGATGGGTTCCCTCGCGTACGCCTTGGCCGCGGGCAACGCCGTGGTGTTCAAGCCCAGCGAGCTCACCCCCGGTGTCGGCGCCTGGCTGGCCCGCAGCTTCGCCGAAGCGGTGCCCGACCACCCGGTGCTGCACGTCGTCACCGGGTACGGCGAGACCGGCGCCGCGCTGTGCACCTCCGGCGTCGACAAGGTCGCCTTCACCGGGTCCACCGCCACCGGCAAGCGGGTGATGGCCTCCTGCGCCCAGAGCCTCACCCCGGTGCTCGTCGAGTGCGGGGGCAAGGACGCGCTCATCGTCGACGTCGACGCCGACCTCCCCGCCGCGGCCGAGGCCGCCGTGTGGGGCGCCATGTCCAACGCCGGGCAGACCTGCATCGGCGTCGAACGCGTCTACGTCGTCGACGCCGTCGCCGACCGGTTCCTCGAGCTCGTCACCGAGCGGGCCCGCAAGCTCCGGCCCGGCGGCGAACCCAACGCCCACCTCGGGCCCATCACGATGGCCTCGCAGGTCGACGTGATCCGCGGGCACATCGACGACGCGCTGCGCGGCGGTGGGCGGGCCGTGGTCGGCGGTGAGCACTCCGTGCGTCCGCCGTTCGTGGAACCCGTCGTGCTCACCGACGTCGCCGCCGACTCCGAAGCCATCACCGAGGAGACCTTCGGCCCGACGATCGTCGTGCAGCGGGTCCGCGACGCCGACGAAGGCGTGGCGCAGGCCAACAGCTCCCGCTACGGGCTCGGCGGCACGGTGTTCTCCCGGTCGCGCGGGCTCGAGCTGGCGCGCAGGCTGCGCTCCGGGATGGTCTCGGTCAACTCGGTGATCTCCTTCGCGGCCGTGCCCGCGCTGCCCTTCGGCGGGGTCGGCGACTCCGGGTTCGGACGCATCCACGGCGCGGACGGGCTGCGCGAGTTCACCCGCTCCCAGGCCGTCACCCGCACCCGGTTCGCGATGCCGCTGAACCCGATGAGCTTCGGCCGGTCCAAGGGCACCGTGCGGCGGCTCGTGCGCCTGGTCCGGTTGATGCGGGGGCGTTGAGGGGCAGGTGGCAGCAGGGGAACCTTCCTGTCACGGATGGCAGCAGGGGAACCTTCCTGTCATCTCCGGTAGGTGGGAGCCCGGTCCGGCGTCGGTGGCAGCAGGGGAACTTTCCTCTCACCGGTGACAGGAAGGTTCCCCTGCTGCCACCCCGTGCGGATGCGAGGAGGGCAACCTTGCGTGCACAGTTGATCGAGGGAACCCTCGGCGTCCGAACCGGCGGACGCCCCGATCCGCTCAGCCCCGGCAAGGAGGCCCTCGGGTGAAGAAGATCATCAACGACCCGGCCGACGTGGTCGTCGAATCGCTGCGCGGTATGGCCGCCGCCCATCCCGATCTGATCGCGGTGTCCTTCGACCCGGCGACCATCGTGCGCGCCGACGCGCCGGTCACCGGTCGGGTGGCGGTGATCTCCGGGGGAGGTTCGGGGCACGAACCGCTGCACGGCGGCTTCGTGGGCTCCGGGATGCTGGCCGCCGCCGTCCCGGGTGCGGTGTTCACCTCGCCCACGCCGGACGCGGTGCAGGCCGCGATCGGTGCCGCGCACGGCGGTGCCGGCGTGCTGCTGGTGGTGAAGAACTACACCGGCGACGTGCTCAACTTCGAGACGGCGGCCGAGCTCGCCGGGGTCGACGGCCTCGACGTGCGCACCGTGGTCATCGACGACGACGTCGCGGTGAAGGATTCCACGCACACCGCCGGACGTCGCGGGGTCGGCGGCACCGTGCTGCTGGAGAAGATCGTCGGCGCGGCCGCGGAGCGCGGATCCGATCTGGACACCTGCGAGCGGTTGGCCCGGCGGGTCGTCGACCAGGTCCGCTCGATGGGGTTGGCGCTGACCGCCCCGACCGTCCCGCACGTCGGGGAACCGAGCTTCGCGCTCCCGGCCGACGAGATGGAGCTCGGCATCGGCATCCACGCCGAACCGGGACGGGCGCGGGTTCCCGTGGCCTCGGCGGACGAGGCGGTGCGGGCCCTGCTCGACCCGATCCTGGAGGACCTGCCGTTCGCCGAGGGCGACGACGTCCTGCTGTTCACCAACTCGATGGGCGCCACGCCGCTGATGGAGCTCTACCTGGCGCACGGCATCGCCGAGCGGCTGCTCGCCGAACGTGGGATCCGGGTCCGCAGGCGCCTGGTCGGCCCCTACACGACGAGCCTGGAGATGCAGGGCATGAGCCTGACGCTGCTCAAGCTCGACGACGAACTCACCGAGCTGTGGGACGAGCCGGTCCGCACCGCGGCGCTGTGCTGGTGACCGGAGGAACGGGTGGATTGATGGGTTGTACGGCACAGAACGTGATCGAGGCGCTGCGCGCCGGGGCGGAATCGATCGCCGAGCACCGCGACGAGCTGGTCGCTCTGGACCGCGAGATCGGCGACGCCGACCACGGGGAGAACATGGACCGCGGATTCCGCGCGGTGGTCTCCGCCGTGACCTCGACCCCGCCGGAAACACCCGGCGCGGTGCTCAAGTCGGCGGCGACGGTGCTGATCTCCACCGTCGGCGGTGCGTCGGGCCCGCTCTACGGCACGGCCCTGCTGCGGGCCGCGTCGGCGGTGGGTGACGCCGCCGAGCTCGACGGTGCGGGAGTGGCGAAGGCGCTGGAGGCGGCCTCGGGCGGTGTGGTGGCCCGGGGCAAGGCCGTCGCCGGGGACAAGACCATGCTCGACGCGCTGTCCCCGGCAGTGGAGGCGGCCAAGGCGGCCGCCGATTCCGGTGCCGCCCCGCGAGAGGTGCTCACCGCAGCCGCGGAGGCCGCGGCGGAGGGCGCGCGGGGGACCGGCGAACTCGTGGCGCGCAAGGGCCGGGCGTCGTACCTGGGCGAGCGCAGCGCCGGGCACGTCGATCCGGGAGCCCGGTCGACGGCGCTGCTGCTGGCCGCATTCGCGGGGGCGGTCGCGTGAGCGTCGGACTGGTGATCGTCTCGCACAGCGCCGCCCTCGCCGAAGGGGTGGTGGAACTGGCCGCCCAGATGGCGCCGGACGTGGTGGTGGTCGCGGCCGGTGGGCTGCCCGACGGCGGTATCGGCACCGACTACGAGCGGGTGTCCGCAGCGGTGTCCGACGCCGACAGCGGGGACGGCAGCGTCCTGCTCTACGACCTCGGCAGCGCGCAGATGACCGCGGAACTGGTCGTCGAGATGCTCGGTGACCCGAACTCGGCCGTCGTCGCGGACGCGGCCCTGGTCGAAGGCGCCGTCGCGGCGGCCGTCGCGGCGCAGGGCGGTGCCGATCTGCGGGCCGTGGCCCGCGCCGCCGAAGCCGATCCGCGGCAGAGCCCCCGCGCCGAGGACGGCGACGAACTCGGCGGACCCGCCGAGGAGGTCAGGGAAGAGCTGGAGCTGACCAACGACGTCGGCCTGCACGCCCGACCGGCCGCGCTGCTCGCCCGGTCGCTGACCGGGCTGCAGGCCGAGGTGCTGATCTCGCTCGGCGAGCAAGAAGCCGATGCCGCCAGCGTGCTCGGGCTGATGGGCCTCGGCGCCCGCAAGGGCGACCGGATCGTGGTGCGCGCCACCGGGCCGGACGCCACCCAGGCGGTCGCCCGCATCCGCGAGCTGGCCGAACGCCACTTCGACGAGTAACGACCTCTCGGGAACCCCCGGTCTCCGTTGACCGGGGGTTCCGTCGTGCGCGCGGGGATGGCAGCAGGGGAACCTTCCTGTCACCGGTGGCAGCAGGGGAACTTTCCTCCCACGTCGCGGTGCCGCGCGAGTGGTGACAGCAGGGGAACTTTCCTCCCACATGTGACAGGAAGGTTCCCCTGCTGCCCCGCCGGAGCGGATCCGGCCCCGGCGGCGGGGTTAGGCTGGGTCGGTGCCGAAGCGGGTCCGCCTCCTCCGCCTGCCGCTCGTCCTGGTGTGGCTGCTCGCCGTCGTGGGCTGCACGCCGCCCGGCGAGAAGGCGGTCGCCGAACCCGCCGGGGCCGCGGAGATGCTCGGCGATCTGCGCACGGTGGATCCGTGCACGCTGACCGACCCCGCCGCTCTCGCCCACGTCGGCGCTGCCCGGCCGGCGGCGACGGTGTCCCTGGACTACTGCCTGCTGCACGTGGAGCTCCCGGACGGCTCGCTGGCACAGCTCAGCGTCGGGGAACTGGAGCGGGTGCCGCCGGGGCCGCCGAGCGGGCCGGTGCGGCAGCTCGGGACGCTGCGCGTCCGCCACGACGCCCCGATCCCGGGCCACTGCGCGCGCCCGCTGCTGTTCGGCGACGGGATCGCGATGAACGTCAGCGCCGATCTGCTCAGCGGTGACCCGGGAGCCGGGCTCTGCGGGGTGGCGCAGGCCGGGGCCGAGATCGCCGCCGAGGTGGTGCAGCGCGGCGAAGTGGGGCACCACCGGTTCCCCGCCGACTCGTTGGCGCTGATCGATCCGTGCGCGGTGCTGGACACCGCGGTGGTGGCCCAGATGCCGGGCCTGGCCGACGCCGAGCCCGTCTCCGCCCCGGCTCGGCACCAGTGCCGCTGGGGCGAACTCGCGGCCGACGCACCGCGGATCCAGTACTCGCACACGGCCGGCGCACCGCCGACCGTGCTGCACGGCGCGGCCGTGGAGGAGATGATCGCAGGCCGGCGCACCGTGCTCAGCGTCGTCGGGGGCGACCCGAGCGTCCCGCTGTGCTCGGCGGAGACGGCGCACCGCCCCTTCGGTGATCCCGCTTCCGGCCAGGTCGAGGTGGCCATGCTGGTCGTCGCCGTACCGGGGGAGACGGGGATCGACGCCTGCGAGTACGCGCGCGGCCTGGCCGCCGCCACCTGGCCGCGACTGCCCGCGGCCTGACCGCCGCGCCACCGCACCGCGACTCGCGAGCTACCGTGGTCGGGTGCCACGACGCAACCGCCCCCGGCGTCCGAGGGGAGCCGACACCACCACCCGGTCGATGGGTACCGGGTTCGGCTGGTCGCGCGTCGAGCAGGCCGCGGACGGCGAGTGGATGGTGCGCACCGTGCCCGCGGCGCAGGCCACCAAGCACTACCGCTGCCCGGGCTGCGACCACGAGATCCGGCCCGGCATCGCGCACGTGGTCGCCTGGCCGGGGGCTGAAGAGGGCGGGGTCGGCGATCGCAGGCACTGGCACAACGGGTGCTGGAACGCGCGCAGCCGTCGCGGGCCCACCCGGCGCTGGTCCTGAGGCCGCGGCGACCGGAATCATCCGTTCGTGGCAGTATCTGAGGCGATGAGCACCGAGATCCGCGCCAACACCGTGCTCCCGGCCCACCGGGAACCGATCACCCTGCACACCGCGGACGACCTGGAGCTGATCGGCGAGCTGTCGGTGCCGCAGGACCGGCCGCCCCGGGCGACGCTGGTCTGCCTGCACCCGCTGCCCACCCACGGCGGCATGATGGACTCGCACCTGTACCGCAAGGCCGCGTTCCGGCTGCCCGCGCTGGCCGACCTCGCGGTGCTCCGGTTCAACACGCGCGGGACCGCCAGCGAGGCCGGACGCAGCCAGGGCACCTTCGACCACGGCAACGCCGAGCGCCACGACGTCGTCGCCGCCCTCGAATACGCCGAGTTCCACGACCTGCCCCACGTGTGGCTCGTCGGCTGGTCGTTCGGCACCGACCTGACCCTGGTGCACGGCCTCGATCCGCTGGTCGAAGGCGCGGTCCTGCTGTCCCCGCCGCTGCGGTGGAGCACCGAGGAGCACCTCCGGGCGTGGGGAGAGTCCGGCAAGCCCGTGCATGCGCTGATCCCCGAGCACGACGACTACCTGCAGCCCGACGAGGCGCGGCAGCGGTTCGCGCCGATCCAGCAGGCACGGGTCGTCGGCTTCCCGGACACCAAGCACCTGTGGGTCGGCAAGGCGGAAGCGGCGCTCGACGCGATCGTGCAGGCGGTGGTTCCCGAGGTGCCGACGCCGCTGCCGCGCACCTGGGACGGGCCGTCGGAGACCCGCCAGGTCACCATCATCGACTCCTGACCGCCTCGGACTCCGGCGCGCTGGTGGCAGCAGGGGAACTTTCCTATCACCGGTGACAGGAAAGTTCCCCTGCTGCCACCGGCACGCAGCCGCCACGTCCGGCAGGATGGGGGCGTGCATTGACAGGAAAGTTCCCCTGCTGCCACCGGCACGCAGCCGCCACGTCCGGCAGGATGGGGGCGTGCATTACGTCGAATCCGGCGCTGGGACGCCGCTGGTGCTGCTGCACGCCTTCCCGGTGGACGGGCGGATGTGGGACGAGGTGCGTCCGCGGCTCGACTCCCAGGTCCGGGTGATCGCACCGGACGTGGGCGGGCTCGGCGCGTCCGCGGCCGAGGTCGACGAGCCGGGGATCGATGTCGCCGCCGCCGGGGTGCTGGGGCTGCTGGACCGGCTGGAACTCGACCGGGTGGTGCTGGGTGGCTGCTCGATGGGCGGCTACGTGGCGATGGCGCTGCTGCGCGCCGCGCCGGAGCGGGTGGCGGGGCTGCTGCTGGCCGACACGAAGGCGGTGGCCGACGACGCGGACCAGCGGGCGAACCGGTTGTCGGTGGCCGAGCGCGCCGAGCGGGAGGGCACCGCGGGCTGGCTGGCGGAGAGCAGCGCGGCGAACCTGGTCGGACGCGCTTCGCACGACCAGCGCCCGGAGGTCGTGGCGCGGGTGCGGGGTCTGATCGAGGACCAGCCCGCGGCGGGGGTCGCCTGGTCGCAGCGGGCGATGGCGGCCCGGCCGGACAGCACGGCGGTGCTGCGCTCCTTCACCGGTCCGGCGCTGGTCGTCGTGGGTGCTGAAGACGTCCTGACCCCGCCCGCGGCCGCGCAGGTGCTCGCCGACGCGGTCCCCGGCGGTGAGCTGGTGGTGCTCCCGGAGGCGGGCCACCTGCCTCCGGTGGAGACGCCGGAGGCCTTCGCCGCGGTGGTGCGCACCTGGCTGGAGCGCACCGGCCTCGGCTGAGGCTCAGCTCTTCTCGACGCGGGTGGCGCTGTGGCTGCGCTGCGGCTGCTCCTCGGGCACCGGTAGCTGGATGCGCCGGGTGGGCTCCTCCGGGTTGTAGCCGGGCATCTTGTCCCGGCGGATCTTCTCGGTGGGCCCGTCGGTGGCGGTCTTCCCGGACTTGTCCGCGGTCTCGGCGGGGGCGGCCTGGTCGGGCCGGTCGGCGGCGACGGCCCCTTCGGCGTCCTTGCGGGCCTGCTCGCGGGCCTCGGCCGCGGTCTCGCGGAGCTTGGCCTCCTCGGTGTCCTCCTGGGCGAGCCGCTCCAGCAGGGGCGTGGTCTGGCCGAGCAGCCCGGCCGCGTCGCGGAGCTTGGCGGCGACGGTGTCGCGCAGCTCGGTGAGCGAGTGCACGTGCTCGTCGGCCTTGGCCAGCCGCCGCTGGCACTCCTCGGTGGTGGCGCCGAGGCGGCGTTCGGCGTCCGCGCGGGCCTCGTTGACCAGGCGCTTGCTCTCCCGCCGGCCGTCGTCGATGACCCGGGTGGCCTCCTCGGTGGCCTCCCGGACCATGGTGGTGGCCTTCTCGGTGGCCGCGGCGATCCGTTCCTCGGCCTCGCGGGTGCTGTCCGCCTCCCGCTTCTCGGCCGCGGCGATGCTGTCCTTCTCGCGCTTCTCGGCGGCCTCGGTGGACTCGCGGGTGAGGGTGTCGACCTTGGTCTTGGTCTCCTGGGTGAGGCGGTTGGCCTCCTCGGTGGCCTCGCGGACCCGGCGGTGCGCCTCGGTGGTGCCCTCCCGCAGTCGCCGGTTGGCCTCCTCGGTGGCCTCGCGGACGCGCCGCTCGGCTTCGTTCTTGCTGGTGGTCTCCTGCTCGGCGAGCAACCGCATGGACTCGGTGCGCCGGGCCGCCATGGCGATCTCGAAGTCCTCCTCGACCTGGGTGCGCCGGGCCTCGGACTCCTGGTCGGAGCGCTTGCGGTTCTCCTCGGCCTCGCGGGTGATCCGCTCCGCCTCGGCCTTCGCGCCCTCGATGAGGGTGCGGTGCTCGGTCTCCATCTCGCTGCGCCTGCTGTCGAGCTCGGCGATGAGCTGCTCGTAGCGGGTGCGCAGGGAGCCTGCCTCGGCTTCGGAACGCCGCCGGACCTCGCCGGCGTCGGCTTCCGCGCGGGAGCGGATGTCGTTGGCCTCGTCCTGGGCGAGGCGCAGCATCCGCTGCAACCGCTCGCTGAGGCCCTCCAGCGTTGTCGGCGGCTTGGCGAGGCGTTCCACCTGCCCGCGCAGGTTCTCGACCTCGGAGCGGGCCGCCTCCAACTGCTTGGAGAGGTCACTGGCCTGCGACACGGCGGCATCGCGGTCCGAGGTGAGGATCCGGATGTCGGCGTCGAGGCGCTCCAGGTGTTCGTCCACCTGTGCGCGGTCGTACCCGTTCTTCCGAGCGAGGTCGAAGCCGGAGCCCAGTGGCAGCAGATCGCGGTCGTCGGCAAGGCCCATGCTCCCCAAGCTACCTGCAAGACGACGTCCGCGTGCAGCGCGCACCCCGTCTTCCGGGGCTTTTTCTGTGGTGGTCGTCGCCCGCACGAGGGGACCAAAGGCCCGGTCGCGGCGTCTTGACCGGTCGGCCGACCAAGCGAACCCTGGAACTTGTCCGACACCCTCGTGGAGGTGATCGACGTGGCTGAGTCGAACGGTTCGACCGCGAAGCCGTGGGTCCGCTGGCAGGACTGGCTCGGGGTGGTGCTGGGCGCGTACCTCGTCCTGTCGACCCTGTGGACCACCACCAACGGCGGTGCGCTGTCGGCGATGATCGTGCTCGGTGCGCTGCTGGTGATCGCCAGCGCTTGGTCGCTGGCCATGCCGAGCTCGATGACCAGCGAGTACGTCCACATGGCGTTGGGCGTGCTGATGTTCATCGCACCGTGGGTCCTGGGTTACGCGGACCTGACCGGTGCGGCGTGGACCTCCTGGATCGTCGGCGCGCTCACGGTGCTCGCGGGGGCCGCCGCCTTGCCCGAAGCCGGCTCGATGCACCGGCGGGGCATGGCGGGCCAGCACTGATGACAGCCGCCCGGGCGGCTCCGCGCCGTCCCGGGCTCCGCACGACCGCGCGGCCGAAAGGTCGCGCGGTCCCTTCCCCGAGGAGGGGAGGGGCGATGTCGCACGATGCGCGGGAGCGCATCCTCACCGCGGCGGGCGAGCTGTTCGCCGAACGCGGTTTCGATGCGACGCCGACGTCCCGGATCGCCGAACGGGCCGGAGTCCCGAAGGGCTTGATCCACTACTACTTCCGGCGCAAGCAGGACCTGCTGACCGCGCTCGTCGAGGGGCTGCCGGAGCCGGCGGTGCCCGACGTGGCGGTGCGCGGTGATCTGGCGGGCAGCCTGCGACGCCTGGTGCGCGAGTTCGACGCGCGCCCGGTGGCCCGGGTGCTGTGGCGGGAAGCCGACACCCACGCCGCCGTGCGCGACGCGTTGCAAGGCCGGTTCCGCCTCCTGGTGGAGCAGATCCGCGCCGTGATCGCCACCGCGCTGCCCGTCCGAGGAGGTGATGCCGACGTCGACGCGGCGGCGTTGCTGCTGGCCCGGGCGCTGCACCAGCGCGCGGGGAACACCTGCGGCGGAGGCTGCGGGCTGGACCGGGAGATCGGGTTCATCGCCCGCGCCCTGCGGCGGACCCGCCCGGCGTGACCCACGTGCATCCTTGTGAAAGTCCTTCCACCGCTGAACAATCTCCCTGTCGGCGGCGGGGAGGGGTTGTGGTGGGCCTTGGTGATGTGCGCTTGTCCCGGCGGCAGGGGATGGTCGCGACGGTCGCGGGAGCAGCGGGGGCGGGGTTGGTGAGCCCGGCCGGGCGCGCCGCCGACCGCGAGGACGGGCGGTACCGGGTGCCGGGGCTGAGCGCACCGGTGGAACTGGTGGAGGACCGCTACGGCGTGCCGCACCTCTACGCCGCCACCGAGGACGACGTGTTCCTCGCCCAGGGGTTCAACGCCGCCCGCGAGCGGCTGTTCCAGATCGACCTGTGGCGGCGGCGCGGTCTCGGGCTGCTCTCCGAGGTGCTCGGCCCGGACTACGTCGAGCAGGACCGCGCCACCCGGCTGTTCCTGTACCGGGGCGACATGGCGGCGGAGTGGTCCCGCTACGCGCCGGACGCCGAGCGCATCGCGACCCGCTTCACCGCCGGGATCAACGCCTACCTCGACTGGTTGGAGGCGCACCCCGAGGCGCTGCCGGAGGAGTTCGGGCTGCTCGGCTACCGCCCGGCGCGCTGGGAACCGGCCGACGTGGTGCGCATCCGCAGCCACGGGCTCACCCGGAACCTGGCCAGCGAGGTGCAGCGAGCGCGGGTGGCCTGCGGCGCCGACGTCGACACCGACCTGGTCCGGCAGGGGCTGCAACCCGCGCACCGGACGGTGGTGCCCGACGGGCTCGACCCGTGCGCGCTGCCGGACGCGGTGCTCGACGTGTTCGCGCTGGCCGTCCAGGAAGTCGAGTTCACCGGCGGCGAGGTGCGCCCGAAGCCGCTGCCCGACATGCACACCGAGGGCAGCAACAACTGGGCGGTCAGCGGCGCGCGCACCGCCACCGGACGCCCGGTGCTCGCCAACGACCCGCACCGGTCCTACGCCGCGCCCTCGCTGCGCTACCTGGCGCACCTGTCCGCGCCGGGGCTCGACGTGATCGGCGCGGGCGAGCCGGCGCTGCCCGGCATCTCCATCGGGCACAACGGCACCATCGCGTTCGGGCTCACCATCTTCCCGGTCGACCAGGAGGACCTCTACGTCTACGAGCTCGACCCGGCCGACCACTCCCGGTACCGCTACCGCGACGGCTGGGAGCCGATGGTGGTGCTGCGCGAGCAGGTCCCGGTGCGCGACGGGGGCACCGAGGTCGTCGAGCTGCCCTTCACCAGGCACGGCCCGGTGATCCACGTCGACGCCGAGCGGCACCGCGCCTACGCGGTGCGCACCGCCTGGCTGGAACCCGGGATGTCGCCGTACTTCGGCAGCATCGCCTACATGCGGGCCCGCAGCTTCGAGGAGTTCACCGCCGCGATGCGCAACTGGGGCGCGCCCACCGAGAACCAGGTGTACGCCGACACCGCGGGCAACATCGGGTGGGTCCCCGGCGGGCTGGCGCCCAACCGGGTCGGCTACGACGGGCTGCTGCCGGTGCCCGGCGACGGCCGCTACGAGTGGGACGGTTTCCGCTCCGGCGACGACCTGCCCCGGTCGCTGAACCCGCCCGAGGGGTTCGTCGCCACCGCGAACCAGTTCAACCTCCCGCCCAGCCACCAGGACCTCGGGCTCGGCTACGAGTGGACCAACCCGTTCCGCCACCAGCGGATCGTCGAGGTGCTGTCCCGCCAACCGAGGCACTCGGTGGCCGACTCGCAGAAGTTGCAGCTCGACCAGCTCTGCCTGCCCGCGCGCCGGATCATCCCGCTGCTGCCGGACCCGGACGGGCGGGATGCCGGGCTGGCGCGGGCGGTGCGGCTGCTCCGCGGCTGGGACTGCGTGGAATCGGCGGACTCGGCAGCGGCAGCGCTGTTCGAGGTCTGGCTCGGCAAGCACCTCGGCCCGGACTTCGTGGTGGCGGCCGCGCCGACCGTGGCCCAGCACATCGGCTCCCCGGACACCCTGGTCCTGCTCGAGGAGCTTGAGCACCCCGGGCGGTGGCTGCGCGACCCCGCGGCCCGCGACGCGCTGCTGCTGGACAGCCTCGCCTCGGCGGTGGCCGAGGTGCGCGAGAAGCTCGGTCCGGGCCAAGGGCGGTGGGCGTGGGGATCGCTGCTGCACACGCTGTTCGAGCACCCCGCCGCCGATGCGTTCGACGACGCGCAGGACCGCCGCTTCACCGTCGGACCGATGCCGCGCGGCGGCTCGCCCGACACGGTCAACCAGTCCGGCTACCAGCTCACCGACTTCCGGCAGCTCAACGGCCCGTCGTTCCGGATGGTGCTCGACGTCGGCGGCTGGGACAGTTCCGTCGCGATCAACGCGCCCGGGCAGTCCGGGGATCCGGCCAGCCCGCACTATCGGGACCTGGCCGAGCCGTGGCGCGCCGGGGAGTACTTCCCGCTGGCCTACAGCAGGGCGGCGGTGGAGCGGATCGCCGAGCGCCGGTTCGTCCTGCTGCCCGGGTGACGGCTGCGGCTTGGTGGCAGCAGGGGAACTTTCCTGTCACGGGTGGGAGGAAGGTTCCCCTGCTGTCACAGGTGAGAGAAAAGTGGCCCTGCTGTCACCGGTGGGAGGAAAGTGGCCCTGCTGTCACCGGTGGGAGAAAAGTGGCTCTGCTGTCACCGGCCGTGGTCGGCGGAGCCGGAGCGCCGGGGACCCGACCAGTCCGGCGCGAGCCGGGGAAGTAGCGGCCGAGCAGGTGCGCCGCGAGGGCGTCGCGGCGCACCGGGTCGACATCAGGCCGGTTCCACGAGTTCGACGAGCACGCCACCGGCGTCCTTGGGGTGCACGAAGTTGATCGCGCTGCCCGCGGTGCCCCGGCGCGGTTCGTCGTAGAGCAGCCGCAGTCCCTGCGCCCGCAGGGCGTCCATCGCCGCCCGCACGTCGGTCACCCGGTAGGCGAGCTGCTGCAAGCCGGGCCCGTTGCGGTCCAGGAACTTCGCGATCGCCGAGTCCGCGCTGACCGGGGCGATCAACTGCACCTGGGCGCCGCCCGCTGCGGCACCGGGCGCCCGCAGCATCGCCTCCCGGACCCCTTGGTCCTCGTTGACCTCCGTGTGGGCGACCTCCAACCCGAAGGTGTCGCGGTGGAAGGCGATCGCCTCATCGAGGTCGGCGACGGCGATGCCGACGTGGTCGATCGCGGTGACGAGGCCGTTCAAACCTGCGCGCATGGGAGGAGCCTAACCCGCGCCCGCACCCCGTGACGATCGTCGAACGAGCCCGGGGAAGGCGGGAAAAGCCCGAAGATCCACTGGCCCGGACGGCGGAGCCGGGCAACTCTTGCCCCGATCAGGATGTCGCCGGACCACGCGGGAGGAGCGGTCATGGTCGGAGGTCGGGACTTCCGGAGGCGGCGGGCGGTGCTGGCGGGCGGCCTCGCGGCCCTGCTGCTGGCGCCCGCGACGGGGTGGGCCGCGGGCGGGGACGGGGTGCGCTCCGGCGGGGGCGGCGACAACCCGACCGCCGAGCGGCTCACCCGCGAGCGGGCGTGGGTGCAGGCGGGCCCGCTGCGGTTCGGCGCCGAGCCGCTCGCCGCCGTCGAATCCGCCGCCACCGCCGCCGCGGCCGACGCGACCTGTTCGATCAGCGCCACCACCGCCACGCACCTGGTGCTCGCGCCGACCTGGCCCGAGGTCGCGCCCTCCGGGGCGGCGCCCTCGCCCATGACGCTGTCCCGCTACGACGACCAGCCCGCCCTCGCCGACCCGGAGCAGCGTTCGCCCGGGTTGTTCTTCAACCCCGGTGTCGGCATGTGGCAGCTCGACTCGGCCGGGCTCGGCGCCGACGTCACCGCGGCCACCGCCATCGACGCGGGCAGTGCCGCGCGGGAGGTCGCACCGGGCATCGTCGCCGCCTACTGCACCGCCCGGTCCGCCGGGCGCGGAGCGGCCGAGGCCCGCGCCGCCGCCTGGCGCCCCTGGCACGCCTGCGACGACGGCGCGTGCGAGGACGTCTTCGCCCGGCTGGGATCCGAGGGCGTCACCACCGACCGGGCGACGTCCCGGCACGGCGGGGCGGAGCCGCGTCGCTGCACCTACCAGGGCACCGCCTACGACTGCCTCTACGTCGATCCGGCCGCCGCCGAGGGCGAGGGCGCCTGGACCTCCCCGGGCTACGGCCCGGCCCCGGTGGCCGCCCCCTTCTACGCGTTCCGCCACGCCGAGGGCGGCGTGGCGTACGAGGTGCGCTACTGGTTGAGCGCCGACTCCGGGGCCGCCACCGACGTCTCCGCGTCCCGCCGCCTCGGGGTCAACGCGCGCACCGCGCTGACCTGGGCCGCTGAGAGCGATCTGTGCGACACCACCGCGGGGCGCGGCCGCTGCTGAGCGCTCGCCCCGCCGGGCGGTCGGTGGTCAGCGGTCGCCGCTTCCGGCCGGACGCCGGGCCGTGTTGGGCGTCACAGAGGCCCGCGGGGTGTGCCGGGTATGGTCCCGGAGGCCCGCACGGGCCCAGAATGGTGAGTGGCAACGCAGCTCGACACCCGGGAGGAAGCAGTGGGTACATCGGTGATCGTGGCGGGAGCGCGGACCCCGATGGGCCGCTTGCTCGGCTCGCTCAAGGACTTCTCGGGTGCCCAGCTCGGCGGGTTCGCCATCCGGGCGGCGCTGGAACGCGCCGGGGTCGCTCCGGAGCAGGTGCAGTACACGATCATGGGCCAGGTGCTGACCGCCGGTGCGGGGCAGATCCCGGCCCGCCAGGCCGCCGTGGCGGCGGGCATCCCGATGGGCGTGCCGGCGCTGAGCATCAACAAGGTGTGCCTGTCCGGGCTCGACGCCATCGCGCTGGCCGACCAGCTCATCCGCGCCGGTGAGTTCGACGTGGTCGTCGCCGGTGGCCAGGAATCCATGACCCAGGCCCCGCACCTGCTCACGGGCTCCCGCGAGGGCTTCAAGTACGGCGACGCGCAGCTGCTCGACCACATGGCCCACGACGGGCTGTTCTGCGCCTTCGACCAGGTCGCGATGGGCCTGTCCACCGAGAAGCACAACGCGCGCTACGAGCTGACCCGCGAGGAGCAGGACGCCTTCGCCGCCCGGTCGCACCAGCGGGCCGCGGCCGCCGCCGAGCGCGGGGTGTTCGCCGACGAGATCACCCCGGTCGAGGTGCCCCGGCGCAAGGGCGATCCGGTCGTCGTCGACACCGACGAGGGGGTGCGCGCCGACACCACCGCCGAATCCCTCGGCAAGCTGCGGCCCGCCTTCGCCGCCGACGGGACCATCACCGCCGGTTCGGCCTCGCAGATCTCCGACGGTGCTGCCGCCGTCGTCGTGATGAGCAAGGCCAAGGCCGAGGAGCTCGGGCTCGACTGGCTCGCCGAGATCGGTGCCCACGGCGTCGTCGCCGGCCCCGACGCGAGCCTGCACGAGCAGCCGTCCAACGCGATCAAGACCGCTTGCGCCAAGGCGGGAATCGACGCCGCCGCGCTCGATCTGGTCGAGATCAACGAAGCTTTCGCCGCCGTCGGTCTGGTCTCCGCCCGCGAGCTCGGTCTCGGCGAGGACGTCGTCAACGTCAACGGCGGTGCCATCGCGCTCGGCCACCCCATCGGCATGTCGGGTGCCCGGCTGGCCCTGCACCTCGCGCTGGAGCTCAAGCGGCGCGGCGGCGGGACCGGGGCCGCGGCGCTGTGCGGCGGTGGTGGGCAGGGCGATGCGCTGCTCATCGAGGTCCCGCGCGGCTGACCGGAGCCGAACGTGATCGGACCGTTCCGGTCTCGCTACCCTGGGAGACATGAAGTGGCTTCCAGGTGGCTGGCAACGAGCTGATCGTCCGGACCCGGAACGCACGACGGTGCGGCGCGGTGCGGTGGGTGACCAGGGGACCGCGCGCTACACCTCCGATCACGCCGCGCAACCGACGCGCGCCCCCGCCGGGCCGAGCCAGCCGGTGCCCACGGTGCTCAGCGCCGACGCCCAGGACGTCGACGTCAGCGCGAGCAGCTTCCGGCTCATGCTCATCGGCGGCGGCCTCAGCGGTCTCGTCGCCGTCCTGTGCGCCGCGGTGATCGCAGCCGGTCGCGCGGGTGTCGGGGTGTGGATCGCGCAGCTCGTGTCCGGCATCCTGTTCATCGGGTTCCTGCTCAGCGCCCGCGGGATGCTCAACAGCCGGGGATTCCTGTTCGACCGCAACGGTTTCTACGCCCGCACCAAGGGTGAGGTGTTCGGCGTCGCCTGGGACGAGATCTCCGCCATCGGCATCGGCACCCTGCCCTGGATCCAGCACGGCCGCCCCGTGCACCCGGAACGCAGGCAGGCGCTGGAGTTCTACCCCGCCGACCCCGGATTCGCCGCCCGGCACCCGGAGTGGGAGCGCTGGCGGGTGCAGGAGCGGCCGTCGATGCCCGGGCTGCCCGGTGAGCGCTACCGCTTCCACCTGCCGCCCTTCAGCCGCCTGTCGCGGAGCCTCGAAGGCGCCGTGCAGACCGTCGCGCCCCGCAAGTGGGTCGGGCAGTACCGCCGGGAGTCGCCCGCGCCGGAGTGACCGGGGTGGGAGGAAAGTGGCCCTGTTGTCACGGGTGACAGGAAGGTTCCCCTCCTGTCACGTGTGGGAGAAAAGTGGCCCTGTTGTCACCGGTGACAGGAAAGTTCCCCTGCTGCCATGGGTAAGAGGAAGGTTCCCCTCCTGTCACGTGTGGGAGAAAAGTGGCCCTGCTGTCACCAGTGACAGGGAAGTTCCCCTGCTGCCACGGCCGCGCGGTCACCGCCCGAGGCTGGCAAGCGGGTCGGCATCGGTGAGCAACGGGTCGTCGGCGGCGAAGGTGCGCGCCACGCCGCGCCCCGTCACCGCCGTCTCGAAGCGCACGGTGACCCGCCCGTGCCCGGCGCCCTGCACCCAGCCATGCCCGTGCTCGGGGTGCGCCACGTCGTCCCCGGCCCGCCAGGGACGAGGCTGCGGGGCGTCGGATTCCGGCTCGGCGGCGGGCGGTGCGGCCGCCTCGCTGGTGCGTTCCGCCGGGTGTTGGAACAGCGGTTCCTGCTCGGAGGTGGCCAGTCCCGAGTAGGACACGCCGACGAGCCGGACAGGCGTTCCCGGCGGCACCGCGATCCCCACCAGGCGGCGGGCGGCGGCACCGAGCACGGCGCGGTCGCTGGTCGCCGAAGGCAGGGTTTCCGCCCGGCTGATCGTCGTGAAGTCGGAGTCGCGGACCTTGACCGTCACGGTTCGCGCCGCGCGCCCCGAGGAAGCCAGCCGGCGGTGGGCGTTGGCGGCCATCCCGTCCACCTCGACCGCGAGCCGGATCGGATCGGTGACGTCCACGTCGAAGGTGGTTTCGGCGCTGACCTGCTTGGCCTCGGCTCGTTCGGCGACGGCGTGGTCGTCGAGCCCGTGCGCCAACCGGTGCAGTTCGGCGCCGTGGGCCTGCCCCAGCAACGCGGTGACGTCGTTGAGGTGCAGCGCGGCGAACTCCCCGATGGTGCTGACGCCGATGCGGTGCAGCTTGCCTTCGGTGACCGGACCGACGCCCCACATCGAGCGCACCGGCAACCCGGACAGCAGCGGGAGCTGCTCCTCGGGCGGGACCACCAGCATTCCGTCGGGTTTGGCGAGCCCGGAGGCGATCTTGGCCAATTGCTTGCCCGCCCCGGCGCCGATCGAAGCGTTCACCCCGACTTCGCGGTGGACCCGACCGCGCAACGCGGCGGCGAAGCGCTCGACCTCCTCGGTCTCGGCGCCGCCGAGGTCGGGAGGCTCCAGGAACGCCTCGTCGATCGAGACCTGCTCCATCACCGAGGAGGACTCCCGCACGATGGCCAGCACGTCGGCGCTCACCGCCTGGTACACGCGGAACCTGGGCGGCAGCACGATCGCGGGTGGGCAGCGACGCCTCGCCTCGGCCATCGGCATCGCCGAGCGGGCGCCGTACTCGCGCGCCTCGTAGCTGGCCCCGGCGACGGTGCCGCGCGGTCCGAGGCCGCCGACGAGCACCGGTCGGCCCCGCGTCGTGGGACGGGTGAGCTGCTCCACGGACGCGAAGAACGCGTCCATGTCCATGTGCAGCACCCACCTCCGCATGCCCTCCATTCAACGGGATGGCCCCGACAGCACGTTCGCACCAGTCGCGACCGCCCACGATGGGGTTACGGTGGGGTCATGGCTTCCTACGGCGAGCTGGTTCCCGGGCGCAAGCTCCGGCACGACGGTGACCAGGGCGGTATCTCGCGGGGCCACGACCCGGGGGGACCGCTCGACCTCGACAGCGGTGTGGTGTTCCTCGCGCCGCCGAAGCGCGACCAGCCGGACGACGACACCCCCGACGAGCCGCGCGACGACTCCTGAGCGCTGACGCCCGCGCCCCGACGCATCAACGCGGCCTCGCGCCGCTCTCCCGCACCGCCGCTGCGCTCTCGTGCGGCCTCGTGACGTGGCAGCAGGGGAACCTTCCTGTCACCGATGGCAGCAGGGGTGCCTTCCTGTCACTCATGGCAGCAGGGACGCCTTTCTGTCACCGATGGCAGCAGGGACGCCTTCCTGTCACCAATGGCAGCAGGGGAACTTTCCTGTCACCTCTGGCAACAGAGGCGCCTTCCTGTCACCAGTGACAGCAGGGGAACTTTCCTCCCACCAGTGACAGCAGGGGAACTTTCCTCCCACCCGTGACAGGAAGGTTCCCCTGCTGCCACCTCAGCACCGGGAGCGGTAGAAGAACTCCGACTGCTCGTCCATGGTGTCGCGGGTGAGGGCGATCATCGGGGTCTTGGTCTCCCGCTCGACGGGTTCGCCCTTGATCGCGGCGATCGCGCGCCGCACGCCTTCGCGCCCGATCCGGGCCGGGTCCTGCGCGATGAGCGCCTGCACCCGGCCGTTGCGCAGGTCCTCCACCTGCTTGGGGCTCGCGTCGAAACCGACGAGCGGCACGTCGCCGGAGCGGCCTGCGTTGGCCAGGGCGGTGGCGGCGCCTTCCCCGGTGTTGAGGTTGGAGCCGAACACCCCGACGAGGTCCGGGTGGGCGCCGAGGGTCGCCGAGACGACCTGCGCGGCGGTGGCGGGTTCGTTGTCGGTGTACTGGCTGGGCAGCAGCGTCAGGTGCGGGTGGTGTTCGCGGATCTCGTCCTCGAAGCCGGCGACGCGCGCGTCGGTGGTGGAGGTGCCCGCCTTGGTGTTGAGCGCGAGCACCGAGCCGGGTCGTCCGGCGGTGAGCTCGGCGAGGGTGCGTGCGGCGAGCCTGCCGCCGGCGTAGTTGTCGGAGGACAGCGAGCTGACGGCGATCGAGCGGTCCGCCAGCGCGGTGTCGACCTCGACGACCTGGATCCCGTTGTTCTTGGCTTGGCGCAGCGGCGCGGCGAGCGCCTGGTCGTCGGTGGGGGCGATGATGACCGCGCCGGGACGGGTGCTGATCGCGCTGCCGAGGATCTGGGACTGCTCGGCCTGCTCGAAGCGTTCGGGCGCTTGCGCGTTGAGCTCGTAGCCCTGCGCGGCGGCCTCCGCCTCGGCCGCGCATTCCATCGAGACGTAGAACGGCTCGCCGCGCATCCCGGTGATGAGCACGAGCCGCTCGTTGCCGGGGTCGGTCGCCGCGCCGCCGGTGTCGCCGATCTGCCCGCTGCCGCAGCCGGTCAGCAGCAGCGCGCCGGTGAGCAGCGCCGCGATCTGGTGGGTCCTCATCGCATCCTCCACACGTCGTCGTGCCGTCTACCGCCCTGCGCGGGCCCGCCGTCGCCGCTGGTCCCACCACACCGCCGCGACGAGCACCGCGCCGACCGCGATGGGCTGCCAGAACGGCTGCACCCCGACCATGACGAACCCGGTGTCGAGCACCGCGGGGATGAACACCCCGATGACGCTGCCGAGGACGCTGCCGATGCCGCCGAACAGGCTCGTGCCGCCGAGCACCACCGCGGCGATGGCGTTGAGGTTGTCGTTGCTGTGCCCGCTGATCGTGGTGGTGCCGAAGTAGGCCAACGACAGGAATCCGGCCAGCCCGGCGAGCAGCCCGCTCAGCGCGTAGACCTGCACCAGGTGGCGGGTGACCCGGATGCCCGCGCGCCGCGCCGCTTCGGCGTTGGACCCGATGGCGTAGGTGTGGCGGCCGAACCGGGTGGTGCGCAGCAGCCACGCCGCCAGCAGGGTCACGGCAGCCACCACCAGCACCAGGTTGGGGACCACGGCGAACGAGGTGCCGGTGCCGAAGGTCAGCCGCAGCGCGCTGGGCACGGTGCGCACGTCCACGCCGTTGGTGAGCAGTTGCGCGGCGCCGAGCGCCGCCCCGAACGAGCCGAGCGTGACGATCAGCGCGGGCACCCGCGCCACCGCCACGAGCAGCCCGTTGAGCACGCCCCACAGGGCGCCGCCGGCCAGCGCGACGAGGAGGCCGACACCGATCGCGCCCCAACCGAGGTCGGTCGCGTCGCCCCCGCCGAGGGCTTCCATCGTCTTGGCGGACACGACACCGGAGAACACCAGCACCGATCCCACCGACAGGTCGATCCCGGAGGTGATGATCACGAAGGTCATGCCCACCGCGAGCAGCAGCAGCGGCCCCGCCTGCACCAGCAGCGTCTGCGCGTTGTAGAGGGTCGGGAACGCGGCCGGTCGCAGCAGGCTGAACAGCGCGCACAGCCCGATCAGGACCAGTCCGGTCCACAGCGTGGGAGAGGCGGTCGGCCTGCGGCGCATCAGTCCTCCTGGGACAGGGCGCCGGTCATGGCGCCGACGAGTTCCTCCAGCGACGTCTCGGCGGCCCGGAAGCGGGCCACCCGCCTGCCCAGCCGCAGCACCTCGACGCGGTCGGCTACCGACCGGACCTCGGGCATGTTGTGGCTGATCAGCACCACCGCGATGCCCGAATCCCGGACCCGCCGGACCACGTCGAGGACCCGTTCGCGCTGCACCACGCCGAGCGCGGCGGTGGGTTCGTCGAGGAACACCAGCCGGTCGGCCCAGGCCACCGACCGGGCCACCGCGACGCTCTGCCGCTGCCCGCCGGACAGCGACCCGGTCGGCACCGCGAGATCGGGCAGCTCGACGCCGAACGCGGCGAACCGCTCGGCGGCCTGGGCGCGCATCGCGGTGTGGTCGAGCATCCCGAGCCGGCCCAGCACCCCGCGGCGGCGCAGTTCCCGGCCGAGGAACAGGTTCGCCGCCGGATCGAGGTCCGGGGCCACCGCGAGGTCCTGGTAGGCGGTTTCGATGCCGTGGGCGCGGGCGGCGGTGGGGGAGTCGAGGACGACCGGCCGCCCGTCCACCAGCACCTGCCCGGAGTCGGGACGCTCCACCCCGGACAGGCACTGGACCAACGTGGACTTGCCCGCCCCGTTGTCGCCGATGAGCGCGACGACCTCACCGGGGTGGGCGGTGAACGCCGCACCGCGCAGCGCCTCGACGCCGCCGTAGCGCTTCACCAGGTCGCGGGCTTCGAGCAGCGGTGCGGTCATCTCGCCTCCGTCGGGTCAGCCGATGCGGGGTGGTCTGCAGCGCACGGCGGTCAGGTCGCCTTCGACGGTGGCCGCGCCCGCGCCGTGCGGGACGACGAGCGTGCCGCCGGGGCGCAGCGGCACCGCGCCGTGCTCGGTGCGCAGCGTTCCGGTGCCGTCGAGGACCACCAGCACGCTGAACGACGGATCCAGCTCGATGCCGCCGTTCCGCGATTCCGCGCGCAGCCGCTCGGCGTGGAAGAACTCGTCGGCCTGCTCGGACAGCAGCGGCACCCGGGCTGCCGGGTCGTCACCGGTGCGCTTGATCAGCGAGGTCAGCAGGTCGTCGCCGAAGCCGCGGTGGTTGAGCGTGCGCAGCGCGGTTTCCCGGTCGAGCCCGAGGAACGCCTGCTCCGCGTCGGCGAGGAAGCCGCTCCACTCCAGCGTGACGGAGAAGTCGGTCGGCTGCTGGAGCTCGACGAGGAACACCCCGGGGCCGATCGCGTGCGGGGTGCCCGCCGGGACGTGCACGGTGTCCCCGGCGCGCACCGGGATCTCGTTGAGCGAGCCCAGCAGCGCGGAGGAATCCTGGGTCGCCACCCACCGCTGCACCGCGGCCGGGTCGGCGTCCTGGCGGAAACCGCAGTACACCACGGGATTCGCGCCGGAGGTGCCGATCACGATCCACGCCTCGGTCTTGCCGAACCGGGAGCCGAGGTGCTGCTGGGCGAAGCGGTCCGACGGGTGGCAGTGCACCGGCAGGCGCTGGCCCGCGTCGAGGAGCTTGACCAGCAGTGCGGTGCTGTCGCCGAACGCGGCGACGTGCTCCTCGCCCAGCCAGCCCCGCGGATCGGCCTGCACGGCATCGCGCAGCAGGCGCCCGTCGGGCAGCCGGGACAGCCCCGCTTCGGCTTGGCCGAACCGGGTCGTCGTGGACGCGACCCAGTCCTCCGGGCCGTAGTCCCGCTCGGGCGCGCCGCGCAGCGCGGCGATCGACGCGCCACCCCGGTAGAACTGCTGCGGCTGGTTCGCGGGCAGCTCGATCGGCGCGCCGGTCGCGGGGGTGTGGGCAGTCACGGGGAAACCTCTCCGGATCGTCGGGGCAGCAGCCGGGTCGGGATGACGAGGTGCCGCGCCGGTGCGGTGTCCCCGTCGAGCCGGCTGAACAGCAGCTCGGCGGCCGTGCGGCCGAGTTCGCGGGTGTCGTGGGTGATCACGGTGACCGGCGGGTCCACCAGGTCGGCCAGTTCGAAATCGTCGAAGCCGACGAGCGCGGGACGCCGCTGCGCGCCCGCGAGCACGCGCAGCAGGTGCACCGTGATCCGGTTGTTCCCGGTGATCACGGCGGTCGCCGGGCGCAGCGGGCCGGTGAGCGCGGCGCGGACCGACTCGGCGGTGTGCGGGCCCATCGCGGTCAGCACCGGATCGGCCGCGATCCCCGCCCGGTGCAGCCCGCTGCGGTAGCCCCGCAGCCGCTCGGCGGCGGTGTGGATCGCGGGATCGTCACCGAGGAAGCCGATCCGCCGGTGCCCTCGCCCGACCAGGTGGTGCACCGCCTGCTCGGTGCCGCCCGCGTCGTCGAGCAGCACCGTGTCGGCGTCCAGGTCCCCGGCGGGGCGGTCGACGAACACCACCGGCGTGCCCGCGTCGATCTCCGCGCGCAGGTAGCCGTGCTCGCGACCGGCCGGGACGACCAGCAGCCCGTCGACCCGGCGGGCGCAGAACTCCCGGACCAGCTCGCGTTCGCCCGCGGGGTCCTCGTCGGAGGAACCGGTGAGCACCCGCCGTCCGCGAGCCCGGGCGACCTCCTCCACCGCGCGGGTCAGCAGCGAGTAGAAGGGGTTGCCGACGTCCTCGACGACCAGCCCGACCATCCCGGTGCCGACCCCGCGCCGCAGGTCGCGGGCGCCGAGGTTGCGGGAGAAGCCGAGCCGGGCGATCGCCTCGGACACCCGCTCGGCCGTCGCGGGCTGCACCCCGGCCTCCGCGTTGACCACGCGGGAGACCGTCTTCACGCTCACCCCGGCGAGCCGCGCCACGTCGCTCATCGTGGCGCGCTTGCCGGACGGCCGGTGCGACAACGTTGTCATGGTGAGCGGCATTGCACCGCATCCCGTGGATCACTGTCAACGGCCTGAGTGGAGGAGGGCGCCGGAGGTGGAGGAGGTGCCGCCGGACGGCGCAGCCCGGCGGCGTCCGGCGGGCGGTGTGCCCGGACCGGTCGCGGCGTGATGCCGGACACGCGCCACACTACGGGGTGAGCAGTGCGAGGGGAGTGGGTGCGACGTGCCGCGGACGTACGGTGGCTGGTTCCGGCTGGTGGCGATCGCCGAGGCGATCTCGTGGGCCGGGCTGCTGATCGCGATGGTGCTCAAGTACGGCTTCGACATGCCGTTCGCCGTCACCGTGATGGGTTCGGTGCACGGTGCCCTGTTCACCGCCTACGTGCTCGCCTGCCTGATCGTCTTCAGCCCGCTGCGTTGGAGCTTCGGGGTGCTGGTGCTCGCCGGGGTCGCGTCGGTGCCACCGCTGGCGACGATCTGGTTCGAGCGCTGGGCCGCCAAGCGCGGCCTGCTCACCGTGGTCGACTCCGACGAGCCGACGTTCTGGGGCAAGGTCCGCCAGATCAACTGAACGGCCGCCTTCGGCGTTGGCCTCGCAGGCGTGACAGGAAGGTTCCCCTGCTGTCACCGGTGGGAGGAAAGCGGCCCTGTTGTCACCGGTGGGAGAAAGGCGGCCCTGCTGTCACCGGTGGGAGAAAGGCGACCCTGCTGTCATGGGTGACAGAAAGGCGACCCTGCTGTCATCCCCACGCGGTCGCCGGTGGGTCAGAAGTCGCCCGCGGCGTGGCGGACCTTGCCGAGCAGGTCGGTGAGCTGCTGGGTCTGCCGCTCGGTGATGCCGTTGAGCCCGAAGTCGATGGCGGTGACCGAGTCCGTCGCCTTGTTCATGAGGTCGCGGCCGTCGTCGGTGATCTCGACCAGGGTGGTGCGCCGGTCGGTGGGGTGCGGCGTGCGGCGGACCAAGCCGTCCTGTTCCAGGCGGTCGACGATGTTGGTGACGCTGGTCGGGTGGAGCTGGAGGCGGTCGCCCATCACCCGCATCGGCAGCGAGCCGCGCCGGGAGAAGGTCAGCAGCACCAGCGCTTCGTACCGGGCGAAGGTCAGGTTGTGCGGGCGCAGCGCGCTGTCGACGGCGGACTGGAGGATCTGCTGCACGCGCATGATGCTGGTGACGGCGGCCATCGTGGTGGCCGGACCCACCCGCTCGGTCCAGGTCTCGGCGGCGCGGGCGATGGGGTCGAAGGGAAGCGGACTGCGGGGGGTCATGGTGTCCGACGCTAGCAGCGGGTACCCATCCGATGGATGACTGCGGTCGTTCAGGATGTGATACGCGCCGCACCGGACTCGTGGGCCGGTGCGCGGACCAAGAGGAGGACACCAGTGCTGGTGGCGTTCAGCGTGGCACCGACCGGTGCCGGGGATGACGACAGCGTGAGCGAAGCGGTCGCGGCCGCGGTGAAGGTGGTGCGCGAGTCCGGGCTGCCGCACGAGACGACGGCGATGTTCACCACCGTCGAGGGCGAGTGGGACGAGGTGATGGACGTGGTCAAGCGGGCCACGGAGGCGGTTTCGTCGACGGCGCGCCGCACCAGCTTGGTGCTCAAGGCCGACATCCGCCCCGGCCACACCGGCCAGTTGGCCGAGAAGGTGCGCCGGGTCGAGGAGCACCTGGGCGACGACCGGTCGTGAAGGTCGAGCAGGGGTGGCACCGCGCCGGTGCCACCCCTGCTCGGGAGCGAGGTCGCTCAGTCGACCTTCGGGTGATCCACGATGGCCGAGTTGTTGCAGTCGCTGGCCTGCGGCGACGCGATCGGGATGATGACGCCGATCGCGGCGGCGATGTTGTTGTCGCAGAGCTGGATCGGGATGGCGTTGACGTTGTTGTCGTCCAGCAGGTTGATGCCGTCGTTGCCGGCGGTGTCGGCCAACGCGGTCCCGCCGAAGGTCATGGCGCCGAGGGCGGCGACGCCGGCGACGCCGGCGACACGGGCTGCACTACGCATTTCGTACCTCTCGTCGAACTACGGTCCGGGAGCTCGCACCGTGCGGTGGTCTCCCCGAGAGCCGGGCAGGGACGTCGAGTCCCTGACGAGCTCCGTCCCTACTTCGGCGGGCAGCCCCGCCGAGCCTGAGAGGTACTCGCCTATCGTCACCCTTCCGGGGTGCCGTCTTCATCATTTCGACTTGATCTTCACCGTTGTCGGTGTGTCGCGCTGCTCCTTTCCGGTGCGCGTCGGTCCGGAACGCCGCTCGGAACCAATCCCCGCCCAGCCGCCACCCGGTCCGCGCGACGTGTCAGGATGGGGGTGTGACGAGGCCGGATCCACGCCAGAACGCAGCAATGTCCGCCGCGATGGCGGGCGCGGTCGACCTGTCGGGTCTGAAGAACCGCGCGGAGGCCGCCGGCAAGGCGGCGCCCGGGGGAACCGCACCCGCCGACGGTTCCACGGCGAGCGCGAGTCCCGCGGTCATCGACGTCACCGAGGCCGACTTCCAGTCCGAGGTCGTCGACCGGTCGATGCAGGTGCCGGTCGTGATCGACCTGTGGGCGACCTGGTGCGGCCCGTGCAAGCAGCTCTCCCCGGTGCTGGAGAAGCTCGCGGCCGAGGCCGGCGGCACCTGGGTGCTGGCCAAGATCGACGTCGACGCGAACCCGCGGATCGCCCAGCTCTTCCAGGTGCAGTCGGTGCCGATGGTGATCGCCGTGGCGGGCGGTCAGCCGGTGGACGCCTTCGCCGGGGTGCAGCCGGAGCCGCAGCTCCGGCAGTGGATCGACTCGCTGCTCGACGCGCTGCGGGACAAGCTGCCCGGCATCCGGGCCGCGGAGCAGGGCGGCGAGCAGGAGGCGCCCGCCGAGGAGCCCGAGGACCCGCGCTTCACGGCCGCCGAGGACGCCTTGGAGCGCGGTGACTTCGCCGCCGCCGAGGCCGCATACCAGGAGATCCTGGCCGCCGAGCCGGACAACGAACTGGCCAAGGCCGCGCTGGCCCAGGTCCGCTTCACCGCGCGCGCCGAGCAGGTCGACCCGGCCGCGGTGCAGCGCGCCGACGCGGCTCCCGACGATGTCGAGGCCCAGCTCGCCGCCTCCGACGCGGAGCTCGCCACCGGCGAGGTGGCGGCGGCGTTCGCCCGCCTGGTGCGCACCGTCGAGCGCACCGCGGGCGAGGACCGCGACCGGGTGCGGCGGCACCTGATCGACATGTTCGAGCTGTTCCCGGGTGGTGACGACCGGGTGCTGGCCGCGCGCCGGGCCTTGGCCAGCGCGCTGTTCTGAGCGCGCTGCCGCGTCCGGCCGCCGCTGCGGCGCCGTCCGCGCGATGCGGTCCAGCTCGTCCACCGTTCCTCCGTGGTCGGCGGCACCTGTCCGGGCGCCGCCGACCATGATCGGCGCGGCGGTGCCGCGCCACCAAGGGGGTGACCGGCGGATTCACCCGCCGGAGGACACCAGGTTCACCGGGTCCGGGTCGAGCAGTCGCGCGCGCAGCGCCGCGAGGTCGCCCGGGGTGAGGCCGCCCGCGCGCAACAGCTCGGCCGCGTCGAACCCGGCCAGCGCGGCGCGCAGCGACGCCTCGACGCTGGTGCCCCGGCCCGCGAGGAACTCCGCGAGCGGCGCCGAGTCGTCCGGCATCCCGAACCGGGCGGTGACGGCGGCCCGCGTCCGCTCGGTCTCCCGGTAGTCGGCGACGATGTCCGCCGCGCCCACCCCGGCGAAGGCCAGCAGCACCAGCACGACCAGCCCGGTGCGGTCCCGGCCGCCTGCGCAGTGCACCAGCACGCCGCCCGGTCGGGCGCGCGCCAGGACGCCGACCGCCTCGGCGATCGCCTCCGGGTGTTCCCGCAGGTAGGCGGGGTAGTACAGCGGGGTGCCGGACACCGGACCGCTCCAGCGCTGCTGGAAGGCGTCCCCGGCGCGCTCGTCGAGCGGGACCCGCACGGTCTCCAGCTCGGCGGGTCGGGGCGCCAGGTCGGGTCCGTCCTCGGGGGTCAGCGCGAGGACGGTGCGCACGCCGTGCGCCAGCAGCGCTTCCCAGCCCGCCGCGGTGAGGTGGTCGAGGGCTTCGGAGCGGACCACGGCACCGCGCCGGGTCCGGCCGCCGCCGGTGGTGGGCAGGCCGCCGAGGTCGCGTCCGTTGAGCAGGCCGTCCCAGTCGAGTCGTCGCGTCATGCCCGTTCGGACGTGCCGCGGCGCGGCGGGGTTGCCCGGTGGGGTTGCTCGGTACCGGCGGATTCCTCGGGAAGCGCGGGTCAGCGGTGGGAGATCAGCCGCCGTACTTGGTGGTGCAGGGCGAGATGCCCTCCTGGAAGCCGATCCGGAACGCCTCGACGCGGGCGAAGCCGGTGGGCACCTGGTCGCCGGAGAGGTCCGCGGCGATCAGGCTGTCCTCGCCGAGCAGCGCGGCCACGCCCTCGTCGACGTCGCCGGGGGCGACCCGCAGCGTGCCGACCGGGTTGCGCTGCCCGATCGGGTCCTCGATGAGCAGACCGCTCCAGGAGCCGACCAGGCACGCCGTGCGCAGGCCGGCCTGCTCGTCGTCCAGGGACAGCCCGGCGGCGTGCTGCACCGACAGCGCGTAGCGGGAGGCGACCTGGGCGTAGGCGGCGAAGTCGCCGTAGCCGGAGGACTCGGCGTTCGTCGTCGGCGGCTGGGCGATCCGCTGGAGCTCTGCCACGTCGAGCGACACGGTGTTGGTGTCCGGGCAGTAGGAGGCGGGCGACGTCGTGGGCACCCCGCCGCACGAGGTGCGCTCGGTGACGATCTCCGGCGGTTCGGCGCCGGTGTCCCGGAATACCGCCCGCAGGCTCTCCTCGACGGCGGCGAGGGTGGCGGCGTCGACGGGCAGGTCGCTGTCCTGCCCGTCCTTCCAGAACTGGAACTGGGTGGTGCGCTGCTTGACGTCGGCGACGTCCATCGCGGCGCAGCGCTTCGGGCCCTCGCTGAAGCCGTACTGGAAGGCGGTGACCCGGTCGAAGGCGCTGCCGTGCGCGTTGGCCCCGGTGAAGCCGCTGTCGCCCGGGGCGTCCCGGATGTAGTTGAGCACGCCCATCACCTGGTTGAGCCCCGGGCCGGTGGAGACCTCGAAGTGCTCGCTGGAGCCCTCGGCGACGTGCCGGAAGAACGCGCCGGTGAAGCAGTCCGCCTGCTGCTCCAGCACGATCACCGGGTCGTTGCCGGTCGCGGTGCCCGCGCGGTGCTGCACCGCGTGCCCCATCTCGTGCGCCAGCACCGCCACCACGGCCATCGGCCCGAAGCTGTTGTCGAGCATCGGCAGCAGCTCGGCGCGGTCCCACGCGATGACGTCCTCGGACGGGCAGTAGAACGCGTTGGCCAGCCCCGCGGTGCTCTCGCCGCAGAGCCGGATGCCGGCGCCGCCGGAGTCGTAGGAGGCCAGCCGCTTCACCGGCTGGAACTCGGTGCCGAAGGCGTCGGGGAAGACCTCCGCCCAGTACGCCGAGACGTCGGCGACCGCGTTGCGGGCGAGCCGGTCCATCTCGCCGCCGTCGCTGCCCTCCACCGGGAGTTCGGCGTCCGGGACGCCCGCGCGCGGCCCGGACGGGCCGTCGGTCACGGGCAGCCCGGCCACGTCGGTGGTGGAGTAGCTGCCGAAGGTGGTGGGGGTGCCGCTGATGGCCTGGGAGCACCCGCCGACGAGCGCGGCGCACGCGATCGCGGAGAGCACGGCGCTCGCGGTGCGGGCGCGCCTCCGCCGGGGTGTCGGAACCGGTGCCACTGAGGTGTCCCATCCTGGTCGGGGTGCTGCCGAGCGGCAAGCCTATCCGGTGATCTTCGGGCGGCGACCGGGATCGTCGAAAACCCGGGCGGCGGCCCGTCAGCGCGGCGGCAGGCAGGCCGGTGCGCCGCCGAGCACGCCCTCGCGCAGCGCGGTGACGCGCTCGGATCCGGTCAGCGCGGAGCGGCCCGCCGCGTCGGCGGAGACCCCGTCCACGACCAGCGCGGCTTCCACGGCCTCGTCCAGATCGGCGGGCGAGAGCGCCGGGTCCGACGCGGTGGCGGCGCCGGTGAGGCAGAGCACGGCCGTCCCCGCGGCCGGGCCGGTGGTCGGCCGTCCGAGGGAGCGCAGCGCGGTCAGCGCGTAGCGGGAGGCCAGCGCGGTCCCGGTCGCCCGGTCGCCGATGTCGTGGTCGACCTCGGCCAGCGCGGCCCGGTCCAGCAGCACGGTCGGCGGTTCGGCGCAGGCGGCCACCGGCCGCGGACGCGGGCAGCCCGGCGCGGTGCCGGAGCGCACCCGGGGGTCCGGCCAGGCGCCGCCCCGCTGCGCGACCACCTCGGCGAAGAAGGCGTCGAGCCGGGCGGTCCGCCCGGGATCGTCGAGCGGCTGCACCGGGTCGTCCGGGCCCGGTTCGGCGACCTCGGGCACCGCCAGCTCCGCGCAGTGCCCCGCCCCGCGGTCGAGGCCGTCCTGGAACGCCGAGATCCGGGCGAAGGCGGTGCCGTGCGTGGTGGTGCCCACCGGGTCGCGGAACACCAGCAGCGCGCGCAGCGCCCCGTCCACCGCGCCCGCGTCCAGCCGCAGGTGCTCGGAGCCGCCCGCGGCGACCCAGCCGAAGAACGCACCGGCGTAGCAGTCGGCCATCGCCTCCACCCGGATCGGGTAAGCGCCGCCGCCGACGTCCATCCCGGTGCGCTGCTGCACCGCGTGCCCGAGCTCGTGGGACAGCACCAGCAGCACGGCGGCGTCGCCGTAGTGCTCGCGGAGCACCGGCAGCAGCGCCGCGCGGTCCCACGCGATCGCGTCCACGGTCGCGCAGTAGTAGGCGTTGCCTTCGACGTCCTCCGCGTCGGCCGAGCACGGCGGGGGCGGCGCCGCGCCGTTCGGGTCGACCGAGAAGAAGCCGCCGTCGAGGTCGCGCCACGGCGCGCCGAACACGGCGGGGAACTCCGCGGCCCAGTACCGCTGGACCTCGGTGACGGCGGTCGCGGCGATCCGGTCGGTGTCACCGTGGTCGGTGCCGTGCACGAACGCCGGGTCGACGGTGTGCAGCACCACGTCGTCCGCCGGGGCGGTGCACCCGGTGAGCGCGGTGATCAGGGCCAAGGCCGCGAGCAGGGCCCGCCGCGCGGGGAACCCGGTCGCGCGCGGGCGGACCCGCGGCGCCCGGCTGCCGCCGCGCCGGGGAACCGCTGGAGCGCGTTCGAAGGCTGGCACCGGTCCAGCCTCCCACCGCCGGGTGCCGGGCGGCGCGCCGCCACCCGCCCCCGGGATAGGGTCCGCTCCCGTGAGAGCCGTCCACCGCTTCACCGTTCGAGCACACCTGCCCGAGCCGCTCAGCGCGCTCGGCACCCTGGCCACCAACCTCCGCTGGACCTGGCACCCGCCCACCCAGGACCTGTTCGCGGCGGTGGACCCGGAGGTGTGGGCGCGGGTCGGCGGCGATCCGCTGCGGCTGCTCGACGAGGTGCCCGCGGAGCGGTTGAGGCTGCTGGCCGAGGACAAGGAGTTCCTGGCGCGCTGCCGCGCCGTCGACGACGACCTGCGGCGCTACCTGACGGTGCCGCGCTGGTACCAGCAGCGCCAGGACGAGGGGGCCGGGCTGCCCGCGTCGATCGCCTACTTCTCGATGGAGTTCGGGCTCACCGAGGCGATGCCGAACTACTCCGGCGGGCTGGGCGTGCTCGCCGGGGACCACCTCAAGTCCGCCTCGGACCTCGGGGTGCCGATGCTCGGGGTCGGGCTGCTGTACCGCTCCGGCTACTTCCGGCAGGCGCTGTCGGCCGAGGGGTGGCAGCTCGAGCGGTACCCGGTGCTCGACCCCCGCGGGCTGCCGCTGGAACCGCTGTGCGGCGAGGGCGGCGCGCCGGTGCTGATCCGGGTGGCGATGCCCGCCGAGCGCACGCTGCACGCGCGGATCTGGAAGGCGCAGGTCGGGCGGGTGCCGCTGCTGCTGCTCGACACGGACCTGCCGGACAACGACGACGACCTGCGCGGCACCACCGACCGGCTCTACGGCGGTGACGCCGAGCACCGCATCCGGCAGCAGATCCTCGCCGGGATCGGCGGCGTCCGCGCGGTCCGCGCCTACTGCGACCTCACCGGGCACCCGCATCCGGAGGTCTTCCACACCAACGAGGGGCACGCCGGGTTCCTCGGGCTGGAGCGGCTGCGCGAGCTGCAGGACGATCCGGGGTTGGAGTTCGACCAGGCGATGGCCGCGGTCCGCGCCGGGACCGTCTACACCACGCACACGCCGGTGCCCGCGGGCATCGACCGGTTCCCGGTGGACCTGGTGCGGCACTACTTCGGCGACGGCTCCCGCCGCGGCCTGCTGCCCGGGGTGCCGACGAACCGGGTGCTGGCGCTGGGCGCGGAGGACAACCTCGGCATGTTCAACATGGCGCACATGGGGCTGCGGCTGGCCCAGCGCGCCAACGGGGTGTCGAAGCTGCACGGGAAGGTCATCCGCACCATGTTCGCCGGGCTGTGGCCGGGTTTCGGCGAGGCGGAGGTGCCGATCAGCTCGGTCACCAACGGGGTGCACGGCCCGTCCTGGTCGGCGCGCGAACTCGGCAAGCTGCTCGGCGAGTCCGAGATGGACAGCGGCGCCGGGCTGCGCGGCATCGAACCGGTCAGCGATTCGCTGCTGTGGGAGCTGCGCTGCTCGCTGCGCCAGCGGCTCGTGGACGAGGTGCGGCGCCGGTTGCGCGAGGCGTGGCTGGAACGCGGCGCCTCCGACCTCGAACTCGGTTGGTGCGACGCGGTGTTCGACCCGGACGTGCTCACCATCGGCTTCGCCCGCCGGGTGCCGACCTACAAGCGGCTGACCCTGATGCTGCGGGACACCGAGCGGTTGCGCGGACTGCTGCTCGACCAGCGGCGGCCGGTGCAGATCGTGGTCGCCGGCAAGTCGCACCCGGCCGACGAGGGCGGCAAGGCGATGATCCAGAAGATCGTCGAGTTCGCCGACCGCGCCGACGTGCGGCACCGGATCGTCTACCTGCCCAGCTACGACATGGCGCTGGCGAAGTACCTGGTGACCGGGTGCGACGTGTGGCTGAACACGCCGGTGCGCCCGCTGGAGGCGTGCGGGACCTCGGGGATGAAGGCGGCGCTCAACGGCGTGCTGAACCTGTCGGTCCGGGACGGCTGGTGGGACGAGATGTTCGACGGCGACAACGGCTGGGCGATCCCGAACGCGCGCGGCGTCACCGACCCGAACCGGCGCGACGACCTGGAGGCCGGCGGGCTCTACGAGCTGATCAGCGACCAGGTGGCGCCGATGTTCTACGAGCGCGACACCGATGGCGTGCCGGGCAAGTGGATGTCGATGGTCCGGCACACGCTGGCCACCCTCGGACCCCGGGTGCAGGCCTCGCGCATGGTGCGGGAGTACGTCGACGACCACTACACCCCGGCCGCGAACTCGGCGCGCGCCGTGGCCGCCGACGGTTTCCGGGGCGCGAAGGAGGTCGCCCGGTACCGGGAGCGGCTGCACGCCTCCTGGACCTGGGTGCGGGTCGGTACCACCGGGATGTCGGTGCCCGGCGGCGGCGCGCCGCTGCTCGGCGGCGACGTGGTGGTGCACGCGGAGGTCGACCTGGCCGGGCTCGACGAATCCGATGTGGACGTCGAGGTGGTGGTCGGCCGCGTCGACGACTCCGACGAGCTGCACGACTTCGTCACCCGCTCGATGCACCCGGTCGGCGGCGGCCGGTACGAGGCGGAGGTGACCCTCCCGCACGCCGGACCGGCCGGCTACACCGTGCGGGTGCTGCCCACCCACCCGCTGCTGTCCGGCCCGGCGGAACTCGGCAAGGTCGTCCTCGCGGGCTGACCCGGCGAGCGCCGGTCGGGTCGACGCGGCCGGTGCGTCAGGCGACGTGGAGCCGTTGGTGGGTTTCGACGACGCGGGGCCACCACGGGGCGAGGTCTTCCGCGCGGGCCAGGGCAGCGCGGGCGGCGGCGTTGTCCTGCTTGGCCATGTGCGCCCGGGCCAGCGTCGCGAAGTCGTCGGCGCGGGACAGCGGCGAGGTGTTGTGCTCGGCGCCGATCGCCGCGAGCCGGGCGGCCTCGTCCGGTTCGCCTTCGAGCAGCGCCAGCAGCCCCTTGGTGCCGCTGAGCTGGAATTCGGGGTAGCCGAGCCGGATCGCGTCGTCCAGCGCCTTCTTCGCCAGCGGCAGCAGGTCGTCGGGCGGGAGCTGTTCGGCTTCCACCGCGGCGAAGCCCAGTCCCGCCATCCCGGCCAGCAGGTAGGACATCTCGCGCGGTCCGGCGTCCCGGCCGGACAGGTGGTCGAGCAGCAGCAGGCAGGCCTGCGCGTACTCCCCGCAGGCCTCGTGCAGGCTGACGCGGCAGGACACCGTGGCGTTGAGGTCGGGGTGCTGCCGCACCAGCTCGTCGACGTGGGCCCGCGACCCGTCGACGTCGCCCGCGCGCAGCGCCTCGTAGGCGCGGGCGGCCATCGGTGCCGCGCGGAACTCGTCGCGCTCGGGCCGCGGCATCCGGGGCAGGCCGAACAGGAGCCACCCGGTCGAGGTCGCCATCGGAGCCCGGCGAGGCCAGAGCTTGTACAGCATCAGCGGGGTCGCCGCCAGCGCCGCGCCCCGGCCGAACGGCAGCTCCGCGAGCGTCCACGCGCCCACCGCGGCGGCGATCCCGGCCAGCGCCGACACGAGCCCGGCCAGCCAGCAGCGCAGCACCACCGGGGAACGCCACGGACCGATCTCGGCGCTGAGGGTCACCGGAAGCGCCCGGACGGTGATCGTCACCCGGCCCGCCTGCCAGGACGCCACCCGGCGCATCGCGCCGAACACCACGTGCCGGACCCGCAGGCCGAACAGCGCCGAGCCGAGCAGCAGACCGAGCTGCGTCGCGATCGGCAGCGCGATCACGCCGACGAGCGCACCGAGCAACCCGAGCGCCACCCCGGAACCCCCGGTGCCGAGCGTTGCTTCGACGGCGGTCACGACGACCGCACCGATCACGGCCGCCACGAACCACGGGCGGGACAGCAGGTTCTGCGCGCGCACGGGACGAACCTACGGGACCACCGGGGCCCGGTGGGCCCGCTTCGGCGAACCCACCGCGTCCCGGCTGCGGCACCAGCCCCGGAGCCGCCCGGACCCCCGGAGCCGCCCGGACCCCTGGAGCCCGCCTGGGCAGCAGGGCGGAGCCGGTCGGGGGACGGCGCGCGCAGTGCTCGTCAGGGCGGGTGGTGCACCGGCAGCCCCGCCGACTTCCACGCCCGGAAGCCGCCGGCCAGGTCGGTGGCGCGGGTCAGCCCGAGGTCCTGCGCCTGCGCCGCGGCGAGGCTGGACGCGTAGCCCTCGTTGCAGACGAGGACGACGGGCAGTTCGGTGCGCAGTCCCGCGAGGCGGTGCGGACCGCCGGGATCCAGCCGCCACTCCAGCACGAGCCGCTCGACGGTCAGCGCACCGGGGATCTCGCCGTCGGCCAGCCGGTCGGACTGCGGCCTGATGTCGACGATCAGGCCGCCGTCGCGTTGCGCGGCGAACGCTTGCTGCGGGGTGAGCCGCTCGAGCTGCTCGCGCGCGGCGGCGAGCAGGCGGTCGATCCCGAACGGTCCGGCGGAAGGGCTCAGCCCCCGGCGCACGGCGTTCTCCGGTGCCAGATCGGTCGGTGTCGGATCGACCGGGTCCGAGCGGGCGGGTTCGCGCGGAGCGGGGTGGTCGCCGGTGGTCGTCATCGCGTCCCCTCGGAGTCGTGCGGCGAGGCGACGTCGGCCGCACCGGTGGCGTCCACTGCGGACAGGTCCGCGTAGCGGCGCACCGGCCGCAGCGGCGGGGAGTAGGCGTGCACGCCGGCCGCGTTGACCGAGGACGTGTTGACGATCTGGTGGGCCCGGTCGCCGCCGAAGCCGATCGCGGTGCCGAGTTCGCGATCCGCGGTGCGGACCGGGCCGTGCGGGTGGCGGTAGTGCTCGCGGAGTTCGCCGAAGAGCACGGCGAAGGAACCGGCGGCGCCGCCGTGGTCGTGCGGTCGGGTGCGCTGGCCCGGTGCCCAGGACAGCAACCAGAGTTCCACGCCCCGGGTGAGACCGAGCTTGACCCACCACCGCCGGTCGTCGTGGATCTCCACCACGTCGAGCAGCGGACCCGCGAATTCGGCGATCACCCGGGCGGTCAGGTCCCGGAGCTCGCGCGGGGTCCAGCGGAGGTGCTCGGGGCGGAGCAGGTCGTGCGGGAACGCCCGTTCCACGCCGGGGTGCAGGTGGGCTGCGCCGGGTGCGGGCAGGTCGTCGGTGGGGACGTTGTCGAGCGGGGCGGGAACCCCGAGCGGAGCGGGGCCGGTGGGGATGTCCTGCTGCGGCAGCGCGTTCATCGGATCTCCGGGAGTGCGTCGCGAGGGCGTGCGGGCGGCGCGGCAGCAGCGCTCCACGAGCAGGAGCGGTGAGCGGTGGACGCCGCCGCGCGGGCGCGCCCCGAGCGGGGCGCGCGGACGTTCGCCTCAGCGACAGGCGGAGGTGACGACCCGGAACAGGTCGGTCACGCGATCGCGGGTGAGCAACGAATCGGCCACGCCGCCGAGAGTGGCACGTCGACAGCCCCGGTACCAGCAGGAGCACCGCCGTCCCGGCATCTGGACCACCCGCGACGCCATGATCACCCGCGCGGGGGAAGCGCAGGGTCCTCCCCGGCGCAGCGCAGCCAGGCGGGGACGGAACAATGACTCCCCGGAGGGGACCTGCCGGACACCTGCGGCGGTCCGGACGGAGACGAACCGGGCGCGCGTCGCCGCGGGCGCCGCGGTCAGTCACGGCTGGGAGGTAGACGTGGACGACCTCGTCATCCGCATGGATGGCGTCGGGGTCCGGCGGGGCAAGACCGCGCTGGTCGCTGACGTGAATTGGTCTGTCGAGCTCGATGAGCGCTGGGTCGTCCTGGGCCCCAACGGCGCGGGCAAGACGACCCTGATGAAGCTCGCCAGCACCGAGATGCACCCCAGCGACGGGGTCGTGGAGGTGCTCGGTGAACGCCTCGGCAAGACCAACGTCTTCGAACTGCGCCCGCGCATCGGGTTGAGCTCGGCGGCGCTGACCAACCGGATCCCCGCCGACGAGGCCGTGCGCGACGTGGTGGTCAGCGCCGGGTACGCCGTCCTCGGCCGGTGGTCCGAGGAGTACGAGGAGATGGACACCGAGCGCGCCGAGGAGCTGCTGGACCTGCTCGGCGTCGCGCACCTGGCCGAACGCCCGTTCGGCACCCTGTCCGAGGGCGAGCGCAAGCGCACCACCATCGCGCGCGCCCTGATGACCGACCCGGAACTGCTGCTGCTCGACGAGCCCGCCGCCGGGCTCGACCTGGGCGGCCGCGAAGACCTGGTGGCGCGGCTGTCGGCGTTGGCGCTGGACCCCGACGCCCCGGCCTCGGTGCTGGTGACGCACCACGTGGAGGAGATCCCGCCCGGGTTCACCCACGCGCTGCTGCTGCGCGGCGGCACGGTCGTCGCCCAGGGCCTGCTCGACGACGTCCTCACCGAGGGCAACCTCTCCGCCACCTTCGGTCAGGACCTGGAGCTCCAGCGCAGCGGTGACCGGTTCTTCGCTCGTCGGCGCGGCTGACCGCCCGCCCCGGACCTCGCCGTGCTCGTCGGCGCGGACGACCGGCGGCCGGGCGCGGCCGCACCGGGGAGCGCGGGCGGCGGGGTGAGCTCCGGGCCCGCTCGCGGGCGGTGCCGGAACCGGGCCCTGCGCGATAGCCTGCCCGTCGAGGTGGCTGTTCGACGAGGAGGTTGCTGCGTGGGCGAGTTCGTCAAGCTCGAAGTGGACGGTGCTGTCGGGACGATCCGGTTGGACCGGCCCCCGATGAACGCGCTGAACCGGCAGATCGAGCAGGAGCTGCACGAGGTCGCGATCGAAGCGTCCCGGAGCGAGGACGTCCGCGCCGTCATCGTCTACGGCGGGGAGAAGGTCTTCGCGGCGGGCGCGGACATCAAGGAAATGGCGGACATGTCCTACGCCGACATGGCGACCAAGGAGCAGCACGGGCTGTCCGCCGCGATGAGCGCCGTCGCCGCCATCCCGAAGCCGACGGTGGCGGCCCTCACCGGCTACGCCCTCGGCGGCGGGTTCGAGCTCGCCCTGGCGTGCGATCGCCGGGTCGCGGGGGACAACGTCAAGGTCGGGCAGCCCGAGATCCTGCTCGGCACGATCCCGGGAGCGGGCGGCACGCAGCGGCTGGCGCGGCTGATCGGGCCGAGCAAGGCCAAGGACATCATCTACACCGGTCGGTTCGTGGCCGCCGAGGAGGCGCTGTCCTGCGGCATGGTCGACGAGATCGTGCCGAAGGACGAGGTGTACGCGGCGGCCCGGCGCTGGGCGGAGCAGTTCACCGGGGGTGCGGCCCGGGCGCTGGCGGCGGCCAAGGCGGCCATCGACGGCGGCCTGGACGTCGATCTGGACAGCGGGCTGAAGCTGGAGACGCACCTGTTCGCCGGCACCTTCGCCACCGAGGACCAGGGCATCGGGATGCGGTCCTTCGTCGAGAACGGACCGGGCAAGGCCGAATTCACCGGTCGGTGAACCGGCGGGCCGCCGCGCCCGTCGGCGCCTCCGGGAGTGGTCCGGGTCACCGCTGCTCCCGGAGGTGGGCCCGCTCGCTGTGAGCGGTGCGAAAACCGGAAGCGCCACGCGCGGGTGCTTCTCTATGCTGGAAGCGGTATGGGTACCCCCGCTGCGACTTCTCCGCTCGTCGACCTGCGCGATCGCTTGCCCCGGCTGATGCTGCACGACCAGCGTCGGCTGCGTCGGCGCATCGAGGGCGCCCGCAAGATCCGCGATCCCGAGGCGGTCCGCTCGGTCGCCGCCGAGATCGCCACCGATGTCCAAGCCGCCGAACACCGCGTCGAGCAGCGCGAGGCGGCGGTGCCGGAACTCCGCTACCCGGAGTCGCTGCCGGTCAGCCAGCGCCGGGAGGACCTGCTGGCGGCGATCCGGGACAACCAGGTCGTGATCGTCGCGGGCGAGACCGGCTCGGGCAAGACCACCCAGCTCCCGAAGATGTGCCTGGAGCTGGGCCGCGGCGTCCAGGGCATGATCGGCCACACCCAGCCGAGGCGGCTCGCGGCCCGCACCGTGGCCGAACGGGTCGCCGAGGAGCTCGACACCGAGCTGGGCACCGCGATCGGCTACCAGGTGCGGTTCACCGAGCGCGCCGGCGAGGACACCCTGGTCAAGCTGATGACCGACGGCATCCTGCTCGCCGAGATCCAGCGCGACCGGATGTTGCGCCGCTACGACACCCTGATCATCGACGAGGCGCACGAGCGCAGCCTCAACATCGACTTCCTGCTCGGCTACCTCAAGCAGCTGCTGCCGCGCCGCCCCGACCTCAAGGTGATCATCACCTCGGCCACCATCGACCCCGAGCGGTTCTCCCGGCACTTCGACGACGCCCCGGTCGTCGAGGTGTCCGGTCGCACCTACCCGGTGGAGGTCCGCTACCGGCCGCTGGTCGACGACTCCGACGAGGCCGAGGACGTCGTGCGCGACCAGACGCAGGCGATCTGCGAGGCGGTCGACGAGCTGGCCGCGGAGGGGCCCGGGGACGTCCTGGTGTTCCTGAGCGGCGAACGGGAGATCCGGGACACCGCGGAGGCGCTCGAGCGGCAGGGCCGGCCGGGCACCGAGGTGCTGCCGCTGTACGCGCGGCTCTCCGCCGCCGAGCAGCACCGGGTGTTCCGGCCGCACGCGGGACGGCGGATCGTGCTCGCCACCAACGTGGCCGAGACCTCGCTGACGGTGCCGGGGATCAAGTACGTGATCGACCCGGGGACCGCCCGCATCTCCCGGTACAGCTTCCGCACCAAGGTGCAGCGGCTGCCCATCGAACCGATCTCGCAGGCTTCGGCGAACCAGCGCAAGGGGCGGTGCGGTCGCGTCTCGGAGGGCATCTGCGTCCGGCTGTACTCCGAGGAGGACTTCCTCGCGCGCCCGGAGTTCACCGACCCGGAGATCCTGCGGACCAACCTCGCCTCGGTGATCCTGCAGATGACCTCGCTCGGGCTCGGCGAGATCGAGTCGTTCCCGTTCGTCGAGCCGCCGGACCGCCGCCAGATCACCGACGGGCTCAACCTGCTGCACGAGCTGGGTGCGCTGGACCGCACCAAGAAGGACCTGACCAAGCAGATCACGGCGGTCGGCCGGAAGCTGTCGCAGCTGCCGATCGATCCCCGGCTGGCCCGGATGGTGCTGGAAGCCGAGCGCAACGAGTGCGTGCGCGAATTGCTGGTGCTCACCGCGGCGCTGTCCATCCAGGACCCGCGGGAGCGGCCCGCGGAGAAGAAGGAGGCCGCCGACCAGCAGCACGCGCGCTTCGCCGACAAGGAGTCGGACTTCACCGCCTACCTGAACCTGTGGACGTACCTGCGGGAGCAGCAGCGGGAGCTGTCCAGCAACCAGTTCCGCCGGCTGTGCCGCAACGAGTACCTCAACCACCTCCGGGTGCGGGAGTGGCAGGACCTCTACGCCCAGCTCCGCCAGCTGGTCAAGGGCATGGGGCTGTCGCTCAACGACGAGCCCGCCGACAGCGCGCGGGTGCACCAGTCGCTGCTGGCCGGGCTGCTCTCGCACGTCGGACTCAAGGACGCGGAGAAGAAGGCCGGGCCGCAGGGCAGGGGCGCGACCGAGTTCCAGGGCGCGCGCAACGCGCGGTTCGCGATCTTCCCCGGTTCGGCGCTGTTCAAGAAGCCGCCGCGCTGGGTGATGGCCGCCGAGCTGGTCGAGACGTCCCGGCTGTGGGCGCGGATCGCGGCCCGGATCGAACCCGAGTGGGTGGAGCGGCAGGCGCAGCACCTGGTCAAGCGCAGCTACAGCGAACCCCACTGGGAGAAGGACCGCGCGTCGGTGGTGGCCTACGAGAAGGTCACCCTCTACGGCATCCCGCTGGTCGCCTCGCGCAAGGTGCAGTACGGGCGGATCGATCCGGAGCTGTCCCGCGAGCTGTTCATCCGGCACGCGCTGGTGGAGGGCGACTGGGAGACCCGGCACGCCTTTTTCCGGGAGAACCGGGCGCTGCTCGAGGAGGTCGAGGACCTCGAGCAGCGGGCCCGCCGCCGGGACATCCTGGTCGACGACGAGACCTTGTTCGACTTCTACGACCGGCGGGTGGGGGCGGAGGTCGTCTCCGGGCGGCACTTCGACACGTGGTGGAAGCAGGTCCGCGAGGAGCAACCGGATCTGCTCAACTTCGAGAAGTCGATGCTCATCAACGAGTCGTCGGCGGCGGTCAGCGACCAGGACTACCCGGACACCTGGCAGGTCGGGGCGCACCGGCTGCCGCTGACCTACCAGTTCGAACCCGGGGCCGACGCCGACGGCGTCACGGTGCACATCCCGGTGGCCGTGCTGAACCAGGTGGACGGTGCCGGCTTCGACTGGTTGATCCCCGGGCTGCGCGAGGAACTGGTGACCGCGCTGCTGAAGTCGTTGCCCAAGCAGCTCCGGCGCAACTTCGTGCCCGCCCCGGACTACGCCCGCGCGGTGCTGGCCCGCACCGCGCCGTCCCGGGGGCCCCTGGTGGACGCGGTGCGCGACCAGCTCCGGGCGATGACCGGAGTGGTGGTGCCGCCCGGCGAGCTGTCCCTCGACCGGCTGCCGGACCACCTGCGCATGACCTTCCGGGTGGTCGACGGGAAGGGACGCTCGCTCGGCGAGTCCAAGGACCTGGAGTCGTTGCGCGAGCGGCTGCGGCCGCGGTTGCGGGCCGAGATCTCCGCCGCCGCGGACGACGTCGAGCGCAGCGGTCTGCGCTCCTGGGACTTCGACCGGCTCCCGGGCACCTTCGAGCAGTCCCGCGGCGGTCACGCCGTCAAGGCCTTCCCCGCGCTGGTCGACGAGGGCGACAGCGTCGGGGTGCGGGTGTTCGACACCGCCGACGAGCAGCGCCAGGCCCTGTGGCGGGGCACCCGCCGCATGCTGCTGCTCAACCTGCCCTCGCCGGTGAAGTCGCTGCAGCGGGGCCTGAGCGGGACCAGCCGGCTGCTGCTGGGCAGCAGCCCGCACGGTGACCTGACCGCGGTGCTGGAGGACTGCGCGAGCTGCGCGGTGGACCGGCTGATCGCCGACCACGGCGGGCCCGCCTGGGACCGGTCCGGCTACGCCGAGCTGGAGGCGTTCGTGCGGGCGCGGCTGGGCAGCGCCACCGCAGGCATCGTCTCCGTCGTGGAGAAGGTGCTGACCGCCGACCAGCAGGTGCGCGCGCGGTTGGCCGACCGGCCTGCCGGGGCTCCGGCCGAGTCGATCGCCGACATCGAGGACCAGCTCGCCGGTCTGCTGCACCCCGGGTTCATCACCGGCACCGGGTGGCGGCGGTTGTCCGATGTGGTCCGCTACCTGCGCGGGGTCGAGCAGCGCCTGGACAAGCTGGTGCACCACCCGCAGCGCGACCTGGAATGGATGGCGCAGGTGCACGAGGTCGAGGACCGCTACCGCGCGCTGCTGGACGAGGTGCCGTCGGGACGCCTGCCGAGCGAGGCGCTGCTCGCCGTCGGGTGGATGATCGAGGAACTGCGGGTGAGCCTGTTCGCGCAGACGGTGGGCACGGCGCACCCGGTATCGCCCAAGCGCATCCACCGCGCGATGGACAAGGCCGCCGGGGGCGCCTGACACCGGCGGTCGTCTCCGCGGCCGCCGCGGTGGTGGTTGCGGGGGCCGGAGCCGCCGCGCCTCCTCCCGCGGCGGTGCGCCGACCGGGTGGGGACGCGGTGCGGTGGTGCTGGACGGGGTTCGGGGGCGCGAATCCACGGTGTCTCCTCGGGACGGGAGCATCCCGACGCCGGTCGCCTCGGTGCCGCGGGGAACGGCGACGGGCGTGCCGGGGGCACCGCGCATTCCGGCGGAAAGCGCGGTCGTGTTCGTCGGGGTGCGTCGTGGCGGTGCCGGAATTCGTTGGCACCGCGCGGATCGGTTCGGGAGCGACCAGCACGGTCCGATGTGGACCGCTGCGGAACGCTCAACACCGAGTATCCGGACTCGAACACCTGTTTGTCATCACTCGGTGGAGTGGATCGCTCCGGCGAACCGGCGCCCGCGCTCGGCGCCGGAGACCGGGACGCCGGGATCGGCGCACCGGGATCAGCGGGCCGATGATCAGCGCACCGGCGGATCAGGGCACCGGCGACACCGTGACGCCGAGCGCGCCCGGCCCGGCGTGGGCGCCCAGGACCGCGCTGGTCTCGGCCAGGGTGGCCCGCCGCACCTGGGGGATCCGGGACCGCAGCTCGTCGAGCACCTGCTGGGCCCGCTCGGCGGATTCGAAGTGCTCGACGCCGATGTCCACGGGGGCGCCGCCCGCCTTCCGCGCCGCCCCGGCCACGGCCTTCTTCAGCGCGCGCTCCGGGCCGATCCCGGTGGTGTGCTGGCCGATGATGCCGTCCTCGAGCGCCAGCACGGGCTTGATCGACAAGGTCTGCCCGAACCAGGCGCGGGCCCGGCCGATCCGCCCGCCGCGCTGCAGGTACTCCAGGGTGTCCACGTAGAGGAGCTGCATCGTGCTGCGCAGCCGCAGGTCCAGCACGTTCATCACGCCCTGGGCGGTCGCGCCCCCCGCGGCGGCCTCGGCGGCGGCGATCACCGGGTAGCCGAGCCCGAGCCCGACCAGGCGGGAGTCCACCACGTACACCGGGATGCCGACCTCGGCGGCCGCGGCGCGGGCGGATTCGCAGGTGCGGGAGAGCCCTTCGGAGATGTGGATGGACAGGATCGCCTCGGCGCCCGCCGCGGCCGCGTCCTGGTAGTTCCAGAAGAACGCGGGCGCCGGGGGCTCGGCGGTCGTGACCGGGACGTCGGCGCGCATCGCGTCGGCGACGTCCCGGTGCGGCACCCGGCGCTCGTCGTTCTGCTCGTCGCCGACTGCCAGCTCGAGCTGGACGACGGCGATGCCCAGCCGCTCGGCGACCTCCGGCGGGATGGAGGCCGTCGAGTCGGTGACGATGGCGACGCGTTGGCTCATGCGCTCCAGGCTACTCATGGGTAAAGCATTTCCGGGCCTGCTGCGGCGAGCTGCCCGTTCGGCCGCCCCTGGGGCGGAATCGTGAGTACCGTCACCCGTCGTCGCAGGTTGCGTGGCTGCTACCGGCAAGTAACATCCAGGGTGGTTGCCATCACTGTGCTTGCGGTGTGGTGACATGGCAAGGTCAACCTTTCCCGGGACCGCGTTCCGGGCGCAGCAACCGCAGCGACACCGTCGTCAGTCCGCAGGAGGTCGAAGAGGGCCCATGAACATCGTCGTCCTGGTCAAGCAGGTGCCTGACACGTATTCCGAGCGGAAGCTCACGGACGCGGACCACACGCTGGACCGCGAATCCGCGGACGCGGTGCTCGACGAGATCAACGAGCGCGCGGTGGAAGAGGCGCTGCAGCTCACCGAGGCCCACGGCGGCGAGGTCACGGCCGTCTGCATGGGTCCGGACCGGGCGACCGACGCGATCCGCAAGGCGCTGTCGATGGGCGCGCACAAGGCGGTGCACCTGTCCGACGAGGCGTTGCACGGCACCGACGCCCCCGCGACCGCGCGGGCGCTGGCGAAGGTGATCGGCGCCCAGGAGTCCGTCGACCTGGTGGTCGCGGGCAACGAGGCCACCGACGGCCGCAGCGGCGCCGTCCCGGCGATGATCGCGGAGGCCCTGGGCTGGCCGCAGCTCACCTTCGCCCGCAAGGTCGAGGTGGACGGCAGCACGGTGCGCATCACCCGGGAGACCGACGCGGGCCTGGTCGACGTCGAGGCGTCCACCCCCGCGGTCGTGTCCGTCACCGAGAAGATCAACGAGCCCCGGTACCCGTCCTTCAAGGGCATCATGGCCGCCAAGAAGAAGCCCGTCTCGGTGCTGACCCTGGCCGACGCCGGGATCGACGCCTCGGAGGTCGGGCTGGCCAACGCCGCCTCGCAGGTGGTGGAGTCGGCGCCGAAGCCGCCGAAGCAGGCCGGGCAGAAGGTCACCGACGAGGGCACCGGCGGTTCGCAGATCGCCGAGTACCTGGTCGGCCAGAAGTTGATCTGAAGTCGTTCACGAGCATTCGAGGAGGCGTAGAGATGTCTGAGGTCCTGGTCCTCGTCGACCACGTGGACGGCGAAGCCAAGAAGGTCAGCTACGAGCTGCTGACGGCGGCGAAGCGGCTCGGCGAGCCCGCCGCGGTGGTCGTCGGCGAGCCCGGCACCGCCGAGAAGCTGAGCTCGGCGCTGGGCGGCCACGGGGCGGCGAAGGTGTACGCCGCCGAATCCGCCGAGGCCGGTTCCTACCTGGTCACCCCGCAGGTCGACGTGCTCGCGGAGCTGGTCGGCAAGGTCTCGCCCGCGGCGGTGCTGATCCCGGCGTCCACCGACGGCAAGGAGATCGCCGGCCGGCTCGCGATCCGGCTGGGCTCCGGTCTGCTGTCGGAGGTCGTGGACGTCGACGCCGAGGGCGTGGCCGCGCACTCGCTGTTCGGCGGCTCCTACACGGCCAAGGCGAAGGTGGCCACCGGCACGCCGGTGATCACCGTGCTGCCCGGCTCGGTGGAGCCCGAGGAAGCCGCCGGTGCCGGTGCCGTCGAGCAGGTCGCGGTGCCCGCCCAGGACGCCGCGAAGGCCGCGCGGATCACCGGTCGGCAGCCGGTGGAGGCCGGTGACCGGCCCGAGCTGACCGAGGCCGGCGTGGTCGTCTCCGGTGGTCGCGGCGTCGGTTCGGCGGAGTCCTTCGAGGTCGTCGAGAAGCTGGCGGACTCGCTGGGCGGTGCCGTCGGGGCCTCCCGCGCCGCGGTGGACTCCGGTTTCTACCCGCACCAGTTCCAGGTCGGCCAGACCGGCAAGACGGTGTCCCCGCAGCTCTACATCGCGCTGGGCATCTCGGGTGCGATCCAGCACCGCGCCGGGATGCAGACGTCCAAGACGATCGTCGCGGTGAACAAGGACGCGGAGGCGCCGATCTTCGAGATCGCCGACTACGGCGTCGTCGGCGACCTGTTCCAGGTGGCCCCGCAGCTCACCGAGGAGATCGGCAAGCGCAAGGGCTGAACGACCCGCCCGCGGTGGGCGGTCCGCACCAGTGCGGGCCGCCCACCGCTGCGTTCGGGGGCGGGTCTCAGCGGGCCTCGTCGCGGCCCCGGCAGGCGAGCCGGTCGGCCCGCTCGTTCTCGACGTGCCCGCTGTGCCCCTTGACCCACTGCCACTGGATGTCGCCGTGCCGGGCGCATTCGGCTTCGAGCCGCTGCCACAGCTCGGCGTTCTTCACGGGCTGCTTGGCGGCGGTGCGCCAGCCGTTGCGCTTCCAGCCCGGCAGCCACTTGGTGATCCCGTTGAGCACGTAGCTGCTGTCGCTGTGGACCCGCACGGCGGGCACCGGCCGGGTCAGCGCCGCGAGCCCCTCGATGACCGCCGTCAGCTCCATCTTGTTGTTGGTGGTGGCGGCGTCGCTGCCGTGCAGCTCGCGCTCGTGCGTCCCGTAGCGCAGCACGACGCCCCAGCCGCCCGGGCCGGGGTTGCCGCTGCACGCGCCGTCGGTGTAGATCTCGACGATGGCTCGGTCCTCGGTGCTCACCCGGGCAATCTAGGCGATACCGCGCGGAGTTCTCCCGGCCGGGCGCGAGCGCTCGGTGCGTCGCGCGCGGTTCACCGGATGTTCGGCCCCAGGGCCCGTCTTCGGCCTACCGGCGGTTCTCCGCCCGGCGGTACACCTGCGTCATGTCGCCAGACGCTGCACTCGCCGCCGTGACAAGCCCGGCGGCCTCCCGGTATTCGATGGTCGTCACCCGCGACCCGCTCGACGTGCTCGCCGCCCAGCGGTTGCGCGCGCAGGTCCTCGGCGCCGAGTGGGGAGTGCCCCTCGGCGCGTTCGACCAGGACCGGTTCGACGACCACTGCGACCACCTCCTCGTCCGCGACGACCTCAGCGGTGCGGTCGTCGGCACCTACCGCCTGCTGCCCCCGCAGCGGTCGGCGGCGGGGCTGTACTCGGCGGAGGAGTTCGACCTCACCGCGCTCGACCCGCTGCGCCCCGGCCTGGTGGAGGCGGGCCGCTCCTGCGTGCACCCGGACCACCGCAACGGCGCGGTCGTCGGCCTGGTGTGGTCGGGGATCGCGCGCTACCTCGACGAACACGGGCACCGGTGGCTCGCCGGGTGCGCCTCGGTGCCGCTGGACGACGGCGGGGCGCTGGCCGCGCGGGTCTGGGACGCGGTGTCGCGCAGGCACTACGCCCCGCCGCGCCACCGGGTCCACCCGCACCGCGAATTCCGCCCGGGGCCGACCACCGCGCGCGGCCCGCTGCCGCCGCTGCTGCGCGGGTACCTGCGGCTCGGCGCGCAGGTCTGCGGCAGGCCGGCGCACGACGAGGAGTTCGGGGTGGCGGACTTCTTCGTGCTGCTGGACTTCGCCGCGGTCGACCACCGCTACCTGCGCTACTGGGGCGTGGCCGGATGACCGGTCCGTGGTCGCCGGTGTCGCCGTGCGGACCGACCTGCCTGCCGGACCGGGACCGGGAGGTCCCCACCGCCCTGGTGCTGCTGCGGCTGGCGGTCCTGATCGGGTTGCTGCCGCTGGGAGTGCTGCTGGCGCTGCTGCCCGCGGGGCTGCGGAGGTGGTGGTCACCGCGGTGGTTCCGCGCCGTGCTGCGCGCGGTCGGCGTCCGGTGGGTGGTGCGCGGGACCCCGCCGGAGCGCGGGGAGCTGGTGGTGGCCCACCACGTGTCCTGGCTGGACGTGGTGCTGCTGCAGGCGGTCGGGCCGCTGCGCATGGTCGCCAAGGCCGAGCTCCGGGACTGGCCGCTGCTGGGCGGGGTGGCGCACCGCTTCGGCGTGCTGTTCCTGCACCGGGACCGGTTGCGGGCGCTGCCGGGCGCGGTCGCCGAGGTGTCCGGTGCGCTGCGCTCCGGCGCGGTGGTGGGGGCGTTCCCGGAGGGGACGACGTGGTGCGGCCGGTCGGCGGGTCGGTTCCGGCCGGCGCTGTTCCAGGCCGCCCTCGACGCCGGTGCCCCGGTGCGCCCGGTGGCGCTGCGCTACCTGGCGGCCGGGGCGCCGACCACGGCGGTGGCGTTCGTCGGGGAGGCGTCCCTGCTGAGCTCGGTGCTCGGGGTGGCGCGCTGTTCCGGGCTGGTCGCGGAGGTGGCGTTCCGGCCGCCGTGCCGGGCGGACGACCGTCGCGGGCTCGCCCGGTCGGCCCAGGAGTCGGCCCAGGGATCGGCGCTGCCGGTGTGACCTGCCTCGCCGGGGGTGCTGAGCTGGGTACTCGGCTCGGCGGCGGGTGGGGCTGCATTACCCTGGACGTGCGATGACTTATCTTGACCACGCCGCCACGACCCCGATGCGGCCCGCGGCGGTCGACGCGATGAGCGAGGCGCTGGCCCGGCTGGGCAACGCCTCGTCCCTGCACACCTCGGGGCGGCGGGCCCGCCGCGCGGTCGAGGAATCGCGCGAGGACCTGGCCGACGCGCTGGGCGCCCGACCCTCCGAGGTGCTGTTCACCGCGGGGGGGACGGAGAGCGACAACCTGGCGGTGAAGGGCATCTTCTGGGCGCGGCGCGCGGCCGATCCGGCGCGGCGCCGGATCCTCGCCTCGGCGGTGGAGCACCACGCGGTGCTCGACGCGGTGGAGTGGCTGGTCGAGCACGAGGGCGCCGAGGTGACGTGGCTGCCCGCCGACGCCCACGGCCGGGTGCGGGCCGAGGTGCTGGCCGAGGCGCTGGCCGCGCACCCCGCCGACGTGGCCCTGGTGACCTGCATGTGGGCCAACAACGAGGTCGGCACCGTCAACGCGATCAGCGAGCTGGCCGGGATCGCCGAGGAGCACGGGGTTCCGCTGCACACCGACGCGGTGCAGGCGGTGGAGTCGCTGCCGGTGGACTTCGCGGCCTCCGGGGTGTCCGCGCTGACGATGACCGGGCACAAGGTCGGCGGCCCCTACGGCGCCGGGGTGCTGCTGCTGGCCCGCGACGTGCCGTGCGCCCCGCTGCTGCACGGCGGCGGCCAGGAGCGGGAGGTCCGCTCCGGCACCCTCGACGTGCCCGGTGTGCTCGGGCTGGCGCGGGCGGTGCGCGAGGCCGTCGAGGCCCGGGAGGCGCACGCCCCGCAGCTCGCCGCGCTCCGCGACGAACTGGTCCGCGGTGTGCTCGCCGAGGTGCCCGACGCGGTGCTCAACGGCGACCCGGGGACCGGCCGCGTCGGCGCCGGACCGTCGCGGTTGCCGGGCAACGCGCACTTCACCTTCCCGGGGTGCGAGGGCGACAGCCTGCTGATGCTGCTGGACGCCAACGGGATCGAGTGCTCCACCGGTTCGGCCTGCACGGCGGGCGTCGCCGAACCGAGCCACGTGCTGCTGTCGATGGGAGCCGAGCCGGAGGCCGCGCGCGGATCGCTGCGGTTCTCCCTGGGGCACACCTCGACCGCGGCGGATGTCCGAGCGCTGACCGGGGCCATCGGCCCGGTGGTGCGACGAGCGCGCGACGCCGGCCTGGCCGGGTCGCGCCGGTCTTCGGCGTCCGCGGGCGCCAGGGAGGTGTGAGGCGTGCGAGTGCTGGCCGCGATGAGCGGTGGGGTGGACTCGGCGGTCGCCGCGGCCCGCGCGGTGGCGGCCGGGCACGAGGTCGTCGGCGTGCACCTGGCGCTGTCGGCCAAGCCGGGGACGCTGCGCACGGGCGCGCGGGGCTGCTGCACCGTGGAGGACTCGCGGGACGCGCGGCGGGCGGCGGACCTGCTCGGCATCCCGTTCTACGTGTGGGACTTCGCCGAGCGGTTCACCGAGGAGGTCATCGACACCTTCGTCGGTGAGTACGCGGCGGGCCGCACCCCGAACCCGTGCCTGACCTGCAACGAGAAGATCAAGTTCGAAGCGTTGCTGGACAAGGCGATCGCGCTGGGCTTCGACGCGGTGTGCACCGGCCACTACGCGCGGCTGGAGCTGGTCGACGGGGTGCCGGAGCTGCGCCGCAGCCGGGACGCCGACAAGGACCAGTCCTACGTGCTGGCCTCGCTGACCGCCGAGCAGCTCCGGCACTCGATGTTCCCGCTCGGCGACTCGCTGAAGTCCGAGGTGCGCGAGGAGGCGGGGCGCCGCGACCTGGCGGTCGCCGAGAAGCCGGACAGCCACGACATCTGCTTCATCCCCGACGGCGACACCCGCTCCTTCCTGGAGGACCGGCTCGGCAGGTCCCCGGGCAAGCTGGTCGACGCCGAGAGCGGCGCGGTGCTCGGCGAGCACGCCGGGGTGCACGGTTTCACCGTGGGCCAGCGCAAGGGACTGGGCATCGACGCCCCCGCCCCCGACGGCAGGCCGCGCTACGTGCTGTCGCTGGAGCCGGTGTCCGGCACGGTGGCGGTCGGCTCGGCCGAGCACCTGGCGGTCACCGAGGTCGACGCCCGCCGCCCGATCTGGCCGGGCCGTCCGTTGGACGGGCCGACCGAGTGCGTGGTGCAGGTCCGGGCGCACGGCGGGCTCGCGGACGCGGTCGCCGAGGCCGACGACGACGGCATCCGGGTGCAGCTCCGCCAGCCGCTGCGCGGGGTGGCGCCGGGGCAGGCGATCGTGCTGTACCGGCCGGAGGAGCGCGGCGACCTGGTGCTGGGCAGCGGGCTGATCTCCGCGACGCGCTGACCGGGGGCCACCTCACCGGCGCCCGAACCCGGCCAGCACGGCGCGGCCGGGGGCCGATCCGGCGTCGAGGTCCCAGACCTGGTGGTCCGGCACGATCGTGGCGGGCACGTCGGTGGCCAGGACCACGACCCCGGGGTAGTCCGCCAGCAGCCGTCCGAGCAGGGCGCGGCCGTCGGCGCCGAGCTGGTCGTCGATGTGGTCGAGCACCAGCAGCGGCGGTTCCTCGTGGAGCGCTCGGGCCAGCTGGAGGCGCGCGAGCTCGGGCAGCGACAGCGGTTCACCGCCCCGCCGCAGCTTCGTCCGCTCGCGGTCGGGCAGGGCGGCCACGCGTTCCTCGAGCCCGACGTCGCGCAGCGCGGGCCAGACCGGGCGCTTCGAGTCCGGGTTGCGGTAGCGCACCGCCCTGGCGATGGTGCCGCGTTCGACGGCGAGCCCGCGCGCGGCGTACCCGACCTGGCTGCGCCGCTCCGTCGGGGACCGGTCGCCGAGGTCACGTCCGGCGACCCGCACCCACGCCTTGGCCCGGCCGTCGACGCCGGCCAGGAACCCGAGCACCGCGTCGACGCGTTCCGGGTCCTGGCTGCGCAGGACGACCCGGGCGCCCGGAGCGGCGATCAGCCCGGGTGCGTCGACGCGTCCGATGCGGAGTTCGGAGACGTGGACCTCGGACGGCGCGGCGCCGCGGTCGGTGCCCGAGGAGCCCCCGCGCGGCCACCGGCGCCGCGCCGCTCCGGCCCCGGGGGCGAGCGCGGGCGAGAGGATCCGCCGCGCCGCCAGGTACGACTGGCGGTACTCCACGACCCGGCCGAGGTCGTGGGTCGGCGCGGCCAGCACGCCCACGACGGTGATCGCGGTGGCGATCGAGGCGTGATCGATGCCGGCCCAGGAACCGGCGGTGATGACGCAGAGGGTCGAGACCGCCGCGGTGGCCGCGGCGATGCCGCGCAGGTACCCGGCGACCTTCGAGCGGTGCACCGCGGCCGCTCCGACGTTCGTGCTGAGCTGGTCGATCTTCTTGAGCTCCCGGTGGATCCCGCCGCCCGCGCGGATCGACGAGCCGGCGGCGACGGTGTCGCTGACGTGGGAGGCGAGCCGCCCGCGGGCCTTGCGCACCGCCCGGGCCCGGCTGAACGCCGGCCGGGCGAGGAGCGCGAGACCACCGCAGAGGACGAGGACCGGGGCGAGCACCGCCAGCGCGAGCATCGGGTGCATCACCGCCAGCACCACGACCACGCCGACGATCAGCGGGATGCCCCCGGCCAGGGGGGCGATGCCCCACGCCACCCAGTTCCGGATGGCCGAGAGGTCGTTGGTGGTGCGGGCGATGGTGGTCCCGAGGGAGGGCCCGTCCGCCCCGGCGAGGCTGGAGGCGACGAGTCCGGCCCGCATCTCGTGCACGTAGTCCTGGGCGAGCTTCTCGGCGAACACCCGCTCCAGGACCCGGACGAGCCCCACCCCCAGCGCGGCCAGCAGCAGGACGCCGAGCGCGGTCCACCGGTGGCCGGGGTCGTCGGCTTGCATCAGGCGCGGCATGGTGACCGCGGTGATCCCGGCCAGCGCCGCCTGCCCCGCCCCGGTGGAGACGAGCACGGCGAACATCGCCCGCCGGCCGCCGGTGAGGAGGTCCGGCATCGGCTCCGCGGCTGCCCGGCTCACAGCAGCGCCCGCGCCACGTCGGGGTCGGCGAGTTCGTAGGTGTTGACCACGGGGACGTCCAGCACTTCCCGCGTCTCGCGCACGGCCAGCGGTGCCGAGGTGACCACCCCGCTGACGGCCGAGACGTGGAGCTCGTGGCTGCGCAGCACCTCCACCCCGGCGACGGCGCCGAGCGCCCCGGACGAGGCGAACACGACCTGGTCGACGTGCCGGGCGAAGACCGGGTCGGCCAGCAACCGCTTGGTCTCGCCCTGGTACAGGCCGTCGGCGATCTCGACGACGATGACGTCGGTGCCCGGCACCGACAGTTCCTCGAGGAGCGACACGAAGATCGACCGGACCTGGTCGTGGTCGAGCCGGAACGTGGTGGCGTAGCCGAAGTCGGTGAAGTCGAGGACCTCCGCCGCTCCCGCGTCGAGGAAGCCGTGCGGATCGCTCCCGGCGCCGGTACCGGTCGCCTTGCCCGCGCTGACCCGCAGCCCGGACTGCGCCAACCCCCGGATGAGGAAGTTGACCGTGGTCGACTTGCCCGCGTTCATCGAGGTGCCGAGCACGCCGATGACCCGGGGACGACCTCCGGTCGCGGGCCCGCGGCCACCGGTGCGGCGCGGCGCCGACCGCTGGAGGGTGACGATGCCCTCCGCGTCGGCGAGCAGGCCCACCGGGCGCACCACCGTCGGATCGTCGACGTCGTCGTGCTTGGCGGTCACGAACCCGGCCAGGCCGCCCGCGGCGACGAGGTGGAGGGGGCGCAGGTCGCCGGGCACCTCGGCCTCGAACTGGTCGGGGGCGTAGCGGTGCCCGTAGGCGATCAGCACCTCGTCGCCGGGGAACAGGGTCTGGCGCCGGCTCACCGGGCTCTCCAGCTTCGCGTGCAGCCCGATCTCGTCGACGCGGGCGAGCACCACATCGCCCGGCTGCGGGACCACGCCCGGTCCGCTGAGCAGCGCGTAGCCGGAGGGGTCGTCGTCGATGCGGGCGGCGAGATGTCGGGTGGTGTACGCCTTCTTCGCCCGGTTCAGCCGAACGGGGTCGAGATCGTCCCGCCGGGGGAGTGCGTCGACCTCGCGGACCGCGCCCGGTGCGGTCGTGCCGTGCTGGGCGGTGGCGACGGGCAGCATGACGTTCCTTCTTCCCTCGAACGAGTGGCGGAGCTTCGACGGGGACGAAGTTAGGGAGACCGGGTGAGAGCACCGTGGGGCCAGGATGAAGGGATCTTCAGCCGGGTATCGCCCACGTCACACGCGGCCGTGCACCGGGTGCGCCGCTGACGCCCCGGCCGTCCGCGGCGGATAATGGAGCCATGCCAGAGCAACTGCGCGGTTCCGACATCACCATTGCGCCCGGGGTGGCCACGGCCATCGGTTCGATGCCGGGGTCGGACCCGGTGGAGGCGGCGCGCACCGTCGTCGGCGAGCTGCCCGAGCTGATGCCGTTCCCCGAGCTGCCGGGCCGGGGCGTGGGTGCCGACATCATCGGTCGCACCGCGGCGATGCTGGTCGACCTCGCCGTCGAACTGGTGCCCTCCGGCTACCGGGTCGCGGGCAAGACCGGTCGCGACCACCGGCGCGGGCAGGACCTGCTGCGCTGGGACCTGGACGCGGTGGAGCAGGCCGTCGGCGAGGCCGGGGCGCCGCGCGCGGTGAAGGTGCAGGCGGCCGGTCCGTGGACGCTGGCCGCCGAGGTCGAGCTGGCCCGCGGCCACCGGGTGCTCACCGATCCAGGTGCGCTGGCCGACTTCACCGAATCGCTGGTCGAGGGCCTGCGGGGGCACGTCGAGGCGGTCGCCGCCCGCACCGGGGCGCCGGTGGTGGTGCAGCTCGACGAGCCGGTGCTGCCCGCGGTGCTGGCCGGTCGGCTGCCCACGCCCTCGGACTACGGCACCGTGCCCGCGGTCCCCGAACCGGAGGCGCAGCGGCTGCTGGCCGGGGTGGTCGAGCGGCTCGGGGCGCCGGTGGTCGTGCACTGCTGCGCCGGTCGGCCGCCGGTGGCGCTGCTGCGCCGCGCCGGGGCCGCCGCGATCGCGCTGGACGCCACCGGACTGGGCGAGGTCACCGGGGCGCTGGCCGACGAGCTCGGCGAGACCTGGCAGGAACGGGTGCCGCTGCTGCTCGGGCTGGTGCCCGGCACCCCGGCCACCGACGCGCCGGTCGGACCGGGCCGGCTCGCCGAACCCGCCTTCGCGCTCGCCTCCCGCCTCGGCTTCGGCCGCCGCGCACTCGCCGAGCTCGCCGTGCCCACACCGACCTGCGGACTCGCCGGGGCCGACCCGGCGTGGGCCCGCCGCGCGATCGCGCTCAGCCGCGACCTGGCGGGCGTCTTCGCCGAGCACGCGGAGAGCTGAGCCCGGTCCGCTGCCGAACCGGCCCCGGGCCGGGTGATCACTGGGTTACCGTGAGCGAGCACGCTCGCGGCTCCGGAGGGGAACCCAGATGGCCCGGCTCATGGTGACTTTCGCCCTGCAGGACGACGACCCGCAGCGCCGGGAGGAGGCGACGCACCGGCTGCTCGGTGAGCTGCGCGACCTCGCGGTGCTGCGGGTGGACCGGGTGCGCGGTGCCGTCGAGGAGGGCGCCAAGGCCGGTGCCGCCCTGGAGATCGGGCAGCTCGTGCTCAGCGGGGTGTTCTCCACCGCGGCCCTCACCGCCGCCACGAAGGTGCTGGTGGCCCGGTTGCAGCGGGAAGGCGCGCGCCAGGTCGTCCTCGGCGAGGGCGAGAACCGGATCGAGATCACCGGGCTGTCCGGCAAGGACCAGAGCGCCGTGGTGCACGCCATCACGGCGGCCCTGGCCTCCTCGGGGGCGCTCGACGAGGGCGAGCCCGCGGAGAGGTGATCGCGTGCGCCTGGCCTTGCTGATCGCCACCTCGATGTACGCCGATCCGGGGCTGCGCGCGCTGCGCGCCCCGGCCGACGAGGCGGAGGAGCTCCGCCAGGTGCTGCTCGCGCAGGGCGACTTCGACCAGGTCGAGGTGCTGCGCAACGAATCCCGCAGCCAGCTCGAACGCGCGGTGGACGACGTGTTCCGCAACGCGGGCCCCGGCGACCTGGTGCTGCTCTACCTGAGCTGCCACGGCCTCAAGGACGACCGGGGCAACCTGGTGTTCGCGGCCTGCAACACCGAGCTGGACCGGCCCGATTCCACCGCGCTGACCGCGTCGTTCGTCCGGGAGCGGGTGCACGCCTCGCAGGCCTCCACCAAGGTGCTGCTGCTGGACTGCTGCTACAGCGGCGCGTTCTCGCTGAGCGGCGCCAAGTCCTCGGCGCTGGTCGACCACGCCCAGCTCACCGGGCGCGGCACCTTCCTGCTCACCGCGACCAGCGCCCTGGAGTACGCCTACGAGGACGACCGGCTCACCGACAACGCCGCGATCGCCTCCTCGCTGTTCACCGACGCCCTGCTGGAGGGCATCCGCACCGGTGCGGCCGACGCGGACGGCGACGGGCTGATCACCGGGGAGGAGCTCTACCTGTACGTGGCCGCGAAGCTCGCCGGGCGCCAGAGCCCGCAGCGCACCAACGACGGCTACGGCACCTTCTACGTCGCGCGGACCGGCGGGACGGTCCCGGCGCCGCCCTCGACCGCCGACCTGCCGGAGGTCTCCCTCGGCGAGCTGCTCGGCGACCCGCTGCGTCGCCCGGACGAGCCGCTGGGGCGCACCGCGGCGCCGGTCGTCGGCGTGCGCGGCGCGGCCGGGGAACCCTTCACCGTCGACTTCGCCGCGCACAACCTCGTCGTGCTCGGCCCGAGCGGCTCCGGCAAGAGCCGGTTCCTGCGCACCGTCCTGCTCGGACTGGCGGCGGGCGCCGACCCGTCCGAGGTCCGGATCAGCTGCGTGGACTCGGAAAGCCGGTTCGGCGCGTTCGCCCGGCTCGACCACGTCGACGCGGTCGTCGGACCGGACGAGCACGAGGCGATCGGTCGGGTGGTGGCCGCCGCCGGGCGGACCCTGGCGGCGCGGCGGGCGCTGTTCCGGGAGCGGGACTTCGACTCGGTCCGCGACTTCCGCGCCGCCCGGCGCAACGGGGAGCTCGACGACGCGCACCCCGACCTGTTCCTCGTGCTCGACCGCTGGGAACCCTTCGCCGACCACAACCCCGACCTGGTGCGCGAGGTCGTCATGCTCGCCCGCGACGGGCTCCAGTTCGGGCTGCACGTGGTGGCCACGGCGCGGCGGGCCTCGGACCTGCCGCCGCGGGTGCACAGCCAGCTCACCGGCCGGATCGAGCTGGGCGAGGGCCCGGCGCGCTCGCACACCGGACCGTTCCGCCCCGCCCTGCCCCGGCTCGGGCGGCACAGCGGGCGGATCGCCGAGGACGTCGCCTCGGTGGAGGAGTACGGGCGGCCGGTTCCCCGGACGATCGGCCCGGCGGGCCTGCGCGACCTCGGCCTGCTCCGAGAGCCGGCGGCGGAACCGGCCCGCCCGCCGCTGCGGATCCCGCTCGGCGTGGACCGGTCCGGTCGCCCCGTCGTGCTCGACCTCCGCACCGGGGCAGCGACTCGGTCGGCAGGGGCCGGACCGCACGGACTCGTCGTGGGACGGCCGGGAGCGCGGGTCGCCCAGACGGTGCGCGCGGTGGTGACGCTGCTCGCGCTCGCCCACTCCCCGGCCGAGCTGTCCTTGGCCCTGCTCGGCAGCGCCAAGCGGAACGAGCTGCGGGGCCTGGTCGATCTGCCGCACTGCGTGCTGGACCGGGCGGTACCGCTGCCCACCGGACTCGACCGCGTGCAGCGTGAGATCAACCGGCGGCGCGCGGCGGAACCGGGTTCCTGGTCGCCCTTGGTCGTCACCATCAACCTGGAATTCCCGCATTTCTCCGCGCCGCGGCTGATGGACAAGATCCTCGCGGTGATGCGCAGCGGTGGGGAGGTGGACGTCCACGTGCTCCTGCACGGCTACGAGCTCGGACCTGAACAACCGGACGAACTCCTGGACCTGTGCGGTTTCCGCATCGTGCACCGGACCACCGCGCGGGCTGAGTCCTGGCGCTTGCTCGGCAGCGGTGCCGCGGCGGAGGCCACCGACGTCCAAGGGCTCGGGTGGCTCAAGAGGGCGGACGACCCGCCGGTCCGGTTCCAGGGCTGGGAGCCGAACGCCGAGTTCGCCGAGGAACTGCGCGCGCTCAGTGACGCCCCGACGCGGGCCGAGGTGCTCGCCGACCCGCTGGACGGGCCGATCACCCTCGCCGACGTCCTCGGCGAGCCGTCGTCCGACCCGGTGCGCGGGGCGTCCACCGCCGCGCCCGGCGCGGACCGGTTGCCGGTGGGGATCGTGGACGACTTCGAGCGCGCGACGACCGCGCCGCTCACGCTCCCGGTGGGGCGCAACCTCCTCATCAGCGGGCCGCCGAGATCCGGCCGGTCTTCCGCGGCGCGGACCGCAGTGCTGGCGCTGGCGCTGAGCAGGACACCCGAGGAGCTGGTGTTCTACTTCCTCGGCCGGGGCGACGGCTTCTCCTGCGGGGACGTGCTCGCCGCGCTACCGCACGTGGCGGGGACGGCGTCGTTCGGCAGTGCGGACGCCGAGGCGGCGGCCATGATCCGCGAGATCACCGCGGTCCTGGGCGCGCGCGAAGCGGGCGAAGGAGGCCCGGCACCCCTGCTCTACCTGGTGGTCGAGCCGTGGCACGTGATGGTGGACCGGTTCGGCGACCTCGCGGCGGAGATCGAGCGGATCGCCGAGCGCGGCGCGAGGTTCGGGGTCCACGTCATCGCGGTGGTGGAGCCCGGGGGAGGGGGACCGGACCTACCGACCCGGTGGGAGCTGAGCCGGGAGGCGCCCGGTACCGGGGTCCTCGGGGGTGCCCGGTTCCGGTTGGCGCTGCCGTGGTTCGAGGACGAGGGGCCCGAGCCGAGTGCGGCCTTGGCCCGGCGGATCGCGGAGGCGTGGCCGGGGTTCCCCGCGAGGGCGTCCGCAGCGGTGACCGCGCCCCCGGTGGTCCCGTACTCGGCGGGTAGCGGGAGCGGCTTGCGGATCGGTTGGCTGGAGCGCGAAGGTGCCTGGCTGGACGTGGACCTCGACGAGACCGCGCACCTGCTCTGCGTCGGCTCCCGCAGTTCGGGGACCGGCTCGCTGCTGCGGGTCGTCCACCGCGAGGTCGAACGCCTCCACCCGGGAAGCCGGGTCGTGGTCCTGGATCCGCGCCGGGAGCTGTTGGGCGAGTTCCCCGCGTGGCTGAGCTACCTGGCGGTGCCCAGCGGGTTCCGCGCGGCGGTGGAGCCGCTGCTGGCCGAACTCGGCAGGCGCTCGCGCGGCGGGCGGTGGGACCGGCGGGTGTTCCTCCTGGTCGCCGACGCCGAGCTGATCGCCCCGGAGGTGCTCGACGGGCTGGTCGACCACCTCGCGGAGGGCGCGCGGATCGGGTTCCACCTCGTGCTGACCCACAACTCGGTCAACCAGGCGGGGGCCTTGCGCTCCGGGGTCGCGGCCGCGCTGCGCGACGCGGGGTGCACGGCGGTGGTGCTCAACGGCGACCCCCGGGACGGGGAGCTGTGGCCGGGGGTGGTGGCCACCGCGCAGCCGCCCGGTCGCGGGCGGGCGCTGCGGCCCGGCCGCGAGCCGGAAGTGGTCCGGTTGTCGTGGCCGGACGCCGGTGCGCCGGACCCGGGCGAGCAGCGCGCCCCGGCCCCCGACTTGTTGCCGCCCGGTTGGGTCGCGACGCCGCCGGTCACCGGGCACCCGGGCGGCCGAACCGCTGACGGGATTTCGTGAACGGTCGGTGGCCGCGGCGTGCTGCTGGTAGGAAGAAGTCCGTGGTACAGGACTCCGGGCAGGACGAGGTGGAGCGCGCCGGGTGGCTGCGGCGGAGCACGCTGCACGAGGCGGCGTGCCTGACGCTGGTGCGCGGTGCGGACGTCGAACGGGTCGCCGCCGGGTTCGGGGCGGTCGCCGACCTGGCGCGCCCGCTGGACATCGACGAGTTCTGCGAGGAGTCCTTCGCCCAGCAGGAGCGGTACCCGATGATCGCGGTGCGCCCGCTGGGCGACTGGCTGCTGGTGGTCGAGGACGGCGGGTTCCAGGGGCGGCGCCCGGAGGTGCTGCGCCGGATCACCCGGGGCACCCGCGGGGTGTCGCTGTTCTGGGACGCCGCGGCCGTCACCCGCTTCTCCAGCGCCGCCGCCGGCGAGCTGCGGACCACGTTCGAGGCGGTGCTGCCGGAGATCCGGGAGGGCGCCGCGCCCGACGAGCTGGAGGGCGCGCGGGCCGGGCTGCCGTGGTCGCGGGCGGAACCGGTGTCGCTGATGCTCGCGCTGGCGGGCCGGGTCACCGGGATCGAACCGACGCGGGAGTGGCTGGCCGGTGAGTTCCGGACCTTCCCGGTCGCCCCGTGGCCCGACGACCTGGCCTCGCTGCCCGCGCCACCGTCGGAGATCACCGGCTACCCGCCCGAGCTGGCGCCGCTGCTGCGGGCCGCCGGTTCGGCCGAGCGGCGCAGCGCCGCGCTGGCGGTGGCCCGGCACGTGCTCGGCTCGGTGGACTTCCTATGCCATCCCGTCGTGGACCAGGTGCTCGCCGCGATGCGCGACCGCCGCGGGGTGGACCACGCGCGGCTCAACGAGACCGTCCGGGAGTGGAGCTGGCGCAGCGTCTTCAACCGGCCGCGCGGCAGCGCCGTGCGCAACGAGCTGCACGCGCTGGAGGTGCTGCGCCGCGCCGCGCACGACGACCCGCTGACGGCGGTGCTGGCGGCGCTCGCCGAGGCCCGCCGGGTGCGCGGGATCGACCCGGCCGAGCTGGCGCACGTCGCCTCCGCCGCGCTGGACGCGTCCTGCCGGTCCTGACCCGTCCTGCCGGTCCGTTGCGTTCGGTGCCGAACCGGCCCCGCCGCGCGGACCGGACCGGCACAATGGGGCCATGCTGAAGTTCTTCCGCCGCCGCTCGGCGCCCGAGTCCGAACCGGTCGACGCCGACGCGCTCGCGCGGGAGTTCTGGCAGCGCTGGGACGCGATGCTGCCCGAGATCGCCGCGGCGCTGGGCGACGAGTCCCCGCAGCGGGTCGAAGCCCTGGTCGCCGACGCCGTCGCCGCGCTGCACCCGCGGCTGACCTTCGGCATCGAGCGCGGCGAGCAGGCCGTCTACGCCTTGGTGGTGAGCGGGCAGGCCGACCCGGAGCTGCGCCGCTTCACCGACGCCTGGAAGGCCACCGCGCCCGCGCCCGGGCCGCTGTGGGAGTACCACGACTCGGTGCCCGCGGTGCCCGATCCCACCGAGGTCACCGTCAACCTGCGCGGTGAGCGCTACCCGCTGGCGGAGGTCCGGGTGGTGGCGCAGGTCGACGAGGCGGAGGGCCTGGTGGACGTCGCGGTGTACCACCCCGGCTTCGCCGCCCTGGACGACGACGTGAAGCGGGCGCTGACGTTCCTGCCGCTGGACGCCGCCCTCGGCGAACGGCTGGCCGCCGACCGGCTCGGCCGGGTGGAGACCGCCGACCGGGAGCCGCAGGGCGCGATCGGCCTGCTGGAGCTGCGCGAGCTGGTCCGCGAGCTCGATCGCGGCTGAGCTCGCGCCGCGACGGCGAGGCGCTGCGTGCCGTTGTCGGGGCGGCTCGTTAACCTCGGCACGTGACCAGCGAAGACCCGCGCCGCCCAGACCTCGACGGCCCCGATCTCGACGGCCCCGATGAGCTGCCCGGTGAGCTGCCCGGCGATCCCGCCGCGGGCGGTGCGGCGGAAGGGGCCGAGGACGTTCCCGCTGACGTGCGGGAACGCTATTCCGCACTGGTCGAGGAGGTGCGCGGGCACCAGTTCCGCTACTACGTGCTCGACGCCCCGACGATCTCCGACGGCGAGTTCGACGAGCTGTTCGGCGAGCTCCAGCGGATCGAGGAGCGGCACCCGGCGCTGCGCCTGGCCGACTCGCCCACGCAGGTGGTCGGCGGCACGTTCTCCACCGAGTTCACCGCCGTGGCGCACCTGGAGCGGATGCTCAGCCTGGACAACGCCTTCGACACCGACGAGCTGCGCGCCTGGGTCGAGCGGGTGGAGCGCGAGGTCGGCGGTCAGGTCCACCACCTGTGCGAGCTCAAGATCGACGGGCTGGCCATCAACCTGCTCTACCGGGACGGGCGCCTGGAGCGGGCCCTGACCCGGGGGGACGGCCGCACCGGCGAGGACGTGACGCTCAACGTGCGCACCATGGCCGACGTGCCGGAGCGGCTCACCGGCACCGACGAGTACCCGGTGCCCGCCCTGGTGGAGGTCCGCGGCGAGGTGTTCTTCCGCGTCGAGGAGTTCGCCGAGCTCAACGCGAAGCTGGTCGAGGCGGGCAAGCCGCCGTTCGCCAACCCGCGCAACGCCGCCGCCGGATCGCTGCGGCAGAAGGACCCGCGGATCACCCGCACCCGCCCGCTGCGGTTGATCTGCCACGGGCTCGGCAAGCGGGAGGGCTTCGAACCGGCCCGCCAGTCCGAGTCCTACGCGGCGCTGCGCGCCTGGGGGCTGCCGGTGTCCGAGCACACCGTCGTGCTGACCACCGAGGACGAGCTGGTCGAGCACATCCGGTACTGGGGCGAGCACCGCGACTCCGCCGCGCACGAGATCGACGGCGTGGTGATCAAGGTCGACGAGGTGCCGCTGCAGCGCAGGCTGGGCACCACCTCGCGGGCCCCGCGCTGGGCGATCGCCTACAAGTACCCGCCGGAGCAGGCGACCACGACGCTGCAGGAGATCCGGGTCAACGTGGGGCGCACCGGGCGGGTGACCCCGTACGCGGTGATGGAGCCGGTCAAGGTCGCCGGGTCCACGGTGTCGATGGCCACCCTGCACAACGCCGACGAGGTGCGCCGCAAGGGCGTGCTGATCGGCGACCGGGTGGTGATCCGCAAGGCGGGCGACGTGATCCCCGAGGTGCTCGGCCCGGTGGCGGACGTCCGCACCGGCGAGGAGCGCGAGTTCGAGATGCCCACCCTGTGCCCGGAGTGCGGGACGCCGCTGCGCCAGCAGAAGGAGGGCGACGTCGACATCCGCTGCCCGAACAGCCGGTCCTGCCCGGCGCAGCTCCGGGAGCGGTTGTTCCACCTCGCCGGGCGCGGCGGCTTCGACATCGAGGTGATGGGCTACGAGGCGGCGGCGGCGCTGCTGGACTCCGGGGTGCTCACCGACGAGGGCGACGTGTTCGACCTCGACGAGGACGCGCTGCTGCGCACCCCGCTGTTCCGCACCAAGGACGGCGCCCTGTCGGCCAACGGCGCGAAGCTGCTGCGGAACCTGGAGTCGGCGAAGAACCAGCCGCTGTGGCGGGTGCTGGTGGCGCTGTCGATCCGGCACGTGGGGCCGACCGCCGCGCAGGCGCTGGCCCGCGAGTTCGGGTCGCTGGACCGCATCGAGCAGGCGACCGAGGAGGAGCTGGCCGCCACCGACGGGGTCGGCCCGACGATCGCGACGGCCGTGGTCGAGTGGTTCGAGGTGGACTGGCACCGCGAGGTCGTGCGCAAGTGGCGCGCGGCGGGCGTGCGGATGGCCGACGAGCGCGACGAATCCGTCCCGCGCACCCTCGAAGGTCTGTCCATCGTGGTCACCGGGACGCTGACGACCTACTCCCGGGACGAGGCCAAGGAAATGATCATGGAACGCGGTGGCCGCGCGGCCGGTTCGGTGTCGAAGAAGACGGCGTTCGTGGTGGTCGGCGACTCGCCCGGGTCGAAGTACGACAAGGCGATGCAGCTCAAGGTGCCGGTCCTCGACGAGGACGGGTTCACCGCGCTGCTCCAGCAGGGCCCCGAGGCCGCCGCCGAGCGCGCGCTGCCCGCGGAATGAGCACCGCGCCCCGAGTGGCAGCATCCGGTGGCATGACGACGATCCGCGCTGCCCGGGCGGCCGACTTCGAGGCCATCGGCGAGCTCTGCGTCCGCGCCTACGCCGAGGCGGGCAACCTCCCGGCCGACGACATCGACTACGCCACCGAGCTGCGCAACGCCGCCGACCGCGCGGCGAAGGCGGAGCTGCTGGTGGCGGTGGACGACGACGCGGTGCTCGGCACGGTCACCGTGGCCCGACCCGGCGGCGTGTACGCCGAGATCGCCCGGCCCGGCGAGGTCGAGTTCCGGATGCTCGCGGTGGCCCCCGAAGCAGCCGGGCGCGGCATCGGCGCCGCCCTCGTCGGCGCGGTGCTGGACCGGGCCCGACAGGAGGACGCGAAGCAGGTCGTGCTCTGCGTCTCGGAGGTCGCCACCGCCGCCCAGCGCCTCTACCGGCGACTGGGCTTCGAGCCGATGCCGGAGCGGGATTGGCTACCAGTGCCAAACTTCCGCCTCACCGCTCACCGTCTTCCACTGTTCTGAACTCGCCTTGCGGAGCGGTGCGGGCAGCGGAACCTCAGCGGCCTTCTCGCTCCGGGCGCCCTTCCTCATGTACAAGCGCGTACACAGCGTCAGGGCGTCCTCGCGAGAAGACCGCTGAGAACCCGCGGCGGTGCGAGTTGCGGGGGTGGGGCAAAGCGGAAGCGGCTTTCGCCGCTTGCCTGACGGTGGTCGGGTTCGGCGTGTGCGTGCCGCTTGCCTGGCGGTGGTGCCGGATGCCGTTGCGCGCGGGGCTTCTCGTTCGTCGTGCGGGTGGGTTTTGCTGGGTGAGGGGCACCCTTGTCCGAGTTACTTGGACAAGGGTGCCCCTCACTCCTGTTCCGAACGGGTGAGCCGCGGGGGCTCAGTTGTCCAGGACGACGGCGACGATCCCGGCGAGGTGGGAGAGCCGGGCGAGCTCGGCGGTGCGGAACAGCGGTCCGCCGGGTCGTCCGGCCAGCAGCACCCGGTCGGGCTTGCCGATCGGGGTGGCGGCGAGTTCGGTGCCGAGCTCCTGCCACGTCCCGGGCACCCACTCGGCGTCGCTGTCCAGGATGGTGCCGCGGTCCAGCGGCAGCCACGGCAGCTCCAGGTAGCCCTCCTGCGGTGCGGAGGTGCTGGCGGCGAGCTGCTCGGCGCCGCCGGAGCGGTGCCCGAACACCATCGCCCAGCCCGACCGGATGATCCGCGGCACGCCTTCGGCGAAGATCTGCAGCCCGTTGCCCGGGTCGGCGGCGATCTCCTCGACCAGCTCCAGCTCGCGGTGGGTGTCCAGCACGCCGGAGTAGGGCCGGACCGCGTCCACCTCGACGCCCTCGATCGATTCGGCCGCCGTGATCAGCACGTCCGGCAGCCGACCGGAGGGCAGCTCCACCACCAGGTCGTCGATGGCCACCCCGCCGCCGCGCTCCACCACGTCGACGCTGAGGATGTCGGCGCCGATCTCGCCGAGAGCGCTGGCGACCGAGCCGAGGGTGCCCGGCTGGTCCGGTATCTGCACCCGAACGAGGAAGGACACCGGACTCAACGCCTCCAGCTTCGTGCGCGGCACCTCGCCGGCCGCGCGGCTCCACGACCGCGCTGGTCCGGCGGCCGGGGGTTGGCGCTGGAATTGTGGCAGATCCGGGGCCGCTGTGGTGATCCCGGCGTCCACGCAGTGGAATGACCTGCGCTTTCCGGGACCCCGGCGACCCCGCCCGGCCCGGCGCGCCCCCCGGACCCCACCGGGCGGGTTCACCATAGACTTCACGGGTACCCGTGAACCGCACATGACCAGGGAGCCTTCGCAGTGTCCAAGATCTCCCGCGACGAGGTCGCGCACCTCGCAGGGCTGGCGAGGCTGGCCGTCACCGAGGCCGAGCTCGACACCTTCGCAGGCCAGCTCGACGTGATCCTGGAATCGGTGGCCAGGGTCGGGGAGGTCGCCGCGGACGACATCCCGCCGACGTCCCACGCGGTGCCGGTGACCAACGTCTTCCGCGACGACGAGGTCCGGCCCGGCCTGAGCCGCGAGCAGGCGCTCTCCGGAGCCCCCGCGGCCGAGGAGGACCGGTTCCGCGTGCCGCGGATCCTGAGCGAGGAGGCCTGATGACGCAGACCGTATCCGGTGACGACCCGACCGGGCTGAGCGCGTCCGAGCTGGCCGACCGGCTGCAGGCGGGTGAGCTGACCTCCGTCGAGGTGACCCGCGCGCACCTGGACCGCATCGACGCGGTGGACACCGCCGTGAACGCCTTCCTGCACGTCGACGTCGAGGGCGCCCTGGAGGCCGCCCGCCGCGCCGACGCGGACCGGGCCGCGGGCACCCCCGCGTCGCCGCTGGCCGGGGTGCCGGTGGCCGTCAAGGACGTGCTGACCACCAGCGACATGCCCACCACCTGCGGCTCCAAGATGCTGGAGGGCTGGGTCCCGCCGTACGACGCGACGGTGACCCGGCGGCTCCGCGAGGCCGGCATGGTGCTGCTCGGCAAGACGAACATGGACGAGTTCGCGATGGGCTCGTCGACCGAGAACTCCGCGTACGGGCCGACCCGCAACCCGTGGGACCTGGACCGGATCCCGGGCGGTTCCGGTGGTGGCTCGGCCGCCGCGCTCGCCGCCTTCGAGGCCCCGCTGTCGATCGGCACCGACACCGGCGGCTCGATCCGCCAGCCGGGCGCGGTCACCGGCACCGTCGGCGTCAAGCCGACCTACGGCGGGGTGTCCCGCTACGGCCTGGTGGCCTTCTCCTCCTCGCTGGACCAGGCCGGTCCGTGCGCCCGCACGGTGCTGGACGCGGCGCTGCTGCACGAGGTGATGGCCGGGTCGGACCCGATGGATTCCACCTCGATCGACGCGCCGGTGCCGCCGGTGGTCGCCGCCGCCCGGGACGGGGCCGCCGGTGACCTCGCCGGGGTCCGCGTCGGCGTCGTCCGGGAGTTCTCCGGCGAGGGCTACCAGCCCGGCGTGCAGCGGGCGTTCGACGCCGCGGTGCAGCAGCTCACCGCGCTGGGCGCCGAGGTCGTCGAGGTGTCCTGCCCGCACTTCGACTACGCGCTGGGCGCCTACTACCTGATCGCGCCGAGCGAGTGCTCGTCGAACCTGGCCCGCTTCGACGCGATGCGCTACGGCCTGCGGATCGGCGACGACGGTTCGCGCAGCGCCGAGGAGGTCATGTCGCTGACCCGGGAGTCCGGTTTCGGCCCCGAGGTCAAGCGGCGGATCATGCTCGGCACCTATGCGCTGTCCTCCGGCTACTACGACGCCTACTACGGGCAGGCGCAGAAGGTGCGCACGCTGATCACCCGGGACTTCGGCGCCGCCTTCGAGCAGGTCGACGTGCTGGTCTCGCCGACCACGCCGACCACCGCGTTCCCGATCGGCGACCGGGTCGACGATCCGCTGGCGATGTACCGTGCGGACCTGTGCACCATCCCGTCGAACCTGGCGGGCAACGCGGCCATGAGCCTGCCCTGCGGCCTCTCCGACGAGGACGGCCTCCCGGTCGGGTTGCAGATCATGGCTCCGCCGATGGCCGACGACCGGCTCTACCGGGTCGGGGCGGCCTACGAGGCCGCGCGCGACGCCGCCCTGGGCGGCGCACTGATCAACAGCGTTCCGCAGTTGGAGGTGGCGTGATGAACCCGAAGATCAAGGCGGCGTTCCAGCTCGCATCCGTGCTCTCCGCGGCGTTCGGCCTGCGGGCGAGCCTCCGCGACGCCCGGGCCAAGAACGACAAGCTGGCGATGGCGGACGTGCTGATCACCGCGGCGGGCCTGGTCACCGGCACCGCGCTGGCGGTCCGCACGCTGCGGCGCAAGGAGGACGACGAGTGACCGCGGTGGCGGAGATCATGGACTACGAGCAGGTCCTGGAGCGGTACGACCCGGTCCTGGGCCTGGAGGTCCACGTGGAGCTGTCCACGCGGACCAAGATGTTCTGCGGCTGCGCGAACGCCTTCGGCGCCGAGCCCAACACCCAGGTGTGCCCGGTGTGCCTGGGGATGCCCGGCGCGCTGCCCGTGGTCAACGGCAAGGCCGTGGAGGCCGCGATCCGGATCGGCCTGGCGCTGAACTGCCAGGTCGCGGAGTGGTGCCGGTTCGCCCGGAAGAACTACTTCTACCCGGACATGCCGAAGAACTTCCAGACCTCCCAGTACGACGAGCCGATCGTGTTCGACGGCCACCTCGACGTGGTGCTCGACGACGGCGAGCTGTTCCGGGTCGAGATCGAGCGCGCCCACATGGAGGAGGACACCGGCAAGTCGCTGCACGTCGGCGGTGCCACCGGCCGGATCCACGGGGCCGAGCACTCGCTGCTGGACTACAACCGCGCCGGGGTGCCGCTGATCGAGATCGTCACCAAGCCGATCACCGGTGCGGGGGAGCGGGCGCCCGAGGTGGCCCGCGCCTACGTCACCGCGCTGCGCGATCTGCTGCGGGCGCTGGACGTGTCCGACGTGCGGATGGACCAGGGCTCGCTGCGCTGCGACGCGAACGTGTCGCTGATGCCGAAGGGCACCGCGGAGTTCGGCACCCGGACCGAGACCAAGAACGTGAACTCGCTGCGCAGCGTGGAGCGCGCGGTCCGCTACGAGATGCAGCGGCACGCCGCGGTGCTCGCCTCCGGCGGCTCGATCCGGCAGGAGACCCGGCACTTCGACGAGGCGAGCGGCGGCACCTCGGCGGGACGTCCGAAGGAGACCTCCGAGGACTACCGCTACTTCCCGGAGCCGGACCTGGTGCCGATCGCGCCGTCCCGCGAGTGGGTCGCCGAGCTGGCGGGCACCTTGCCGGAGCTGCCGTGGGAGCGCCGCAAGCGGGCCAAGGACGAATGGGGACTGTCCGACGAGGAGCTGCGCGACCTGGTCAACTCCGGAGCGCTGGAGCTCGTCGCGGAGACCGTCGAGGCCGGGGCGCCGTCCGGCGACGCCCGGTCCTGGTGGGTCGCCTACCTGTCCCAGCAGGCCAACACCCGCGGCGTCGAGCTGACCGAGCTGGCGATCACGCCCGCCCAGGTGGCGCGGGTGATCGCGCTGGTCGCCGCCGGCGAGCTGACCAACAAGCTGGCCCGGCAGGTCGTCGACGGCGTGCTGGCGGGCGAGGGCGAGCCGGACGAGGTCGTCGCGGCGCGCGGGCTGGCCGTGGTCTCCGACGACTCGGCGCTGCAGGCGGCGATCGACGAGGCGCTGGCCGCGCAGCCGGACGTCGCGGACAAGATCCGGGGCGGCAAGGTCCAGGCGGCGGGCGCGATCGTCGGCGCGGTCATGAAGGCCACCCAGGGCCAGGCCGACGCCAAGCGGGTCCGCGAACTCGTCCTGGCCGCCTGCGGCCAGTAGCCACCGCGCCCGTTCACCCGTCAGGGAAGTGAGTGAGGGGCACCCTTGTCCAAGTAACTTGGACAAGGGTGCCCCTCACTCCGCGTTCGGAGGGTGCTCAGGCTGTGAAGTGGGCGGGGTCGGAGGGGGCCCAGCCGGGGTTGCCGGTGCGGGCGAAGTCCACCCAGGCGCCGTGCAGGCGGGTGGCGAGTTCGGCCGGCGGGGCGGGGCGGCCGAGCAGCCCGTGGGGACCGCGCAGCGCGGGGACGTGCAGGTTGTCGAACGCGAACGGCAGCTCCACCGCGTGCGCCGCGCCGAGCGAGCCGTCCAGCGCGGGGGAGCGCCAGGCGAACTCGTAGCGGTGCGTCGGTCGTCCCCGTGCGGCGTGGGCGTCGGCGAGGCGGCGGCTGCCGGTCCGGAACAGCGCGTCGCCCAGGATCGCCGAGCGCAGCCCGCCCTCGGTCGCCGCCGGGTGCTCGGCCCGGAGCCGCGCCACGAGGGCGGCCGGGTCGGCGGCCACCCGGGCGGCGGTGTCGTGCACGTCCTGGGCGGTCGAGGTGATGAGCTCGCCCTGCGGCGCGAGGTAGAGGTTGCCCTCCTCGGCGTTGGTGCCGACGAGGAGCGCGACGTCGGCGGTCGCGGCTTCGGCGGGCTGGCGGTCGAGCACGAGGCTGAACGGGCTGAGCCCGACCAGCGGGTCGAACCGGGTCGCGGTGCGCAGGTCGAGGCCGCCGAGCTCCGGTGCGATCTCGACGAGGCGCTCGTCCGGCACCTCGGCGAAGTCGGGGGCGAAGTCGGGGGCGAAGTCGGCCGGGGCGATGCCGAGGGCGTCGGCCGCCGCGCGGGTCACCCGCGCCGCCTGCTCCGGGGAGAACGCGCCGAGCCCGCTGCCGCTCTGCACGATGGCGCGCTGGAACAGCCCCGCCGCCTCGGGGGTGGCGAGCACCCCGGCCGCGATGGTCGCCCCGGCGGACTGGCCCGCGAGCGTGACGGTGCCGGGATCACCGCCGAACGCCGCGATGTTCTCCCGCACCCAGCGCAGCCCGGCCACCACGTCGAGCAGCCCCCGGTTGGGCGGTGCGCCGGGCACGTCGAGGAACCCGGGGATGCCCAGCCGGTACTGGAGGGTGACGAGGACGACGCCGTCGCGGGCGAAGGCCGTCCCGTCGTAGAGCGGGGTCCGGGCTGATCCGGCGACGAACCCGCCGCCGTGCACGAAGACCAGCACCGGGTTGCGGTGCGCGTTCGGCGGGGTCCACACGTCGGCGGTCAGGTAGTCCGCGCCGGGAACCCAGCCCGCACCGAAGTAGGGCGACATGTCCAGCGCCCCGAAGTCGCGGCGCGGTTGGGGCGCGGTCGGGCCGGGCGCCGTCGCGTCGCGGACGCCGGACCACGGGGCGTGCGGGGCGGGCGGGGCGAACCGGGCCGCCCCGGTGGGCGGTGCGGCGTAGGGGATGCCGTGGAAGACGTGCGCGGTGCCGCCGGCGCGGCCCCGGACGGCCCCGGCGGTGGTGGTGACGATCGGGTCGGACACCCGGTTCTCCTTCGGGTTCGCGGGAAATCGGCGCGGTCAGAGGCGGGCGAAGGGCGCCCAGCCCTTGATGGCGAACGAGCCGCCCTCGCGGACCACCTCCGCGCCGCCGTGCCCGCCGAGGTGCGCGGGCAGGACCAGCGCGCCGGTGTCGGCGGCCCAGCCGAGCAGCCGCCGCCGGGTGGCCCGGGACCGCACCGGGTCCTCGCAGAAGCAGCTGTTGGTGTCGGGTTCGACGAACTGCAGCGGGGTGTGCAGCAGGTCGCCCGCGAACAGCGCGCGGTCGGTGCCCGATTCGAGCACCACCACCGACGAACCGGGGGTGTGGCCGGGCGCGGGCTCCAGCCGCAGGTTCGCGTCGATCCGGTGGCCGTCCTCCCACAGCTCGGTGAGCCCGGCCTCGTGCACCGGGGCGACGCTGTCCTCGAACACGTTCTGGTTGCCGTGCCCGGAGATCGGGGTGCGCCCGTTCGCGGGGTTCCAGAACTCGAAGTCGGCCCGGGGCAAGAGGTAGGTGGCGTTGGGGAAGGTCGGCACCCACGTGCGGCCGTCGAGCCGGGTGTTCCAGCCGACGTGGTCCACGTGCAGGTGGGTGTTGATGACCAGGTCGACGTCCTCCGGCCGGACCCCGGCCGCGGCGAGGCGGCCGAGGAAGTCCGTGTCCAGCCGGCTCCACACCGGTGCGTGCGGGCGTTCCTTGTCGTTGCCCGCGCCGGTGTCGACGAGGATCGTCCGGCCCTCTCTGCGCAGCAGCCACGTCTGGGCGGCGGCGACGACGGTCCCGGTGGCCGGGTCGAGGAAGTCCGGTGCGAGCCAGTGCTCGCCGTCCCGCCAGGACTCCGCCGGGCTCTCCGGGAAGAAGGTGCCGGGTGCCATCCCGACCGAGCCGTAGTACTCCACGATCCGGGTGATCGTGACGTCTCCCAAGACGATCTCGTGCATGTCCGCTCCTCGCTGGTATCGCTGCGGACCAGCGTGCGGCGGCGGATCCGGGCCGGACCAGACCCGCCCGCGCCTATCCCCGGCGGGGTCAGGCTCGGCGGCCGGTCGCCGCGCATACTCGGGAGCATGGCGACTGGATTGGGCGAGTTCCTCCGGGCTCGGCGGGCGGGGTTGCGCCCCGAGGACGTCGGGCTGCCCGAGTTCCCCGGGCGGCGGCGCGTGGCCGGGCTGCGGCGGGAGGAGCTCGCCCAGCTCGCCGGGGTGAGCGCGTCCTACTACACGCGCCTGGAGCAAGGTCAGTCGAGCAACGCCTCCGGCGCCGTCCTGGACGCCCTCGCCGGAGCGCTCCGGCTCGACGAGCACGAGCGCGACCACCTGCGCGAGCTCGCCCACCGGCGCCCCCGGCCGCTGCGCCGCCCGGCTCCGGAGCGGGTCGACCGCACGACCCGGGAGCTGATGCGTTCCCTCGACGCCGCGCCCGCGCTGCTCGTCGGGCGGCGCACCGATGTGCTGGCCTGGAACGCGCTCGGGCACGCGCTGCTGGCCGGGCACGTCGACCGCACCGCGCCGGACCGGCCTGCCGACCGGCCGAACCTGGCCCGGATGCTGTTCCTCGACCCGCACACCCGCGAGCTCTACGCCGACTGGAAGCGCAAGGCCCGCTCCCTGGTCGGCACCCTGCGGCTCGCCGCCGGCCGGCACCCCGAGGACGCCCTGCTGGCCGCCCTGGTCGGGGAGCTGTCCATGCGCAGCCCCGAGTTCGTGGCGATGTGGGGCGACCACCGGGTCAAGCCGTGCCAGGCCGACGAGTTCGAGCTGCGGCACCCGCTGGTGGGCGCGCTCACCGTCACCAAGCAGGCCCTCGTGGTGGGCCGTTCCCCGGAGCAGTCCCTGATCGTGGCGACCACGGCGGAGGGCTCCAGCTCCGAGCACACCCTGGCCCTGCTCGCCCGGACCACCGCCGAACCGATCGAAGCACCCGCGCCGCCCGGTGACGTCGCCGTCAGCGGGCCAGGTAGCCGCCGTCCACGTGGAGCTCCGAGCCGGTGATGAAGGAGGCGTCGTCGGAGGCCAGGAAGGCGATGGCGGCGGCGATCTCCTCGGGGCGGCCGAGGCGGCCCAGCGGGGTCACCGCGACCAGCGGTCGGCGCTGCTCGGTGGCGTCCGGGTCGCCGAGGATCGGGGTGTCGACGAAGCCGGGGTGCACGGAATTGACCCGCACGCCCGACTCCGCCCAGTCCAGCGCCACGTTCTTGGTCAGGGTGCGCACGGCGCCCTTCGCGGCGTGGTAGGCCGGGTTGCCGCCGAGACCGCCGCTGACCCCGTAGATCGAGCTCACGTTGATCACCGAGCCGTGACCGGACGCCTTGAGCGCCGCCGAGGCGGTCTTCATGCCGAGGAACACCCCGGTCTGGGTCACCGCGACGACCCGCTCGTAGCCCTCGGCGGTGCTGTCCTCGATGCTGCCCCGATCGCCGATCCCCGCGTTGTTGACCAGCACGTCCAGCCGTCCCCACGTGGCGAGCACCGCCTCGATCGCGGCGGTCCAGGCGGCTTCGCCGGTGACGTCGTGGTGGACGAACACCGCCCGGCCGCCCCGTTCCCGGACCTCGGCGACGACCTCGGCGCCCGCCTCGTCCTGGACGTCGGTGACCGCGACGGCCGCGCCCTCGTCGGCCAGCCGCAGCGCGGTGGCCCGGCCGATCCCGCTCGCCGCACCGGTGACCAGCGCCACCCGGTCGCCCAGCCTCGCCGCCATGTCCCGCTCCCTCCATCGACTCACCCGATCGTGGCAGAGCGGGTGAATCGGGTGGAAGCTCAGTCCTTGCCCGCGGTCCCGCCGGTGGGCGGCTCGATGCGGATCACCCGGTCGTCGCTGGACACCGGCTGCCCGCCCGCCTTGTTCGCGGTGCCCAGCCAAACCAGGCCGTCCGGGCCGAGCGCCGCGGCGGTGAAGCGGCCGTAGGTGCCCTCCATCACCTTCGTCGGCTGGCCGGTGAAGGCCCCGTCCGGGGACGGGTGCAGCGTGTACAGCGCGGCGGCATCGCGCAGCGCCACCACCACGGTGCCCGGGTCGGCGGCGCAGCCCGTCACGCCCGGCTGCTCCCGCCAGCTCCAGGCGGGCGGCCCGATCGGTCGGCCCGGACGCACCTGGTGCAGCACGTCCTCGCCCGCCCGGCGGTCGGTGACCCAGAACGAGCCCAGCCCCGGGACCCCGCAGATGCCGCCCGGATCGGACAGCCCGGCGGCGATCACCGGCGAGTCCGGCCGCGGGTTGCCCTCGGCCGGATCGCCGAAGCCGTTGATCCGCAGCACCTTCCCGGCCAGCGACGCCGGATCGGTCGCGGCGGCCGGGTTCCCCGCGTTGCCGGTGGCCACCAGCAGCGCGCCTTGCCCGTCGTCGAACAGCGCGCCGGAATTCCCGCTGCCGCCCTTGGGGATGCCGGTGAGCACCGGCTTCGGGCTGTCCCCGGCCGCGATCCGCACCACCCGGTTGTCGCCGCCGGTGGTGATGTAGGCGTAGAACAGCTCGTCCTCGTGGTAGCTCGGGGACAGCGCGAGCGCGGTCAGCCCCCCGCCGGCGGAGGCGTCCACCGGCAGCCGGGCCAGCTCCACCGGCTCGGCGTCGCGGCGCACCAGCAGCACCCGGCCGGTGGCCCGCTCGCCGACCAGCGCGCCCTGCCCGTCGGGCAGCACCGCGACGGCGCCGACCGGCTCCAGGCAGGTGGCGATCACCGCGGTGTCCGGGTCCTCGCAGCCGACCGGCTCGGCGGGCGCGGACTGCGGGGCGTCCGGGTCCGGCGGCGGCGCCTCGCCCTCGATCGACGGCTGCGGACCCGCCTGCGGTTCCAGGCTCGGCTGCTCCGACCACGGCCGGGGGTGCTCGTCGGGGAACTGGGCGCACCCCGCCAGCAACGCGCCGACGACGGCGGTCGCGCTCAGCAGGAGACGCCGGTTCCGGTGGGAGGCTGCCACGGCCACGAGGGTAGCCCGGCCGCGGTGAACGCCGGGTGAGCCAGGCACTCGCGGCCGGTGGTCACGTGTCGAGCGAGATTCCTTCGAAAGGGTCGCACTTCGCGGTCGCCATGCCTTAGCCTCACGCGGCGTGAGGATCCACGACGATCGCCCCGGTGGTGCCGGCGGCTACCCCGACGATCGCAGCTACGGCCGCCACGCCAGCGGCGGAGCGGCGGGTGGTCCGGGCAGCGCGCACGGCTACGACTACTACGACGACGCCTACAGCGACGCGGAAGCGACCTCGCTCGTCGCGTCCGACAGGGACTACTACTACGACGACGAGGCCGAACCCGGGCTCCAGCCCGAGCGGTCCGGCTGGAACGCGGGCGCCGACCTCGGCCTGCTGGTGCTGCGGTGGACCCTTGGCGGGATCTTCCTCGCCCACGGCGCGCAGAAGCTGTTCGGCGCGTTCGGCGGGCCCGGACCCGAGGGCTTCGCCGGGGCGCTGACCGGGATGGGCTTCCAGCAGAGCGCGCTGCTCGCGCTGATCACCGGCGGCACCGAGCTGGGCGCCGGAGCGCTGCTGGTGCTCGGGCTGTTCACCCCGCTGGCCGCCGCCGGCGTGCTCGGCGTGATGGCCAGCGCCATCGCGCTGAACTTCGGCAACGGGTTCTTCGCCTCGGAAGGCGGAGTCGAGTTCGAGGTGGTGCTCGCCGCGCTCGCGCTGGGCCTGATGTTCACCGGGCCGGGCCGGGTCGCGCTGGACCGCGGCCGGGTCTGGGTCCGCCGCCCGCTGATCTTCGGCACCGTGTCGTTGGTGATCGCGGCGGCGGCAAGCGCAGCAGTACTACTCCTCCTGCGGTGAGGTTCGTGGTTTCGGGCTCGCTCTGCGTGGCGGTGCGGGTAGCGGAACCTCAGCGGCCTTCTCGCTGCGGGATCGCCTCCTGATGTACCCACTTCGTACACGGCGTCGGCGCTGTCCTCGCGAGAAGGCCGCTGAGAACCCGCTGCGGTGCAAGTGGCGAGGGTGGGGCAAGGCGGAAGCGGCTTCCGCCGCTTGCCTGACGGGGGTTTCGTTCGGCGTTGCCTGCGGGCTGGTGGTGACGTTCGCCTGATGGGGCCTTGAGTGAGGGGTACCTTCATCTGTCGGATGAAGGTGCCCCTCACCGGGGAACGTCAGTGGGTGGTCACTTGCCGATGTCGCGGACCGCGCCGTAGGAGGCGGAGGTGGCGAGCTTGGCGTAGGCCCGCAGCGCCGCGGTGACCTTGCGCTCCCGGCCGACCGGCTCCCACGGGTGCTCGCTGGCGTCCATCTTGGCCCGGCGTTCGGCGAGCACCGCCTCGTCGACCAGCAGCTCCAGCTTGCGCTCCCGCACGTCGATGAGCACCTGGTCGCCGTTCTCGACCAGACCGATGGTGCCGCCGTTGGCCGCCTCCGGGGAGATGTGCCCGATGGACAGCCCGGAGGAGCCGCCGGAGAAGCGCCCGTCGGTGATCAGCGCGCACTTCTTGCCCAGCCCGGAGCCCTTGAGGAAGGCCGTCGGGTGCAGCATCTCCTGCATCCCCGGGCCGCCGGAGGGGCCTTCGTAGCGGATCACCAGGACCTCGCCGGGCTGGATCTCCTTGTTCAGGATCGCCGAGACGGCCTGCTCCTGGCTCTCCAGCACCCGCGCCGGGCCCTGGAAGTGCCACAGCTCCTCCTCGACGCCCGCGGTCTTGACCACCGCGCCGTCCACCGCGAGGTTGCCGCGCAGCACCGCCAGCCCGCCGTCGGCGGTGTAGGCGTGCGCGACGTCGCGGATGCAGCCGCCCTCGGAATCGGTGTCCAGGCTGGACCAGCGGTTCTCGGTGGAGAACGCCTTCGTGGTGCGGACCCCGCCCGGCGCGGCGTGGAACATCTCGACGGCCTCGGCCGACGGCGAGCCGGAGCGGACGTCCCACTTGGTCAGCCACTCGGTCAGGTTCGGGCTGTGGATCGCGGTGACGTCGCGGTGCAGCATCCCGCCCCGGTCGAGCTCGCCGAGGATCGCGGGGATGCCGCCGGCCCGGTGCACGTCCTCCATGTGGTAGTCGGAGTTCGGCGCGACCTTGGCCAGGCAGGGCACCCGGCGGCTGGTCGCCTCGATGTCCTCCAGGGCGAAGTCGATCTCGCCCTCCATCGCGGCGGCCAGCGTGTGCAGCACCGTGTTGGTGGAGCCGCCCATCGCCATGTCCAGCGCCATCGCGTTCTGGAACGCCTTCTGGTTCGCGATCGAGCGGGGCAGCGCCGACTCGTCGTCCTGGCCGTAGTAGCGGCGGCACAGGTCCACGACGGTGCGCCCGGCGTTCTCGAACAGCGCCCGCCGGGCCGCGTGGGTGGCCAGCGTGGAGCCGTTGCCGGGCAGCGCGAGGCCCAGCGCTTCGGTGAGGCAGTTCATCGAGTTGGCGGTGAACATGCCGGAGCAGGAGCCGCAGGTGGGGCACGCGGAGCGCTCGACCTCGGAGAGGCCCTCGTCGTCCACCGCCGAGTTGGCCGAGGCCGAGATCGTGGTGATCAGGTCGGTCGGGGCCTGCGCGACGCCGTCGACGACCACCGCCTTGCCCGCCTCCATCGGCCCGCCGGAGACGAAGACCGTCGGGACGTTGAGCCGCATCGCGGCGTTGAGCATCCCGGGCGTGATCTTGTCGCAGTTCGAGATGCACACCAGGGCGTCGGCCTGGTGCGCGTTGACCATGTACTCCACCGAGTCGGCGATGATCTCCCGCGAGGGCAGCGAGTAGAGCATCCCGCTGTGGCCCATCGCGATCCCGTCGTCCACGGCGATCGTGTGGAATTCGCGCGGCACCCCGCCCGCTTCCCGGACGGTCTCGGCCACCACGTCACCGAGGTCGCGCAGGTGCACGTGGCCGGGAACGAACTGGGTGTAGGAGTTGGCGATCGCGACGATCGGCTTGCCGAAGTCGTCGTCGGTCATGCCGGTGGCACGCCACAGCGAGCGGGCGCCTGCGGCGTTCCGCCCGTGGGTCGTGGTGCGGGAGCGGAGCTGGGGCATTGTCCACCTCGTTTGTCGCCAGCGAGGACCGGTCCCGCGGACGGGGGAGCCCTCGGCACGTGTTCCGGGACGCGGGGGACCCCAGCCGCGATCGACGGCCGAGCCCTGGCGTCGGAGGGATCCGGCCCATCGGCCGGGAACGCCCAGGAGGCGCCTTGTGGGCGCGCGGAGCAGCGGTGACTCCGACACTACTCCGCGGTGGCGGGGTCGGTCAGCCGCCCGCCGCTCATCACCGCGAGCCGGGGCAGGTCGCGCACCCGGATCGCGGGCAGCACGACCTCGTCGCCGGAGCGCAGCACGGCCTTGAGCCAGCGCTTCTCGTCCAGCCGCAGCGAGACCACCTCGTCCCAGGTGAACCGCTTGCCGCCGAAGACCGTGCGGGTGCGGACCTCGTCGGGGCCGACGGTGGTGCGGGTGCGCAGGATCCAGACCGCGATGGCCAGCGGGATCAGGTAGACCAGCAGCGCCCACGGTCCGGCCGTGGTCGCCAGCGGGGTGGCGCAGGCCGCGATGGCGAGCACGGCGAGCAGCGACACGGGGTTGATCCGGAAGGCCAGCGAGGACGGCAGCGGCCGCTCCTCGGCGGTCGCCTGCGCGGTGGTGCCCGCCGCCGGGTCCGCGTCCTCGGCCGCGCCGCCCGCGGTGGCGTCCTCGGCGCTGTCGGCCTGCTCGGCGGCTCCCGCCTGTCCCGGGGTTCCGGCCTGCTCGGACCGTTCCGGCATTTCCGGGGTCTCGGCACGCTCCGGGGTCTCGGGCTGCTCCGCGTCCTGCTGGGTCTGGCTCACCCCTCGATGGTCCCACCTGCGGCGGGAGGTGCGGACCGGGGTGCCGCCGCCCGCACCACCGGGGGAGGCGCACACCACACCCGGACGGGTGATGGGGAGGGTGGGAGCCGTGCTGAACTGGTCGAACGCCGGACCGCGCACCGGACCGGGCGTCCACGAAGTGGGAACGGCGTCCCGCAGGTTTGACTCGGCGACCGAGCGCGGACTACCGTCCAGGCCATGCTGCGACTGCACGACATTCTCGTACTTCCCCGGCGCGTCGACGCCTAGGAAGTTTCGCAGCGTCGACGCGCCAACCCTCGTGGGGCCATTTCCGGTCCGCGGGGGTTTTTTCGTGTCCGACCCCACTCCCCGACCCCCGAGGCAGACCTGATGACCAGCGCCAACACCAGGCAGAATCCGGTCCCGACGCCGCCCCCAGGACGCCGGCCCAAGCCCGCTCCGCCCACCGGTGCGCCGGTGAAGCTCAGCGGTGCGCAGGCCCTGGTGCGCTCGCTCGAATCCGTCGGTTGCGAGATCGTCTTCGGCATTCCCGGCGGCACCATCCTCCCGGCCTACGACCCGCTGCTGGACTCCCAGAAGGTGCGCCACGTGCTCGTCCGGCACGAGCAGGGGGCCGGGCACGCCGCCACCGGGTACGCCCAGGCCACCGGCCGGGTCGGGGTGTGCATGGCCACCTCCGGCCCCGGCGCGACCAACCTGGTCACCGCCCTGGCCGACGCCCAGATGGACTCGGTGCCGCTGGTGGCGATCACCGGCCAGCAGTCCACCTCGCTGATCGGCACCGACGCCTTCCAGGAAGCCGACATCTGCGGCATCACGCTGCCGATCACCAAGCACAACTTCCTGGTCACCGACCCGGCGGAGATCCCGAGGACGATCGCCGAGGCCTTCTACATCGCCTCCAGCGGCCGTCCCGGACCGGTGCTGGTGGACATCCCCAAGGACGTCCAGCAGGCCACCACCTCGTTCGCCTGGCCGCCGGAGATGAAGCTGCCCGGGTACCGGCCCGCCACCAAGCCGCACGGCAAGCAGGTCCGGGAGGCGGCGCGGCTGATCACCACCGCGCAGCGGCCGGTGTTCTACGTCGGCGGCGGGGTGCTCAAGGCGGAGGCCACCGCGCGGCTGCGCGAGCTGGCCGAGCGCACCGGCATCCCGGTGGTCACGACGCTGATGGCGCGCGGCGCCTTCCCCGATTCACATCCGCAGCACCTCGGGATGCCGGGGATGCACGGCACCGTCGCGGCGGTCGCCGCGATGCAGCGCGCCGATCTGCTGGTCGCGCTCGGCGCCCGGTTCGACGACCGGGTCACCGGCCAGCTCTCCTCCTTCGCGCCGGAGGCCAAGGTCGTGCACGCCGACATCGACCCGGCGGAGATCTCCAAGAACCGCTACGCCGACGTGCCGATCGTCGGCGACTGCAAGGACGTGCTCGGCGAGCTGATCGAGACCGTGGCCGGGCTCACCGCCGAGGAGGGCAGCGCCGACCTGGCCCCCTGGTGGCAGACGCTGAACAACTGGCGCTCCCGGTTCCCGCTGGGCTACGACTGGCCGGCCGACGGCAGCCTGTCGCCGGAGTACGTCATCGAGCGGATCGGCGCGCTGGTCGGCCCGGACGCGGTCTACGCCGCCGGGGTCGGCCAGCACCAGATGTGGGCCGCCCAGTTCATCGGCTACGAGAACCCCCGGACCTGGCTGAACTCCGGCGGCCTGGGCACCATGGGCTACGCGGTGCCCGCCGCGATGGGCGCCAAGGCCGGGGTGCCGGACAAGCAGGTCTGGGCCATCGACGGCGACGGCTGCTTCCAGATGACCAACCAGGAACTCGCCACCTGCGCCATCGAGGACATCCCCATCAAGGTCGCCGTCATCAACAACGGCAACCTGGGTATGGTCCGGCAGTGGCAGAACCTCTTCTACGCCGAGCGTTACTCACACAGCGACCTCGGCACCCACAAGCACCGCATCCCGGACTTCAAGCTGCTGGCCGAGGCCTACGGCTGCGCGGGTCTGCGGTGCGAGTCCGCTGAGGACGTCGACAGCGTCATCCAGCGGGCCATGGAGATCGACGACCGACCCGTCGTGATCGATTTCGTGGTGGGGCAGGACGCGCAGGTCTGGCCGATGGTGGCCGCCGGGACCGGCAACGACGAGATCATGGCGGCGCGCGGCATCCGTCCGCTGTTCGCCGAGGACGAGGGGTGAGCGCGGCGATGACACGGCACACGCTCAGCGTGCTGGTGGAGAACGTCCCGGGTGTGCTGGCCAGGGTTTCCGGCTTGTTCTCCCGGCGCAGCTTCAACATCGAGTCGCTCGCGGTGGGCCCGACCGAGCACCCGGACATCTCCCGGATGACGATCGTGGTCGCCGTCGGCGAGCAGCCGCTGGAGCAGGTCACCAAGCAGCTCAACAAGCTCGTCAACGTGATCAAGATCGTGGAGCTGGAGCCGGACGCCGCCGTGCAGCGGGAGCTGCTGATGGTCAAGGTGCGCGCCGACGCCTCGGTGCGCAGCCAGGTGCTGGAGACCGTGCAGCTCTTCCGGGCCAAGGTCGTCGACGTCTCGCCGGAGGCGCTGACCATCGAGGCCACCGGCACCGCCGACAAGCTGGGCGCGCTGCTGCGGATGCTGGAGCCCTACGGCATCCGGGAGATGGTGCAGTCCGGCTCGATCGCCATCGGCCGGGGACCGCGCTCGATCACCGCCACCGCGGTGCGCTGACACCCCGCCACAGCCGAACGAAGAAGTGCGAAGGGAACAACGAGATGGCAACTGAGATCTTCTACGACGCCGACGCCGATCTGGGCATCATCCAGGGCCGCAAGGTCGCCGTGGTGGGCTACGGCAGCCAGGGCCACGCCCACGCGCTGAGCCTGCGGGACTCGGGCGTGGACGTGCGGATCGGGCTGCCGGAGGGCTCCAAGTCCCGCGCCAAGGCCGAGGAGGAGGGCCTGGCGGTCGGGACGGTCGCCGAGGTCGCCGCCGAGGCCGACGTGATCATGATCCTGGCGCCCGACACCAAGCAGCGCCAGATCTACGCCGAGGAGATCGCGCCGAACCTCAAGTCGGGTGACGCGCTGTTCTTCAGCCACGGCTTCAACATCCGCTACGGCCTGATCCAGCCGCCGTCCGATGTGGATGTCGCGATGGTCGCGCCGAAGGGCCCGGGCCACCTGGTCCGCCGCCAGTTCGTCGACGGCAAGGGCGTGCCGTGCCTGATCGCGGTGGAGAACGACGCCTCCGGCAGCGCGCAGGCGCTGGCGCTGTCCTACGCGGCCGCCATCGGCGGTGCCCGCGCGGGCGTCATCGGGACCACCTTCAAGGAGGAGACCGAGACCGACCTGTTCGGTGAGCAGGCGGTGCTCTGCGGCGGCGCGAGCGCGCTGGTGCAGAACGGTTTCGAGGTGCTGGTCGAGGCCGGTTACCAGCCGGAGATCGCCTACTTCGAGGTGCTCCACGAGCTCAAGCTGATCGTGGACCTGATGTGGGAGGGCGGCATCGCCGGGCAGCGCTACTCCTGCAGCGACACCGCCGAGTACGGCGACCTCACCCGCGGCCCGCGGGTGATCGACGCCCACGTCAAGGACTCGATGCGGGCCATCCTGGGCGAGATCCAGGACGGCACGTTCGCCAAGGAGTGGGTGGCCGAGGACGAGGCCGGCCGGCCGAACTTCACCAAGCTCCAGGAGGCGGGCAACGCCCACCAGATCGAGGAGGTCGGGCAGAAGCTGCGCGGCCTGATGTCCTGGACCGGCAAGTGAGGCAGCGGCGCAGGTGAACCGGGGCCGCACGGCCCGGGTGGACGGGCCCGGTGGATCCCCGCGGGGGAGCACCGGGCCCTCCGGTGCGCGAGGCCGGTCCTCGCGTCGACAGCGGAGGGTGAGCGATACAGTGCACGACGTGAGTGGTTCAGACAACGACATCGTCGACGACAAGGCGCACATCCGGCACGAGCTCGACTTCTCCGACGCCGAGTGGATCACCAGCACCGACGATCCGGACGAGCCCGGCGTGGAGATCGCCTTCGTCGACGGCTACATCGGGATGCGCAACGGCGCGCAGCCGGACGGCCCGGTCCTGGTGTTCACGCCGGAGGAGTGGGACGCCTTCGTCGCGGGGGCCAAGGACGGCGAGTTCGACGAGCCGTGAGCCGACCCCTCCGCACCTCCGCGGCGACCGCGGGGGTGCGGAACTTCACCGGATCGATTCCGAGTCTCGTGACCTGCGGTGATGGCCGGGGTGCCGGGGGTGGTCGGTGCGGTGATCCGGGCTACACCCTTGTGAACTCTTTCTCAATCTCCCGTTAAACTCCCACCCCGTCCGGGCACAACGCCGTGCCCCAGCGCCGACCGTCTCTCTCACTGGAGCGCCCGTGACCAATGCAAGCCGTCCTGTCGTTCTGATCGCCGAGAAGCTGGCCCCCTCCGTCATCGACGCCCTCGGAGGCGAGGTCGAGGTGCGCCACGTGGATGGAACCGACCGACCGGCCCTGCTCGCCGCCGTCGCCGACGCCGACGCGCTGCTGGTCCGCTCCGCGACCAAGGTCGACGCCGAGGTGCTCGCGGCGTCGTCGAAGCTCAAGGTGGTCGCCCGCGCCGGTGTCGGGCTGGACAACGTCGAGGTCCCCGCCGCCACCGAGCGCGGCGTGATGGTCGTCAACGCGCCGACCTCCAACATCGTCTCCGCCGCCGAGCACGCGATGGCCCTGCTGCTGGCGCTGGCGCGCAACGTCGCGCCGGCCGACGCCAGCCTGCGCGCCGGCGAGTGGAAGCGCAGCGCGTACTCCGGCGTCGAGCTCAACGGCAAGACCATCGGCGTCGTCGGCCTCGGCAAGATCGGGCAGCTGTTCGCCGAGCGCGTCGCGGCCTTCGGCACCGAGCTGATCGCCTACGACCCCTACGTCTCGGCGGCCCGCGCCGCGCAGCTCGGCATCGAGCTGGTGAGCCTGGAGGAGCTGCTGCGCCGGGCCGACGCGCTGTCCATCCACCTGCCCAAGACCGCCGAGACCCTCGGCCTGATCGGCGCGGAGGAGCTCAAGCTCGCCAAGCCGAACCTGTTCGTCATCAACGCCGCGCGCGGCGGCCTGGTGGACGAGGAGGCGCTCGCCGACGCGCTGCGCAACGGCACCATCGCCGGGGCGGGCATCGACGTCTACAAGACCGAGCCGACCACCGACAGCCCGCTGTTCGAGCTGCCCAACGTGGTGGTGACCCCGCACCTGGGCGCCTCCACCGCCGAGGCGCAGGACCGCGCGGGCACCGACGTCGCCAAGTCGGTCAAGCTGGCGCTGCGCGGCGACTTCGTGCCGGACGCGGTGAACGTGCAGGGCGGCGCGGTCGGCGAGGAGGTCCGCCCGTACCTGCCGCTGGCGCAGAAGCTGGGCCAGCTCCTGTCGGCGATGCTGGCGGGCACCCCGAGCTCGGTGACCGTCGAGGCCCGCGGCGAGCTGGCCGACGAGGACGTCTCGGTGCTGCCGCTGGCCGCGCTGCGCGGGCTGTTCTCCGGCGCGGTGGAGAACCAGGTCACCTTCGTCAACGCCCCGCAGCTCGCCGAGGACCTCGGCGTCGACGTCGAGGTGAAGAAGACCTCGGAGAGCAAGAACCACCGCAGCGTGGTGTCGCTGCGCGCGACGCTGCCCGACGGCCGCACCGGCGTGGTGTCGGGCGCGCTGTCCGGCCCGAACGAGGTGCAGAAGCTCGTCGAGGTCAACGGCCGCCACTTCGACCTGCGCGCCGAGGGCCACGTGCTGCTGCTGGAGTACCCGGATCGCCCGGGCGTGATGGGCACCGTCGGCACCCTGCTCGGCGAGGTCGGGGCGAACATCGAGGCCGCCACCGTCAGCCAGACCAAGGACGGGTCCGACGCGATCATGCTGCTGCGCGTGGACCGGCCGGTCGAGCAGGGCGTGCTGGAGCCGATCGGCGCCGCCGTCGGCGCCCGGATCGTGCGCGCGGTGAGCTTCGAGGACTGATCGCCGCGGACGCGCGGACCGCTCGCCCGGAGTGTTCGCGCGGATCCTTCGGAAGCGGGACGCCCGGGGCCGTCGCGGGAACGCGGCGGCCCCGGAACCGTCCGCGTCAGCCGAACGGCGGTCCCACCAACCGGGAAGGATCAACCACTTGGTGGTCCGGCGTGCCTGCGCCCGCGAGCGCCCCGGTAGCCTTCGGCGCAACAGTTCGAGCCCCGCACAGGTCGGGGTCTTCTCGGGAGGTGTGTAGATGCGGCTCGCTGTGATCCCCGGTGACGGGATCGGGCCGGAGGTGGTCGCCGAGGCGTTGAAGGTCCTCGGTGAAGTGGTGCCGGATACCGAGATCACTCGATACGACCTCGGTGCCGCGCGCTGGCACTCGACCGGGGAGCTGCTGCCCGAATCGGTGCTCGGCGAACTGCGCCAGCACGACGCGATCCTGCTCGGTGCGGTCGGCGATCCTTCGGTGCCCAGCGGCATCCTGGAGCGCGGCCTGCTGCTGCGGCTGCGCTTCGAGCTCGACCACCACGTGAACCTGCGCCCGGCGCGGCTCTACCCCGGGGTGAAGAGCCCGGCCGCCGACCCCGGCGAGATCGACATGGTGGTGGTCCGGGAGGGCACCGAGGGCCCGTACGCGGGCAACGGCGGCCTGCTGCGCAAGGACACCACGCACGAGATCGCCACCGAGGTCAGCATCAACACGGCGTTCGGCGTCGAGCGGGTGGTCCGGGACGCCTTCGCGCGCGCGGCGGCCCGCCCGCGCAAGCACCTGACCCTGGTGCACAAGACCAACGTCCTCACCCACGCCGGGTCGCTGTGGTCCCGCGTCGTGGAGGAGGTCTCGCTGCAGTACCCGGACGTCACGGTCGCCTACCAGCACGTGGACGCCACCACGATCCACCTGGTCACCGACCCGTCCCGGTTCGACGTGATCGTCACCGACAACCTGTTCGGCGACATCATCACCGACCTCGCCGGGGCCGTCACCGGCGGGATCGGGCTGGCCGCCAGCGGCAACATCGACGCGACCCGGCGCAACCCGAGCATGTTCGAGCCGGTGCACGGCAGCGCCCCGGACATCGCCGGCCAGGGCGTCGCCGACCCGACGGCGGCGGTGCTGTCGGTGGCGATGCTGCTCGACCACGTCGGCCTGTCGGAGGCCGCCAAGCGGGTCGAGGCCTCGGTGGCCTTCGACCTCGCCACCCGCGACCACTCGGCCCCCGGCGCGACCTACGCCATCGGGGACCGGCTGGCCGCGCTGGTGTCCTCCCGGGAGGTCGCACCGCAGGCCTGAGCACTCGCGCACCGGGCGTCTCCCCAGGCGGGGAGGCGCCCGGTGTCGTGAGCGGTCCCCCAGGCCGGGTTAGGCTCGACCCGCAGTCCACATCGAACGCGGAGGTCCCCCTTGCGCCTGGCACGTGTCGCCCACTCCGACGGGGTGTCGTTCGTCGCCCTCGAACCGGATCCGTCGGCGCCGCGGGAGAAGATCCTGGCCGTCGAGATCGACCAGCACCCCTTCGGCGAGCCGACCTACACCGGGCGCACCTGGCCGATGGCCGACGTCCGGCTGCTCGCGCCGATCCTGCCGACCAAGGTGATCTGCGTCGGCAAGAACTACGCCGAGCACGCCCGGGAGATGGGCGGCGAGCCGCCGGAGAACCCGGTCATCTTCATGAAGCCGTCGACGACGGTGACCGGCCCGAACGCGCCGATCAAGCTGCCCGCCAACTCCGAGCGCGTCGACTTCGAGGGCGAGCTCGCCGCGGTGGTCGGCCAGCCCTGCAAGAACGTCCCCGCCGCGCGCGGCGGCGAGGTGCTGCTGGGCTACACCATCGCCAACGACGTCACCGCGCGCGACCAGCAGCAGGCCGACGGGCAGTGGACCCGGGCGAAGGGCTACGACACCTTCTGCCCGCTCGGCCCGTGGATCGACACCGAGGTCACCCCGAACGACCTGGCCCTGCGCACCGAGCTCGACGGCGAGGTCAAGCAGGAGTCCCGGACGTCGCTGCTGCTGCACGACGTCGGCTCGCTGGTGGCCTGGATCTCCCGGGTGATGACGCTGCTGCCCGGCGACGTCATCCTCACCGGAACCCCGGCCGGGGTCGGCCCGATGCAGGACGGGCAGACCGTGTCGGTGTCGATCGACGGGTTGGGGGCACTAACAAACCCAATCCAAGCCGAACGCTGAGGTTTGGTTTCGGACTCTTTTTGCGTGGCGGTGCGGGTGGCGGAACCTCAGCGGCCTTCTCGCTCCGGGCGCCCTTCTTGATGTATGCCAATACACGGCATCAGGGCGTCCTCGCGAGAAGGCCGCTGAGAACCCGCGGCGGTGCAAGCTGCGAGGGTGGGGTACTGAGGAAGCGGCCTTCGCCGCTTGCCTGACGGTGATCGGTTTGGCTCGCGCGTGGGCTGGCGGGTGCTTTCGCCGTTTCTTGCCGTGGTGTGGTTTCGTCTTTAGCGGCGGGCTTGTTCGGGTGGGCGTTCGCGTAGGGCTCCGAAGGCCAGGACGTAGGGCGGGATTCGGCGCAGCCACGGCACCCTCTGGAGCAGGCGCAGCGGTAGCGGTAGCGCCGCCCGGTCGCTGAACTCGATCTCGCCGCGCAGGGCGGGGGCCACGACCCGGCGGTGCAGCAGGCGCTGGAGGCGCTGGATGAGGACCGTGGTGGGTCGGCGCCGCCGCTGCACGGCGACGACGTGCCGCCGCCGCAAGCGCCCGTCGCGCAGCGGTGCGGCGAGGTGGCGGGCCGCCGCTACGGCGTCCTGCACGGCGAGGTTGATGCCGATGCCGCCGACCGGGGACATGGCGTGCGCGGCGTCGCCGATGCACAGCAGTCCCGGCACGTGCCAGCGGCGCATCCGGTCCAGGGTGACGTGCAGGACCTTCACGTCCGCCCAGTCCTGGACCAGGTCCCGGCCGTCGCCGAGCCACGGCAGCCGCTCGACCAAGGTGCGGTTGAACGCCTCGACCGGCTCCGAGCGGCCTTCCCGATCGGTGCCCTTGGGGATGATCGAGGCCATCTGGAAGTAGTCGCCCCGGTCCAGCATCACGGTGAACGAGCCGCGGTGGATCAGCCCGACCCCGCCCGCCGGGTCGCTGTCCCGGCGGGGGACCTTGAACCAGCGCACGTCCATCGGGGTCGCGAAGTCGTGGACACCGAGCTCGGGCAGCTCGCGGGCGATCGAGTCCCGCCCGTCGCAGGCGACCACGAGGGTGGCGCGCAGCTCCCCGGCGGTGCCGTCGGCGGTGCGGTAGCGCACGCCGCGCACCCGCCCGCCCTCGCGCACGAACCCGGTCGCCTCGGTCTCGCGCCGCAGGCTGAACAGGGGTTCGCGGGAACCTTCGTCGGCCAGCAGGTCGAGGAAGTCCCACTGCGGCACCATCGCGATGTAGTCGCGTTCGACGGGCAGCGTCCGGAAGTCGGCGAGCGTGGCGAACTCCCCGTCCTCGCCGACCGGGATCCGCATCCGGTCCAGCCTGCGCTGCGGCAGCGCGTCGAAGCGCTCGCCCAGGCCGAGGTCGTCCAGCAGCGCGAGGGTGGAGGGGTGCACGGTGTCGCCCCGGAAGTCGCGCAGGAAGTCGGCGTGCTTCTCCAGCACGGTGACCTCGACGCCGGACCGCGCCAGCAGCAGTCCCAGGACCATCCCGGCGGGTCCGCCGCCGATCACGCAGCAGGTCGTGCGCTCCATCGCGCCCTCCTCTGGTCGGACCGTTATTCAACGACCGTTGAAAACCAGGATGCGCCTCCCCGGGCGCGCTCGTCAACCAGCGCACTGGCTAGGCTGGGAGCCGTGATGAGCACGCCAGCAGCAGCGACCCCGTCCAGCGTCCGAGCCCGGTTCTGCCCCTCGCCGACCGGTGTCCCGCACGTGGGGCTCATCCGCACCGCGCTGTTCAACTGGGCGTTCGCCCGGCACCACGGGGGTTCCCTGGTGTTCCGCATCGAGGACACCGACGCCTCGCGGGACACCGAGGAGTCCTACCAGGCGATCATCGACGCCCTGCGCTGGCTCGGCCTGGACTGGGACGAGGGCATCGAGGTCGGCGGCGAGCACGGGCCGTACCGGCAGAGCCAGCGCCGCGAGATCTACGACGACGTCGCGCGGCGGCTGCTGGAGGCGGGCGAGCTCTACGAGTCCTTCTCCACCGCGGAGGAGGTCGAGCAGCGGCACCGCGCGGCCGGCCGCGACCCGAAGCTCGGCTACGACAACGCCGACCGCGAGCTCACCGAGGAGCAGAAGGACGCCTTCCGCGCCGAGGGCCGCGCCGCCGTGCTGCGGCTGCGGATGCCCGACCGCGACATCGCCTTCACCGACCTGGTGCGCGGCGAGATCACCTTCAAGGCGGGCACCGTGCCCGATCCCGTGCTGGTGCGCGGCAACGGCGATCCGCTCTACACCCTGACCAACCCGGTCGACGACGCGCTGATGCGCATCACCCACGTGCTGCGCGGCGAGGACCTGCTGGCCTCCACGCCGCGGCAGATCGCGCTCTACGAGGCGCTGCGGCGGGTCGGCGTCACCGACTTCACCCCCGAGTTCGGCCACCTGCCGTTCGTGATGGGGGAGGGCAACAAGAAGCTCTCCAAGCGCGATCCGCAGTCGGACCTGTTCCACCACCGGGAGCGGGGATTCCTGCCCGAGGGGCTGCTGAACTACCTGGCGCTGCTCGGCTGGTCCATCTCGGAGGACCGCGACGTGTTCACCCTCGACGAGATGGTCGAGGCGTTCGACATCGGCCGGGTGAGCTCGAACCCCGCGCGGTTCGACCAGAAGAAGGCCGACGCGATCAACTCCGCGCACCTGCGCGCGCTCGCGCCCGACGACTTCGTCGGCCGGGTGGTGCCGTACCTGGTGCTCGGTGGCGTGCTGCCGCCCGAGCCGAGCGAGCAGCAGCTCGACCTGGTGCGGGCCGCGGCGCCGCTGGTGCAGGAGCGGCTCGTGGTGCTCTCCGACGCGGTCGGGATGATGCGGTTCCTGTTCGCCGGGGACGACTTCGCGCCGGACCCGGCTTCGGCCGAGAAGGCGCTCGGCGAGGACGCCCGGCCGGTGCTGGAAGCGGCCGTCGGCGCGCTGGCGGACTTGCCGGACTGGACCGCCGCGGCGATCGAGGAGGCGCTCAAGGCCTCGGTCGTGGACGGCCTGGGCATCAAGCCGCGCAAGGCCTTCGCGCCGGTGCGGGTGGCCGTCACCGGCCGCACCGTGTCGCCGCCGCTGTACGAGTCGATGGAGCTGCTGGGCCGCGAGGTTTCCCTGAACCGGCTGCGCGCCGCGCTGGCCTGAACCGCCACGCCGTGTGAAACTGCGCGCTGTTACTGAAACAACGCGCAGGATCACCGCCTTGGCCGAATCGGATTCGCCCGGTGAGCGCCTAGCCTCTCGGGGTGACATCCGTGGCTGAACCCTCCCGCACCACCGGGCAGATCAAGGCCGTCTGCCTGGACATCGACGACACGCTCGTGGACAGCGAGCGCGCTTCGCGGGAGGGGCTGCGGGCCCTCGTGGGCACCGACCGCGCCTGGCAGGTGTGGCGGCGGATCACCGACGAGCACTTCGGCGACCACGCCGCCGGGGACGGCGATTTCGACGCGACCTCCGCCGCGCGCACCCGCGCGTTCTTCGCCGCCTTCGGCCACGAGATCGACGACGCCGAGCTCGCCCGGCGGGAATCCGACCGGATGGCCGCGATGCGGCGCGCCTGGCGGCTGTTCGACGACGCGCTGCCCTGCCTGGACTGGTTGCGCGCCACCGGGCTCCGGCTCGTCGCGATCACCAACGCGCCGAGCGCCTACCAACGCCGGAAGATGGCCGACGTCGGTCTCGCCGGAACGTTCGACACCGTGCTGCTCTCCGAGGAAGTCGGTGCGGCCAAACCGGATCCGCGGATCTTCGCCGCCGCGTGCGGCGGGCTCGGGCTGCGCCCGGAGGAGGTCGTCCACGTGGGCGACCGGCTCGACGCCGACGCGGTCGGCGCCGTCCGGGCCGGGATGCACGGCGTCTGGCTCGACCGCCGGGACACCGGCCGGGCCGCGCCGGACGGCGTGCGGGTCATCAGCAGCCTCTTCGACCTGCCGGAGCTCCTCGTGTGCGACCTGCCCGCCGTGCCCCGGCCGGCCGCCGCGCCCGCCGTCGTGGGCGAAGTCGTCGGCCTGTCCCGCTGACGCACCCCGGCTGACCCCGCCCGACCAGCCCGAACACCGAAGGGGAGGGGGTGTTTCGAAGGGCTCCGCGGGGTTGTGTAGTATTCTCATCAACGGCGCGGACAGCGGTCCGGGGTCGAACTCCCGAGCGGGAGGGCGGAACCGGGCGGATGGCCGGGCCAGCCGGTGGGGTATGGTGTAATCGGCAGCACGACTGATTCTGGTTCAGTTAGTCTAGGTTCGAGTCCTGGTACCCCAGCGAGCAGGTGGATTTCCACCGCTCAACTGAATGAGGTCCCGTCGTCTAGCGGCCTAGGACGCCGCCCTCTCAAGGCGGTAGCGCGGGTTCAAATCCCGTCGGGACTACGCAAATGGGACCGGTGTGTGCACTGTTGTGCGCACACCGGTTTTTGCTTCGTCGTGTTGTTCGGGGGGCCGAGCCCCCCGGGCCCCCCACGGGGCGGCACCTCACCCTGACGAGTACGGCGGAATCACCTTTCACCCGCTTGTTGCGCTGGGAGCGGGGCACTTTTCGCTGGGTGTTGGCTCGCGCTTCGCGCCTCGACCCTGGCGAGGGCTGGGGGCGCCTTTTACCCGGTCGTTGTGCTTGGGGTGTGGCACCTCGTCGCTGGGTGGATCGCGCTTCGCGCCTTGACCCTGGTGAGGGCTGGGGTCGTCTTTTGCCCGGTTGTTTGGTTTGGGGTCTGGCACCTCCTCGCTGGGTGGGTGGCTCGCGCTTCGCGCTCGCCCCTGGTGAGGGCTGGGCGCCTTTTGTCCTCTTGTTGAGTTTGGGAGTCGGGCATCTTCCGCTGGGTGTTGGCTCGCGCTTCGCGCTTGTGCTTGGGGTGTTCGGGGTCGGGTTGGTGCGTGGGGTGGAGTCGCCTTTGCTTGCTTGTGCTGCCTTGGGTTGGCTTGTTCGGTCGACTGTGCGGGGGGTGCTTTTGGTGCGTCGGGTGGTGGGGATTTGAGTGCGGGGCACTTTTCATCCCGCATGGTCGGATGGAGGTGCCCCTCACTCGGAACTTGGGGCTCGTGTTGTTTGGGTGGGGCTTCAGCGGCTCGGTTCGCGGTTTTGTCTTGTCCTGGTTGTTTTGGGGTTTGTGCCTGGGTGCTGTTCGCGGCTTGTGGCTTGTGGCTTGTGGCGGTGGTTTGGTTTCCCCTTTTGCGGGCGGTTGTGCGGGGAGCGTGGTGGTTCGGGCGTCTCCCGGGGGAGGCGTCGCTCCGGGTGGCGGCGGTCCGTGGTCGGGGTCGGGCTGTGCCGGGTGGGAGCGGGGCCTGGACCGCTCGGCTTTCGGGGGCCGGCGGTGGGGATGTCGGGGTTCGGTCGGTCGGCTCTTGGCAGCTGGTTGGTGGGTGAGCTGGGGTTTTGTTTGGGGATGGGGGTGGTTGTGGGTGGGGTGGGGTGGGCGTGTAGAGTTGTCGTCGTAGCGCGGTCCCGTCGTCTAGCGGCCTAGGACGCCGCCCTCTCAAGGCGGTAGCGCGGGTTCAAATCCCGTCGGGACTACGTTTGGCGGGTCCCTCGCTCTTGGTGAGCGGGGGGCCCGCTTCGTTGTGCTGGTCGAGGGGCTGAGCAGGTGTGCGGTGGGCTTCCTGCTCAGCCCGCTCGTGGTCCTACAGGCGGTTCTGGAGGGCGTCCGCGGCGGCCAGGAGGTCGGCGGCCCAGCGGGCACCCGGGCGGCGGCCCATGCGGTCGATGGGGCCGGAGACCGAGATGGCGGCGACCACGGTGCCCGCGGTGTCGCGGACCGGGGCGCTGACGCTGGCCACTCCGGACTCGCGTTCGGCGACGCTCTGCGCCCAGCCGCGGCGGCGGACCTCCATCAGGGTGCGCTCGCCGTAGACCGCCTCGCCGAGCACGGCGCGCTGGGTGGTCGGATCGGCCCAGGCCGCCAGCACCTTCGCCCCCGAACCCGCCGTCATCGACAGCGCGGTGCCCACCGGCACCGTGTCGCGCAGGCCGCTGAGCGGTTCGGCGGCGGCGACGCAGAGCCGCTGCATCCCGTCCCGCCGGTAGAGTTGGACGCTCTCCCCGGTGACGTCCCGCAGTTTGGGCACCACCGCGGCCGCCGCCTCCAGCAGCGGATCGACCGCTCCGCCCGCGAACTCGGCCAGCGCCGGGCCGGGCCGCCAGCGGCCGTCCGAGCCCCGGCGCAGCAGCCGGTGCACCTCCAGGCCCACGGCGAGCCGGTGGGCCGTCGCCCGGGGCAGGCCGGTGCGGCCGCACAGCTCGGCGAGGCCGCAGGGTTCCTCCGCGACCGCCTGCAACACGGCCACTGCCTTGTCCAACACTCCGATACCGCTATGCTGTCCCACGTACCGATATTAACTTCCCGATATCTGGGAAGTCCACTCTGTGGGAGTGACCCGACGCGGGTCACACCAGCCTCGACGGGGAGCAGCGATGGGAAAAACGCTCGCGGAGAAGGTTTGGGACGCGCACATCGTGCGCCGGGGTGAGGGGCACGAGCCCGACCTGCTCTACATCGATCTCCACCTGGTCCACGAGGTCACCAGCCCGCAGGCCTTCGAGGGGCTGCGGTTGGCCGGTCGCCCGGTGCGCCGCCCCGACCTGACCCTGGCCACCGAGGACCACAACGTCCCGACCACCGGGCTCGACCTGCCGATCGCCGACCCGGTGTCGCGCACCCAGGTCGACACGTTGCGCAAGAACTGCGCCGAGTTCGGCATCCGGCTGCACCCGATGGGCGATGCCGAGCAGGGCATCGTGCACGTGGTCGGCCCGCAGCTCGGCCTGACCCAGCCGGGCACCACCGTCGTCTGCGGGGACAGCCACACCTCCACGCACGGCGCGTTCGGCGCGCTGGCGTTCGGCATCGGCACCTCCGAGGTGGAGCACGTGCTGGCCACCCAGACGCTGCCGCTGCGGCCGTTCAAGACGATGGCGGTGAACATCGAGGGCGAGCTGCGCCCCGGTGTGACGTCCAAGGACGTCATCCTCGCCGTGATCGCCAAGATCGGCACCGGGGGCGGCCAGGGCTACGTCCTGGAGTACCGGGGCGAGGCGGTGCGGAAGCTGTCCATGGAAGCCCGGATGACGATCTGCAACATGTCGATCGAGGCGGGCGCCCGGGCCGGCATGATCGCCCCGGACGAGACGACGCTGGCCTACCTCCAGGGCCGTCCGCACGCGCCGAGCGGGGCCGACTGGGACGCCGCGGTCGAGCACTGGCGGTCGCTGCACACCGATCCCGACGCCGAGTTCGACGCCGAGGTGACGATCGACGCCGACGCGCTCACCCCGTTCGTCACCTGGGGCACCAACCCCGGCCAGGGGCTGCCGCTGGGCGAGCGGGTGCCGGACCCGGCGCGGATCGCCGACGAGGCCGAGCGGGCGGCCGCCGAGAAGGCGTTGTCCTACATGGGACTGACCGCGGGGATGCCGCTGCGCGAGGTGGGCGTGGACACGGTGTTCCTGGGCTCCTGCACCAACGGCCGGATCGAGGACCTGCGGGCCGCCGCCGAGGTGCTCCGGGGCCGCACGGTCGCCGGGGACGTCCGGATGCTCGTGGTGCCCGGCTCGATGAAGGTCCGGCAGGAGGCCGAGGCGGAGGGGCTGCACGAGGTTTTCACCGCCGCGGGGGCGGAATGGCGTTCGGCCGGTTGTTCGATGTGCCTCGGGATGAACCCGGACCAGCTCTCGGCGGGGGAGCGCAGCGCCTCGACCTCCAACCGCAACTTCGAGGGCAGGCAGGGCAAGGGCGGTCGCACGCACCTGGTCTCCCCGCTGGTGGCCGCCGCCACCGCCGTGCGCGGCACGCTGTCCTCGCCCGAGGACCTCGACTGAGCCGCCGAACCGCCCTGCCGACGACACAACCTGGAGCGTTGATCGTGGAACCTTTCACCACCCACACCGGGGTCGGCGTCCCGCTGCGCCGGTCCAACGTGGACACCGACCAGATCATCCCGGCGGTCTACCTCAAGCGGGTCGCGCGGACCGGCTTCGAGGACGCCCTGTTCGCCGCCTGGCGCGGTGACGAGGACTTCGTGCTCAACCAGGAGCCCTTCAAGGCGGGCAGCGTGCTCGTCGCGGGGCCGGACTTCGGCACCGGGTCGTCCCGCGAGCACGCCGTCTGGGCGCTGAAGGACTACGGCTTCCGGGTGGTCATCTCGTCCCGCTTCGCCGACATCTTCCGGGGCAACTCGGGCAAGCAGGGCCTGGTGGCCGCCGAGTGCGCGCAGTCCGATGTGGAGCTGCTCTGGAAGCTGCTGGAGAACGAGCCGGGGACCGCGGTGACCGTGGACCTGGAGCAGCGGACCGTGCACGCCAAGGACCTCACCGTGTCCTTCGGCATCGACGACTACACGCGCTGGCGGCTGCTGGAGGGCCTCGACGACATCGGGCTGACGCTGCGGCACGCCGAGACGATCGACACTTTTGAGCAGAACCGGCCGGGCTTCAAGCCCGCCACCCTGCCCGGCCCGCAGGGCTGAGCAGGAACCGCCGGGAAGCGCGTTCTCCGCCGCACAAAAGGAAAAACGCGCTTCCCGGCGGACAACTGAACAGTTGCTCCACCGGCCCCGGAGCCGCCTGCGGGCGGAGTCGAATGCACCGCGCCCCAACAGAAATCGGGGCGTGGCGAATGGCATTTATTTCTCCGGGGCTTTACCGTGGCCTTGAGTCGGCCCAACGGGGCCGTTGTTGTCCTGGGAGGGACTGAAGTGAACAAGGCCCAACTCATCGAGGCTCTGGCCGAACGTCTCGGCGACAAGAAGACCGCCAGCCAGGCGGTGGAAAACGTGGTGGACATCATCGTCCGCAACGTCAACAAAGGCGAGAAGGTCAACATCACCGGCTTCGGCGTTTTCGAGAAGCGGGCGCGTGCGGCCCGCACCGCTCGCAACCCGCGCACCGGTGAGACCGTGAAGGTCAAGAAGACCAACGTTCCCGCCTTCCGCGCCGGCACCCAGTTCAAGGAAGTCGTGGGCGGACAGCGCAAGCTGCCGCGGGCCACCACCGCCAAGGCCGCCACCACCCGCGGGGCGACCACCAAGACGGCCGGTACCCGCACCAAGGCCGCCACTTCCGGCACGTCGACCCGTTCGACGTCGTCGAAGACGGCCGCCGCCCGCACCTCGACCCGCGGCACGACGTCGAAGGCCAGCACCACCAAGGCCGCGGCGCCGAAGAAGTCCACGGCGTCGTCCAAGCCGGCCGCCAAGTCGACGACGTCGAAGGCCAGCACCACCAAGGCCGCGCCGAAGAAGTCCACGGCGACGTCCAAGGCCGCGCCGAAGTCCGCGCCCAAGAGCACGGCCAAGGCGAGCACGACCAAGTCGTCGACGAGCCGTCCGGCCGCCAAGAAGGCGTCGACCACGCGCAAGTCCACCAAGAAGTGAGCGCTCGCGGTACGGCGAGCTCCACGTCGACCGGGCGGGCGGCGCGGTAAGTCCCCACCGCGGGGCGCCGCGCCGCCCGCTCACGGTCCTGGTGGCCGCCCGGGAGCGGCCCTCCCCGAGCGGCCCTCCGAGAGCGGCCCTTCCCGAGCGGCGCTGTGCGGCTTCGCGGAGCGCCGTCCGGTGCGGTTCCCGGACCGGTGCCCGTTCGGGCGGCAGCGGGCGAATCAGGCGGTGCTGCGGCGGTCCCGGCCGCGGCCCCTCCGGTGTCCGTCCCGGAGTTCGCGCGTCCGCACGTGAAGTGCTTTCGCGGAAACGGCCGCTCAGGCCACCGGATCGGCCAGGTAGTCGGCCGCCACCAGGCGCGGTCCACCCGCTTCGCGGCGGAAGGTCAGCGTCCACACGCTGCCCTTCCGGCTGGCGACCTCCCCGAGGTCCAGCCCGCCGTCGGCGGCCAGCCGCGTCACCAGATCGGGGATCACCCCGCCCTGACTGCACACCAGGGCGGGGCCCGCACCGTCGGCGATCTCCCGCAGCCGCCGCACCGCCTCGGTCGGCCGGTCGCGGTACACCTCTTCGGAGAACAGCGGTTCGCCGCCCACTTCCACGCCGAGGTCCGCCGCGATCGGGGCCACCGTTTCGGTGCAGCGCAGCCGCGGCGCCGAATAGATCCGGCGGGGGCCGAACACCGGCAGCAGCGAATGCAATGCGTCGCGCTGCGCGATTCCCGAATCGTCCAGCGGACGCAGCACGTCGTCCCCGGTCCATTCGGAGCGGCTGCCCGCATTCGCGTGGCGCACCAGCAGCACGGTGGTCACGTCGGTGGGCAGCCGTTCGAAGGCGTCGAGCACGACGGCGTCGAACCGGTAGGTCAGCCGCTCCCGCGCCGCCTCGGCGGACAGCCAGCGCAGTTCGTCGACTTCGCCGTTGGGTTCGAAACGGCCGCCGCGCACGCTCGCGGCGAAGTAGTCCACGACCTTCGCCACCGGGGGACCGCCCGGACCGGGCACCGAGTAGCGCGCCCGGGTCAGGAAGCGCGACAGCACCGCGGTGAAGCCGGTTTCCTCGGCCACCTCGCGGGCCGCCGCGTGCGCGGCGAGCTCGCCCGGGTCGAGCTTGCCCTTGGGCAGCGACCAGTCGTCGTAGCGGGGCCGGTGCACCACCGCCACCTCCACGCCGGATTCCCCGTGCCGCCACAGCACGGCGCCCGCGGCCCGGACCACCGGGCTCCCGGCGTCGACGTCCTCCAGTTCGGACACCGACCGCTCCTCGGTCACACCATCACCTGATCCCGCCTCGAATCGAACGACGCCGCGCTCAGGACACCTTGGCGCCGTGCAGCCGGAGCATCTCGACCTGGTGGTCCTTGACCTGCTCATCGCTGCTGGGGGAAGCCTCCCAGTCGCCCTTGGCGTTGAGCACCCAGCACCGGGTGGCCGGGTGCAGCGCCGAGTCGAGGATCGCGTCGAGCTGCCCGACCAGCTTCGGGTCGGTCACCCGCACCTGCGTCTCGATGCGGCGGTCGAGGTTGCGGTGCATCATGTCCGCGCTGCCGATCCAGCGCTCGCCCGCGCCGACGAAGTGGAACACCCGGGAGTGCTCCAGGAACCGGCCCAGGATCGAACGCACCTCGATGTTCTTGCTCAGGCCGGGCACCCCCGCCTTCAGCGCGCAGATCCCGCGCACCACCACCCGCACCGGCACCCCGGCCAGCGAGGCGCGGTACAGCGCGTCGATGATCTGCTCGTCCACCAAGGAGTTGACCTTCATCCGGATGCCGCTGGGCGAACCGGCGCGGGCCAGCTCGATCTCCTGCTCGATGCGCTCCACGATGCCCCGGCGGATGCCCTGCGGCGAGACCAGGACGCGCCGGTACTCGCCGTGCCGCGCGTAGCCGGTGAGCACGTTGAACAGGTCGGTGAGATCGGCGCCGACCTCCGGGGAGGCGGTCAGCAGCCCCATGTCCTCGTAGACCCGAGCCGTCTTCGGGTTGTAGTTGCCGGTGCCGAGGTGGCAGTAGCGGCGGATCGTGGCGCCCTCCTGGCGCACCACGAGCGCGGTCTTGCAGTGCGTCTTGAGCCCCACCAGGCCGTACACCACGTGCACGCCCGCGCGTTCCAGGGTGCGCGCCCACTGGATGTTGGCCTGCTCGTCGAAGCGCGCCTTGAGCTCCACCAGGGCCACGACCTGCTTGCCCTCCTCGGCGGCGTCGATGAGCGCGTTGACGATGGGGGAATCGCCGGAGGTGCGGTAGAGGGTCTGCTTGATGGCCAGCACGTTCGGGTCCACCGCCGCCTGCTCGATGAACCGCTGCACCGAGGTGGAGAACGAGTCGTAGGGGTGGTGCACCAGGACGTCGCCGTCGCGCAGCGTGGCGAAGATGCTCTTGGGCGTCTTGCCCTCGGCGAAGGCCGGGTGGGTGGCGGGGACGAACGGGGCGGACTTGAGGTCCGGCCGGTGGAGCTTGTCGAGCTGCGCCAGGCAGGTCAGGTCCAGCAGGCCCTTGACCTCCACCACGTCGTGCTGGTCCACCTCGAGCTCGCGCAGCAGGAGTTCGAGCATGGTCTCGCTCATCGTGTCGGTGACCTCCAGCCGCACCGGCGGGCCGAACCGCCTGCGGGCCAGCTCCCGCTCCATCGCCTGCAGCAGGTCCTCGTCCCGGTCCTCCTCGACCTCCAAGTCGGCGTTGCGGGTGACCCGGAAGATGTGGTGCTCGGTGACCCGCATCCCGGGGAACAGCTTGTCCAGGTGCGCGGCGATGAGCTCCTCCAGCGGGAGGAAGGTGGCGCGCTCGTTCTCCCGGTCGGCCTCCACCCGGATCAGCCGGGGCACGTTGTCCGGCACCTTCACCCGCGCGAAGCGGCGCACCCCGCCGTCCGGGTCGGCCACCGTCACCGCGAGGTTCAGCGAGAGCCCGGAGATGTAGGGGAACGGGTGCGCCGGGTCGACCGCCAGCGGGGTCAGCACCGGGAAGATGTGGTCCTCGAAGTACCGCGACTGCGACCGCTGCTCGGCCTCGTCGAGCTCCGACCAGGTCAGGATGCGGATGCCCTGCGCCTCCAGCTCCGGGCGCAGCTCGTCGACGAAGACCCGGCCCAGCTTCGCGGTGAGGTCCTGGTTGCGCGCCGAGATCCGGGCGAGCTGCTCGTGCGGCGTCAAGCCGTCCGCGCTGCGCACCGACAGGCCGGTCTCCTCGCGGCGCTTCAACCCGGCAACCCGCACCATGTAGAACTCGTCCAGGTTGGACGCGAAGATCGACACGAAGCGGGCGCGCTCCAGCACCGGCTGCGAGCGGTCCTCGGCGATGGCGAGCACCCGGGCGTTGAAGTCCAGCCAGGAGAGCTCGCGGTTGAGGTAGCGGTCCTCGGGCAGGTCCGTGGTGGCCGCCGCCCGGGTCACGGCGGGCGGTGCGGCGGGCACCCGGGCGCCGCCGGCGTCGGGGCCGGGCAAGGGCGCGGGGGCGGGCCCGCTCGCGGGCACGGGTGGCCGGGGGGTGCCGCGGTCGCTGTCGTCGCTCACGGTTCCATTGTCCCGCATCGGAGCCCTCCGGCTAGACCGTCGAGGGCGGCTCGGCCGACGTCACAGGCGCGTGCCGCAGCAGCGCCCCGGTGCTCGGTCCCAGGCCCAGCGCGGTGGCCGCGCCGAGGTCGTCCGGGGTGTCCACATCGCAGCGCACCGACTCCCACGGGCCCAGCAGCGGGACGGCCCCGGAGCCGGTGTGCGCGGCGGCCGAACCGGGCCCGAACCGCGGGTCCAGCGGACGGCCCGGCGCCGCGAGCAGCAGCGTGGTGCCGGTCGCCTGCCGGTCCGGGCAGAACGCCCGGCGCGGTCCCGCCGCGCGCAGCGCCGCGTCCAGTTCGGCCGGACGCAGCGCGGGCAGGTCGGCCTGCAGCGCCCCGACCCGCCGCACCCCGGTCCGGCCCCGCAGCACCGCGTCCCCGTGCCGCAGCGCCGCGTTCAGCCCCGCCTCCGGGCGGTCCGCCAGCACCTCCACCCCGGCCCCGGCCAGCACCGCGGTGAGCACCGGGTCGGAGGTCACCGCGACCACCGCGGTCACCGCTTCGGCGGCGCGCGCGGCGGCGACCGTGTCCCGCACCACGGCGACGACCAGTTCCGCGTGCGCCGCGGCGCGGCCCGCGCCGCCGTCGGCCGCGCCCAGCAGCCGGGACTTCGCCGCGGCCAGCGACTTGATCGGCAGGAGGAGGTACAGGCCAGCGCTCACCCGGCCATCCTCCCCCGCGCCCCGGGCGGGCGAGCCGCCCCACGCCGCTGCGGTCCGGGCAGCGGGTAACTTGTCCAGCGCTCGCGACGAAAAGGAGTAGCCGTGGCCGAACCCAGGAGCCTCCGGCGCAGGCGGAGGCGGACCAGCGAAGGCGGCAAGGGGACGGGCAAGTTCTGGCTCGGGCTGGCCCGCGCCGTCTTCTACCCGCTCACCGGCGCGCTGGCCCGCACCCGGGTCCGTGGCCTGCACCACATCCCGGCCGAGGGGCCCGCGCTGATCGTGCTCAACCACGTGTCGCACCTGGACCCGGTCTTCGACGCGGTGACCGTGCACCGCGCCGCCCGGGTGCCGCGGTTCATGGCCAAGAACTCGCTGTGGAACGTCCCGGTGCTGCGCAACGTGCTGGTCGGCGTGGAGCAGATCCCCGTGTTCCGCGGCACCGTCGACGCGCAGAAGGCGCTCCGGCAGGCCCACGAGGCGCTGGAGAACGGCAAGGTCGTCCTGATCTACCCGGACGGCACCATCACCAAGGACCCCGACGGCTGGCCGATGACGCCGAAGCTGGGCGTGGCGCGGCTGGCCCTGACCCACGACGTCCCGGTCATCCCCGCGGCCCGCTGGGGCACCCGCGCGGTCTACGACCACTACCGGAAGAAGTTCCGGCCGCTGCCGCGCAAGCGGATCGACTTCGCCTTCGGCGAGCCGATGGACCTGTCGGCCCACCGCGACGGCGAACTCGACACCCCGAAGCTGCGGGAGGTCAGCGGGCTGGCCATGGGCCGGGTGCGGGAGCTGCTCGGGGAGATCCGCGACGAGCAGCCGCCCGCGGACTTCTACAGCGCCGCGCGGCGACCGGGCAAGGACGACGATGGCGCCGGTTGAGCCGGTCCGCCGGGTCGCCGTGCTCGGCGCCGGTTCGTGGGGCACCACGTTCGCCAAGGTGCTCGCCGACGCGGGCACCGAGGTGCGCCTGTGGGCGCGCCGCCGCGAGGTCGCCGACGAGATCAACGCCGAACGCCGCAACGGCGGCTACCTGCCGGGCGTCGAGCTGCCCGAGGGGCTGCGCGCCACCGACGACGCCGCCGAGGCGGTGCACGGTGCCGACGCGGTGGTGCTCGCGGTGCCCAGCCAGACGCTGCGGGAGAACCTGGCGGGCTGGCAGCCGGTGCTGCCGCCGGAGGCCACGCTGGTGAGCCTGGCCAAGGGGGTGGAGCTCAGCACCCTGCACCGGATGAGCCAGGTGATCGGCGAGGTCGCCGACGTGCCGATGGACCGGGTCGCGGTGGTCTCCGGCCCCAACCTCGCCGTGGAGATCGCCGCCGAGCAGCCGACCGCCACCGTCGTCGCGTGTCCCGACCACGACCGCGCGGTGGCCTTCCAGCGGGCCTGCTCGACGTCGTACTTCCGGCCTTACACCAACGTGGACCTGATCGGCATCGAGCTCTCCGGCGCGTGCAAGAACGTCATCGCGCTGGCCTGCGGGATGGCCGTCGGCCTGGGCTTCGGCGACAACACCGCGTCCTCGCTGATCACCCGCGGCCTGGCCGAGACGACCCGGCTGGGCGTGGCGCTGGGCGCCGAACCGATGACCTTCGCCGGCCTGGCCGGGCTCGGCGACCTGGTGGCCACCTGCATGTCGCCGCTGTCGCGCAACCGCACCTTCGGCGAGCGGCTGGGGCGCGGGGAGACCGTCGCCGAGGCGCAGCGCGCCGCGCACGGGCAGGTCGCCGAGGGCGTGAAGTCGTGCTCGTCGATCCGGCAGCTCGCCGCGCGGTACGGGGTGGAGATGCCGATCGCCGACGTGGTGCACCGGGTCTGCCACGAGGGGCTGGCCCCGGCACCCGCCGCCGTCGAACTGCTGGGCCGCGAGCGCAAACCGGAATGACCGGGGAGGAACCATGAGCACGACCGGACCGGGCGACGGCACCCGCAGCGTGCACGGCGGTCACCCGCCCGCGGTGGCGGGCACGCCGCTGCTGGCCGGGCCGGTGTTCGCCGCGCCGTACCACCTCGGCGAGGGCGCCGACTTCTACGGCCGCGCGGGCAACCCGACCTGGCGCGCGCTGGAAGCGGCGATCGGCGACCTCGACGGCGGGCGGTGCGTGCTGCTGCCGTCGGGGATGGCCGCCATCAGCACCCTGCTGCGGACGCTGCTGCGCCACGGCGACACCCTGGTGCTGCCCAGCGACGGCTACTACGCGACCCGCCAGCTCGTCCGCGACGAGCTCGCCGCGCTGGAGCTGGAGGTGCGGGAGATCCCGACGCCGGGGCCGTGGACCGACGAGGTCTTCGCCGGGGCCGCCCTGGTGCTGCTGGAAACCCCGTCGAACCCCGGCCTGGACGTGTGCGACATCGCCGAGCTGGCCGAGCGCGCGCACGCGGCCGGGGCGTTGCTGGCGGTGGACAACACCACCGCGACCCCGCTGGGCCAGCGCCCGCTGGAACTCGGCGCCGACGTCGTGCTCGCCAGCGACACCAAGGCGCTGGCCGGGCACAGCGACGTGCTGATGGGGCACGTCTCGACGCGCGACGCGGAACTGGCGCAGCGGCTGGAACGCGCCCGGACGCTCTCCGGCGCCATCCCCGGTCCGTTCGAGACCTGGCTGGTGCACCGCAGCATGGGCACCCTCGACCTCCGGCTGGCCCGGCAGGCCGAGAACGCGGCGGCGCTGGTGTCGGCGCTGCGCGGGCACCCGGCGGTCGGCGGGCTGCGCTGGCCGGGGGACCCGGACGACCCGTCGCACGCGGCGGCCGCGCGGCAGATGCGGCGGTGGAACGGGGTGTTCCGGTTCGAGCTGGCCGACGCGGCGGCCGTCGAGGAGTTCGTGCGGCGCAGCAGCCTGGTGGTGCCCGCGACGAGCTTCGGCGGCCTGCACAGCACCGTCGACCGGCGGGCGCAGTGGGGCGACCCGGTGGCGCCGGGATTCGTGCGGTTCTCCTGCGGCTGCGAGGATTCCGCCGATCTGGTCGCCGACGTGCTGCACGCCCTGGGCTGAGCCCCCTGCCGCGCCGGACGGCCGGGTTCGCGGGGCGACGACGGCCACCCGTCCGTGTGAGATGACGCGGCGGCGCCTTGACCGTTCCCGCGCGCGCTGGTTCAGTTCCTGGCGTGTTGCTGCGCGCCATGACCGTCCGGCGAGGTCACATCGACCTGCGCCGCGTCGCCAGCGCGCTGTGTCCTTCCTGCTGATCGACTCCCGCAAGCCGAGCGGCCCGCGCCGCCCGGATCAGCCGTCATCGCGAAGGACACCCGTGTTCGCCGTACCGCCCAACACCCTGCCCGCCTCCTCCGGTCTCGCCGTCGCCCACCCGGTGCGCATCGCCCGCGAGCTCGCCGCCGACCGCACGTCGTGGGCGCCGCTGCTGCGCTACGACCCCGACCAGCGCTGGGCGGGGCTGCTGCACCGCGCCGACGGCTGGGAGGCCTGGTTGCTGAGCTGGCTGCCCGGCCAGCGCACCGACCTGCACGACCACGGCAGCGCCACCGGTGCGTTCACCGTGATCTCCGGCACGCTCACCGAAACCGTCGTGCGCTCCGCCGGCGAGGCGCTGCACGTGCTGCGGCCCGGGCAGTCCCGGGTGTTCGGCCCGGACCACGTCCACCGGGTGCGCAACGACGGCCCCGACCCGGCGGTGAGCCTGCACGTCTACCGCCCCGAACGGCCCCGGACGACCCGCTACGGCCACGACCTGGTCACCGGCCACCTCCGGCAAGACTGACCACACCGGACCCGAACCGGCACTCCGTTCCGAGCGACCTCGGAGCTCCGGAACCCGCGCGTCACCCGTTCGGGACGTAGGTGAGGGGCACCCTTGCCCAAGTTACTGGGACAAGGGTGCCCCTCACTCCGGTCGCTTCCGGTCGCGGACGTGCGGGGGTACGGGCAGGGGTGGGGACAGGTCGGGGCTGGGTTCCGGGTCGCCCCAGGCGGTGCGGAGCGGGAGCACGCCCGCCCAGGCGGTGCCCGCCGAGACGTCCTCGGGGTCGTCGTTCGGGCCGGTCGCGCGGACCTTCACCGCCGCTTCGGTGAGGTCCAGCGCGAGCACCGCCGTCTTCGCCAGCTCGCGGCGGTCGGGCTGCCGGGCGTGCTGCCACGAGCCGGGGGCGAGCTGCTCGCTGATGACCCGCAGCGCGAGCAGCCGCTCGTCCTCGTCGGTGACCTGCCGCGCTTCGCCGTGGACCACCGCCGAGCGGTAGTTGACCGAGTGGTGCATCAGCGACCGCGCGTAGACGATGCCGTCGAGGTGCGTCACGGTGGCGCACACCTGGGTCCGCGGCGCCTCGCGCAGGCTCCGCGCCCCGGTGGAGCCGTGCAGGTAGAGCGTGTCGCCGTGCCGCCCGAAGCAGGTGGGCAGCACCCGGGGCGCGCCGTCGACGACCACGCCGAGGTGGCAGATCAGCGCGTCGTCGAGCAGCCGGTGCAGCGCGTCGCGGTCGGTGCGGGCCCGGTGGGAGCCGCGGCGGACGGTGGAGCGTTCGGTGGGGGAGAGCGTCACGTGGACCAGCATCACGACGCGATTGGCCGTGTTGAAGGGCCAATCTGGGAGAATTCCGGAATGCCACACGCCGTGCCCGCGGCGAGCTCCCCGCTGCTGGAGCTCGCCGTCGAACTCCGCCGCGAGGACCCGCGCCCGCTGGCGGTGCAGCTCGCCGACGCGCTGCGGCACGCGGCGACGATCGGGACCCTGCGCGGCGGCGACCGACTGCCCTCGACCCGCGCGCTGGCCCGCCACCTCGGGATCAGCCGGACGGTCACCGCCGCCGCCTACGAGCAGCTCCACGCGGAGGGCTGGATCGCGGGCCGGCGCGGTTCGGGCACCTTCGTCACCACCACGCCGCCGGGCGCGGTGGCCGCCCCGATCGCCGCGGCGGCCGGCGGTGCCGAGCAGCGGACGCCGCACGAGGTGGTGCTCACCCCCGGGGTCCCGTGGGCCGAGGGCATCGACCGGGCGGCGTGGCGGCGCGCCTGGCGGGCGGCGGCCGACGCACCGCCGGATCCGCACCCGCAGCGCGCCGGGCTCGTCGAGTACCGGGAGGCGGTGGCCGAGCACCTGCTGCGCCACCGCGGGCTGGTCCCGGGCGGGCTGGACGTGCGCAGCGTGCTGGCCACCGCGGGGACGACCGCCGCGCTGGGCGAGCTGGCCGCCGCCGTGCTGGGCCGCGGATGCGCGGTCGCGGTGGAGGAACCCGGCTACCAGCGGGCGGTGGGAGCGCTGCGCGCCGCCGGGATCGAGGTGGTGCCCGCGCCGGTGGACCACTCCGGGATCGTGGTGGACGCCCTCCCGGACCGGGTGCGCGCGGTGTACTGCTCGCCCGCGCACCAGTACCCGCTCGGCGGCCGGTTGCCCGCCGAGCGCCGGATCGCGCTGGTGGAGCGGGCCCGGGCGGCGGGGTGGCTGGTGGTGGAGGACGACTACGACGGCGAGTTGCGCTACGACGTGGCGCCGCTGCCGGTGCTGGCCTCGATGGCCCCCGACGTCGTGGTCCACCTCGGCACCACGAGCAAGATCCTGTCCCCGACGCTCGGCGCGGGCTGGATGCTGGCGCCCGAGGAGGTCGCCGCGGCGGTGCTGGAGCACCGGCACCGGACCGGGACCACGCCGGCCCCGGCCGGGCAGCGGGTGCTCGCCGAGTTCGCCCGCAACGGCGATCTGGGCAGGCACCTGCGCCGGTTGCGCCGGGAGCTCTCGCAGCGGCGCGCGCTGGTCGTCGACGAGCTCACCGCGCGCGGGGTCGCGGTGTTCGGCGACCAGGCCGGTGCGCACGTCGTGGTGCCGCTGCCGGACGCCGCCGCGGAGGCGGCGGTGATCGCCGAGGGGCGGGAGCGCGGGCTGGTGCTGGACGGGTTGCGGCGGCACCACTGCGGCCCGCAGCGGTGGTGCGGGCTCGCCCTCGGCTACGCCGCCTGCTCGCGTTCCGAACTGGAGCGCGCACTCCCCGAACTCGCCCGCGCGTGCGCGTCGATCACCGGCTGATACCGGGCCACCCGGCGGTGACACACGAGTGGCCCAGCGGCACCCGGCAGGTAGGGTCGCGCGCATGACACAGCGCAAGATCCGGGTGGCGGTCGTCTTCGGCGGACGCAGCACCGAACACGGCATTTCCTGCGTGTCCGGGGGCAGCGTCCTCGAACACCTCGACCGCGACCGCTTCGAGGTGGTGCCCGTCGGCATCACCCGCGAAGGCGCCTGGGTGCTCGGCACCGAGGACCCGGAGCAACTGCGCATCCGCGACCGGGCGGAGCCGGAGGTGACCTCGGGGACCGCCCTGGCGCTGCCCGGCGACCCGACCCGGCGGGAGCTGGTCCTGCTCGAACCGGGCCGGGGCGGCGAGGTGCTGTCCGCGGTGGACGTGGTGTTCCCGGTGCTGCACGGGGCGTTCGGCGAGGACGGGACCATCCAGGGCCTGCTGGAGATGGCCGACGTGCCCTACGCGGGCCCCGGCGTGCTCTCCAGCGCGGTGTCGATGGACAAGGAGTACACCAAGAAGCTGCTCGCCGCCGAAGGGCTCGCGGTCGGGCGCTACGAGGTGCTGCGGCGCGACGAGGCGACGCTGGAGCAGGCCGGGCGCGACCGGCTCGGGCTGCCGGTGTTCGTCAAGCCGGCGCGGGCCGGGTCCTCGCTGGGGATCACCAAGGTCACCGACTGGGCCGACCTCGACGCGGCGATCGCCGAAGCACGCCGGACCGACCCCAAGGTGATCATCGAGGCCGCCGTGGTCGGCCGCGAGATCGAGTGCGGCGTGCTGGAGTTCCCGGACGGCCGGATCGAGGCCTCGCAGCCCGCCGAGCTGCGGGTCACCGGGGACGTCGACTGGTACGACTACGAATCCAAGTACCTCGACGACGTCACCGAGTTCGACCTGCCCGCCAAGATCGACGACGCGGAGATCGAGGGGTTGCGCGCCGCCGCGCTGCGCGCCTTCCGCGCCCTGGAGTGCCAGGGGCTCGCGCGGGTGGACTTCTTCCTCAGCGGCGGCGGCGAGCTGATCGTCAACGAGGTCAACACCATGCCGGGTTTCACCGAGATCTCGCTGTACCCGCGGATGTGGGCGCACTCCGGGGTGGACTACCCGACGCTGCTGACCACGCTGATCGACACCGCGCTCAGCCGGGGGACCGGCTTGCGCTGATCGGGGAGCGGCGGGACCGGCCCTCAGCCGAACAGCCCTCAGCCGGACATCGCCCTCAGCCGAACACCGGGGTCCGGGGCAGCGCGTCGCCCACCACGCGGGAGAGCTCCTGCAGCGGCGCGGACCCGGAGCCCTCGGGCATGGTCAGCGCCACCAGCACCGGGCGGTCCACGGCGAAGTACGACGTGTTGCCGCCGGTGCTGACCTCCAGCCAGCCGACGCCGGAGACCGACAGCAGCGGGGAGGTCGGGGTCAGCTCGGCGGGTGCGCCGACGCCGCACCGGACGGTGATCGGATCGTGCTCGGCGTCGCCCCACGCCGCGGTGGCCTCCGGAGCGGGCTCGGCCAGCTCCCGGCGCGGCACCCGGGCGTCGCCGACGGGCATCTCCTCGGGCAGCGCGGCCAGCACGGCGCCGCACCCCGGGCTCCCGGCGTCCGGGGCGGGCACCGGCGCCAGCGGGAGCGGACCGGTGCGCCGCTCGCGCTCGGCCTGCTCGACGGCGGCCTGCCGCTGGTTCTCGGTGTAGGTCGCGTAGCCGCCGATTCCGGCGACCGCGACGGCCAGCAGCACGGCCAGGCCGATCGCCACGGCCAGCACCGGACGGGGGATCGCGGGTTCGTCAGCCACGCCGACCACTACAGCACGCGCCGCGCCGGCGTCCGCCGACGGGGTGACCTGCGACAGGGCGCTCCTGCGGCACCTCAGGGGGCGCAGCGAGACGCCACCCGAGGCGGGTCAGGCGCTCAGAGGTGGACCACGGGGCAGGTCAGGGTGCGGGTGATCCCCTCGACGTTCTGGATCTTCGCCACGACCATCTTGCCGAGCAGGTCGACGTTCTCCGCCTCGGCGCGCACGATCACGTCATACGGTCCGGTGACGTCTTCGGCGCTGATGACCCCGGGTGACCCGGAGATCTCGGCGGCGACGGCGGCGGCCCTGCCGACTTCGGTCTGGATGAGGATGTATGCCTGAACCACGGCGCGCCCTTCGATCAGCTCGGATTATCGGGTAGGAAACTGGCAGGGAAGCTACCCCATCGGACCGAGCGGACGCTCAAGGAAGGAAGGTCCCAGTTGGGTCCGGATTCGTCGCAGGACGCACAGACCGTCTCCCAGGTGGGTGAGTTCGGTCTCATCGACCGGGTGACCACCGGTCGGGAGCAGCCCGCGGGCACGCTCCTCGGTCCCGGCGACGACGCGGCGGTGCTCGCGGCGCCGGACGGCCGGGTCGTCGCCACCACCGACGTGCTCGTGGAGCAGGTGCACTTCCGTTTCGACTGGTCCGCGCCCCGGCAGGTGGGTCGTAAGGCGGTGGCGGTGAACCTCTCCGACATCGCGGCGATGGGCGCGGTGCCGACCGGTCTGCTGGTCGGGCTGGCGTGCCCGCCGGACTCGTCCACCGAGCTGGTCGACGAGCTGTTCGGGGGCATGTGGGAAGAAGCACAGGCCGTCGGGGCCGGGGTGGTCGGCGGTGACGTGGTGTCGGCCACCGCGCTGACGATCTCGATCACGGCCCTCGGCGACCTCCAAGGCCGCGAGCCGGTGACCCGCGCGGGCGCGCGGCCCGGGGACGTGGTCGCGGTGGCCGGGCGCCTCGGCTGGTCGGCGGCCGGGCTCGCCGTGCTGGGGCGGGGTTTCCGCTCCCCGGTCGCGGTGGTCGGCGCGCACCGGGTGCCGGAACCGCCGTACGCGGCCGGGCCGCTGGCCGCCGCCGGGGGAGCGACCGCGATGGTCGACGTCTCCGACGGGCTGCTCGCCGACCTCGGCCACGTCGCCGCCGCCTCCGGGGTCGGCATCGACGTGCGCACCGAGCAGCTCGACGTGCCGCAGCGGCTGCTGGAAGTGGGTTCGGCGCTGGGCGCCGACGCCCGGCACTGGGTGCTCACCGGCGGCGAGGACCAGGCGCTGGCCGCGACGTTCCCGGCGGAGGCGGCGCTGCCCGAGGGGTGGCGCGCGATCGGGGCGGTGACCGCGGGCGGCGGCGTCGTGGTGGACGGCGCCGAGTACGAGGGCCCCTCGGGCTGGCAGCACTGGCGCTGAACACGAAACTGGCGCTGAACACGAATGCGGGCCCCCGGCGCACCGGGGGCCCGCATTCGCCGACCTCTCAGTTCGTCGGCATCCGCGCCGTCTCGGATTCCGTGGAACCCATCAGCGGCTGCTTCGCCGTCTCCTTCATCAGGATGATCGGGATCAGCGCGATCAGCGCGGCGCCCATCAGGTAGTACGCCGGGAAGAAGGTGTTCCCGGTCGCCCCCACCACGGCGTCGTTGATCAGCGGCGCGGTGCCGCCGAACAGCGCGGTGGAGATGTTGTAGCCGATGGAGAACGCCGCGTAGCGCACCGTGGTCGGGAACATCGCGGGCAGCGTCGAGGCCAGCGGGCCGATGAGCTGCACGTGCCCGATGCCCAGCAGCGCCAGGCCCAGGATCGTGGTCAGCACGGTGCCCTGCGAGATCAGCATGAACGCCGGGATCGGCAGCACCAGGAAGCAGATCGCCGCGGACAGGAACAGCGGTTTGCGGCCGACCTTGTCCGACAGCGCGCCGACCGGGGTGATCAGCACCATCATGAAGACCACGGTGAGCAGCAGCGGGACCAGGACCTGGTATTCCTGCCCCTCCGGCACCTCCAGGGTGTCGGCCAGGTAGGTCTCCATGTAGGTCAGGATCGTGTAGTTCGCGACGTTGATCAGGACGACGATGCCCATCAGGATCAACAACTGCCGCCACCACTGGCGGACCAGCGCCTTCAGCGGCGACTTCGCGATCTTGTGCGATTCCTTGAGCTCGTTGAACGCCGGGGTGTCCTCCAGCTTCTTCCGGAGGTAGAGCCCGACCCCGCCGAGCGGACCGGCGATCAGGAACGGCACCCGCCAGCCCCAGGTCTCCATCTGCGCGGAGTCCAGGTTGAGGATCAGCAGCGTCGGCACCAGTGCGCCGAGTCCGAATCCGAACAGCGTGCCGAATTCGAGCCAGCTCCCGTAGAAGCCGCGCCGCTTGGTCGGGGCGAACTCCGCGATGTAGGTCGCGGCGCCGCCGTATTCACCACCGGTCGAGAATCCTTGCAGCAACCGGCAGAGCAGCAGCAGCATCGGCGCGAAGATGCCGATCGTGTCGTAAGTCGGCAACAAACCGATCACGAAGGTCGAGCCCGACATCAGCAGGATCGTGATCGCGAGTACGCGCTGCCTGCCGATCCGGTCGCCGAGCGGCCCGAAGAACAGGCTGCCCAGCGGGCGGAACAGGAAGGAGATCGCGAAGACACCGAAGGCCGAGACCGTCTCCAGCGGCCCGGGGAAGAACTGGTGTCCGACGTAGGCCGCCACGTAGGCGTAGACGCCGAAGTCGTACCACTCCGTGGTGTTGCCGATCGCCGCCGCACCGACCGCGCGGTGCAGCAGCGACCGCTGTTCGGCTTCCGTGCGGGCATTTCCTTGCGAAGTCATGGGTTTGCGGGCCACCTCCGGGCGTCCACGTTCGTGGTCGATTCGGAATACGCAGAACCTAGCCCAGTGGCCAGGACGGGGCCACCAATTGACCGAGTTGTGTCCATTCCGCGTCTATTTGCTTTATGGAAAAGATCACCGGAGCCGCGGGCCGCCCCCCGTCCCGGCGCGCGCCCGAGAAGACCGCGCGCGCTCCGGGTGACGGGCGGAAACGACCCGGGGAGCGGGTCTGGTGCGGTGGTGGTTACCCGGATCTCCACCCGTATTACCACGGACGGGTGTGCGGTCGGTCACAACAGGGGAGTCGTCGCGGCGTGGCCGGGGCCTGGCGGCGGGACGATCTCGGTCCTCGCTATCGTGTTCGGCCATGGCCGCACGTCCGCTGCACGACACCGTGGAAGCCGGCTGGGCGCAAGCCCTGGAGCCGGTCGCCGACCGCATCGCCGCGATGGGCGAGTTCCTGCGTGCGGAGGTCGCCGACGGGCAGACCTACCTCCCCGCCGGCGAGCACGTGCTGCGCGCGTTCCAGCAGCCGTTCCGGGACGTGCGGGTGCTCATCGTCGGTCAGGACCCGTACCCGACCCCGGGGCACGCGGTGGGCCTGAGCTTCTCGGTGGCGCCGGGCGTCCGCCCGCCGCGCAGCCTGGTCAACATCTTCAAGGAGTACAGCGACGACCTCGGGCACCCGCTGCCGACCAGCGGCGACCTCACGCCGTGGGCGGAGCGGGGCGTGCTGCTGCTCAACCGGGCGCTCACCGTCCGCCCCGGCAAGCCCGCCTCGCACCGGGGCAAGGGCTGGGAGGAGGTCACCGCGCAGGCGATCCGCGCGCTGGCCGCCCGGGAGGAGCCGATGGTGGCCGTGCTGTGGGGCCGCGACGCCCGCGACCTGCGCCCGATGATGCCCGGAGTGCCCTGCGTCGAGTCCCCGCACCCGAGCCCGATGTCGGCCGACCGCGGCTTCTTCGGCTCCCGCCCGTTCAGCCGGGTCAACGAGATCCTCGCCGAGCGCGGCGACGAGCCGATCGACTGGAAGCTGCCGTAGCGAGCCGCTCCCTCGGGCGGCCCCCGCGAGGTGCGGCCGTGGTCCGAGCGGCGCCGGGTCCGCGCGTGACCGGGGCACTGGCGTCCGTTCAGGCACCTCGGCCCGCGCGTGACCGTGGCCGAAGCGCTGGCGGCGGCGTCGGGGCCTGGGCTCGCGTGCGGCTTGGCCGGGACCGGCGAGCGGCGTCGTTCAGGGGCCTGGGCCCGCGTGCGGTCGTGGTCGGGGCACCGGCGGCGGGTCCCGTCCGGGCACCGCGGTCCGGGGGTCGCTTGGGGAGATCCGCCGAGCGGCGGCGTCCTGCGAGGTCAAGTCGCGGTCGGCTGGTGACCACTGCGGCCCGGTCGTACCGTGGCCGTCCACCGCCCGCATCGCGGAGGACGTCGTCATGGGAGGACTCGAACGCCTCGTCCGGCGGATCTGGCCGGGATCCAACCCGCTGCGCCGCCGCACGGACCGCTTCGAACCGATCGCGCTGGTCGCCGTGCTGCTGCTGGCGGCCATCGCGGTGGGCGCCGCCGCCGGGGTCGCCGAGCAGCAGCGCAGTTCCGGGATGCGCCAGGCCGAGCGGGAGCGCGCCGTCCGGCGCCAGGTCGTCGCGGACGTCGCGGAGGTGCGGTCGGCGGGCACCCTGGAGCGCTCGGTGACGGTGCGGTGGGGGCGACCACCGGACGAGCGGGTCGCGACGGTGGAGATCCCGGCGGAGGCGGGGATACCCGCCTCGCTACCGCTGTGGCTGGACGAGCGCGGGCGGGTGACCGCACCGCCGCTGTCGGCGGCCGAGGTGGCGCGCGGCGCCGGACTGGCCGGGGCGGCGGTGCTGCTCGGCTCCGCGTCGGTCACCGCGCTGCTCTACGCGGGCGCGCGCTGGTGGGTGCTGCGCCGACGGCTCGCGGCGTGGGACGCGGAGTGGCGCGAGATCGAACCCCGCTGGCGCTCCTGGTTCGGCTGACACGCCGGAACCCCACCCACCCGAGCGGACTTCACCGAGGTGAGGGGCACCCTTGCCCAAGTTACTCGGGCAAGGGTGCCCCTCACTCACGGAACTTCCGAGTGACGCCCGGTGGTGGTTGAGGTGATGCGCACCACGGGAGCTGCGGGTGGGCGCGCGAAAGAGCCCCGGGCCGCTGGCGGTCCCGGGGCTCGACGCACGTTCCTCAGCCGCGCACGACCTTGCCCGCCTTGAGGCAGGAGGTGCACACGTTCATGCGCTTGCGCTGGGACAGACCGATCTTGGCGTGCACGGTCTGGATGTTCGGGTTCCACCGGCGCTTGGTCTTCCGGTGGGAGTGCGAGACCGAGTTGCCGAAGCCTGGTCCCTTGTCGCAGACGTCGCAGACGGCAGCCACGTCAGACACCCCTTAACTTTGCTCGACGGTTGCGGCGATGAGGGCCGCGCAAGCCGTTCCCGCGCTCGGGAGGACTCGTCACCCAGGGGTGACCGCGCTTGGCGCTCACCGCCGTTGGCTGCGCGTGCAGCCCGGAGAACCGGTCGCCCAGGCATCGCCACCCGGGACCGGATCAGTGTAGCCGACAGGTCCGCGCACCCCTGGTGAGGGGGCCGCGCGGTCACCTGACCCCGGCGCCGTGACGAGCAACTACGCTCGGACGGATTCGTTCGTACCGTACCAGCGTGGGGAGGTCCGATGCTGCGCGCGCTGGACGCGTCGGCGGTGCGCCGGTGGGCCGAGCTGGCGCTGGCGGCGCTGACCGCCGAGCGGGAGGCGATCGACCGGATCAACGTCTACCCGGTGGCCGACGGCGACACCGGGACGAACCTGCTGCAGACCGCGCGGGCCGGTGCCGCCGAACTCGTCCGCCGGGACCCGGCCGGGGCCGGCGCGGCCCTCGACGCCTGGGCCGTCGGGGCGCTCGGCGGGGCGCGCGGGAACTCCGGCGTGCTGCTGTCCCAGGTGTTGCGCGGGCTGGCCGAGGCGGTCGGCGCGGCCGAGGAGATCGACGGACCGCTGCTGCGGGCGGCGCTGGCCGGGGCCGAGGCGCGGGCGGTCCGGGCGGTGGCCGAGCCGGTGGAGGGCACGCTGCTGACGGTCCTGCGCGCCGCCGCCGCCGCGCCGGAGGACGGTCCGCTGCCCGCGGTGGTGCGCGCCGCGACCGGCGCCGCGTCGGCGGAGCTGGCCGCGACCCCCCGGCGGCTGCCCGTGCTGGCCGAGGCGGGGGTGGTGGACGCGGGGGGCCGGGGCCTGCTGGTGCTGCTGGACGCGCTGCACGCGGTGGTGCACGACGGCGTCCGGCTGGCCGCCGCGCCACCGGATCCCCCGGCGACCCCGCTGCGGCACGACTCCGGCTACGACTACGAGGTGATGTACCTGCTCGCCGAGCCCGATGCCGACCGCGTCGAGCCGCTGCGGGCGGAGCTGGTCGGGCTCGGCGACTGCGTTTCGGTGGTCGACGACGGCGCCGGGACGTGGGCGGTGCACGTGCACTGCGACGACATCGGTGGCGCGATCGAGGCGGGCATCCGCACCGGCCGGGTCAGCCGGATCAAGGTGGAGCGCTTCGCCGACCAGGTTCCCGACGGGTTCGCCCGGACCGCCGCCGTGCTGGCCTGCGTGCCCGGGGCGGAGCTCGGCGCGCTGTTCGCGGCCGAGGGCGCCGACGTGTTCGGCGGGCGGCGGGACAGCGTCGAGGAGCTGCACGCGGCGATCGCGGGGACCCGCGCGGCGCACGTGGTGGTGCTGCTCAACGGGGCGGAGTGCGTGGCGGGGGTGGCCGCGCGGGCCGCCCGGCGGGCGATCCGCGCCGGGCAGGACGTCGTGGTGGTGCCCACGTCCTCGCCGGTGCAGGGGCTGGCGGCGCTGGCGGTGCACGATCCGGACCGGCGCCGGGCCGAGGACCAGGTGGCGATGGCCGAGGCGGCGGCGGCCACCCGTCGCGGCGAGCTGCGGATCGCCGAGTCCGAGGCGCTGACCTGGGTCGGCCGCTGCCGGCCCGGTGACGTGCTCGGGCTGATCGACGGCGAGGTCGTGCTGATCGGCGCCGAGGTGCCGCGCGCCGCGGTCGAGCTGGTCGACCGGATGCTGACCTCGGGCGGCGAGCTCGTCACGGCGCTGGTGGCCGCGACGGCCGGGGACCTGCCCGAGTCCCTCGGTGAGCACCTGCGGCGGACCCACCCCGAGGTGGAGCTGACCTGCTTCCCGATCGGCGGGAGCGCCCCGCTCCTCCTGCTCGGCGTGGAGTGACCCCCGCACCGCTTCCCCCGCACGGGTGGTGAGTGAGGGCACCTTCAGCCGACTGTGCCGGATGAATGTGCCCCTCACCCAGGACCATGTTCGCTGCTGGCGAAACCGCTCGGATCAATCCCGCGAACACCGGGTGAGGTGGTCGGTCCGCGTTTGGTGCTAATGTTGATAGCACCATGTTGCTCTCCCTCGATCTGAACGATCAGCGGCCGCTGCACGAGCAGGCCGCCGACGCCCTGCGCCGGGCCATCGCGGAGGGCGAGGTGCGCCCCGGCGACCGGCTGCCCCCGGCGCGCGATCTCGCGACCGCGCTCCAGATCAACCCGAACACCGTGCTCCGCGCCCTGCGCGGGCTGCGCGAGGAGGGGTTGCTGGAGTTCCGCCGGGGACGCGGCGTCACCGTGCTGCGCCGACCGGACCCGGAGGCCGCCCTGCGCGAGCGCACCCGCGAGCTGGTCGCCGAGGCGGCGCGGCACGGGTTCGGGTCGGCCGACGTCATCGGCTGGATCAGAGCGGACGAACCGGAGGAGGCTCGATGAACGCGCGGCGGTTCCTGATCGGTGCGGGTACCTGGCTGGCGGTGGTGACGGCCGCGCTCGTCGGGGTCCCGCTGGCGCTGCGGGACCGGCTGCCGGACCCGATCGCCTCGCACTGGGGGTTCTCCGGGCAGCCGGACGACTCCATGCCCGCGGCCGGGCTGTTCGCGATGGTGCTGGTGATGTGGGCGCTGTGCGTGGCCGGGGTGGGCGGCTACCTGCGTGGCGGTGGCCTGCGGGACCGGCAGCGGCGGGGGAGCGCGGCGGCGCTGCTGGCCGCGGGCACCGGATTCGTCGGCGGGCTCACCGCGCTCACCCTCTGGGCCAACCTGGACCTGGCGCACTGGCAGCAGGCGCGACCGCTGAACTGGCAGGCGCTGCTGATGATCGTGGTCAGCGCGGGCCTGGGCTGGCTCGGCTGGCGGGTCGGCGTCGCCGGGTTGGAGCCGGACAGTGCCCCGGAGCCGGCCGCCGCCGAGCTGCCGCTGCGCGGTGACCGGCGGGCGGTCTGGGTGTCCGCCGTGACCAGCCGGACGCTGCGGGCGGTGGCCGCGGTCGCGGTGCTGGTGGGGGTCGGGCTCGCCGTGGTGGTCGGCTGGCCCGCCGGGCTCGCCGCGTTGCTCGCCGGGCTGGCCTGCTTCGCGCTGTCCTCGGCGCGGGTGCAGGTCGACGAGCGGGGCGTGCTGGTGGTCTTCGGACCGCAGCGCTGGCCGTCCCGGCGCATCCGGCTGGACCGGATCGTCGACGCCCGGGCCGAGCGGCGGCGCGCGCTGGAGGCAGGTGGCTGGGGCTACCGGGTGCTGCCGCACTTCACCGCGATCATGCTGCGCGGCGGTGACTGCCTGGTGCTGCGGTTGAGCGGTGGCCGGGACTTCGTGATCAGCGTGGACCACCCGCGGCGCGGCGCGGAGTACCTCAACGCCCTGATCACCGAACGATCCGCGACCGAGTGAACAGGAGATCCCGTGCGACGTGATCTGGTGCTCTTCTTACTGGTGGCCCTCGGCGGGGCCTGGCTGGTCGCCGCTCCGCTGTGGTGGAGCGGCGCGGGTCTGGCCACGCCGGGCTTCGCGCTGGTCGCCGCGGCGATGATGTTCACCCCGGCGCTCGGCGTGCTCGCCGTGCGGCTGGCCGACCGGAGCACCCCGGCGCGGCGGTGGGCCCGCGACACCGGGCTCGGCTTCGGCCCCAGTCCCAAGCGCACCGTCGGGCTGCTGCTCGCCGCGTACTTCGGCACCCCGCTGCTGAGCGCGCTCGCGGTGGGGATCAGCGCGGCCGTGGGCGTCCTGGAGCTGGACCTGGCGGGCTTCGGCCTGTTCACCGCCCAGCTCGAAGCGGCCGGGGTGCAGCCGCGCGGCGGGGCCGGGGCGCTGGTGGCGGGGCAGCTCGTGACGATGGTGCTGGTGGCGCCCGCGCTGAACGCGGTGCTGGCCTTCGGCGAGGAGTGGGGCTGGCGGGGCTGGCTGCTGCCGAGGCTGGCCCGGCACGGGGTGTGGCCCGGGTTGCTGCTGTCCGGGCTGATCTGGGGGATCTGGCACGCGCCGGTGACCGCGCTGGGCTACAACTACCCGCACCTCGGAGCCTGGGCGGCGGTGCTGTTCACCGGCTTCTGCGTGCTCTGCGGCCTGCTGCTGGGCTGGCTGCGGCTGCGGTCCGGGAGCGTGTGGCCCGCGGTGGTCGGGCACGGCGCGCTCAACGCCTCGGCGGGGCTGCCGCTGCTGCTCGGTTCGGCGGAGGCGCCGCCGAACATGGCGCTGGCCGGGCTCGTCGGGCTGGTCGGCTGGGCGGTGCTCGCGGTGCTGGCCGCCGTGCTGCTGCGGTCGTCGCCGGGTGGTGCGGACGTGCCGGTCGAGCGGGGCCGACTACGGTCGTCGGCGTGAACAGCCGTGCCCGATTCCTCGTCGCCACCGGGAGCTGGACGCTGCTCGTGGCGGTGGTGATGGTCGCCGTGCCGGTGCTGCTGCGCGGCAGGCTGCCCGATCCGATCGCCGTGGAGTGGACCTACTCGGGCACCCCCGAGGGCTCCCGCTTCCTGGGCGATTACCTGTTCGGCAACGTGCTCTGGTGGCTGGTGATCGCCGCGGTGTGGGCGCTGCTCGGCGTGCGCGGGGTGATCCGCCGCCGCGGCCGGTCCTGGGTGGCCGCCGCCCTCGGGGCCTTCGGGGTGGTGATGCTCGGCACGGTGGTGACGACCGTGCTGGCCAACCTCGACGCCGGTTCCTTCCAGAACGCCGCCGAGCGCGCCGGCCACGGCTGGCTGCTGCTCGGCGCCGCGTTCGCCGCCTGGGCCGGGTGGCGGCTCGCCGGTCGGGACCAGGGCGGTCCGGCGGGCGGCGTCGGGTAATTTTTCCGGCGTCGGGACGAGGAGGAGTGCGGTGACCTCATGGGACGTCACGCTCGACCGGGTGCTCGGCGCCAAGACGGGCAAGGCGCTCGACTCGGCGCTCGGGTTGAGCACGGTCGGGGACCTGCTGCGGCACTACCCGCGGCGCTACGCCGAACGCGGTGAGCTCACCGCCATCGCCGGGCTGGAGCTGGGCGAGCACGCCACCGTGCTGGCCCAGGTCGAGCGGGTCGCCAAGCGGAGCATGAAGTCCCGGCGGGGCACCATCGTGGAGGCCCGGATCACCGATGGCCACCGGTCGCTGACCATCACGTTCTTCAACCAGGCGTGGCGGGAGCGCGAGCTGCTGCCCGGCCGGCGCGGCATGTTCGCGGGCAAGGTCACCGCCTACCGGAACAACCTCCAGCTCGCGCACCCCGAGTACCAGCTCTTCGGCGAGGACGCCGACGTCGGTTCGGCGGCCGAGGAGTTCGCCGCCGCGCTGCTGCCGGTCTACCCGGCGGCCCAGGGGTTGCCGTCGTGGTCCCTCGCCCGCTGCGTGCGGCAGGTCCTCGACGTCTGGGACGGCACCGACGACCCGCTGCCCGCGGAGCTGCGCGAGCGCCACGGGCTCAGCGACCTCGACACCGCGCTGCGCCGGATCCACCAGCCGCAGGACCACGAGGACCTCGCGACGGCGCGGCAGCGGCTGAAGTGGGACGAGGCGCTGTCGGTGCAGCTCGCGCTGGCCCGGCTGCGCGGTTCCGCCGAGTCGCACCCGGCGCCGTCCTGCCCGCCGCGCCCGGACGGCGTGCGCACCGCCTTCGACGAGCGGTTGCCGTTCGAGCTGACCGCCGGGCAGCGCGAGATCGGGGAACGCGTCGCCGTCGACCTCACCGCCGAGCACCCGATGAACCGGCTGGTGCAGGGCGAGGTCGGCAGCGGCAAGACGGTGGTGGCGCTGCGCGCCATGCTGCAGGCGGTGGACGCCGGGCGGCAGACGGCGATGCTGGCGCCCACCGAGGTGCTCGCCGCGCAGCACGCCCGCTCGCTGTCCGAACTGCTCGGCGACCTCGGCCGGGCCGGGGAGCTGGGCGCGGCCGAGCAGGCGACGTCGGTGACCCTGCTGACCGGTTCGTTGCCCACCGCGCAGCGCCGCGCCGCGATGCTGGCGGCGGCCTCCGGCGAGGCGGGCATCGTGGTCGGCACCCACGCGCTGATCCAGGACCGGGTGTCGTTCGCCGACCTCGGGCTGGTGGTGGTCGACGAGCAGCACCGCTTCGGCGTGGAGCAGCGGGACGCGCTGCGCGCCCGCGGTCCGGCGGGCACCTCGCCGCACGTGCTGGTGATGACGGCGACGCCGATCCCGCGCACGGTGGCGATGACGGTCTACGGCGACCTGGAGGTCTCGGCGCTGCGGGAGCTGCCGCGCGGGCGTTCGCCGATCAGCACCAGCGTGGTGCCGGTCGCGGAGAAGCCGGGGTGGCTGGACCGGGCGTGGGCGCGGGTCCGCGAGGAGGTCGCGGCCGGGCACCAGGCGTACGTGGTGTGCCCCCGGATCGGCGACGACGAGGACGAGAAACCCGCCAAGGGCAAGAAGAAGTCCGCCGAGCCGGAGGAGCCGCCGAGCGACGACGGCCAGCAGCGCAGGCCCCCGCTGGCCGTGCTGGAGGTCGCCGAGCAGCTCACCGCCGGTCCGCTCGCGGGACTGCGGGTCGCGGTGCTGCACGGGCGGTTGCCCGCCGACGAGAAGGACGCCGTGATGCGCGGTTTCGCCGCGGGCGAGGTCGACGTGCTGGTGGCCACCACGGTCGTCGAGGTCGGCGTGAACGTCCCGAACGCCACCGCCATGGTGATCATGGACGCCGACCGGTTCGGGGTGAGCCAGCTCCACCAGTTGCGCGGCCGGATCGGCCGGGGCAGCGCGGCCGGGCTGTGCCTGCTGGTCACCGACGCGATGGGCGGCACCACCACCCGGGAGCGGCTCGACGCGGTCGCGTCCACCACGGACGGTTTCGAGCTGGCCCAGCTCGACCTGGAGCTGCGCCGCGAGGGCGACATCCTCGGCGCGGCGCAGTCCGGCCGCCGGTCGGGGCTGAAGATGCTGTCGCTGCTGCGCGACGAGGACGTCATCGCCGAGGCGCGCGACGAGGCCGAGCGCGTGGTGGGCGCCGATCCGGAGCTGCGCGCGCACCCCGGCCTGGCCCGCATGGTCGCCGAGGTCGTCGACGAGGAACGCGCCGGTTTCCTGGAGAAGTCCTGAGCGTCGCAGGCGCTTTCCGGCGAGCTCGTCGCCGCGGGGGCGCCGGACCGCCACCGAGCGGGCGCCGGATCGACTCGCCCTGACGGCCCCGAGGTGGCCGTCGCCGAACCGAGCGGGTCCCGCATCGAGCAGGCCGCTGCTGCTGTCGCGCGCGGCTGCGGATCACGGCGAGAGCACTCCTCGCTCGGGGCGTCGCGGTCTCCTGCGGTGGTTGATCGCGTTCGGCTGCGCGGAAGCGGCTTCGCCGCTTTGCGAACGGGTTCCCTGTCTCGGAGCCCGTCCCCGACCCTCCGCGGCGCGGTGTCGGGCGCCGGAGGGGGCGACTCGCGCGGGATGTGCCGCATCACACGTGGGGGCCGGTACCCGTTCGCGCGCGGGTGCCACGGCGGTCCGGGGGTGAATTGGCCCGGGTGATGTTGCCCGACGCGAAACTTTCACGGATTTTCTTCCCCGGCTGCCTTGTGCGGGCGCTGGTTTCGGCTGGTCATCGCTTTGCCGGGTGGTCCGAACCGTGGAACGTTCTCCCGACTTCGGGAAAATTCGCGGTAGTGTTCTCCGCACCGACGACACCCGTCCTGGAGGTAGCCGGCATGTTCCGCAAGGTCCTCGTCGCCAACCGAGGCGAGATCGCGATCCGAGCCTTCCGCGCCGCGTACGAACTCGGGGCGGGCACCGTGGCGGTGTTCCCCCACGAGGACCGCAACTCGCTGCACCGGCTCAAGGCCGACGAGTCGTACGAGATCGGCGAACCCGGCCACCCGGTGCGGGCGTACCTGTCGGTCGAGGAGATCATCGAGGCGGCGCGCACCGCGGGCGCCGACGCGATCTACCCCGGTTACGGGTTCCTGTCCGAGAACCCGAAGCTGGCCGAGGCGTGCCACCGGGCCGGCATCACCTTCGTCGGCCCGAGCCACGAGATCCTCCAGATGACCGGCAACAAGGCCACCGCCGTGGCCGCCGCCCGCGAAGCCGGGGTACCGGTGCTGGACTCCTCGGCGCCGTCCCGCGAGGTGGACGAGCTGCTCGCCGCCGCCGCGAGCATGACTTTCCCGGTGTTCGTCAAGGCCGTCGCGGGCGGCGGCGGGCGCGGGATGCGCCGGGTCGACCAGCCGGAGGCGCTGCGCGAGGCCCTCGAAGCGGCCATGCGCGAGGCGGAATCGGCCTTCGGCGACGCCACGGTGTTCCTGGAGCAGGCCGTGGTCAACCCCCGGCACATCGAGGTGCAGATCCTCGCCGACGGCGCCGGCGAGGTGATCCACCTCTACGAGCGGGACTGCTCGGTGCAGCGGCGGCACCAGAAGGTCGTGGAGATCGCCCCGGCGCCGAACCTCGACCCGGCACTGCGGGAGCGGATCTGCGCCGACGCGGTCGCCTTCGCCCGCACCATCGGCTACGTCAACGCGGGCACCGTGGAGTTCCTCGTCGACGAGCGCGGCAACCACGTGTTCATCGAGATGAACCCGCGCATCCAGGTCGAGCACACCGTGACCGAGGAGGTCACCGACGCCGACCTGGTGCAGTCGCAGCTGCGCATCGCGGCCGGGGAGACGCTGGCCGACCTGGGCATGTCGCAGGACTCGGTCCGGCTGCGCGGCGCCGCCCTGCAGTGCCGGATCACCACCGAGGACCCGGCCAACGGGTTCCGCCCGGACACCGGCATGATCAGCGCCTACCGCTCGCCGGGCGGCGCGGGCATCCGGCTCGACGGCGGGACCGCGTTCGCCGGGACCAGCGTGAGCGCGCACTTCGACTCGATGCTGGTCAAGCTCTCCTGCCGGGGACGCGACTTCGGCACCGCGGTGGCCCGGGCCCGGCGGGCGCTGGCCGAGTTCCGGATCCGGGGCGTGGCGACCAACATCCCGTTCCTGCAGGCGGTGCTGGAGGACGACGACTTCGCCGCGGGCCGGGTGACGACCTCGTTCATCGGCGAGCGCCCGCACCTGCTCACCGCGCGGCACTCCGCCGACCGCGGCACCCGGCTGCTGAACTACCTCGCCGACGTCACGGTGAACCACCCGAACGGGCGGCGGCCCGGCGTGCCGGAACCGGCGCTGAAGCTGCCGCAGGCGGACCTCGCCGTCCCGCCGCCCGCCGGGTCCAAGCAGCGGCTCACCGAACTCGGCCCGGAGGGATTCGCCCGCTGGCTGCGCGAGTCCGACGCCGTCGGCGTCACCGACACCACCTTCCGGGACGCCCACCAGTCGCTGCTGGCGACCCGGGTGCGCACCCGCGACCTGCTCGCGGTGGCCCCGCACGTGGCGCGGATGACCCCCGAACTGCTGTCCCTGGAGTGCTGGGGCGGGGCGACCTACGACGTGGCGCTGCGGTTCCTCGCCGAGGACCCGTGGGAGCGGCTGGAGAAGCTGCGCGAGGCGGTGCCCAACATCTGCCTCCAGATGCTGCTGCGCGGGCGCAACACCGTCGGCTACACGCCTTACCCGACCGAGGTGACCGAGCACTTCGTGCAGGAGGCCGCCGCCACCGGCATCGACATCTTCCGCATCTTCGACGCGCTGAACGACGTGTCCCAGATGCGCCCGGCGATCGAGGCGGTGCGCGGCACCGGCACCGCGGTGGCCGAGGTGGCGCTGTGCTACACCGGCGACCTGTCCGACCCGGCCGAGGACGTCTACACCCTGGACTACTACCTGCGGCTGGCCGAGCAGATCGTGCAGGCCGGGGCGCACGTGCTGGCGGTGAAGGACATGGCCGGGCTGCTGCGCGCCCCCGCCGCGGCGACCCTGGTCTCCGCGCTGCGCCGCGAGTTCGACCTGCCGGTGCACCTGCACACCCACGACACCCCCGGCGGCCAGCTCGCCACCTACCTGTCGGCGATCCAGGCCGGGGCGGACGCGGTGGACGGGGCGACCGCGTCGATGTCCGGCACCACCTCGCAGCCCGCGCTGTCCTCGGTCGTCGCCGCCACCGACTACACCGACCGCGCCACCGGGCTGGACCTGGGCGCGGTCTGCGACCTGGAGCCGTACTGGGAAGCGGTGCGCAAGGTCTACCAGCCGTTCGAGGCGGGGCTGGCCTCGCCGACCGGCCGGGTCTACCGGCACGAGATCCCCGGCGGCCAGCTCTCCAACCTGCGCACCCAGGCCGTCGCGCTCGGCCTCGGCGATCGCTTCGAGGAGATCGAGGCGATGTACGCGGCGGCCGACCGCATCCTCGGCCGGCTGGTGAAGGTGACCCCGTCGTCGAAGGTGGTCGGCGACCTCGCCCTGCACCTGGTCGGTGCCGGCGTCGCCCCGGCCGACTTCGAGGCGGAGCCGCGCAAGTTCGACATCCCGGACTCGGTGATCGGCTTCCTCCAAGGCGAGCTGGGTGATCCGCCCGCGGGCTGGCCGGAGCCGTTCCGCACCCGCGCCCTGGCCGGGCGGACCGCCACCCGCGCCGTCGCCGACCTCGCCGAGGAGGACCAGCGGGGCCTGCGGGAGGACCGCCGCACCACGCTGAACCGGCTGCTGTTCCCGAAGCCCACCCAGGAGTTCGGCGAGCACCGCGATGCCTACGGCGACACCTCGCTGCTGCACAGCAAGGACTTCTTCTACGGCCTGCAATCCGGGGAGGAGTGCGCGGTGGACCTGGAACCCGGCGTGCGGCTGCTCATCGGGCTGGAGGCGATCAGCGAGGCCGACGAGCGCGGCATCCGCACCGTGATGACCATCCTCAACGGCCAGATGCGGCCCATCCAGGTGCGGGACCGCTCGATCGCCTCCGAGCTGCCGGTCGCCGAGAAGGCCGACCGCGGGCACCCGGGCCACGTGCCCGCCCCGTTCTCCGGGGTGGTCACCCTGGCGGTCGCCGAGGGCGACGCGGTGGAGACCGGGCAGACCGTGGCGACCATCGAGGCGATGAAGATGGAGGCCGCGATCACCGCCCCGCAGGGCGGCCAGGTCAAGCGGCTGGCGATCGGCGGGGTCCAGCAGGTCGAGGGCGGCGACCTGATCGTCGAGATCGGCTGACGGCCCGCGCGGACCCGGGCGGTGGACCCGCGATCGGGTTCACCGCCCCGTGCCGGGCAACCCCGGCGGCGCTCGGCACGTCTTCCTCGCAGCGGCGGTCCGGGGCCGCCGCCCGGCGACGGGGGTCGACGATGCGGGTCAAGTGGGTGACGGGTGTGCTGGCGGCGGTGTGCGCGGCGGCGCTGCTGCCGGGAACGGCGGCCGGGGCGGCGGGTGACGTCCGCGACGTGGAGTGGCGGGACAGCCGGTACGCGGTGCCGCCGGTGGGCGGCTGCCCGGCGCAGGAGGTGCCGTTCGCCGACGGTGCCGCCGTGGTGGGCGACAGCGTCTACCGGTTCACCCCGCGGGAGCACGTCCGCTACGCCGACGTCACCGGCGAAGGCGTCGAGGACGCGCTGCTGTTCCTGGACTGCGGGCCGCGCAACTCCGAGTACTCCACCGCGCTGGTGGGCATGACCACCGCGCCGGACGGCTCGCCGCGGCCGCTGGGGACCGTGGTCAACCCCGAGGTGTGGACCACGGTGCCGACCGGCGTCGTCGTCCGAAACGAGCTGATCTCGGTCGGCCTGGAGAGCTGGGACACCGGCCGCACCTGGACCGAGCACTACCGCTGGGCCGCGTCGGCGGCGGCGTTCGTCCGCGTCGGATGATCGCATTCCGTGGCCGCGGGCCCGGGTGTCCCGCTACCTTCGCGCCCGAGCGGGTGCCGCGCCGGGCGGTACCCCCGGGCTGAGCGGAGGACCGGTGGAGCGGATTCGGCGGCCGAGGTCGCGGCCGGACAACGAGGTGCCGGTGCCCGTGGTGGTGGACTCCCCGGTGCTCAGCACCGGGGACCAGGCCGCGTGGCTGGAGTCCTGCCGGGTCTACTCGACCGGCGTCGAGCTCGAATTCGTCCTGCTGTCCCGCGATCCCGAGCAGCGGCGACCGCACCAGCTCGAACTGCTGGTGGGCGTCGAGTTCGCCGACGGCCGCTGGACCAGCACCTACGGGGCCCAGCCGGACGTCGACCCGGAAGCGCCGGTGCTGCACGCGCAGGGCGGCGGTGGCACCGACAACCGGATGAGCGAGAGCTACTACCTCAGCCCGGTGCCGCCGGAGGGGCCGTGCACGGTGTACTTCGCGCTGCCGGACACCGACCTGGCCGACGGGGAGGTGGTGCTCGCCGGAGCGCGGCTGAACACCGCCGCGGCGGCCGTGCGGGAGCTGTGGCCGTGGCGGCCGAGGGAGTCGAGCACAGCCCCGGTGCACGTCCCGGTCCCGCCCCCAGGAAGCTGGTTCCGCTCCCACCCGGAACCCGGCCTTCCGGACTAACGCAGGACGGTGCGGGGCCAGCGCCGTTGTGGCCGTGTTGTGAGAAGTGCACGAGCCCGTGCACGTGTGAACCGCAGAAAAGGGATTTTTCAACGATGGACCGAGAAGAGCTGGAATCCGAATCTGCCATTCGGGTTTTTTTAAGCTATGCGCACGCGGATGACGAACTGCTGGATATGGTCAAATATTTCAAGGTGTCCCTGGAGCATGTCGCATTCGCTGATCGCGGAAGGAGGCTCGACGTATTCTTTGACCGTGAGTCAATCGGATGGGGGGATAATTGGAAGGGGAAAATTCGGGGCAGTATCGAAGGTGCCATGATCTTCATGCCAGTGGTCACAAGGCAGTACTTCGACCGCGCGGCTTGCCGGGAAGAGCTGCTGTCTTTCCATGGTGAAGCCGAGCGCCTTGGTGTAACGTCCTTGATTCTCCCTGTCGTTGTGATGGGGCATTCATACATATCGGAAGACAGTCAGGATGTAGCGGCTCGAATTATTTCTGAGCGTCAGTACCGGAATCTGGAGGACGCCTGGATCGAAGGGCCGGGGTCTGCGACTTGGCGGCGAACCATGATGCAACTTGCTCGGGAACTGGTCGATGCGGCAGAGCTTGCCGAGCAGAAGCTGAGTGTCGATGCGGGTGCCTCGACGACTCCGAGCATGGGTGATCTCGACGATACCGATGCTCCGGGGATGGCTGAGGTTTCCGAAGCACTGGAGGTCTTTCAAAGGCGCGGGGAGGCCCTAATGCTTACGATGAAGAACGCTCTCGCGAAGCTGGCGGAAAGCTTTAATGGGGCGGAGGGAGTACAAAATATGCCCGCTGCTGAAGCTAGGGCGAAAATGCTTGAGATGGCGGCGCAAATCGGCCCTTATGGAGCTGAATTCCAGGAGGAGGCACGTTCTTTCGAGGCGGTCGTTGTTGAGACTGAAAATTTGATGCGGAGCTATTTGGAGTATATCCGTCAGTGCGGCCCTCGTGACCTTCTGGAGAGGGAGTATGCTGCGCTCAGGTCCAGTGCCGTTGGCATGGAGGCATTTGACGAAGCAGAGGGGATGCTGTCGGAATTTCTGAAAAATCTTCGCCCTGTTGAAGTTTCGAGTGCTCCCATGCGAAAATCCTTGCGTGGGTTTCGTGACGGAGCCAAGGCTGTTGAAAGTGCCATTACGATGATAAAGGGATGGCCGGCACTCGCCGATGAGACCTCTTGAGGCGGCGCCTCGCCTGGTCTGCGCCGTGGGGTGTAGCGCCCTCGATCTTGTCGGTTGGATGGGAATGGATCTCGCGCATCGAAGAGGTCGGTCGACCGGGTGTGCTGCACTGGATTGACTGACCGAGGTGGGCGGTCCTCCGCCGACCCCCTCGGCTCAGGGCTTTAATGCCTTCGGCGGAATACTCTTCCTGCACTTCTGAGCGCCGGTCGCGGCCAGCTCCGCTCCGCATCGAGTCCGGTCGTCGGTGGTCCTCAGTGGATGGCTGGTTCCGGGACGCCGCCGGAGCCGGTGAGGAAGTCGAAGTCGCAGCCCTGGTCGGCTTGGGTGATGTGGCGGTGGAACAGCGTGCTGTAGCCGCGCGCGGCCACCGGCTCGGGCGGGGTCCAGGACGCGCGCCGCCGGGTGAGTTCCTCCTCGGGCACCCGCAGGTCGAGGGTGCGGCGGGCGGTGTCGAGCTCGACCACGTCGCCGTCGCGGAGCAGGGCCAGCGGGCCGCCCGCGACCGATTCCGGGGCCACGTGCAGCACGCAGGTGCCGTAGCTGGTGCCGCTCATCCGGGCGTCGGAGATGCGCACCATGTCGGTGACCCCGGCGCGCAGCAGCTTCTTCGGGATCGGCAGCATCCCCCACTCCGGCATCCCCGGACCGCCCAGCGGTCCCGTGCCGCGCAGCACCAGCACGGTGTCGGCGTCCACGTCGAGGTCCTCGTCGTCGATCCGCGCGGCCATGTCCTCGTAGCCGTCGAAGACCAGCGCGGGCCCGACGTGCTGGAGCAGCTCGGGACTGGCCGCGGAGGTCTTGAGCACGCAGCCGTCCGGCGCGAGGCTGCCGCGCAGCACCGCGAGTCCGCCCTGCGCGGACAGCGGATCGGCGCGCGGGCGGATCACCGCCGGGTCGTGGACCTCGGCGCCGTCCAGGTTCTCGCCGAGGGTGCGCCCGTTGATGGTGAGCGTGTCCCGGTGCAGCAGCCCGCCGAGCTCGGCCATCAGCGCGCGCAGCCCGCCCGCGTCGTGGAAGTCCTCCATCAGGTGCGCCCCGGAGGGCCGGATGTCGGCGAGCACCGGAACGTCGCGGGAGGCGGCGTCGAAGGCGTCCAGCGGGAGGTCGATCCCGGCCCGCCCGGCCATCGCGATCAGGTGGATCACCGCGTTGGTGGAGCCGCCCATGGCCACCACGACGGCGACGGCGTTGTCGAACGCCTCCCGGGTCAGCAGCTCGCCGGGGCGCAGGTCGTCCCAGACGGCCGCGACGATCCGCCTGCCGGTGGCCACCGCCATCCGCTGGTGCGGGGAGAACGCCGCCGGGATGGAGGAGGCGCCGGGCAGCGTCAGGCCGAGCGCTTCGGCGGCGGCGGTCATGGTGGAGGCGGTGCCCATCGTCATGCAGTGCCCGGGGGAGCGGGCGATGCCGTCCTCGATCTCGGCCCACTCCTGGTCGCCGAGGGTGCCGGCGCGCTTGCGGTCCCAGTACTTCCAGGTGTCCGAACCGCTGCCCAGGGTGGTGTCGCGCCAGCGGCCCTTGAGCATCGGCCCGGCGGGCAGGAAGATCGAGGGGAGACCGGCGCTGGTGGCGCCCATGATCAGACCGGGGGTGGTCTTGTCGCAGCCGCCCATCAGCACGCAGCCGTCGACCGGGTAGCTGCGCAGCAGCTCCTCGGTCTCCATCGCGAGCAGGTTGCGGTAGAGCATCGTGGTCGGCTTCTGGAACGGCTCGGACAGCGACATCGCGGGCAGTTCCAGCGGGAAGCCCCCGGCCTGCCAGACGCCGCGCTTGACCTCCTCGGCGCGTTCCCGGAAGTGCGCGTGGCACGGGTTGATCTCGCTCCACGTGTTGACCACGGCGATCACCGGTTTGCCCGCGTAGTCCTCGGCGTCGTAGCCCATCTGCTTGGCGCGGGACCGGTGGCCGAAGGAGCGCATGTCGTCCGCGCCGAACCAGCGGTGGCTGCGCAGTTCCTCGGCGGTGAGCGGTGATCGGGGCATGACCGGCCTTTCGGAGAAGTGCGGCGGCCGATTCAAGGTATATGATATCTCAGTCGGTGACCAGGGGTGCTCGACCGCGACGGCCGAGCACCCCGCGACGCCGGAAACGGCGCTCCGGAGCCCGTTTCCGGCGTGCTGCTACGGTGCGCTCGGGTGGCTGGTCAGTTGCCCGCTCGCGTCGGTCAGGAGTGGCCGCTCCTGGCCGACGCCCACCGCCCTCGGTGCCGGGATGCCGAGCAGGAGTTCCTCGGTCTCCCACGACGAGGGCGAGTGCTCGCCGCGCGCGGCGGTGGCGGGACGCAACCCGGCCTCGATCGCCTGGTTCAGGTGCGCCCTGGTCGTCTCCCGCGCGCTCAAGCACGCCTCGCACGGCACGCCGCCGCGGTCGCCCAGCCGACCGGGCCGCCCGATCCGGGTCCACTCCCCGCGCAGCGGGTGACCGCACAGCGCCCGGCCGTCGCCCCGCGTGAGGTGCACCCGGGTTTCCCGCGAGCCCACCGCCCAGTGGACGTCGACCCGCTGCGCACCGGGCGCCCGGACGGGCGGTCCCGTTCCCGCGCGTCGTTCCGGTGCTGGTGCGGCCCGCTCCTCCGCGCGCCGCGCCGCGCCCTCGATCCCGAGCCACAGGCCCACGAGGAACACGACGTACACGATCGCCCAGACCATCGGCTACCTCCTGACTTCCGCCGCGAGTGCGGCTCTCGCGTCCAGCGCCGTGCGGACCTGGCGCAGTCGTCGACTCATCGGGCCAGCGATCCCCACATGTCGCGCGGGCCGTTGACCAGGAGGTGCGCCTCGGCGTTGCACGCGGCGCAGGTGCTCCACAGCCACGCCTCCCAGGAGAGGACGACCCGGTGCGTCGCCCCGCAGAGCATCAGCGCCTCCGCGCCGTCGGAGAGGTCGTCGGCCTTGCTGGCATGGCGCTCCCGCGCAGCAGGACGCCACAGGAACGCGTGCGGTCGGTACATGTGCCATTACCCTCCGCTGCTATTGTCGTGCTCATGGATGGATGAAGCTAGACGGTAGCGGCGAGATGGTCAGTCGTCTTTCCCCTGATCGGCTGGCGTACGTACATGGGAGGCTGCTGGCATGGCAGGTACAGCACGGCAGGTGCACCTGGGCAGGAAGCTCAAGGAACTGCGGCATGCCGCCGGGTTATCGCTGGAGCAGGTTTCCGAGCACGTGGAACGTTCCCGCTCCGCCGTGGGCCACTGGGAGCGCGGCTTCACCAGGATCGGCGCGCAGGACCTCGCGGCGGTGCTCCGGCTCTACGAAACCGACGAGGAACTGACGGAGCAGTTGCAGACGCTGCGGCGGGAGAGCGGCAAACGTGGTTGGTGGCACTCCTACAAGCTGCCTCCGTACATGACCCCGTTCATCGGTTTCGAGGCCGAAGCGTCCGAGGTCTTCCACTTCGAACTCGGGATTGTGCCTGGGCTCCTGCAAACCGAGAGCTACGCGCGTGCGGTGCACGAATCCGGACGTCTGGTGCTGTCGGACGAGGAACTCCGCGAGTGGGTGGACGCGCGGCTGAAACGGCAGGAGCGGTTGGACAAGGGCGGCGGGCTCACGCTGCACGCCGTGATCGCGGAAGAGGCGGTGCGGCGAGTCGTCGGTTCGCCTGGCGTGATGGCCGAGCAGCTTGAACACCTGCAGAGGGTCTGCAAGAAGCCCAGTTTGAAGCTTCAAGTCCTCCCGTTCGACGCGGGCGCGCACGTCGGCGCGCATGGCCCGATTACTGTGCTGCGGTTTCCGGACGCTGGGCATGGCGATGTGGCGTTCAGCGATACGCCGCTGGGCGGGCACGTGATCGACGACCTCCGGGATGTGGCGGAGCTGAGCCGATTGTTCGCCGAACTCAAAGCGCAGGCGCTCCCGGAGCGGGAATCGGTGGCCATGCTGAGTAGCATCCGAGATGCGCACGCCACCCGTTCGAAGGAGTGAAGAACGTGATGACCACCCCGAAGTGGCGGAAGTCCAGCAGGTCCGGCCAAGGCAACAACTGCGTCGAGGTCGCCGACAACGTGCCGGGGATTGCTCTGATCCGGGACTCCAAGCTCGGTGAGGCGTCCCCGGTCCTGGGCCTGGAGCCGACCGCGTTCTCGGCGTTCGTCAGCGCTGTGCGGGCGGGTCGCTTCGACGGCTGACGCTCGTCCGGCGAAGAACCCCCACCGTCCCGGTGGGGGTTCTTTTTCGTGGGTATGTCGCTGCTTGCGCCGCTCGTGGCGTCTTCCGGAACGCCTCGGACAGTCGTACGCTTCTCGACCAGTACACCGATGGGAGCGGAAGCATGGGCGTTGTCAGCGGTGCGCACTGGCGGAAGTCTTCGAGGTCTTCCCAGGCGTCGAACTGCGTCGAGGTCGCGACCAACTTCCCTGGGGGCGCGTTGGTGCGGGACTCCAAGCTCGGTGACGCCTCGCCGGTGCTCGGCCTGGAGCCTGCCGCGTTCTCGATGTTCGTCGGTGCCATCAAGGCAGGCCGCTTCGACGGCTGACGCCCGTCCGGTGCGGCACTGGAAGGTGTGCTGTTCAACGAAGCCGAAGACTGCTCGACCCGCCGACAGGAGCGTGAGCATGGACATCGTCAACGGCCTGCAATGGCGCAAGTCGAGCCGCAGCAACCAAGGTGGCAACTGCGTCGAGGTAGCTGCGAATCCACCCGGTGCGATCCTGATCCGGGACTCCAAGCTCGGTGACGCCTCGCCAGTCCTGAACACCACGCCCGGCGGGTTCGCACGGTTCCTCCGTGCCGTGCGGAACGGTCGGTATGAATCCTGACGTGCCCATTCGCGATTCGACAGGAGCGCAAACATGGACGCCAGCGGTGCGCAGTGGCGCAAGTCCTCCCGCAGTGGAGGTGCCCAGCAGTGCGTGGAAGTCGCCACCAACCTCGTGGGCGCGGCTCTGATCCGGGACTCGAAGCTCGGGGACGCCTCGCCAGTCCTGAGCACGTCCCGCGGCGCGTACGCGCGGTTCATCGGTGCCATGAAGGCGGGCCGCTTCGACGGCTGACGCCCACCTCAGGAGCGACAGGAGCGGGAGCATGGACGTTGTCAGCGGTGCGGAATGGCGGAAGTCCAGCCGCAGCGGCGCGCAACAGGCGTGCGTCGAGATTGCCACGAACCTGCGTGAGGTGGCGCTGATCCGGGACTCCAAGCTCGGCGACTCCTCGCCGGTGCTCGGCTTGGAACCTGCCGCGTTCTCGGCGTTCGTCGGTGCTGTGCGGGCGGGCCGCTTCGACGGCTGATGCTCGTCCGGCGCGAACCCCCACCGTTCCGGTGGGGGTTCTTCTCGTCTCGTCGGCATCTTGACGGTGTGGGGTGGGCCACTTTAGCTTGGCGTATCAGATATCATGCGCCAACACGATGAGGTGCGTCGCATGGAGCAGCCCGAGTCCAGCCGTCCGCGCCGCACCCGGGTCCGGTGGCTGATCGTCGTCCTGATCGCCGTGGCCACCGCCATCGCCTACATCGACCGCGCCAACCTCAGCGTCGCCAGCGATCAGATGCAGCAGGAGCTCGGCTTCTCCGACGAGCTCAAGGGCATCATGCTGTCGTCGTTCTTCTGGACCTACGCGCTGTTCCAGCTCCCCGGCGGCTGGCTGGTGGACCGCTTCGGCCCCCGGCTGCTCTACCCGCTGGCGGTGCTCTGGTGGTCCATCGGCACCGCGGCCACGGCGCTGGTGCGCGGCTTCGCCGGGGTGATCGGCTGGCGGCTGGTGCTCGGCGTGGGCGAGGCGCCGATGCAGGCGGCCAACGCGCGGGTGGTGTCGGAGTGGTTCCCGCGCAAGGAACGCGCCTTCGCCTCCTCGATCTTCGACACCGGCTCGGAATTCGGGTCGGCGCTGTCGGTCCCGCTGGTGACGCTGCTCATCGCGCTGGTCGGGTGGCGCGGTTCGTTCGTGGTGACCGGCGCGCTGGGGCTCGTGTGGGTCGCGGTGTGGTTGTGGATCTACCGCTCGCCGCGCCGCCAGCGCTGGACCAACCAGGCCGAAGTGGACTACATCGAGCAGGGCGGCGGGCGGACCGAGGAGAAGGAGCTCGGCGACGACGGCAGGCAGCCGATGCCCTGGCGGCACCTCTTCCGCTACTCGACCACCTGGGCGCTGGTCGCCGGCTACACCTGCCGCGGCGTGATCATCTACTTCTTCATCACCTGGTACCCGGACTTCCTGGTGAACCAGCAGGGTTTCAGCCTGCTCCAGCTCGGCCTGTTCGGCGCGATCCCGGGCCTGGCGGCGATGGTGGCCAACTGGCTCGGCGGGCTGCTGTCGGACTGGCTGGTGCGCCGTGGCACGCGGCTGGCGCTGGCCCGCAAGATCCCGCTCGTGGTGGGGATGCTCGGCGCCTCGACGATCGCGCTGGCGTCGGTCGCGCCGAACCCGGTGGCGGCGCTGACCTTCCTGACGCTGTCCTACTGCAGCGTCGCGATCGCGACCGGAGCGCTGCTGTCGCTGCCCGCCGACGTCGCGCCGTCCCCGCGCAACGTCGCGTCCCTGACCGGGGTGCAGAACTTCGGCTCGCAGCTCGGCGGGGTGATCGGGCCGATCGTGATCGGCTTCCTGATCGGCACCGGGCAGTACGCCTACGTGTGGCCGCTGCTGTTCGCCGGGGCGATGAGCGTCATCGGCGCGGCGATCTACGCCTTCGCCGTGAAGATCGAGCCACTGGACGAGCAACGCCCGATGCTCCGCTGACCCTCACCCGAACGGGAACTGAGTGAGGGGCACCCTTGACCAACATACTTGGGCAAGGGTGCCCCTCACTCATGACGAGAACGGGTGACGTCGGGTGCGGGGTCAGCCTTCGGCTTCGTCGATCTTGGCCATGGCGCTGCGGAGGTGCTCGCGGGAGAGCCGTTCGACGTCCTCGGCGCTGCCGTCGGTGGCGGCGGCCAGGATCTCGGCGTGCTCGACGAACTCGTCGCGCCAGGACGGCCAGCGGTCCCACAGCATGCTGACCACGCCGAGCGAGGTGAGGTCGCGCAGGCCGTCGAGCTGGTCGACGACCAGCTCGTTGCCGCAGCCGCTGTAGAGCGCGCGGTGGAACCGGCGGTTGGCGGCGCTGAGCTCGGAGTTGCGGCCCGAGCTGAGCAGCCCGGCGGCTTCGTTGAGCGCGTCCTGGGCCTGCCGCAGCGGCTCGGGGGCGCCGGAGCGGGCGGTGGTCATCGCGGCCCACGGCTCCAGCAGCAGCCGGACCTGGTAGACGGCGCGCAGGTCGGCGAGGGCGAGGCGGCGCACCGTGAAGCCCTTGTTCGGGGCCACGGTGACCAGGCCGGTGTGCGCCATGCCGATCAGCGCCTCGCGGACCGGCGTCTTGGACACCCCGAGCTGCTCGGACAGGCGCCGCTCCACCAGGGTCTCGCCCGGCTGGAGCGCGCCGGTGAGGATGGCGTCGCGCAGGGTGGCGGCGACCAGGTCGGTGCGGCTGGCCGGGCCGTCCAGCGGGCGCAGTCCGGGGGTATCGCTCAGCGTGGACACGAGGTCGATGATATATCGACCCCGGCGCGCCCTCGCCCGGCCCAGGTATTTCCTCGTTCGGATCACCGTTTCCGGTGAAGTGATGTACGATATATCAACCTGACGAAGGGAGTCCCCGTGGAACGCACCGTGGCCCGCGCCGTGGTCGAGGTCCTCGCCGACGCCGGGGTGCGGCGCGGCTACACCGTGCCGGGCGAATCGTTCCTCGGGCTGCTCGACGCGCTGGCGGCCGAACCCCGGCTGACGCTGGTCTCCACCCGGCACGAGAGCGGCGCGGCGTTCATGGCCGAGGCCGACGGCAAGCTGCGCGGCGCCCCCGCCCTCGCGCTGGCCAGCCGCGGTCCGGGCGCCACCAACCTCGCCATCGGCGTGCACACCGCCGAGCAGGACGGGACCCCGATGCTGGTGCTGCTCGGCCAGGTCCCGTCCACCAAGCTCGGCAGGCGGAGCTTCCAGGAGGTCGACCTGGCGGCGATGTTCGCGCCGCTGGCGCGGTGGTCGGCCCAGGCGGGCACCGCCGCCGAGGTCCCCGGGCTGGTCGCCGAAGCGCTGTCCGCCGCGACCGGGCCGCGTCCCGGACCGGCGGTGCTCGCGGTGCCCAGCGACTTCTGGGACCAGCCCGCGCCCGATCCGGTTCCCGCCGCCCCGCCCGCCGTCCCGGCGGCCCCGGACACCGCCGAGGTGGCCGCGCTGCTCGACGCCGCCGAGCAGCCGGTCGTCATCACCGGCACCCGGTCGCCCGAGGACCACGCCGAACTCGTCGCCACCGCCGAACGGCTCGGCCTCGGCGTGCACACCGGGTTCCGCAGGCAGGACTCCTTCCCCGAGGACCACCCGCAGCACCTCGGCCACCTCGCCCTCGGGGTGCCCGCGCTGGACGCGCTGGAGCACGCCGATCTGCTGCTGGTGCTGGGGATGCGGCTCGACGAGGTGACCACCCAGGGCTTCCGCTACCCGCTGCCGCACCAGCGGGTGATCGACGTCGAGCACGGCGTGGCCGGTTTCCTGCGCGAGCTCCGCACCACCGCCGCACCCCGGAGCCGGGACTGGTCCCAGGCGCGCGCCGCCGTGCGGGCGTTCAGCACCGCGCCCGAGGGCACCGACGGCTTGCACCCGACCGACGTGGTGCGCACCCTGCGCCGGCTGGCCCCGGCGGACGCGATCGTGACCAACGACGCGGGCAACTTCGCCGGATTCGTGCACCGCTACTGGTGCTTCACCGAACCGCGCACCCAGCTCGGGCCGTGCAACGGCGCGATGGGCTACGCCGTCCCGGCGGCGGTGGCCGCCAAGCTCGCCGCGCCGGAGCGGACCGCGCTGGCGATGGTCGGCGACGGCGGCGCGCTGATGACCGGCCAGGAGGTCGAGACCGCGGTGCGCCTCGGTGCGCCGATCGTCGTCGTGGTCTTCCAGAACGGGCTCTACGGCACCATCGCGATGCACCAGGCCAAGGCCGGGTTCGGGCTGTCCGCGGTGGACATCGGCGGGGTCGACTTCGCGGGCTGGGCGCGCTCGCTCGGCGCTGCCGGGTACACCGTCGCCTCCCGCGCCGAGCTGGAACCGTCGGTCCGCGCCGCCCTCGCCGCGGACCGCCCCGCCGTCCTCGACGTCCGCACCGACCCGGACGTGCTCACCGCCGACACCCGCCTCGCCGACTTCCTGGAGTCCTGAGGGCCGCTTTCGTCACGCGCCTTGCGTGGCGGTGCGGGTGGCGGAACCTCAGCGGTCTTCTCGCTGCGGGATCGCCTCCTGATGTACCCACTTCCGTACCCGGCGTCGGCGCTGTCCTCGCGAGAAGACCGCTGAGCGGTCACGTCCGAGCACGGGCCGCGGTGCCAGCTGACGGCCGCACAGCATGCGGCTCCGCCGCATCCTGCAAGGACTCCTGAGCCCGTCGGGCGCGCGGCGGTGCGGCGCTCAGCCGAGGTCGAAGGCGACCCCGGCGCGGTCGGCCACGCCCCGGAGCTGGTGCAGCGCCTCGGCCGACAGCGGGACGCCGGCGGCGGTGCGCTCCGCGCGGGCGCGCGCCTGCGGGTCGCCCGCGACCAGCACCGGGTGGTCCGGGTCGACGGGTGGGGTGTCGTGCAGCAGGTCGATCGCGTCGTCCAGGTCGTCGGCGAAGGAACCGGCGGTGCGGAACGCGGCCGGGTCCAGCGCCAGGAAGAAGTGCCCGATGTCGTGCGGGCTCGCGGGGTCGTCGCGTTCGCGCAGCGCCGGGAACACCCCGCCGCACAGGGTCGCGCCGAGCACGTGGGCCATCATGCTCAGCCCGTAGCCCTTGTGGCTGGACATCTCCGGGGTGCCGCCGAGCGGGGTGAGCCCGCCGACGTCGTCCTCCTTGATGATCCGCTGCGCTTCGGCGGCGTCGCGCACCGGTTCGCCCGCGGCGTCGAGCACCCAGCCCGGGGGCAGCGGCCGGTCCTCGTAGTCGTAGACCTTGACCTTGTTGGCCGCGACGGTGCTGGTGGCCATGTCCAGCAGGAAGTGCGGGTTGCGCCGGGCGGGCGCGGCGAACGCGATCGGGTTGGTGGCCAGCATCGGCACCACCGCCCCGGTGGGCACCCCGCAGGACAGGTTCGCCGAGCTGGTGACCATGCCGATCAGGCCCCGGTGGGCGGCCATCTCGGCGTAGTACCCGGCGGCGCCGAAGTGGTGCGAGCGGGCCACCGAGACCACGCCGACGGCGTGCTCGCGGGCCTTGTCGACGGCCAGCCGCATGGCGAACTCGCCCGCCGGGTGGCCGAGCCCGCGCCCGGCGTCGACGAGCGCGGTGGCGGCGTTCTCCCGCACCACGACCGGCCGCGCGGTGAGGTCGAGGCGGCCCTGCTCGTGGAACCGCTCGTAGGTCATCAGCAGCGAGACGCCGTGCGAGTCGATGCCCGCGAGGTCGGTGTCGACGAGCACGTCCGCGGTGGTGGCGGCGAGGTCGTCGGCCATCCCCCAGGCGGTCAGCACGTCCCGGGCCAGCGTCCGGATCCGGTCGGCGGGAACTCCCACGGTCAGCTCCTCGGCGGGTGGTGGCGGGCCCATTCCCGGTAGCGCGCCCGGGTGGCCTCGTCCGGCGGGTAGGTGCCGCGCAGCGGTCGTCCGGCGGTCACTTCGGACAGCACGAACTCCTCCAGGTGCTCCTGCTCGGCGGCTTCCTCGGCGACCTCCGCGGCGAGGTGGCGCGGCAGGCACGCCACGCCGTCGGCGTCGCCGATCAGCACGTCGCCGGGGTAGACGGCGACCTCGCCGCAGCCGATCGGCACCTGGAGGTCGACGGCGTGGTGCTGGACCAGGTTGGTGCTCGCGGAGATCCCGGCGGCGAAGGCGGGCATCGCCAGCTCGGCGAACCCGGCGGCGTCGCGGACGGCGCCGTCGGTGACCACCCCGGCGACCCCGCGCACCTGCAACCGGGTGGCCAGGATGTGCCCGAGCGAGGCGGCGCGCCGCTGGCCCCGGCTGTCGATCACCAGCACCTGACCGGCGGGGACGGCCTCCACGGCGCGGCGCTGCGGGTGGTCGTAGTCCTGGAACACCGAGAGCACGTCGAGGTCCTCGCGGGCCGGGATGCAGCGCAGCGTGAAGGCCTCGCCGACCATCGGGGAGTCCACCGGGTGCAGCGGACGTGGCCCCTGGAGCAGGGCGCCGCGCAGCCCCCGGGCCAGCAGCCGGGTGGTGATCGTCGCGGTGCTGGTGCGGCGCAGCAGGTGCCACGTCCGCTCGGGCAGCGGGTCGGCCATCGGACGCCTCCGGGCGACGCTGGGCAGAGACCGAGATATCATATACCGGATTCGGCGAGCCGCGTTCCGCCGAAAGGCCGGTCCTGGTGGTCACGGGACGTGCGGGCGGGAAGAACCCGGGCGGTGGGGGTTCCGCGCCGAACGGGCGTCAGCCGCCGCAGCGACCCGCCCGCACGCCGGTCAGCCGACTTCGAGCACGGTGAGCTGCTGGGTCGCCCGGCTCAGCGCGACGTAGAGGGCGCGGCGGCCGGTGCTCGATTCGGCGGCCAGCCCCGCCGGGTCGACCACGACCACGCCGTCGTACTCCATGCCCTTGGCCTCCAGGCTGCCGACCACCCGGATGCGGTCCGGATCGGCTTCGGCCAGCCACTCCCGGACCTCGGCGCGGCGGTCCATCGTGGTGATCACGCCGACGGTGCCGTCGGTCCCGGCGGCCAGCTCCAGCGCCACCGCGCGGGCCCGCGCGGCCAGCTCGTCCGGCGCGGCGGTGAGCGTCCGCGGCGGCACCCCGGTGCTGCGGACCGCGACCGGCAGGTCCTCCGCCGGGACCAGGTCGCGCACCGCCTCGGCGGCCACGGCGAAGATCTCCGCCGAGTTGCGGTAGTTGGTGCGCAGCCGGAAGCGCCGGTGCGCCCCCGCCGGGCGCAGCGCCTCGTCGCGGGCCCGCGCCGCCTCCTCCGGGTCCGGCCAGGAGGTCTGCACCGGGTCGCCGACCACGGTCCAGCTCGCGTGGGCACCGCGGCGGCCCACCATCCGCCACTGCATCGGCGAGAGGTCCTGCGCCTCGTCGACGACGACGTGGGCGTACTCGTCGTAGTTCGCCCGCCGCCGGGTGCCCTCGGGCTGCTCCTCCGCGCGCCGCTTCGGCGGCGGCCCCGCGAGGTGGCGCAGCTCGTCGATCAGCGCGACGTCGGCCACCGTCCACTCCGGACCGGTGTCGGCCGGTCCCCAGGACTTCGCCAGCAGGTCGACCTCCTCGGCGCTGAGCAGCCGGCGCGCCGCGGTGGCCAGCCGCTGCGGATCGGACAGCCACCGCAGCACCTGCATCGGGTACACCGCGGGCCACCAGGCCACCAGGAAGCGGTGGAACTCGATGCGCTCGCCGAGCTCGGCGAACAACCGGTCCCGGTCCGGCCGGAAGTCCTCGTCGGCGGCCTCGCGGGCCTGCTGCCACAGCGCTTCCAGCAGCGCGTCGGCGGCCTTCATCCGGGTGCGGTTGGGCGGCGCGCCCTTGGCGTGCAGCGACCGGCGGATCTTCGCCAGCTCCTCGGCGCGCAGCTTGAGCACCGCGCCCCGGTAGAACAGGCTCAGCTCCTCGGGCGCGTCCGGCGGGGCCAGCCGCAGCGCCCGCCGCAGCACCTTCACCATCCGCGCCGACCCCTTGATCCCGGCGGTGCGCGGCTCGTCGACCGCGGTGGCGCCCAGACCGTCGAGCACCTCGCCGAGCGCGCGCAGCTCCACGTTGTGCTCGCCCATCGACGGCAGCACCCGCGAGATGTAGGACATGAACACCGGGGACGGGCCGACCACCAGCACGCCCGGTCCGGCGAGCCGCCGCCGGTCCCGGTACATCAGGTACGCCGCGCGGTGCAGCGCCACCGCGGTCTTGCCGGTGCCCGGACCGCCGGTGATCTCGGTGACCCCCGACTCCGGCGCCCGGATCGCGTCGTCCTGCTCCTTCTGGATGGTGGCCACGATGTTGCGCATCGCATCGCTGCGGGCGCGGGTGAGCGCGGCCATCAGCGCGCCGTCGCCGACCACCCGCATCCCCTCCGGGGCCCGGTGCGGGTCGAGGAGGTCGTCGGAGACGTCGACGACCTCCTCCTTCGAGGACCGGATCACCCGGCGCCGCACCACGTCCATCGAGTGCTCCGGCGTCGCCTGGTAGAACGCCGCGGCCAGCGGCGCCCGCCAGTCCACCAGCAGGTCCTGGAACTGCGGATCGCGGATGCCCAACCGGCCGATGTGGACCGCGTCGCCGCCCGCGAAGTCCAGCCTGCCGAACACCAGGCCCTCCGACTCGGCGTCCAGCGCCTGCAACGTGCGGTGGGCGTGGTGCAGCATCACGTCGCGCTCGTACAGCGCGTCCGGAGTGGCCTCCCGGCCGTGCTCGTAGCTCTGGTCGCGCAACCGCGCCGCGTCGGCGCGCAGCTCGGCGAGCCGGGCGTAGACCCGGTCGACGTGCTGCTGTTCGAGCCGGATCTCGGCCTGCTTGATGGATGCTTCGGACACCTGTGCTTCGTCTCCCCGTTCCTGTGGGCGACCTGGGAGCCTACGGCCCGGCGGTGGAGCCTGCGACGCCTCTCCCGGGCGCTCGGGGCCCGCCCCGGCAGGCGTAAAATGGGCGCCCAGCAGCCGACGCCGACCGTGGGCGACGATGTCCGGGTGACACGGATCGTTGCCGGGAGCGCCGGCGGGCGCCGCCTCGAAGTGCCGCCGCGCGGTACCCGCCCCACCTCCGAACGGGTGCGGGAAGCCCTGTTCAGCTCGCTGGAATCGCTGCTCGACCTCGCGGGGGCGCGGGTGCTCGACCTCTACGGCGGCTCCGGGGCGCTCGGCCTGGAGGCGCTGTCCCGCGGCGCCGCGCACGCCACCTTCGTCGAGCACGACCGGCGCGCCGCCGGGCTGATCCGCCGCAACGCCGCCGCCCTCGGGTTCACCGGGGTGCGCGTCGAGCAGGCGAAGGCGGAGACCGCGCTGGCCGCCGGGTGCGAGGAGCCGTTCGACGTGGTGCTCGCCGATCCGCCGTACGACCTGGGCACCGCCGCGCTGGACCGGGTGCTGGCCGCGCTCGTCGACGGCGGCTGGACCGCGCCCGGTGCGGTCGTGGTGGTGGAGCGCTCGACCCGCGACGCCGAGCCGGGCTGGCCGCCGCCGCTGGCCGCGCTGCGCACCCGCCGCTACGGCGACACCGCCGTGCACTGGGCCGAACACGCTGAGCGCGGGCCGTGACCCCCACCACGTAGCCGGGGCGGGTGCCGGGCCGCTGCTGCTACCGTCCCGCGTCATGAGACGTGCCGTGTGTCCGGGCTCTTACGATCCGGTGACCAATGGCCACCTGGACATCATCGAGCGCGCGTCGGGGCTGTTCGACGAGGTCGTCGTCTCGGTCCTGATCAACAAGAACAAGAAGAGCCTGTTCGACGTGGACGAGCGGCTGGAGATGCTGCGCGAGGTCACCGCGCCGTGGCCGAACGTGCGCATCGACGCCTGGCACGGGCTGCTCGTCGACTACTGCCGGGACCACGGCATCGGCGCCATCGTCAAGGGCCTGCGGGCGGTCAGCGACTTCGACTACGAGCTGCAGATGGCGCAGATGAACCAGCGCCTGTCCGGGGTCGAGACGCTGTTCATGTCCACCAACCCGCTCTACAGCTTCCTGGCCAGCTCGCTGGTCAAGGAGGTCGCCACCTACGGCGGGGACGTCTCCAACCTGCTGCCGCCCGAGGTCGAGCGCCGGATGCGCGAACGGCTCGCCGAGCAGTCCTGAGCCGGCGCCTGCGCGCTGCTCCGTTCGGGTGCGGGCGGGTCACCGGGCCGAGCGGAGCGACGGTTCGGGTTCACGTCACGGCCCCGGGCTGATCACCTGCCGCGGTTAGCGTCGGTCGCCATGAAGCGGATCACGTCGAAACCAGTGCAGTTGCTCCTGGCCGGGCTGCTCGCCGTGACGGGCCTGTTCGGCTTCCAGCTCGTCGCCGCCGCGCAGGTGCCCGAGCCCGCCCCGGCCGCCGCCGCGCAGCCGGCGTGCGGGGACACCTCCGGGTTCCAGCGCGTCGACCTGTCCCAGCTCCCGCCCGAGGCCACCGACACCGTCGAGCTGATCCAGCGCGGCGGCCCCTACCCGTACCCGCAGGACGGGGAGACCTTCCAGAACCGCGAGGGCATCCTGCCGGACTGCGCCGAGGGGTACTACCGCGAGTTCACCGTCGAGACGCCGGGGAGCCCGGACCGGGGCGCCCGCCGGTTCGTCGTCGGGGACGGCGGCGAGTACTTCTACACCGAGGACCACTACGAGAGCTTCCGGCTCACCGACATCAACGCGTGATCTCCCGCCGACCGGCGGCACCGCGCGCGGGCGGGGTGCTGCCGGTCTGACACGCGGGCGCCCGGATATCCCGGCGCCGGGCGGGTCGCGCGGGCAGACTGGGAGACCGGGCTGGTCGCGGCGTGATCGGGACGGGCCGTCCGCCGGGTCGCCGGTGGTTCTGGGATGCTTGCCGCTGCAGCGGCCACGACGGCGAGGAGATCAACGTGTACCGGGTGTTCGAGGCGCTCGACGAACTCGTCACGATCGTCGAGGAGGCGCGCAGCGTCCCCATGACGTCGGGGTGCGTGGTGCCGCGCGGTGATGTGCTGGAGCTGCTCGACGACGTGCGCGACGCGCTGCCGCAGGAGCTCGACGACGCCCAGGACGTGCTGGACCACCGCGACGACGTGGTCTCCAAGGCCGAAGCGCACGCCGAGCAGGCGATGACCGGTTCCCGCAGCGAGGCCGAGCGCACCGTCTCCTCGGCCCGCGCCGAGGCCGAGCAGATCCTGGCGCAGGCCCGCGAGCAGGCCGACGAGCTGATCGCCGAGGCCCGCGCCACCGCCGAGCAGACCGTGACCACCGGTCGCCGCGAGTACGAGGACTACATCGGCCGCGCCCAGTCCGAGTCCGACCGCATGGTGCAGGCCGGGCGGGCCGCCTACGAGCAGTCGGTGCACGAGGGCCGGTCCGAGCAGGCCCGGCTCGTCGCCGACACCGAGGTCGTCCACGCCGCCAACACCGAGGCGAAGCGGATCGTGGACCAGGCCAACGACGACGGCGAGCGGCTGCGCAGCGAGTGCGACGCCTACGTCGACTCGCGCCTCGCCGAGTTCGAGGACCTGCTGGGCCGCACCCTGCGCACCGTCGGCAAGGGCAGGCAGCAGCTCCGCAGCCCGGTCGGCGCGCCGTTCGACTACGAGGAGTGGAGCCCCGGCGGCAACACCGCGAACTGAGCCGCCGCCACCCGACGATCGCCGGAGCCGTGGCGCATCCGGAGAGTCCCCCTTCCGTCGCGTCCCGTTGGCGGTGCGGCGAGATCGACGTGCACTGATGCCGCCTCGGAGCGCGACCGCTGGGCATCACACGTTCGGGCCAAAGCCGTGCGGTGGCGGGATCGTCGGCCGCACCCGTCCGGGAGGTGCTCAGCGGCGCCTCCGGCCCGGGAGGCCGGGTGTCGGTGCCCCTCACCTGGGGGCGACGTGGCGGGAGGGGTTGTGCCGGGAGTCCGGGCCGGTCGCGTAGGCTGGAAGGGCTGACCACGGGTGCGCGGCACCTGGTCGCCCCGTGCGACCGTCGGCGCCTACGGACCGTTCCTACCTGCCGAAACTTGTGATGTCACAGAACCGCGAAGAGCGCATCTCCCGCACCGGACCTTGGGTGCTCGACACCCGGGAGCTCGGGCAGCGCGCGGGCAACAGCCGCTCGTACTCCCGCCAGGCCCCGGCGCCGGCCGGGTTCGGCCTGGACATGATCAAGGTGCCGGAGGGCGAGCCGGTGCGGCTCGAACTGCTGGCGGAATCGGTGGTGGAGGGCGTCCTGGTGTCCGGTACCGCCAGCGCTGATCTGGTGGGCGAGTGCGCCCGGTGCCTGGACCCGATCTCCGAGGAGATCGAGGTCGAGTTCCGGGAGCTGTTCGCGTACCCGGACAGCGCCACCGACACCAGCACGGACGAGGACGAGGTCGCTCGCGTGGTCGACGACCTGATCGACCTCGAACCGGTGGTGCGGGACGCGATGCTGCTGTCGTTGCCCACGTCACCGCTGTGTTCGCCGGACTGCCCGGGGCTGTGCTCCGGGTGCGGCGCGAAGTGGGCCGAACTCGGCTCCGATCACACGCATGAGACCATTGATCCTCGCTGGGCCGCGCTGAAAGAGCGGTTCGGCGGGACCGAGGAGGAGAACTAGTCGTGGCCGTCCCGAAGCGCAAGATGTCCCGGGCCAACACCCGTCACCGCCGGTCGCAGTGGAAGGCCTCCGCGCCGACCCTCGTCCAGTGCGAGAACCGCTCCTGCCGCGAGCAGAAGATGCCGCACATGGCTTGCCCGTCCTGCGGCCAGTACGGCGGCCGCCAGGTCACCCAGCCTGCCTGAGCGGCGGTCGCGCAGTGGGGGGAAAGCAATCGCGGAACCGGAAGGTCGACCGGGCTCCGCTGCTGAAGGCGCTCGGCGTCGATCTCGACGCCGAGCTGCTCACCCTGGCCCTCACCCACCGCTCGTACGCCTACGAGAACGGTGGACTGCCGCCGAACGAGCGGCTCGAATTCCTGGGTGACGCGGTGCTGGGCCTGGTCATCACCGACCGGCTCTACACCGATCACCCGGAGCTGCCCGAAGGCCAGCTCGCGAAGCTCCGGGCCAGCGTGGTGAACATGCACGCGCTGGCCGGGGTGGCGCGGGAGCTCGGCGAGGGCGGGCTGGGCCACTACCTGTTGCTCGGTCGCGGTGAGGAGCTGACCGGGGGACGCGACAAGGCCAGCATCCTCGCGGACGGCCTGGAGGCGGTGCTCGGGGCGGTCTACCTCGAGAACGGCATCGAGGTCGCCCGCGACGTGGTGCACCGGCTGTTCGCGCCGCTGCTGGCCGAGGCGCCGCAGCGGGGCGCCGGGCTGGACTGGAAGACCAGCCTGCAGGAGCTCACCGCGGCGGCGGCGCTCGGCGTCCCGGAGTACCGGGTCGAGGAAGAGGGCCCGGACCACCGCAAGGAGTTCAGCGCGTTCGTCTCCGTCGGCGGGGACGTGCTCGGCCGCGGTGACGGCCGCACCAAGAAGGAAGCCGAGCAGAAGGCCGCCGAGGCGGCGTGGCGCTCCCTCTCCGAGCGCCTGAACAGCGCCGCGACCGGCGAGGGCACCGCCGCCACCGAGTGATCCCGCCCGGGTGCGGGGTCCTTCGGCGCGTCGGCGAAGATGCTGGGCGTGCCCGAGTTGCCCGAGGTCGAGGTCGTCCGGCGCGGAGTCGCCGCGCACGTGGTCGGCCGCACCGTGTCCAGCGTCGAGATCCACCACCTGCGTTCGGTGCGCAGGCACGTCCCGGGGCCGCAGGACCTCGCCGGACGGCTGGCCGACCGGGTGCTCAGCGCGGCCCGGCGGCGCGGCAAGTACCTGTGGCTGGAGCTGGCCGGGCCCGCCGCCGGATCCCCCGCCGGTGAAGCCCTGGTCGTGCACCTCGGGATGAGCGGTCAGCTCCTGGTCCAGCCGCCGGACGCGCCGGACGAGAAGCACCTGCGGGTGCGCGTGCGCTTCGCCGACGGCGGTCCCGAGCTCCGGTTCGTCGACCAGCGCACCTTCGGCGGGGTGCACCTGGAGGACCTCGTCGAATCCGGCGGCCTCGCGGTGCCGAGCGCGGTCGCGCACATCGCGCCGGACCCGCTGGAGCAGGTCTTCGACATCGCGGCGGTGACCACCCGGTTGCGCGCCAAGCGCACCGGCATCAAGCGCGCGCTGCTGGACCAGTCGCTGGTCTCCGGCATCGGCAACATCTACGCCGACGAGGCGCTGTGGCGGGCGCGGCTGCACTGGGCGCGCCCCACCGCCACCCTGACCCGGCCGAAGGTCCGCGAGCTGTTCGGCGCGGTCGCCGAGGTCATGCAGGAGGCGTTGCGGGCGGGCGGCACCTCGTTCGACGACCTCTACGTCAACGTCAACGGCGAGTCGGGCTACTTCGACCGGTCGCTGGCGGTGTACGGGCAGGCCGGGAACCCCTGCCCGCGGTGCGGCACGCCGGTGCGCCGGGACGCGTTCATGAACCGGTCGTCCTACACCTGCCCGGCCTGCCAACCCCTGCCGCGCAACGCGCACCGCTGAACGCTCCCAGCGAATTCCCAGCTCGCACCCACTCCCGGCGCAACTCGCTCCGGCTCCATGGAGGCCGTGCAGGTCCCAGTCGGAGAGAGGTGGTGGGGGATGGCTGCCGTACCGGAGACCGTTCCGGACAGCCCGACCGGCGCACCCGCGACGACCGCGACGGTCGACGTGGTGGTGCCGGTGCACAACGAGGAGCGGTCGCTGCCGGGATGCCTGGCGGTGCTGCGCGAGCACCTGGCCGAGCGATTCCCGTTCCGGTGGTGCATCACGGTGGTGGACAACGCCAGCACCGACGGCACGCCGGGGGTCGCGCGGCGGCTCGCCGAGGAGCTCGACGGGGTCCGGGTGCTGCACCTGGACCGCAAGGGCCGCGGCCGGGCGCTGCGCACCGCGTGGGGCCGCAGCGACGCCGACGTCGTGGTCTACATGGACGTCGACCTGTCCACCGGCCTGGACGCGCTGCTGCCGCTGGTGGCGCCGCTGGTCGCCGGGCATTCCGACCTGGCGATCGGGTCCCGGCTGGCGCCGGGGTCGCGCACCGTGCGCGGCGGTAAGCGGGAGCTGATCTCGCGCTGCTACAACCAGGTGGTCCGGTGGACCCACGGCGCCCGGTTCACCGACGCCCAGTGCGGTTTCAAGGCCGCGCGCACCGACGTCGTCCGCCCGCTGGTGGCGCACGTGCGCGACGACACCTGGTTCTTCGACACCGAACTGCTGCTGCTCGCCGAGCACAACGGGCTGCGGGTGCACGAGGTGCCGGTGGACTGGGTGGAGGACGTCGACACCCGGGTGGACGTGGTCCGCACCGCCGTCGACGACCTCGCCGGACTGCTCCGGGTGGGCCGGGCGAAGCTGACCGGCGCGGCCACCGTCCCCGGCCTGCCCCGGCGGCCGGAGCCGCGCGCGGTGCACCCGGACGCGGTGCTGGCGCCGGACGGGCTGCGCCGCCAGATCGTCTCCTTCGCCGCGATCGGACTGCTGTCCACGGCGATCAGCACCGCGCTCTACGCGCTGCTGCGGCTCTGGCTGCCACCCGTGGTGGCCAACCTGATCTCCCTGGTCGTGACCGCGCTGGGCAACACCGAAGCCAACCGGCGGTTCACCTTCCGCCGCGGCGGGTCGGGCGGGACCGGCCGGGTGCACGTCCAAGGCCTGGTGGTCTTCGGCGCCTACTGCGCGGTGACCTCGGGTGCGCTGCTCGCCCTCGGCCTCGCGGTGCCCGACGCATCGCGGTGGCTGGAGATCGCCGTGCTGCTGGCGTCCTCGGCGGTGGCCACGGTGCTGCGCTTCGCGCTGCTGCGGTCGTGGGTCTTCCGCGCGGACCGGGACGAGGAAGGGCCGGCATGACGGCGGCGCGGTCCCGCGCGGCGCTGGCCGCGATCTGCGCGCTGGCCGCCGCGCTCTACGGCTGGGGCATCGGGAGCTACTGGGGCAACGCCTACTACTCGGCGGCCGTCGAATCGATGACGACCGGCTTGGAGAACTTCTTCTTCGGGTCCTTCGACGCCGCGGGCGTGGTGACGGTGGACAAGCCGCCGATGGCGTTGTGGGCCCAGGTCCTGTCGGTGTCGTTGTTCGGCTTCAACGAGGTCGCGGTCCTGCTGCCGCAGGCGGTGGCCGGGGTCGCGGCGGTCTTGGTGCTGCACCGGGCGGTCCGGCGCTGGGCGGGCGACCCCGCCGCGCTGCTGGCCGCGCTGGTGCTGGCCCTGACCCCGATCACCGTGGTGATCAACCGGGACAACAACCCGGACACGTTGCTGGTGCTGCTCGTCGTCGGCGCCGCCTACGCGATGACCCGGGCGTTCGGCCGGGAGCGGGCGATGGGCTGGCTCGCCCTGGCCGCGTTCCTGGTGGGCTGCGGCTTCCTGACCAAGATGCTCCAGGCGTGGCTGGTGCTGCCCGCGCTGCTCGCGGCCTACCTGGTGGGCTCGCGGGCCTCGTGGGGGCGGCGGGCCGCCGAGCTCGCGGTGGCCGCCGCGGTGCTGCTGGTCGGTTCGTTCTGGTGGGTGGTGGCGACCTCGCTGTGGCCGTCGCCGAAGCCCTACATCGGGGGCAGCACCGACGGATCGGCGTGGGACCTGGTGTTCGGCTACAACGGCTTCGGCCGGGTCCTCGGTGGCGGGGGCAACATCGGAGGCGGCGGCTTCTCCGGCGAGGCCGGTCCGCTCCGGCTGTTCAACCACCAGCTCGGCGGGCAGATCAGCTGGCTGCTCCCGCTGTGCGCGCTGGTGCTGGTCGCGGTCCTGGTCAGCGGCGTGCGCCGGTGGCGGAGCGGCCCGGCGGTGCCGCGCGAGCGGGTCGCGGGCTGGGTGCTGTGGGGCGGCTGGCTGGGAGTCGTCGGCCTGGTGTTCAGCACCGCCCAGGGCACCATGCACCCGTACTACACGACGATGCTGGCCCCGGCGGTGGCCGCGATCACCGGTGCCGGGCTGGTGCGGATGGTCGGCTGGTACCGGCGGCCGGGCGGCCGGGCGTGGCTCCTGCTCCCTGCCGGTGTGCTGATCACCGCCGCATGGGCGGTGGCGCTGGTTTTGCGCGCCCCGGACTGGCACCCGTGGGCGGGCTGGATCGCCGCGGTGGCGGGGGTGCTCGCGGTCGGCGCGCTGCTCACCGGACGTCGTCGTGCGCCGATCGGCCGGATCGGCGCGGGGCTCGGGCTCGTCGCGGTGCTCGCGGTACCGGCGGCGTGGTCGGTGCTCGGCGCGGTGAGCGGTGCGGGTGCGATGGGCGGGGTGAACCCGACCGCCGGACCCGCGACGATGGGCGGCCCCGGCGGCGCGGGTCCGGACGGCGGCACCCGGCCAGGTGGGGACCAGCGACCCGGCGGGGACCGGTTCCCGGACCGGGGGCAGCGGCCGGGCGGGGCCTCGCCCGGCGGGCCGGGCAGCGGATCGCTGTCCGAGCAGCAGCGCGCGCTCGCCGAGCACGTCTCGGCGGAGGCGGGCGGGCTGCGCGTCCCGCTCGCCGTGGAGGGCGGGGCCAACGCGGCCTCCTCCTACCTCCTCGGCACCGACCTGGTGGTGGTCGGCATGGGCGGGTTCATGGGCAGCGACGACGCCCCGTCGGTGGAGCTGCTCACCGAGTGGCAGCGCACCGGGCAGCTCGGGTTCGTCCTGCTCGGCGGGGGCCCCGGCGGCGGCTTCCCGCCGGGGGCGGACCTGGATGGCTCCTTCCCGGGCGGTCCCGGTGGGATGCCCGGCGGCCAGGTCACCAGCGAGCGGCAGAGCTGGGTGGAGCAGCACTGCACGCTGGTCGACCCGGCCGAGTACGGCGGAGCGGCCGACGACCAGCTCTACGACTGCCGCTAGCCGCATCCCTCGGAAGGGTGGTGAGTGAGGGGCACCCTGTACCAAGTCACTGGGTACAGGGTGCCCCTCACCTGCCAGATCACATCCGTTCGGGGATTCCCAGCGGGCGTCCAGGGAACTCCCAGGGTCGTGGGCGAGGCTGGGGGAGTGGGTGAGACGGGTTCCGCGCGGGTGCTGGTGGTCGACGACGAGGCCAACATCCTCGAACTGCTGACCGCCGCGCTGCGGCTCAGCGGGTTCGAGGTGCGGGGCGCGGCCACCGGGGCGGAGGCGCTGCGCGCGGCGGGGGAGTTCGCACCGGACATCGTGGTGCTCGACGTGATGCTCCCGGACCTGGACGGATTCGCGGTGGCGACCCGGTTGCGGGCCTCCGGCGACCCGGTGCCGGTGCTGTTCCTCACCGCGCGGGACGCCGTCGAGGACCGGATCGCCGGGCTCACCGCGGGCGGCGACGACTACGTCACCAAGCCGTTCAGCCTCGACGAGGTGGTGCTGCGGCTGCGGGCCATCCTCCGCCGGGTGCGGCCCGCCCAGGAGCCCGATGCGACGCTGCGCTACCACGACCTCGAACTCGACGAGGACACCTACGAGGTCCGCCGGGGCGGGCGGCTGGTCGCGCTCTCGCCGACCGAGTTCAAGCTGCTGCGCTACCTGCTGATCAACGCCGGGAAGGTGGTCAGCAAGGTGCAGATCCTGGACCGGGTGTGGAACTACGAGTTCGGCGGGGACAGCCGGATCGTCGAGTCCTACATCAGCTACCTGCGCCGCAAGGTCGACCGCGACCCGCCGCCGCTGATCCACACCCTCCGCGGCGTCGGCTACGTGCTGCGCACCCCGCCGGAGCGCTGATGCGCACGCTGCGCGGGCGGTTGGTGCTGGTCCTGCTCGTGGCGAGCACCGTCGGCCTGCTGCTGATGGGCACCACCAGCGTCGTGCTGCTGAACCGGTCGCTGCTGGCCCGCACCGACGACCGGCTCGCGGAGATGGCGCACCCGTGGGAGGAGGGCAGGCACCCGCCGCCGGGCCCGCCGCCGCCCGCGCAGGACGACGGGCGCGAGCTGCCGACCGAGTTCCGGGTGCTGTTCTTCGACCACGCCGGGCAGCGCATCGGCGGGGTGCTGGGCAGGCCCGAAGGCGAGCCGGGCGGCCCGGCGCTGCCCCGATCCGGGCCGCCGGGCACCACGACGGTGCCGGACGCCGCGGGCGGCGCGGCCTGGCGGGTGCGCACGGTCCCGCTGCCGGACGGCCGCACCATCGCGCTGGCGCTCTCGCTGGAGAGCAACGACGCGGTGCTGTGGCAGCTCATGCTGATCGAGGTCGCGGTGGGGACCGTCGTGCTGGCGCTGCTCGCGGGCGCCGCGACCGTCACCGTGCGGCTCGGGCTGCGCCCGCTGACCCGGATCGAGGACACCGCCGACGCCATCGCCGCGGGCGACCTCCAGCGCCGGGTGCCGGACCAGGACCCCGGGACCGAGACCGGACGGCTCGGCGCGGCGCTGAACACGATGCTCGGGCGGCTGGTGGACGCGCTGCGCCAGCGGGAGCGTTCGGAGGACCGGATGCGCCGGTTCGTCGCCGACGCCTCGCACGAGCTGCGCACCCCGCTCACCTCGATCCGCGGCTTCGCCGAGCTGTATCGGCGCAGCGACGAGCACCGCGCGGAGGACGTGCGGTCGATGATGGCGCGGATCGAGTCCGAGGCGACCCGGATGGGCAGGCTGGTCGAGGACCTGCTGCTGCTGGCCAGGCTGGACCGCGGGGGCACCGTCGTGCTCGGCGAGGTCGACCTGGTGGCGCTGGTCGACGAGGTCGTCCAGGACGCGCGGGCGCGCGCCCCCGAGCGGGAGATCGCGGTGGCGTCCCCGGAAGGGGAGCCGCGGGTCGTCGGCGACGCCCACCGGGTGCACCAGGTGGTGGCGAACCTGGTGGAGAACGCGCTGGTGCACACGTCGCCGAGCACGCCCGTGGCGGTGTCGGTGTCGTGCGGGAGCGCGGGTGGGGCGGCGCCGCTGTCGGCGGGTTCCGGACCGGCGCCCGGAACGCCGGTCGCCGTGGTGTCCGTGGTGGACCGCGGGCCCGGCGTGCCCGCCGAGCACGCCGAGCGGATCTTCGACCGGTTCCACCGCGCCGACGACGGGCGGTCGCGGGGCGGCACCGGTCTCGGCCTCGCCATCGCGGCGGCCATCGCCGACGCCCACGGCGGGCGGGTGGAGCTGCACCCCGGACCCGGCGGCGGCAGCGAGTTCCGGCTCCTGTTGCCGAGGGGCTGACCGTCCCCCGCGGACGGACCGAGGGCCCCGATCGGCTCGGACCACGGCTCCCGCCCGGTGAGGTCCTCCTGGTGAGGTGCCCCTCACGCACATCACTTCAGGGTGAGTTGTGGCGCGGTTGCCCGGGTGGGGCCGGAGCGGCGCTGGGACCGGGGGTGCGTCCAGTGCGGGGGCGTTGGTGGAGCAGCTGTCGGCTCCGGCATCGGCGACGTCCGCGCCGACGAGGCGCTGCGGCGGGCGCGTCCCACCGGCCGCCCGGCCCGGCCACGGACCCGCCGGGACGCGGTCCTGAACCGGTCGTCCCGCGCGTGTCCGGCCTGCCGATCGCGCACCGCTGAACCCGGCCGCGCGGCGCGCAGCCTTCGCCCCGGCCGCGGCGGCGGGTGAAGCCGTTCTCATCCGCGGCTCATCGACGGGCCATCGGGCTGGAGCACAGTGCGCGCATGGACTCCTCATCGCCCTCGCCGCGAAACCCGTCCACGTCCGCGCCGAGCGCGGATCCGGGACCGCCGACCGATCTGGAGCTGCTGACCGGTGACGGGGCCGCGGAGCTGGTCGCCGGGGTGTTCTCCGCCGTCGGTGGTGAGGTGCTGGGGTGGCGGGTCCGGCACGTCGACCACCGGCCGGCGGCGGGCACCACCGCCGGGTACCGGGCGCGGGTGCGCTGGGGCGACGGCGCGGTCACCGACGAGGTCCTCGGGGCGTGTTCCGGGCGGTTGCCCGCCGGGGTGGCGCGGCTGTCCGACGGCCGCACCGAGATCGGGATGTGGCGGTACCCGCACGACCCCGACCTGCCCGCGCTGCCCGCGGCGGCCGACCCGGAGCGGATGCGCGGGATCGTGGCCGAGCTCGGGGTGCGCACCGAGGAGCCGCCGCGGGTGCGCCTGCGCGCCTACCGCCCGCGCCGCCGGGCGGTGTTCCAGGTGGACGTGCCCGGCACGACCGTCTTCGCCAAGGTCGTCCGGCCCGCCGCCGCCCGCGGGTTGCACGCCCGGCACCGCGCCGCCGTCGAAGCCGGGTGCCCGGTGCCCGACGCGCTCGGGTGGACCGGTGACGGGATGGTGCTGCTCGCCGCGCTGCCCGGGCGCACGCTGCGCGCCCGGCTGACCGGGGCGGAGCCGGTGGACCTGGACCTCGACGGCGTGCTCGGCGTGCTCGACGCGTTGCCCGCCGGGCTGGCCACCACCCGTCGCGAGACCTGGGGCCAGCAGGCGCCGCACTACGCCGCGGTGATCGCCGCCGCGGTCCCCGACCTCGGCCCGCGCGCCCGCGCGGTGGCCGCCGAGGTCGACCACGGCACCGTCCCGGAAGGCCCGGACGTGCCGGTGCACGGCGACTTCTACGAGAGCCAGCTCGTCGTCGACGGCGGCCGGGTCACCGGACTGCTGGACATCGACACCGCCGGGACCGGGGAGCGGCTCGACGACGCGGCGTGCCTGCTCGGCCACCTCGACGTGCTGACCTACCGGCATCCGGCCCGGGCCGGCGTGATCAGCGGTCTCGGCACGGCCCTGCAGCGGCGGTTCGAGCAGTGGCTCGACCCGCCCGCGCTGCGCCGCCGCGTCGCCGCGGTGGTGCTCTCGCTGGCCACCGGGCCGCACCGGGTGCAGGAGCCCGACTGGCGGGCGAGCACCCACCACCGGGTCGCGCTCGCCGAACGGTGGCTGGCCGAGATGAACGGCTTCTCACCGGCTCGCCACGACAGCCTTCATCCAGGACGGAGAAGCTGAACGAGCAGGACGGAGAGGAGTTATCGGACATGGACGTCAAGAGACCCTGGATCGTGGCCAGCGCCACCCTCGCCTTGGCCGGGTTCGGCACCGCCGTGGCGGTGGCCGACAGCGGTGGCGAGGTCAACGACCCCCGGCCGGCACCGGTCGTGCAGATCGCCGACGAGCAGCCGCTCATCCCGGTCGACGGCTCGCCGGAATCCCCCGACTCGCCCGGCGAGTCACCGGTCGACTCGGCCAACAGCCCGAACGGCACCGTGACCAGCCCCGACCGCGGTGAAGACAGCCCGAATGGCAGCGTGAGCAGCCCGGACGGCAGTGCGGACAGCCCGAACAGCAGCCCGGACGGCAGCGCGGACTGACCCGGCAGCGAACACACGTCGGGCTTCACCCGGTGCGGGTGGAGCCCGACGCGTTGGTTCCGCGGTCGCCCGCTGGTCGCGGAACCGCTCCGCCCGCCGACCACGTGCCTCGGCCGCACCGGACCTCAGGACGGCGTCAAGGTCCCGGTCGGGGGTGTCAAAACGGCGTCATGGGCCTTCCGGCGCCGCTCCCGAACCGGTTTCGCTGGACAGCGCAAGTCACCCGAGTCGGTGAAAAGTCGTTCGTCCAGTGAGGAGTGCGCAGCGGTGGCCGATCTCGCCTTCGCCGGGCTCGTGCTCGGTGGTTTCCTCGTCCTCGCGCTCGCCCGGCGCGGATTGGAGCGCCTGTGATGACGGCGCTCGCCAACGGCGCGGGCGGTGTCCTGGCGCTGCTGCTGCTCGGGTACCTGTTCGTCGCGCTGGTCCGACCGGAGCGGTTCTGATGAGCCCCTTCCTGGTCGGCCTCGTCCAGGTCGTCCTGCTGCTGGCGCTGCTCGCCGCGGTGCACCGCCCGTTCGGGGACTACCTGGCCCACGTCTACTCGACCGAGCGGCACTGGCGCGTCGAGCGGGCCGTCTACCGGCTGGTGGGCGTCGACGGCTCCGCGCGCCAGCGCTGGCCCGGCTACGCCGCCGGGGTGCTCGGCTTCTCGCTGGCCTCGGTGCTGCTGCTCTACCTGCTCCAGCGGCTGCAACCGCTGCTGCCGCTGGACCTCGGTCGCGGTGCGGTGGAGCCGGCGATGGCGTTCAACACCGCGAGCAGCTTCGCGACCAACACCAACTGGCAGTCCTACGTCCCCGAGCAGGTGCTCGGGCACGGGGTGCAGCTCGCCGGGCTGACCGTGCAGAACTTCCTGTCCGCCGCGGTCGGCATGGCGGTCGCCATCGCCCTGGTGCGCGGCTTCACCGCCGACGGCGACGACCGGATCGGCAACTTCTGGGTGGACATCACCCGGGGTGTGACCCGCGTCCTGCTGCCGGTCGCCGCGGTGGCGGCGGTGCTGCTGGTGGCCCTCGGCGCGGCGATGAGCTTCGCCGCGGGGATCGAGGTGGTCGGGCTCGACGGCCGGACGCACACCGTCGCCACCGCACCGATCGCGAGCCAGGAGGCGATCAAGGTGCTCGGCACCAACGGCGGCGGGGTGCTCAACGCGAACTCCGCGCACCCGCTGAGCAATCCGAGCGGCGCGAGCAACCTGCTCCAGCTCTTCCTGATCCTGGTGATCCCGGTCAGCCTGACCCGCGCCTTCGGCACCCTGGTCGGCGACCGCGCGCAGGGGCGGGTGCTGCTGTCGGTGATGGCCGGGATCTGCGGCGCGATGCTGGCGGTCGCCTGGTTCGCCGAGAGCCACCCGAACGGTCCGGCGGCGCTCGCGGCGGGCGCGGCGGTGGAGGGCAAGGAGACCCGGTTCGGGGTGCCGCTGTCCGCGCTGTACGCGGTGATCACCACCGGCACCTCCACCGGTGCGGTCAACACCGCCCACGACAGCCTCACCGGGCTCGGCGGCGGCGCGGCGCTGCTGAACATGCTGCTCGGCGAGATCGCGCCCGGCGGGGTCGGGGCCGGGCTCTACGGCATCCTGGTGCTCGCCGTGGTCGCGGTGTTCCTGGCCGGGCTGATGGTCGGCCGCACCCCGGAATACCTGGGCAAGAAGCTGGGTCGCCGGGAGATCACCGCCGCCGCGCTCTCGCTGCTGGTGATGCCGACCGCGGTGCTGCTGGGCACCGGTCTCGCACTCCTCGTGCCGTCCACCGCCGCGGCGCGGGACGAAGGCGGACCGCACGGGCTCACCGAGGTGCTCTACGCCTTCGCCTCGGCGGCCAACAACAACGGCAGCGCCTTCGCCGGGCTCACCGCCACCGGGGACTTCCTCCAGACCGGCCTCGGGCTGGTGATGCTGTTCGGCCGGTTCCTGCCGATGCTCGCGGTGCTCGCCCTGGCGGGGGCGCTGGCCCGGCAGCGGCCGGCCCCGCGCACCGCGGGAACGCTGCCCACCGGCGGCCCGCTGTTCGCCGGACTCCTCGGCGGCACCGCCGTGCTCGTCGCGGCGCTGACCTTCCTGCCCGCACTCGCCCTCGGACCGATCGCGGAGGCACTCGCATGACCGGCGTCGTCGACCACCCCGCACCGGTGGAACCGGTGCGCGCGGGAACCGTGCGGGCGGCGCTGCCCGCCGCGCTGCGCAAGCTGCACCCCCGGCACCAGCTCGCCAACCCGGTGATGTTCGTGGTGTGGGCCGGTTCGGTGCTGGTCACCGCCCTGACCGCGGTCGACCCCTCGGGGTTCGGCCTCGCGGTGGCGGCGTCGCTGTGGGGCACCGTGCTGTTCGCGAACCTGGCGGAGGCGGTCGCCGAGGACCGCGGCCGGGCCCAGGCCGCCGCGCTGCGCCGCACCACCGCCGAGACCACCGCGCGGCGGCTCACCGGAGACGGCGAGGAACGCGTCCCGGGCACCGCGCTGCGGCTCGGCGACCGGGTGGTGGTCGAGGCCGGCGAGGTGATCCCCGGCGACGGCGAAGTGGTGGCGGGCATCGCCAGCGTCGACGAGTCGGCCATCACCGGTGAATCCGCCCCCGTGGTCCGGGAATCCGGCGGCGACCGGTCCGCGGTCACCGCGGGCACCACCGTGCTGTCCGACCGGATCGTGGTCGAGGTGACCGCGCGCCCCGGCGAGACCTTCGTGGACCGGATGATCGCGCTGGTCGAGGGCGCCCGGCGGCAGAAGACGCCGAACGAGATCGCGCTCACCATCCTGCTGTCCGCGCTGACCGCGATCTTCCTGCTCGCGGTCGTCGCCCTGCAACCGATGGCCGGGTACTCCGGCGGCCCGCTGCCGGTGGTCGTGCTCACCGCGCTGCTGGTCTGCCTGATCCCCACCACGATCGGCGCGCTGCTGTCGGCGATCGGCATCGCGGGCATGGACCGGCTGGTGCGGCGCAACGTGCTCGCCACCTCGGGACGGGCGGTGGAGGCCGCCGGGGACGTGGACACGCTGCTGCTGGACAAGACCGGCACCATCACCTACGGCAACCGGCGGGCCACCGCGCTGCACCCGGCCGACGGGGTGGCCGAGCAGGAGCTCGCCGAGGCCGCCCGGCTGTCCAGCCTCGCCGACGAGACCCCGGAGGGCGCCAGCGTCCTCGCGCTGTGCGCCGAGCGGTGCGGCGCGTCCGGTCCCCCGGTGGGCGCCGAGCACGTGCCGTTCACCGCGCGGACCCGGATGAGCGGGGCCGACCTCGACGGCCGCCAGGTCCGCAAGGGCGCGGCGAGCGCGGTGCGGGACTGGGCGGGCGGCCTGCCCGCGGGCGTGGCCGCCGCCGTCGAGCGGATCTCCTCGGGCGGCGGCACCCCGCTGGTGGTCGCCGAGCGCCGCGCCGACGCCGTCCGGGTGCTGGGCGTGATCGCGCTGTCCGACGTGGTCAAACCGGGGATGGCCGAGCGGTTCGCGGCGCTGCGCGCGATGGGCATCCGCACCGTGATGGTGACCGGGGACAACGAGCGCACCGCGCGGGCCATCGCCGCCGAGGCCGGGGTCGACGACCACCTCGCCGAAGCCCGCCCGGAGGACAAGCTGGAGCTGATCCGCGCCGAGCAGCGCGGCGGACGGCTGGTCGCGATGACCGGCGACGGCACCAACGACGCCCCCGCGCTGGCCCAGGCCGACGTGGGCGTGGCGATGAACACCGGCACCGCCGCCGCCAAGGAGGCCGCCAACATGGTCGACCTCGACTCCGACCCGACGAAGCTGATCGAGATCGTCGAGATCGGCAAGCAGCTCCTCATCACCCGGGGCGCGCTGACCACCTTCAGCATCGCCAACGACCTGGCGAAGTACTTCGCCCTGCTGCCCGCGCTGTTCGGGGCGATCCACCCGCAGCTCGACGCGCTGAACATCATGCGGCTGGCCACCCCGACCTCCGCGATCCTGTCCGCGGTGGTGTTCAACGCGCTGATCATCGTGGCGCTGATCCCGCTGGCCCTGCGCGGCGTGCGCTATCGGCCCACCGGGGCGGGACCGCTGCTGCGGCGCAACCTGCTGATCTACGGGCTGGGCGGGCTGGTGACGCCGTTCGCCGGGATCACGCTCATAGACCTGGTGATCCGCGTTGTCGTGTGAGTGTCCGGGTGGCTTTGCGTGGCGGTGCGGGTGGCGGAACCTCAGCGGCCTTCTCGCTGCGGGATCGCCTCCTGATGTACAAGCGCGTACACGGCGTCGGCGCTGTCCTCGCGAGAAGGCCGCTGAGAACCCGCGGCGGTGCCGGTTGCGTGCGTGGGGCAAAGCGGAAGCGGCTTTCGCCGCTTGCCTGGCGGTGGCCGCGGTGGGTGGTCGGGTTCGGCTGGTTTTCGTTGGCTGGGAAGGGTTTTTCGGGAGGGGTCGTGGACGGTGGTTGGTGGCGGCAGGTCGTCGCCGGGGTCCGGTTGCTGCTGGTGGCCACGGTGGTGCTCGGCATCGGGTATCCGCTGGCGGTCTGGGGCGTGACCCGGTTGCCGGGGCTGCACGCCCACGCGGAGGGCTCGCGGATCGTGGTGGACGGCCGGGTGGCCGGTTCGGAGCTGATCGGGATCGACCCGGTCCCGGCCGACCCCGCGCGGGACCCGTACTTCCACACCCGGCCCTCGGCGTCGGCGGAAACCGCGCTGGGACCGGGAGATCCGGCGACCAGCGGCGGGTCGAACCAGAGCGGCTCCAGCCCGGACCTGCTGGCGCTGGTCGTCGAGCGGCGGGCGCTGATCGCCGCGCGGGAGGGCGTCCCGCCCGGACTGGTGCCGCCCGACGCGGTGACCGCCTCGGCCAGCGGCGTCGATCCGCACATCAGCCCGGCCTACGCTGAGCTGCAGGTCCCGCGGGTGGCGCGGGTGACCGGGCTGGGCGAGGAGCAGGTGCGTGCGCTGGTCGCCGAGCACACCGGCGGCGGGGTGCTCGGGCAGCGGGCGGTGAACGCGACCCTGCTCAACCTCGCGGTCGAGCGGGCGCGGGGAGGGAGCTGAACGCGTGGACGGGCGCGCTGAACTGCGGATCCACTTCGGGGCCGCACCGGGGGTGGGCAAGACCTACGCGATGCTCACCGAGGCGCACCGGCGCGCCGAGCGCGGCACCGACGTGGTCGTCGGCCTGGTCGAGACGCACGGCCGCGCCCGGACCGCCGCCCTGCTCGACGGCCTGGAGCAGGTGCCGCGCCGCCGGGTGCGGCACCGGGGCGTCGAGCTCACCGAGCTGGACCTGGACGCGGTGCTGGCCCGGCGCCCCGAGGTGGTCGTCGTCGACGAGCTCGCCCACACCAACGCGCCCGGTTCGCGCAACGCCCACCGCTGGCAGGACGTCGACGAGCTCCTCGACGCCGGGATCAGCGTGCTGTCCACCGTCAACGTGCAGCACCTGGAGAGCCTCAACGACGTGGTGGAGACCATCACCGGCGTCCGCCAGCAGGAGACGGTGCCCGACGAGGTGGTGCGCCGCGCCGAGCAGGTCGAGCTCGCCGACATCACCCCGGAGGCGCTGCGCCGCCGGATGGCGCACGGCAACGTCTACCCGGCCGACCGGGTCGACGCCGCGCTGAGCAACTACTTCCGCGCCGGCAACCTCACCGCGCTGCGCGAGCTGGCGCTGCTCTGGCTGGCCGACCAGGTCGACGTGGCGCTGCGCAGGCACCGGGCCGAGCAGCGGATCACCCGCACCTGGGAGACCCGGGAGCGGGTGGTGGTGGCGGTCACCGGCGGCGCGGAGAGCGGGACGCTGATCCGCCGCGGCGGCCGGATCGCCGCCCGCACCGGCGCCGGGTTGCGGGTGGTGCACGTGCTGCGCGGCGACGGTCTGGCCGGGACCTCCGCGGGCGGGCTCGCCCGGGTCCGGCGGCTCGCGGAGGCGGTCGGCGCCAGCTTCCACACCGTCGTCGGCGACGACGTGCCGACGGCGCTGCTGGAGTTCGCGCGCGGCGCCGACGCCACCCAGCTCGTCGTCGGCACCTCGCGGCGCTCCCGGTGGGCGCGGTTGTTCAGCGAGGGGATCGGCGCCGGGGTGGTGCGCGAGTCCGGCGGCATCGACGTGCACATGGTCAACCACGACGTCGGCGGCCGGTGGTTCGCCCGCGACCCCGACCGCAACCCGCTGCCGTGGCCGCGCCGGCTGTGGGGCTGGGCGCTGGCCGTCGCGCTGCCCGCCGGGGTCACCGCCGCCGCGTCCCTGCTCGAACCGGGGCTGTCCGCCGACGTGATCGGGTACTTCCTGGTCACCGTGCTGGTCGCGCTGGTCGGCGGGGTCGCCCCGGCGCTGACCGCCGCGCTGCTGTCCGGCGGGCTGCTGAACTTCTTCCTCACCCCGCCGCGCTACACCCTGGCCGTGTCCGACCCGGCCAACGTGGTCGCGCTGGTCGCGATGATCGCCGTCGGGCTGCTGGTGGCGGTGCTGGTGGCCCGCGCCGCCCGGCTCGCCGAACGCGCCGCCGACGCGCGCACCGAGGCGACGCTGCTCACCTCCTACGCCCGCACCGTGCTCACCCATCCCGACCCGCTGCCCCGGCTGCTGGCGAAGTTCGTGGAGAACTTCGGGCTCGCCTCGGCGGCGCTGGTGGAACGCGACGGCGAGCGCTGGCAGCGGGTGGCCGCGCACGGCGAGCCGTCCGGCTCCGAGTCCGATGTGGACATCGAGGTGGCCGATGACGTGCACCTGGTGCTGTCCCGGCCGGACGGTCGCCCGCTGCCGGCCACCGACCGGGCGGTGCTGGAAGGCGCCGCCGGGCAGGCGCTGGTCGCGCTGCGCCAGCAGCGGATGGCCGTCGAGGCGGCCGAGGCGCAACGGCTGGCCGACGCCTCCCGGCTGCGCACCGCGCTGCTGTCCGCCGTCGGGCACGACCTGCGCACCCCGCTCGCCTCGATCAAGGCGTCGGTGAGCAGCCTGCGCGCCGAGGACCTGCGGCTGTCCGCCCGGGACACCGCCGAACTCCTCGCCGGGGTCGAGGAATCGGCGGACCGGCTGACCGGGCTGGTGGACAACCTGCTGGACTCCTCCCGGTTGGCCACCGGCGCCATCGCCCCGCACCTCGCCCCGGTCGGCTACGACGAGGTGGTGGGCGCGGCGCTGGCCGGGCTGGACGGCGCCGAGCACGTCGCGGTGGACGCCGACGAATCGCTGCCGCCGGTGCTGGCCGACGCGGGGCTGCTGGAACGGGTGGTGGCCAACGTGGTGCAGAACGCGCTGCGCTACGGCAGACCGGCCGGCGGCCGGGTGGTGGTGCGGGCCAGCGCGCACGCCGAGCGGGTCGAGCTGCGCGTCGTCGACCGCGGCCCCGGGCTGCCCGGAGGCACCGCGGAGCGGGTGTTCGCGCCGTTCGAGCGGCTGGGCGACCGGGGTGCGCGCGGCGACGCCGGGGCGCCCGGGGTCGGGCTGGGGCTCAACGTGGCGCACGGTTTCATGACGGCGATGGGCGGCGGCATCGCCGCGGAGGACACCCCGGGCGGCGGGCTGACGATCGTGCTCTCGTTGCCCGCGGTGCTCGGGGCGGGAGGGCAGCGGTGATGACGCGGGTGCTGGTGGTCGACGACGAGCCGCAACTGCTGCGCGCGCTGCGGATCAACCTCACCGCGCGCGGCTACCAGGTGCTCACCGCCGTGGACGGGGCCGCCGCGCTGCGCGCCGCCGCCGAGGGCAGGCCCGACGTGGTGGTGCTCGACCTCGGGCTGCCGGACCTGGACGGCACCGAGGTCATCGCCGGGCTGCGCGGCTGGAGCACCGTCCCGATCCTCGTGCTCTCCGCCCGCACCGATTCCCCCGACAAGGTCCGGGCGCTCGACGCGGGCGCCGACGACTACGTCACCAAGCCCTTCGGGATGGACGAGCTGCTGGCCCGGCTGCGCGCCGCGGTCCGCCGCGCCGCCACCGGCGCGGTTCCGGAGGAACCGGTGGTGGAGACCGCCACGTTCAGCGTCGACCTGGCGGCCAAGAAGGTCCGCCGCGGTGGTGCGGAGGTCCACCTCACGCCGACGGAGTGGGGGATGCTGGAGGTGCTGGCCCGCAACCGCGGCCGGCTGGTCGGGCAGCGGGAGCTGCTGCGCGAGGTGTGGGGTCCGCGCCACGCCGGGGAAACCCACTACCTGCGGGTCTACATCGCCCAGCTCCGGCGCAAGCTGGAGGCCGACCCCGCGCGCCCGAAGCACCTGCTCACCGAACCCGGCATGGGCTACCGCTTCGAGCGGTGAGCCCCGCGTCGCGGCGGTCGGCGTGGGGTCCGTGTGAAGTTCGGCGGACTTGCTGACCGGGGGGAACCGCGCTGCTAAGGTCACCGTCCAACGGGCGATCACACGCCGCGACCTGGGGGTTCTCCGCGATGACGACACCAGCAGCACCGCCTCCGCCGCCCGTCCCCGGTGGTGCCGGGCAGACCGTCGCGGTCAACCAGGACAACGTCCTGGAGGCCAGGAAGATCATCCTGGCGGCGACCAAGGACGCCGAGGACAAGTTGAAGCAGCTCCGGTGGTCCCTCGCCATCGAACCGCCCGCCGAGGACGACATCAGCGTCGCGGCGGCAACGGTGTGGAACAAGAACCTCATCACCGACGGGGATTCGCACTTCAACCGCTTGATGCAGTACGTCCTCAACGTCGAGCAGCTCGCCGTGCAGATGGAGGACGCCGCCAAGCAGTACGGCTACACCGAGGAGGAGATCCGGGCCTCCTTCGACGACGTGAACAGGGGAGCGGAGTGAGCAGCGCGGCTGTGACGGGACGTGTTCGGTACGCGGCGCTCGCGGTGGTGTCGGCGGCCTTGCTGGTCGGGGGGTGCGCGGCGGAGGAACCCGCTCCGGAGGGCGCCACCGCCCAGCCGGAGCAGCCGTCCCGACCGGTCGAGCTCCCGGTCACCACGATGTCCGAGGAGCAGCTCTGCACCCTGCTGACCCCTGAGCAGCAGGCCGAACTCGGCATCGCGAACCCGACGATCGGTTCGAGCACCGGCGACGTGCGCCTACCGGGGAATGCGGACTACCAGCACTGCATGTGGGGCAGCCCGCCGGACGCGGAGCCGTCGTTCGGCGTCATCGTCGCCGCGATACCCCAGTCGCTCGACGCCTTCACCGAGCAGCTCGGCGAGCCCTTCCCGGAGACGGCCGCGTCGTACGAGGTCGCCGGGTTCCGGGCCGAGCAGCAGCAGGCGGGCGCTGGTCTGGAAGGACTCGGCTGCAGCGTGTTCGTCGACGTGGCCGAGGGCCAGACGCTGCAGGCGTGGGGGTCCCCGAGCCTCACCTACGGGCTCACCAACCAGCAGATGTGCGATCTGGCGAAGCGGGTCGCGGAGTCCGCCGTGGCCACCTTGCAGGGCTAGGGGGAGACATGACCGGCATCGAGGAGATCCGCGGTCTGCGGTTCGAGGGGATGGACATCCCGCAACTGCTCGACTGGATCGGCAAGATCAAGCAGGGGCGCGGGGCGGAGTCGATGCACGAGGCGGTGCAGGCGCTCGACGAGTGCGTGCGGGTCGTCGTCGACCTCGACGAGACGTTGCGCACCGAGCTCGGCAAGCTGGGCGTGGCCTGGGAGGGCAACGCGGGGGCGCTGGCGCAGGAGGCCTCGGCGCAGCGCAGCGTGGTCCTCCAGGAGTCCGAGGAACCGCTGCGGGCCACCGCGACCAGCGTGGACGCGCAGGGCCGCAGCTTCGAGTCGGCCCGGAACACGCTGCCCAACGGCGAGGAACTCCGGCACCAGGAGTCGGAGCACTTCTTCGAGTGGGCCGGGGGCGGCTTCGGCTACGAGAGCGACTACGACCAGGAGGCCAAGCAGATCGCGCAGCAGCGCTCGGCGGCGCAGGCCGCGCTGGGCTCCTACCGGGACGGCACCGTCGGCGAGGCGGAGAAGTTCCGCCCGCTGCCCGAGATGGGGCCCGCCCTGGTGAGCCCGCAGGGCTTGGCGGCGACCACGGGCACCGCGGGCGTCGCCGGCGGCGGTGCGGCCGCCTTCGGCGGGGTGGCGACCGGCGGTGGCGCGGTCGGCGGTACCGGGACCGGCGTGGGCGGCGGAGTCGTCCCCGGGACCCCGGGCTCCGGCGGCGGGTCCGCCGATCCGCGCGGTGGCGGGTACGCGGGCGTCGGCAACCGGCCGGACGCGCCGAGCAGCGGCAGCTTCGCCGACCGCACGCCCAGCGGCGGCGGTCGCGGCGGCATCGGGGTCGCCATCGCGCTGGGCATCGGCGCGGG